>DHWX01000042.1 GCA_002413395.1 Polaromonas sp. UBA5171 | reverse complement strand
GTGTCCGACAGGCTGCTAGTGAGGCCTATCATCGTGAGCATTCGTTCCATCTACTGCCTACACCATGAACACTGTCCCCACTTTGGCCGTTGAAGCCGTAACCCCCACCACCGTGCTGCGCCGCTTCCGCGTGGTTTTCAATGCCGTGCGCACCCACTTTCGCCAAACCGAAAAGGATGTGGGTTTGGGTGGGGCCCAAATCTGGGCCCTGGCCCTGATCAAGGCGAACCCTGGCATCGGCATGGGCGGAGTCGCCAGCCAAATGGAAATCCACCAGTCCACCGCCAGCAATCTGGTCAAGACTCTGCTGCGCAAGGAACTTATCCGCATGGACAAGGCCCCGGACGATCGCCGCAACGTGCGTCTGAAGATTTTGCCCGCAGGTTCCCGCCTGCTGAAAAAGGCACCCGGCCCCTTTGCGGGGGTGTTGCCCCATGCTCTGGGCCAGATGAGCGAGCAGACGCTGCTGCGCCTGGACCAGGACCTTGGCGAGCTGATCACGCTTCTGAACGCCGATGAGTCGGCCGCTCAAACGCCCTTGGCGCAACTCTGACACCCCCGCACCAACCATGCCCGGTCGCAGCAGCGTGCCAATCCCATCCCGAAAGGTCACAATGTTGGGCGTCGTACAAGCCTCGCGGGAGGAAGCCGCGGGGCCAGAAGTGGTACAAGTTCAAACTGTGCGGCTATAGGGATTTGAGATTGCCAGGTGCGATCACGGAGTCTGCACGGACCGCGTTGTGGGTTTGTTCCGTGTAGATCCTTGCGCAGGCTTGATTCAAACGCTGCAGATGTCCCACGCATAGTTGGCCACAATTGCAGGCCAAACACGATGCGGTCAAGCCTTGCCCAACTGACACGCTGCCCAGCAGTGTCAGTTTGATAGATAGCCAACTTGGCGAGCATGAGGGCATGGCGCCCCCGCTGAAAAAGGTGGTGCACAAATCGACTGAGCCCCAATTGCGGCTTCGGCAGAGTCTACCGACCTACAATTGCCAGCATGAAAAACATCAATTATCGGAATGCAGTGTCATACATGGTGAGGGCCGTCATTGCATCTACGTTGCTTGTCATGGCAGGCTTGGCTATTGCAGGTCCAGTTTGCAATGTCGCAAAAAACAGATGGAGGAGTGAGCCAGACTTCAAAAAGGCGCTGGAGTGGCAAAGCTACCTGGTAAAAACGATCCGGATCCACAACGGTTGTTATGAAGTCTACGGCCTGGACCCGCGCGGCAGACGTATCCAGAAAAGCTTTGACCCGGAAACGGCTAAACCGGCTTCTGAGCCGTCAATTCCTGCTGACTTGCCCACATGACATACAAATTTTCAACTATTCGAAGCAGATGCATTTATCAAATCGGCTGGGCTTCATCGCGGCACTGGCCGCAAACCTTGCGCTCGGTGCCTGCAGCAGCACACCTGTAGAGCAGGCAGCACAAGCAAGCTCAGTGGGCGCGGTGACAACGGGCGCTAAGAATGCGACCGCCCCTGACCCCAGCGTCAACTGTGCCCATACGGAGACGAGACTGTTTTTTGCGAAGGCATTGCTGAATTGGACATGCTTCGTGCGTTTGGCATCCGCCCTGGCACGAAGGTGTGGGCACCAGGGCTTGTTGCAACCATTCATATGGTCGCCATCAGGAAAACCTAAACTCTCCACATGATTCATCACCAACTGAACCGACGCCAACTATTGTCCTTCGGTGCGGCCACGCTGCCCGCCTGGTCCTTCGCGGCCGAACGCTCGCCAGCGCGGCTCGTGATCGTGGGTGGCGCTGAGGACCGCCTGAAAGACAAAGTCATCCTGCGACGTTTCCTTGCGTTGTCAGCCGGCGTTGATGGGAATGTGTTGATCTTGACCGCCGCCAGTCTGGATCAGGCCGCTTCCTGGGCGGGTTACGAGCAGGTGTTCCTAGAAATGGGCGCCACGAAAGCCTCTCATCTGCCCATCCACAGTGTGGAAGAGGCCAATGACCCGGACACCATCAGCCGAATTCTCAATGCCGACGGGATATTTATCACCGGCGGTGACCAACGTCGATTGATGCAGCGACTTTCTGGCACTGATGCCGCGCATGCACTGCACATCGCTTTTCATGTTGGTGTGATGACTGCGGACACGACTACTATGTCGCCTTCTCCTGCAAGGGTCGGGGCGTTTCGTGGCGACCAATGTGGAGCGTGGTTTGCACGCTCAGTTGCAGGAATTGCGCGATCCCCTGCAGCACCGCTTCGCCGGTATACTCGCCGGCCACCGGCAGCACTTCCTTGCCGATGATGAAGGTGTCATTCATGTCGGCGCGCCGCAGCATCGCATTGATCGCCTCTTCGATGAAGGCGGGCTGTCCCTCTTCGACCACCAGCACGGCGCGTTTGCTCGAGCAAAAACGCGTCAGCTCTTCGGGCACCAGCGGATACGTGACATTCAATACGTAGAGCGGGATCGGCGACACGCCGAATGCATCGGCCAGGCCGACTTCCTGCAAGGCGCGGATTACCGTGTTGTACAAACCGCCCTGCAACACGATCCCGACCTCGCGATTGGCACCCTCGAACAGTTCATTCAGGTGCTGCTCGCGAACGAACTTGACCGCCGCCGGCAAGCGCGCTTCGACCTTGTGTTTTTCCTGCGCGTAGATCGACGGCGGCAGCGGGATGACGCCGAAGTTGAACACCGGCTGCTTCAGATGGTTCTTGCGCGAGAATTTCGGCGCACGGTTGTCCTTGCACTCGAAGCTGCCATGCACATGGCAGGCGCGAATCCGCAGCTCCAGCATCACCGGCGTATTGCTCGCCTCCGACAGCTGAAAGCCCTTCTCCACCATGTCGACGATGCTGGTCAGGTTGGGTCGCGGATCGAGCAGCCAGATCTGCGATTTCATGGCGATCGCGTGGCTGCGCTCCTGGATGATCGATGCGCCTTCGCCGTAATCCTCACCCAGCACAATCAGTGCGCCGCCCTTAACACCGGCCGAGGCGACATTGGACAAGGCGTCCGACGCCACGTTGGTGCCCACGATCGACTTCCAGGTGACGGCGCCGCGCACCGGATAGTTGATCGAGGCCGCCAGCATCGCGGCGGCGCCGGCTTCATTCGCCGCCGAAATGGCGCATGGCAGTTGCACTGAACCTATTTCCGGCAGTTGGACAGAGCGTAAACCGGCCACAAGCTAGACTGGGCGCCAGT
>DHWX01000097.1:18030-42588 GCA_002413395.1 Polaromonas sp. UBA5171 | reverse complement strand
GTCGCCGGTATGGAACCAGCAGTTGCGTAACACCTTCACCGTCGCTTCGGGCTTGTGGAAATATTCGAGCAACAGCAGGCCGGGGAAGCGCGGACGAAAAGCGAGTTGACCGACGGTGCCCGGCGCACAGACATTGTCGTCCTCATCGAGGATCGCGACTTCGAGCAGCGGATTGGCCCGACCCATGAACCCCTTGGGCAGTGGCCTGCTGCCATCGACAACCAGGCTTTGCGTCGCGTCGCAATGGGCCCGAAATTCCGCCTTCGATAGACCACGCCACATCTGCGGCGGAGTGCCTTGTTCGATTCCGAATTCATCGATCATGCAGGAAAAACCCGAACCCGANNCACGAAGTCGAAGCCGAAGCGTCGGGCCACATCGTGATGACTCGCCGGCAGTGGCTGCATGTGCACCTTGTTGAGCGTGTTGATGCGGTCGGTGGCCCGCGGCTCGGCTTTCATCAACCACGGGATCATCACGTCGAGCAAGATGCAGCAACTTGCCTGGCACTCAGCGACGCGTTCCCAAAATCGCGTTGGACTGAAGCGGTCCCACAGGCCGACCGTGTTGCCCTGCCACAGCGCGCGGGTGACCAATGCGAAAGCGCCGCCCACGTGATAAAGCGGCAAATCGCAATAGAGAACGTCCTCGCTGGTCGTATGCGAGCGCTGCGGATAAGAGTAATGGTTCATCCAGCGGAAGGGCTGCAGCACGCCCTTCGACGGCCCCGTCGTGCCCGAGGTGTANNCGGCCCGTCGTGCCCGAGGTGTAGATGATGTTGGCGACATCCAGTGGGCCGCGCTCGACCTGCGGGATCGGGCCTTCGTGAAGTTCCAATTTTTCGAACGATACGACTTCGAAGTCATGTGTGACCTTGGCGAACGATTCTTCGCTGAAGTCATGGTCTCCAGCCTTCGGTGTATACACGATTAACCGCTTCAAGCTCAATTCGTCAGCTACCTCGGCCAGTACGCTTGCGAACGACACATCGGTGATGAGGACAAATGGCGCCGTATCGTTCAACTGATACGACAGCAGGGGGCCACGAAAATTGAAGTTAACTGGCGCGAACACGCCACCGGCACGCCAGATCGCGAACATCGCGAGCGCACTGATCAGTGAATTACGGGTCAGCACGCTGACCGGCTGCCCGAGCTGCAAGCCCATCGCGGCGAGGCCTGCGGCGATACGATCGCTGACTTGCCTGACTTCGGCGAAGGTCATGTGAACGCCGTCTTCGCCGTAGTGAAGGTAAACCTTCTGCGGCATCTCGCGCGCACAGCGGTCCAACTTGTCGAGCACCATGTCCCCTTGAGCGACCATGTCGTCAAATACTTGTGCTGGGGTCATGTATGTTTCTCCTTCCTTTTGTTTGGCGAATTGATGGCATGGACTGCTCAGGCGAAAGACATCACAGGCTTTTCATCGTCGGATCCAACAGTATCCGCAAGGATTCACCCAGGGTGTTGAAAGCCAGTGCCGTGCAGAGAATGGCCAGCCCCGGTGCGTACATTTGTTGAGGCGCTATCTCCATGTTCTGGTAGGCGCCAGCCAGCATCGCCCCCCAGCTTGGATACGGCGGCTGGACGCCCAAGCCGAGGAAACTCAGGCTCGCTTCGGCCAGTAGCGCACCTGCCAACAATAGTGAAATCTGGACAATTACCGGTTGGATCGCGTTGGGGAGTACATGGCGCCACAGGATACGTGTTATCGACGAACCGAAACATCGCGCCGCGTCCACATACAACTCCTGCTTGACGACTAGCGCACGTGCACGGACCAGTCGAGCGAGTTGAGGCGAGAACACGATTCCGACCGAGATCATCGCGTTGGTGAGCCCTATGCCGAGCGCCCCCGTTACCGCGATAGCCAGGACGATGGCCGGAAACGACAGCAGCGTGTCAATAATCCGACTGACAACCTCGTCAAACCAGCCACCGAGATAACCCGCCAAGAGGCCGATCGGCACGCCGAGCACGATCGCGACGCTGACCGCCAAGACGCTTGCATACAGCGTAATCGGCGCGCCATGGATCAACCGGCTCAACACATCGCGACCGAGGTCGTCGGTCCCCATCCAGTGTTGAGCCGAAGGTGAGGCGAGTGTTTCGTTCAGATCCTGCGCGGTGGGTGCGTAGGGTGCGATCCAGGGTGCGCCGATCGCTAGCAGCACCAGTAGCAGGAGGAAAATGAGGCTGACGGTGCCCCGCATATCGCTCTTGAGCCAGCGAACGAAACGTGAGAACCAAGTCGGCTCATCGGCTAACGATGCGGGGCTGTCTGCGGAGGCCGGGACGTTTGCACTCATCTACCGCACCCTGGGGTCTATTACGCCATACAGGATGTCGGCAATCAGATTGATCGTGATGACGATCAACACCATCACGAAGACCACTCCCTGCACGACCGGAAAATCTCGCGACAGGGCGGCGTTCACAATTAAGCTCCCCATGCCGGGAATTGCGAATACGGCTTCGACAACGACTGTCGCGGCAAGCATCCGGTTCGCCAACAACGTGACGACTGTCAGCAAGTTGATTCCGACGTTCTTCAGCCCATGCTTCCACAAAATGGCTGCGGGCAAAAGTCCTTTGGCATGCAAAGTGCGCACTTGCTGAGAAGAGAGGATATCCACCAGCGAACTGCGTAACTGCCGCGAGACTTCCGCGATGCCGCCGGCGGCAAGCGCGAGCGCTGGCAGGATCGCATGGCGGAGCGACCCAAGAGGATTTTCGCTCAACGGAGTTGACCCCGTTGCGGGAAGCCAGTTCAGGCGAAGCGCGAAAAATGCAATCAGGATCATCGCCAGCCAGAAACTCGGTATCGCGACGCCGATTGATGCAATGGTCATCACCAACGCGTCTATGCGCCCTCCCCGCTTGGCCGCGGCCAGGATGCCCAACGGAATGCCGACCGCTAGCGCAATCAACATCGCGAGGCAGACAATCATCGCGGTGTTCGGCAGGCAGCGCGCGATCGAAACGGTCACAGCTTCCCCTGACATCAGCGATTTCCCCAAATCGCCCTGTAGCGCATGTCCCAACCACGAACCATACTGCACCAGAAAAGGGCGGTCGAGCCCATAGATCGTACGAATCTCTGCGATACGCGCATCGCTCGCGTTGTCGCCTGCCAGCACGACGGCGATATCCCCGGGCACCAACTTGAGCAGGCCGAACACCACGAAGGTTGCGAACACCAGCACCGGCAGCGCCTGCGCAAGGCGCCGCCAGAGCAGGCTGGAACCCCACAGGCGACGCAGTGCCTGCAACGGCCCACCCATCGCCGTGGCCGACGGTGCCTCCATCAGCTTTCCAGCCAGAGATCGTTGAACTTCGGTTTGCCCAGCAAGTCGGGCTTGTACCCATGGACCTGATGGACCAGCGCATCGATCTCGAACTGGAAGGCCAGCGGCCCCACCAATGCGCTGCCCATCACCATGCGCTGGATCTTCGCGAATACGCCCTTGCGGAACTCCAGATCTTCCTTCGAGCGACTTTCCTCCAACAGTGCCGACAGTTCTGGAGATGCTTCGCTGCGGCCCGCGTTGTAATAAGCGTCCTTAGCGTACATCAGAGAATAGCTCATACTCGGATCGGGGCGACCGGTCCAGGCTGACAGTAGCATGTCAAACTTCTTCTCGCTGCCAAAGAACTGACTGCTGATCTCGGCAATGGTGCCATTCGTAAATTTGAGGCGGATGCCGACCTTGCGCAACTGCTCCATCACGATCTCGCCGCGGCGCACCGAGTCCTGGTCGTTATAACCCCCGACCGTGATGTCGACTCCACTGGACAGGCCCGCTTCGGCCATTAGTTTTTTCGCGTGCTCCGGATCAAACGGATACATCGCGGCCGTGGCCTTATCGTACGCCCAGTGCGTGGTCGGAAGGTTCATTCGCGCCGGCTCGCCCGCACCGCTGAGGCTGGCCTTGACGAACAAATCTCGGTCCAGTGCGAAGTTGATCGCCTGGCGCAGTTTGGGATTGTTAAGCGGTGCGCGCGCGTAATTGAAATAGAGCTGGATGCAGTAGAGCGTCGGCCCGGTCACCAGCGTCAGATTCTTCTCTCGCTCAATGAGCGGCTTGAGGCGCGCCGCGAGGGAGTATGCCAAGTGGTTCTGCCCAGAAACCACCGAGCGCAGACCAGTCGCCAGTTCCGGGATGATCGAGAATTCGATGCCATCGAGCAACGGCGCATTTGGCCGCCAGTATTTATCGTGGCGTGTAACGACCACCTTCTGGTTGTCGGCCCAGCTCACAAATTTCCACGGACCGGCGCCTACCGGCTTGCGGTCGTGCTCGGCACCCAGTGTCTGCACGGCCTTGGGCGAAACCATCATGCCGGCGCGGTCCGAGAAGATCGCGGGCAGCGCAGCATCGGCCTGCTTTAAAGTGAGCTTGAGCTCGGTTGGACTCATCACGTCAACGGCAGTGATGCTGGCGAGATCAGCTTTCAGATTGGAACGCGCATCGCTGCGGTTGCGGTCCATGTTGAATTTCACCGCTTGGGCATCGCAGGGCGTGCCGTCATGAAAGGTGATGCCTGGCTGCAGTTTTAGCAGCATGGTCGTTGCCGCTGGGAAGCTCCATTCAGCCATTCCAGGCTTGGGTTTGAGCGTCGCGAAATCCCACTCGACCAAGGTGTCGTACAAGGTCCAGAGGATCGGGTGATCGGAACCCGCCCCGCCGGTGGCCGGGTCAAGGCTCGACGGATTGGCCGGCGCGGAAATCTTCAGCACGCCACCCTTCCTGGGTGTGCCTTGCGCGAAAGCGGGCAAGCCGACGCTGCCAGCCAGCGCGATGCCCAGCAGGCCGAGCGCATCGCGGCGACGCCATGTGCTGGGCTGAATGTCCGAGAACGAGAGAGGATTGTGTCTGGTCATGGTATCTCCTATGAGGTTGAGTTGTTTGTCGTAGATGGTGTGGCCAACGAAGGCGGGCCAGCGGAGGTGGCGAAGTGACAAGCCACCCATTGCTCAGGGCGCAGCTCACGCAGCGCAGGCAGTTCGTCGGCGCAGCGCTGCTGTGCATGCGGACAGCGGGTGCGAAAGCGGCAACCCGAGGGTGGGTCGATCGGACTCGGGATCTCGCCCGTGAGCGCAATGCGATGGCGCGTGCGCAGCTGTGAAGGCAGCGGCACTGGTTCGGCCGACAACAGCGCTTCGGTGTAGGGGTGCAGCGGTCGCTCGGTGACGCTTTCGGTCGGCCCCAGCTCCATGAACTTTCCAAGGTAGGTCACCGCAATACGGTCGCTGATGTGCGAGACCACCGACAGGTCGTGCGTGATGAACACATAGGTCAACCCGAACTCCCGCTGCAGCTCAGCGAACAAATTGAGGACGTCACCGCGGATCGAGACATCGAGGGCGGCAACGACCTCGTCGCAAACGATCAACCGAGGCCGCAGGGTCAAGACGCGGGCGATGTTGATGCGTTGCTTCTGACCACCGGAGAGTTGGTGCGGATAACGCTCGGCGAACTCGGCCGAAAGGCCGACGCGCAACAGCGCGTCGAGCGCAATGCGACGGTTAGCATTCCGGTCGCGACTCCCCGCCACTTCGAGCGGCTCGATGATCGAGTCGAGGATGCGCAGCCGTGGGTTCAGCGCCGAGTTCGGGTCCTGGAAGACGATCTGGTAGTCGCGACGGTGCTGTTGCAACTGAGAACGCGAAAGGCTCTGCGGGTCCACGCCGTTCTGTAGCACCGTTCCTTCGCTCGGTTTGGCCAGTGAGACCAGCGCACGGCCCAGCGTGGTCTTGCCCGACCCCGACTCGCCGATGATCCCAAAGGTTTCGCCGGGACGTACGTCGAAGCTCACCCCATCAACGGCCTTGACGGTATGCCGATGGTCCTTCGTTGCGAACAGAATGCGCAGGTCGCGTACCTGGATTACGGGCTGGACGGCGTTCGTCTCGCTGCCAAGTAGGGTGCCCATTAGTTGACGGCTCCACGTAAGACTAGTTCTTCACTGCGGCAACAGCGCACGCTGCGTTCGATGTCACCGCCCTCAGCGAAAGGCCGCAACACCTGCTCCACCTCGCAAGGCTGGGCCGCATGCGGGCAACGCGGCCGAAAGCGACAGCCCGCCGGCATGGAACCCGGCGAGGGCACGCGCCCAGGGATCGAGCTCAACGCCGCGCGGCGCTCGGCCAAGCGCGGCAGAGAGCGCAGCAGGCCTGACGTATACGGGTGCAGCGGTTTCGTAAGCACGCTGTCGACTGGCGCATCTTCGACCACCTCGCCGGCATACATTGTCAACATCCGCGTGCAGGTCTCGGCGACGACACCCAGGTCATGCGTGATGAACAGCAGCGCTGTACCAGTGCGCTCGCTCAGGTCGCGCAACAGATCCATTATCTGCGCCTGCACGGTCACGTCGAGAGCCGTGGTCGGCTCGTCAGCGATTAGCAGCTTGGGCTCGCAGATCAGAGCCATAGCTATCATCACGCGTTGGCGCATGCCGCCTGAGAGTTGGTGCGGGTATTCGTCGTAGCGGCGCGATGGCAGCGGGATGCCGACCTGCGCCAGCGCCTGCACCGCGCGTTCGCGCGCCTCGGCGCGGCTTTCGGCGTAGTGTGCGCGGTAGGCCTCGCTGATCTGCGTGCCGACAGTGAACACCGGGTCGAGCGCGCTCATCGGCTCCTGGAAGATCATCGCGATGTCGCGCCCACGCAGCGCACGCATCTCGCGCTCTGGCAAGATCGCAAGGTCCTTGCCTTCGAAGTCGATCTGACCATGGATACGCGTGACTGCCGCCGGCAGCAGCCGCAGGATCGACAGGCCGGTGACGGTCTTGCCGCAGCCACTCTCGCCGACCAGACCGACACGCTCGCCGCGGCCGATCGAGAAGGTGAGCCGACGTGTCACCGGCAGTTCGCCGGAGGACGTTTGGAAGGCGATCGTCAGATCGCGCACTGCGAGCAGCGGGGGCGTCGTCATTGCTGGGCGCTTCAAGGGCGGTAGCGAACGCGGGACGGCTCGGGCCGCAGCAGTCGCTGGGCATGGCCGACGAATTCACAAAGCAACGGGCGGGTTTCGCGCGGGTCAATGATCTCTTCGACGCCGAAGGCTTCAGCGGTCCGAAACGGCGAGCGCACGGCTTCGAGGCGGGCCGTGATCGCTTCCAGCGCGGCCTTCGGATCGGGTGACGCTGCAATGTCGCTGCGGTAGGCCGCCTCGACGCCGCCTTCGAGGGGGATCGAGCCCCAGTCTCCCGATGGCCATGCATAGCGGTAGCGCATGCGCGCGGCGTTGCTGTGCGCCGCGCCGGCTACACCGAAGACCTTACGCACAAGGATCGAGCACCAAGGCACCGTCGCCTGGTAAATCGCACTCATCACCTTCGCTCCATGGCGAATGGTTGCAGCCTGCTCGGCTTCGAGACCGATCAGAAAACCGGGAATATCGACGAAATGCACCACCGGCAAATGAAAGGTCTCGGCCATGTCGACGAAACGGGTGACCTTGTCGGCAGTATCAGCCGTCCAGGCGCCCCCATAGTGGTATGGGTCGCTGGCAAGTACCACCACCGGGTAGCCGTTCAGGCGCGCCAAGCCGGTGATAGCGGAACGGCCGAAGTGTTTGCCGATCTCGAAAAAGCTGCCCTGGTCTAAGGTCCTGACAAGGATGTCGCGCATCTTGTAGACCTTGCGACGATCAGTCGGCACGATGTCGATCAGGCTGTCGTCGCAGCGGTCGACCGGATCATCATTGGGCACGCGCGTTGCGAGTTCGTGCACGGAAGTCGGCAGATACGACAGGAAACGCGCCGCACGCGCGAAGGCATCAGCCTCGCTGTCGGCGATATCGTCGATGGCGCCAGCCTTGGCATGCAGCTCGGGCGCGCCCAGCTCATCTTTGGTGAATACGGTGCCCGTACGCGCCACGACCGGCGGCCCTGCAATGAACATGTGTGAGGTACCGCGCACCATCACGGAGTAGTGACTGGCTACAGCGCGGGCCGACGCGAACCCCGCAACTGCGCCGAGTACCAGCGACACGACGGGCACCGTTTCGAGATTCGAAACGACCCATTCCCAAGCCGGGTTGGCCGGCACGTAGGTGCGCCCCAATTCTTCAACGGTGCGAATCGAGCCCCCGGTGGCGTCTATGAGTCTCACCAGCGGCAACCGCATCTCGTGCGCCATCTGCTCCGAGGCAGCCAGCTTGCCGGCGGAAGAGCCATCAGCAGCGCCACCGCGCACGGTGAAGTCGTCGGCCGCGATGACGACCGGCTGACCCGAGATGCGGCCACGCCCAAAGATGAAATTGGAAGAGGCTAAGTCTACCAGTTGACCGTCCGCGTCGTACTGCGCCTTGCCGGTTGTTGAGCCAATTTCGCGGAATGAGCCCGGGTCCAGTAACGCCACGATGCGCTCCCGCACAGTCAGCTTGCCGGCATTGTGTTGCCGCTCCACTTTCTCAACGCCGCCCATTCGGGCCACCAGTGCGCGCCGGCGATTTAATTCATCAACACTCGAGCGGAAGGACATCGCGTAGGGGTCTCGTCGTTGCTCCTCAGGGAAACTGGGGGAAGCTGTTTGACAGTTAACAAGTGACAACTTAGCTCCCTTTTATCAGGTGTTTCATGAGACTTTCCTTTGAGTTGGGACGTGGTGGATAAGTGCTTGCAGGGGGCCAATAGGTGGAGGGGGGTCGACAGTTGAAGGGTGCGCGGCTTCACGCAGGCCGATGACGCGCCACGCCAGCGTCGAGAGCTCGCGCACTATGTCGTCGGGAGCCAGGCGGCCGTTGGGCCGGTACCAGTTGTAGAGAAAGCCGGGAAGGCTGCAGGCCGCTAGGGCGGTGATCCTGGTTTCAGTGAAATTGAACATGCCGTCCCGCCGACCCTCTTCCAGCAGAGCGCACAAGCGGTCGTAGAAATGATTGGCCAGCTTCTTTTGAGCCGTCAGGTACTCGGGGCGGTAGACCTGCGGTTCGCGGTAGGCAAAGAAGGCTGCGGGGTGGTGATTGATCGTGGCGCGGATCAGTCGCTCGATTCCTTCGGTCACCTTGACATGCGCCGAGCGCTGGTCTTCAGGCGGAAAGTCCATCGTCGTGAAGCACGCCACCGCCGGGCGCCATGACAGCGTCTCGAAGATTTCCTGTTTATTGTGAAAGTAGTAGTACACAAAGGGGTTAGACACGCCTAGTTCGCGCACTATCTGCTTTAGCGTTGTGTTGGCATAGCCTTGCTGCGCGAACAACTGCTCGGCCGCCTTCAGGATGCGCTCGCGTTTCGCGACGGTGCCGGGCGTCGTGGTCTTTTGTCGGCGCTTGTTTCGTGCGGCGCTAGATGAAGGAGGGTCTGGGTGTCGCATTTGTTATACCAATGGATAGTATTGTTCTATTAATCGTATACATTGACAAGTATCCGCACGGCATAAGCACCCCGAGTAAACCCTAAAGGAAGACACCATGGAGACAGTCGCGGCCTCATCTCTGAATAGGGATGCACCACTGCACGAACACCTGCGTCATCACGCGCGCCAGCAGCCGACGAAACCTGCTTACCTCTGGTACGGGCACGCAGTGAGCTATGCCGAGTTGGATCGCGCCAGCGATGCCTTCGCGGCAAGGCTCGCAGTGCTGGGTGTGAAAAAGGGCGATCCGGTGGCGCTGTTTATGAACAACTGCCCACAGTACATCATGGCGCACTACGGCATCCAGAAGCTCGGTGCCATCGTCTGCCCGTGCGGGCCGCTCAACAAGGAGCATGAGCTGGAATACCAGCTCAACGACCTCAAGGCGCGCGTGATCGTTGCCGCCGACAACCTGCTGCCGGTGGTGGCGCAGGTGCGCGCCAAGACGGCGCTGGCCCATGTGTTTGCCGTGCGCTACGCCGACTTGTTGCCTGAGCAGCCCAGTGTGGACATTCCCGCTGAGCTGCTGGCCATGAAAAACCAGGCCCAACCCCTGCCCGCCGACGTGGAAGACTTCATGCTCGCCACCCAGGGCCATGCCAGGCCGCCCCCCGTTGCGCTGGACATAGACGATGTGGCCCTGATGACCTACACCTCGGGCACCACCGGCTTGCCCAAGGGCGCCATGCTCACTTACCGCAACGCCCTGTACAAGTCGGCGGCGGCGGCCAACTGCAATGGCGTGGTGGCGGCCGATGTGCTGCTGGCCGTGGCGCCGCTGTATCACATTGCCGGCATGGTCATGGGCATCAACGTCACCGTGTTTACGGGCGCCACGTCGGTGCTTCTGTACCGCTTTGACCCGCTGACGGTGCTGCAGGCGATTGCACGGCACCGCGTCACCTGGTGGTACAGCATTGCACCCATGAATGTCTTTGCCATGCAGGCGCCCGGCGCGAAGGAATTTGATTTGTCGAGCCTGCGCATGAACCCGGTGACCAGCTTTGGCATTGTGTTTACCGAGACGCTGGCCGCCCAATGGAAGACCCTGGCCGTCAACTGCAATTCCCACGAAGCCGCCTACGGCTTGAGTGAGACCCACACGGTGGACACCTACATGCCCCACGATGCGATCCGCTGGGGGACACAAGGCAAGGCGATTCCGGGCAACGATATCCGCATTCTGGAGCCCGACACGGAGCGCGAATGTGCGCCCGGCCAAGTGGGTGAAATCGTGATGCGTAGCGCCGGCGTGTTCAAGGGCTATTGGAACAATCCTGAAGCTACCGCCAAGACGCTGCGCAACGGCTGGGTCTACACCGGCGATATGGGAAAAATGGACGCGGATGGCTACCTCACCTTTATCGGCCGCTTCAAGGAAATGATCAAGGTCTCGGGTTACAGCGTGTTTCCGGAGGAGGTGGAAACCATTCTGATCAAACATCCGGCCATCGCCCAGGCGGCGGTCATCGGCGTACCCGATGCGGGCAAGGGCGAAGTGGTCAAAGCCTTTGTGGTGCTCAAGCCAGGCCAGAGCCTGGATGCAGCAGCCCTGGTGGCCTGGTCGCGCGACAACATGGCAACCTACAAGACACCACGCGAGGTGAAATTCATTGAGGCACTGCCTGCCACCGGCGCGGGCAAGGTGTTGCGTCGCCTGCTCAAAGATCAAGTCTGAAGGAAAACCACGTGTTCAAGAAAATTCTGATTGCCAATCGGGGCGAGATCGCCCTGCGATTGGTTCGCGCCGTGCACGATTTGGGTATTCGCAGTGTGGCCGTCTATGCACAGGATGATGCTCAGGCGTTGCACGTGCGTCGAGCGGATGAAGCGGTGGCTCTGAACGCTAGGGGGCCGTCGGCGTATCTGGATATGGCCTGCATTATTGCGATTGCGCGGCAAACAGGTTGCGATGCGGTTCACCCAGGCTATGGTTTTTTGAGCGAGCGCGCCGACTTTGCGCAGGCCTGTGGAGACGCCGGCATCACCTTCATTGGCCCCACAGTGGAGCAGCTTGCGCTGTTTGGCGACAAGGCCCGCGCTCGTGCGCTCGCACAACAGTGTGGCGTGCCGCTGATGCCCGGTAGCCCGGGCGCGGTGAGTCTGGAACAGGCACAAGCCTTTTTTGCGGCACAGAATGCCGGCACTGTTCCCGCCGGCGTGATGATCAAAGCCATTGGTGGCGGTGGCGGTCGCGGCATGCGCGCGGTGCTCGACGCCAAAGATCTGCCTGAAGCCTACGCGCGCTGCGTGTCGGAGGCCCGTGCGGCGTTTGATGTGGACGGTGTTTATGTCGAACGTTTGATGACGCGCGCCCGGCATATCGAAATTCAAATCATCGGCGACGGTATGCAGGTCATGTCGCTGGGCGAGCGCGAATGCTCGTTACAGCGGCGCTTTCAGAAGCTGGTGGAAATTGCCCCGAGTCCGTCGTTACCCGAAGCACTGCGTCAGAGCATCACGCAAGCTGCCTTGAAGCTCGCGCAGACCGTGAAGTACCGCAGTTTGGGAACCTTCGAGTTTCTGGTGGATGAAGACTCGCACGATCTGCCTTATGTCTTCATTGAAGCCAATCCACGCCTGCAGGTGGAACACACCGTCACCGAAGAAGTGACCGGCCTGGACCTGGTGCAGCTGCAAATTGGCGTGGCGGCGGGTCAAAGTTTGGTGGCACTGGGGCTCAATCCT
This sequence comes from Polaromonas sp. UBA5171, assembly GCA_002413395.1. Classification (GTDB taxonomy): domain Bacteria; phylum Pseudomonadota; class Gammaproteobacteria; order Burkholderiales; family Burkholderiaceae_C; genus Polaromonas. The sequence continues at coordinate 30,537 of DHWX01000097.1, read as the reverse complement.
GCTGCGCCACCGCGTGCGCAAGGCTTTGCTGTGCAATGGCGCATCAACGCGGAAACGCTGAATGCGCAAGGCCAGGTCAAACCCTCCGGCGGTTCGTTGCTACGATTCGACATGCCCTCTGGCCCCGGTATCCGGGTGGACACGCATGGTTACGCCGGCTGTGCCCCGTCACCGCATTACGACACGCTGCTGGCCAAGCTCATCATTCTTTCTCGCAGCAATGACTTTGCCGACGCGGCGCGCCGGGCTCGCCGTGCGCTCGACGAATGCCAGATTGAGGGCATGGCGACCAACCTGTCATTGCTGCAGGCACTCGGGGCGCGTCCTGAGTTTGACTCGCAGCAGGTCCACACGCGTTTTGTGGAGGCGCATCTGCCGGAGTTGCTGGCCGCAGCACAATTCATCGATAGCCAATATGCTATACAAAATGTAGCTGAACACACACATAAAACTGGGGCTACAGCCTCATTTGGCATTCAGCCTGAGCAAGACGACGACGGATTCAGCGCGGTGCGTGCGCCGATGCCGGCCAAACTGGTGCAGCTCGACGTCGCCGTTGGCGACGTCGTGCCGGCCGGTGGCCAAATCGCCGTGCTGGAAGCCATGAAGATGGAGCACCTGCTGCTGTCCCACGCGGCCGGTCGCGTGCTGGAGATTCGGGTTGCGCTGGGCGACTACCTCGGCCAGGGCCAGACCTTGGTGCGACTGGAGACGATGGAGGTCGCGGTGGAGGTCGCACAGGCGGCCCACAACGCCGACCTTGACCAGATCCGACCCGACCTGCAACACGTCATAGACCGCCATGCATTCACGCTCGATGCCAACCGACCGGAAGCGGTGGCACGCCGCCGCAAAACCGGCAGCCGCACCGCTCGCGAGAACATAGCCGACCTCTGCGATTTACAAGACAACCCCGACAGCTTCATTGAATATGGCGCGCTGGCGATTGCTGCGCAAACCCGTCGCCGCTCGCTGCAAGACCTGGTGGCCAATACGCCGGCGGATGGCATGGTCACCGGTCTGGGCAGTGTCAACGCCGATCTGTTTGGACCGGAGAAATCGCGCTGCGTCGTGATGGCCTACGACTACACCGTGCTGGCCGGCACGCAAGGCATGCGCAACCACCACAAGAAGGACCGCATGCTGGGTCTGGCGCACCAGCTTAAGCTTCCACTGGTGCTATTTGCCGAAGGTGGCGGCGGCCGCCCGGGCGACACCGACATGCCCATCGTGGCTGGGCTCAACAACCACACCTTCAGCAGCTTTGCCGCACTGTCGGGCAAAGTGCCCGTAGTGGGCATTGTCTCGGGACGTTGCTTTGCCGGCAATGCCGCCTTGCTGGGTTGCGCCGATGTCATCATCGCCACCGAAAATAGCAACATCGGTATGAGCGGCCCCGCCATGATTGAAGGCGGTGGGCTGGGCACCTTCAAGCCCGAGCAGATTGGCCCCAGCGGCGTGCAGTCCGGCAACGGCGTGATCGACATTTTGGTGAAAGACGAAGCCGAGGCGGTGCGTGCCGCCAAGCGCTACTTGTCGTATTTTCAGGGGTCGATCGCCGAATCCGTGCAGCCATGGCGCTGCGCAGACCAGCGCCAACTGCGCCATGCGGTGCCCGAAAATCGTCTGCGCGTGTACGACGTGCGAACCGTGATGCTGGGGCTGGTGGATAGCGAGTCGTTGCTGGAGCTGCGCGCGGGTTTTGGCGCAGGCATCCTCACCGCGCTGGCGCGCATCGAGGGCCGACCCGTGGGCATCATCGCCAACAACCCCAAGCACCTCGGCGGTGCGATTGATGTGGACGCCGCCGACAAGGCCGCGCGTTTCATGCAGCTGTGCAACGCGCACGGCCTGCCCATCATCTCGCTCACCGACACGCCGGGCTTCATGGTCGGACCCGACATCGAAGCCCAGGCGCAGGTGCGGCATGTGTGCCGCATGTTCGTGGTGGCGGCGCACCTCAGCGTGCCGTTCTTTGCCGTGGTGCTGCGCAAGGGTTACGGTCTGGGCGCTCAGGCCATGACGGCTGGCGGCTTTGACGCACCAGTGTTCACCGTGTCCTGGCCGACCGGCGAGTTTGGTGCCATGGGGATCGAAGGCTACGTGCGCCTGGGCTTTCGCAAGGAGCTGGAAGCCGCGGCACCCGGTGCCGGGCGCGACGCGCTGTTCAAGAAGCTGATCGATCAGCAGTACGAAAACGGCCAGGCCACCAACATGGCGGCGACGCTGGAGATCGACGCTGTCATCGACCCGGCGCAGACCCGGTCGTGGCTGGTGCGCGGCCTGGTGTCGGCAGGAAATTCGCCTGCCGCGCCAGAGACGCGATTTGTCGATAGTTGGTGAGGCGCTGGCAGCGGGGAATGTTCAGAACCGTGGCAAATCAGGGTGCGCGATCTGTGGTTTTCTCGCAATAAGAATATCCGACAATCGGCAGCATGCTTGAGTTTCGCAATAGTTCGATCAATAGCGCATTGCGCAGGGTTCTCAAACGGCTCCACTATCCGCTGGAAGTGATGCTGACATGCGTGCGATGGTATGCGACCTCTCCGCTGAGCATGCGACATATAGAGGAAATGATGCAGGAGCGAGGGGTGTTCGTTGACCACGCCAGCGCTCATCGCCGGGCGATCAGGATGCTGCTGGTACTGGCCGCCGTTTTCCGGCGACGCAAGCAACCTGTTGGCAAGAGTTGGCGAATGGACGAGACTTACATCAAGGTGGCCGACCAATGGAAATACCTTTATCGCGCCGTTGACCGCGCAGGTGACACGGTGGACTTCCTGTTCGCTGTCAAGCTGGATATGGCTGCGGCATGGCGTTTTCTGGAGAGGGCCATCAATCTGCACGATTTTCCAGAGAAGGTCACCATCGACAAGAGCGCGCAAACTGGGCTACAACCCGGTTTTCCTGGGCTCCAGCGCAGCCTACACTGACCTGATTCACAAACTGGGAGGCAAGGCCATGGACGGTTTGTACGCCACCATGACGGTGCAAAACCCCTACCTCGACGACGCCTCGCAACCACTGCGCTTTTGGGCCAACAAGTACAAAACTGCGTTCAACGAGGATCCCGCGGTATTTTCAGTCTATGGCTACCTCGTGGTTGATAGTTTCATCCGCGCCGCGCAGAAAGCCGGCTCCAACCTCACTACCGAAAGCTTCATCAAGGCCATGGACACCATGGTAATTCCACCTGATATTTTTGGCAGCCCTGAAGCCACGTATGGCCCGAAAAAACGCCTGGGAAATAACCAGTCTCGCCTGTCTCAGTTGCAGGATGGGCGCTGGAAGGTTGTGTCGGACTACATCACGCACTAAGCGGCTGCAGCGTGACAGCCAACTCCAAAGAAAACCGCCTTTCAGGGCGGTTTTTTTGTCTCAAGCCAGCAGCGGTGTCGCGCGCCTGATGATCGCGGCACAATCCACCCCACGCGGCAAATTGCCGTAAACCAGACCGCTGGTTTCCCCCGTGAGGCGGGATGCGCAAAAGGCATCCGCGACCACCGGGTTACCGTGGCGCACCAGCAGCGAACCCTGCAAGGCCAGCGCCATTTTTTCCACCACGCCGCGGGCCCGATATTCGATATCTGCCAGGTCCGTCAACTCACGACCCAGTTGCGCCACATAGTGATCCAGCCGCTGGTCCGCTCCGGCGGCCTCCTGCACCTCCGCCATGAAGGTCTCCACCGAGCCCTGATTGCGGCGCATGGCCCGCAGCATGTCCAGGCATTGCACGTTGCCACTGCCCTCCCAGATGGAGTTCACCGGCGATTCGCGGAACAGGCGCGGCATGATGCAGTCCTCCATCACGCCACTGCCACCTATGCATTCCATGGCTTCATAGGCATGGCCGGGGGTGCGTTTGCAAATCCAGTACTTGCCAACGGCAGTGCCCATGCGCACCAGCAGTTTTTCTGATTCGCTGCGCGCACTGCGGTCCAGGGCACTGGCGATGCGCATGGTCAGCGCCAGCGCCGCCTCATGCTCAATCACCAGATCAGCCAGCACGTTTTGCATCAGGGGCTGCTCTGACAGACGTTTACCGAAAGCCGTCCGATAGGCGCAGTGGTGCAGAGCCTGCGCCACTGCCTGGCGCATGCCGGCTGAAGAGCCAATCATGCAATCGAAGCGTGTCATGGTGACCATCTTCAGAATGGTCGCCACGCCGCGCCCTGCTCCGCCAATCATCACGGCCCAGGCACCGCGCAATTCGGTTTCGCACGAGGCGTTGGCCACATTGCCCATCTTGTTTTTCAGGCGCTGAATCTGCATCGGGTTCTTGCTGCCGTCCGGCCGCCAGCGCGGCAGCAAGAAGCACGACAGTCCTTGCGGTGCCTGCGCCAGCACCAGAAATGCATCACTCATCGGGGCCGATACAAAATACTTGTGGCCGACCAGCTCGTAGGGCTGGCCAGGCCCGCCACTGGTAAGTGGGTAGGCACGCAAGGTGTTGGCGCGCACATCGGAGCCACCCTGCTTTTCGGTCATTGCCATGCCAATGGTGATGCACTGCTTTTGTTCGACCGGAATATTGCGGTAGTCGTAATCGCATGCCAGGATTTTGGGCATCCATTGCGCTGCAATGTCGGGCTGCTCCAGCAGGGCCGGAATCACGGCCGAGGTCATCGTCACCGGGCAGCCGTGCGCGGCTTCTACCTGATTTTGCAAATAGCACTTGGCGGCGCGAGCCACCTGGGCTCCCGCTTTGGGGTCCAGCCAATGAGACGCGTGTAAACCATTTTGCAGTGAAATTTGCATCAGGTGGTGGTAGGCTGGGTGAAATCGCACCTCATCAATGCGGTGACCGTAGTTGTCATGGGTGTGGAGCACGGGCTTGTTTTCGTTGGCCTGAAAACCCAGCTCAATCAACTCCTGCGAACCCGTCAATTTTCCAAAAGCGCTCAACTCATTTTCCGCCCATGCGGCGCCCTCACGCAGTACGGCTTCGCGCAGCGCCTGATCCTGCAGGTACAGGTTGTAGTCCCGCAGGGGCGGTGGCTGGTTTTCAACCAGGTGCGTTTCCGCCATAAACATGTTTTCCGTTCGGCTATCCATCATCAACCAAGCCTCCTGAAAATGCCGCTCTCCATGTCAGCCATTTTGGGTTGTCCTTGCGAATATGTGAATATTGATTCACACTATTATTTGAAGTAAATCATGCTTCACCGGGCTTGTCAAGAACGGCGCTTCCCGGCATGGGGCAACGCAGTAGAAGTTACACTTTGCAAAAAATGAATAAGGGTTAGCGATCGATGGCTTACCGGCCCACCGAAAAGACGCAGGCACGCAAGGCAGCACTGAAAAAGCAACTGCTTGATGCGGCACTATTTCTCGTCGCCGCAGGGGGGTTTAATGCGCTCACCATCCAGGCAGTGGCTCAGCAGGCGGGGATTGCCACCGGGGCGGTTTACAAACACTTCGAATCGAAGGCCCACCTGTGCGCGGAGGTTTTTCGCCTTGCTACCGAGAAAGAGGTCGCTGTAGTGAGGGAAACCGCTTTGCGCGAAGGTGCGCCCGGCACCCGTTTGCTCGACACCATTGAAACGTTTGCGCTGCGTGCGTTGCGCGGTCGGCGCCTGGCCTACGCACTCATTGCCGAACCGGTGGATACCTTGGTGGACGTCGAAAGGCTGCGCTATCGCCAGGACTATGCAGATATTTTCAGGCAACTGGTGGAGCAGGGAATTGGCTCGGGGGATTTTCCGCCGCAGCTGTCGGCGGTGAGCGCCGCAGCGCTGGTTGGAGCCATCACGGAATCGCTGGTGGGTCCACTTTCCTGGCAAATGAATACCCAGCCAAGCGTGGAGCAGACCCGGCTTATCCGATCCATCCAGGCCTTTTGTTTGCGCGCCGTGGCGATGAAAACGCTGGGCAGTGAGAACCGGCCAGAGGAGATACTGAAGTCAGTATTTGCTATAAAATAGAGAGCATATTTTGTATATCCTGTAGTGGCAAACAACCTAAATAATTGAGAAAATAATTCTTCAATGAAACCCCGCTCAAACGCGATAAATTAGAACTTATGAAAAAAATCCTTATTCTTGGCGGCTCCGGCTTTGTCGGTCGGCATGTTTGCGAAAAGCTCAGCGAACTTCCCTGCCGCGTGACCGTGGCCACGCGCCGTCAGAGCAACGCGAACCACCTGCAAATGCTGCCGCTGGTCGATGTGGTCGAGATTAGCGCACATGACAGCTTATCGCTGACGCCGCTGCTGGCCGGGCACGACGCTGTGGTCAACCTGATCGCCATCCTGCACGGCACCGAGGCCGAGTTTGAGACGGCGCATGTTCAGTTGCCGCTGGAACTGGCACGGGCCTGCGAGGCCAGCGGCCTGCGCCGCATTGTCCATCTCAGCGCGCTGGGTGCGTCGCTCGATTCGGCATCCAGGTACCAGCGCAGCAAGGCGCGCGGCGAGGCGGTTCTGCTCGGCACCGGGCTTGATCTTACGGTGCTGCGACCTAGCGTGATTTTTGGTGCTGAAGACAAATTCCTCAACACCTTTGCGCGGCTGCAGCAGGTGTTTCCGGTGATTCCGCTGGCGGGGAGCCGGGCACGCTTTCAGCCGGTATGGGTCGAGGACGTGGCCTGCGCCGTGGTGAGCTGCCTGCAAGACCCTGGCACCATTGGGCAGATTTATGAAGCCTGCGGACCCGAGGTGTTCACGCTCAAACAGCTGGTGGAACTGGCTGGGCGCTACGTCGGCGTCAACAACGGCAACGGTCGGCCAGTCATCGGGCTGCCCGACGCGCTGGCGCGACTTCAGGCGTGGCTCATGGAACTGGCACCCGGCGAGCCGGTGCTGAGCCGGGACAACCTCGACGCCATGAAAACCGACAACGTCGCCAGCGGCAAGCTGCCCGGCCTGCAGGCGCTGGGCATCTCGCCAGCCGCGCTCGGCGCCATTGTGCCCAGCTACCTTGGCGCGCGGGGCCTGCGCAGCGGTCTCATGGGCAAACGCAAGACCGCCGGTCGCTTCTGAACAAATTAAGCCCCCCTACGCTTTTCACTTCGCGTCATACGCTGCCCCCAAAGGGGGCTGAACTTGCTTGGGGCGGCCCGGCGCTGCACTCACCGCTGTAGCATGGCGGCTCATGTCATTGTTTATCTCATTCGATCGGAGGTTCCCATGCTCAAGCTCTACATCGGCAATAAAAACTATTCATCCTGGTCCATGCGGCCGTGGGTGCTGCTCAAGCAGGCTGGCATCCCCTTTGAAGAGGTCAAGGTGCGTTTTGATTCCTTTGACGCCAGTTCCCGTTTCAAGGCAGAAATCAGCCGCATCAACCCGGCGGGCAAGGCGCCGGTTCTGGATGATGACGGCTTCGTGGTGTGGGACACGCTGGCTATTGCCGAATACCTGGCCGAGCGCTTTCCCGACAGGCAGCTCTGGCCGCAAGGCGTGCAGGAGCGTGCCCGGGCACGCAGCGTTTGCGCCGAAATGCACAGCGGCTTTGCTGCCCTGCGCTCAGCCTGCCCCATGAATATTGAAGCCGACCTGGCTCAGGCGGGCCAGTTGATCTGGCGCGACAAACCCGCCGTGCGCACCGATGTGGCAAGGCTGGTCAGCATGTGGCGCGAACTGCTGACGGAACACAAAGGCCCAATGCTTTTTGGTAATTTCAGTATTGCCGATGCGTTTTTTGCGCCGGTATGCATGCGCCTGAAAAGCTATGCCTTGCCGGTGCACGCCGACATCAGCGCCTACATCCAGCGTCTCTGCGCCCTGCCAGGCGTCAAGGCCTGGATTGACGATGCGCTGGCAGAAAAGGACTTCCTCGAGTTTGAGGAAATTTACCGCCTCAAGCCGTGAAGCGCTGATGGCTTGAGCCGCTAAACTGCCCGCATGCAGATTTACATGGTTGGTGGTGCGGTGCGCGATGCCTTGCTTGGCTTGCCGGTGCAAGACCACGACTGGGTGGTGGTCGGCGCCACGCCTGAAGACTTGAAGGCACAAGGCTTCTTGCCGGTGGGCAGGGATTTTCCGGTGTTCCTGCATCCGCACACCCGGGAAGAGTACGCGCTGGCACGCACCGAGCGCAACACAGCCCCTGGCTACCGCGGCTTTGAGGTGTATGCAGCGCCCGACGTAACGCTGGAGCAGGACTTGGCGCGGCGCGACCTTACCATCAATTCGATAGCTGTTCCCGCCCACCGAAAAAGCACCAAAGACACATTTCAACCTGATTTTGAGGCGCTGATTGATCCTTACGGCGGTCAACAGGACCTGCAGCATAAGGTCTTGCGTCATGTCACCGAAGCCTTTCGGGAAGACCCGGTGCGCATCCTGCGACTGGCCCGTTTTGCCGCCCGGTTTGCGGATTTTTCAGTTGCGCCAGAAACCCTGACACTGATGCGTGACATGGTCGCGCACGGCGAAGTCGATGCGCTGGTGCCCGAGCGCGTCTGGCAGGAGCTGGCGCGTGGCTTGATGGAAAGCCAGCCCTCGCGCATGCTGGAAGTGCTGCGCGAATGCGGCGCCCTGCAGAAGCTGCTGCCTGAAGTCGCCAGGCTCTGGGGTGTGCCCCAGCGCGCCGAATACCACCCCGAAGTGGACACCAGCATCCATCTGCTGATGGTGCTGGACATGGCGGCGCAACTGCAGGCGCCCTTGCCGGTGCGCTTTGCCTGCCTGTGCCACGACCTGGGAAAAGGCACGACTCCCGCCGACACCCTGCCCCGGCACATCGGCCACGAAGAGCGCAGTGCCCGCCTGCTCAAGGGCATCTGCGAGCGCATTCGCGTGCCGGTCGAGTGCCGCGAAATCGCCGACGTGGTGGCGCGTGAACACAGCAATATTCACCGCAGTAGCGACCTCGGCGCTGCAGCTATGGTGCGCCTGCTGGAGCGTTGCGATGCGTTTCGCAAGCCGCAGCGTTTTGCCGACATTTTGCTGGCCTGCGAGTGTGATGCGCGGGGCCGCCTCGGGTTTGAGAATTCCCCCTACCCCCAGCGCCTGCGGCTGCTGCAGGCCCTGGCGGCCGCCCAGTCCGTAGCGACCCACCTGGTGGCCGCTGATGCGCAGGCCACCGGACAGGGCGGCAAACAGATTGGCGAGCGGATCCACCAGGCGCGGGTGATAGCCGTGAGCCAGAGTCCCGGTTTCGCTGCCGGGCCCGTGGTGCAGCCCTGAAAATCAGGACATGATGTAAGCCGCCGCCGCCGTTGAAAAGAGCTTGCCATCAGCGCCCAGAAACTCCATGCGCGTGCTCGCCACGCGGGAACCGAGCCGCAATACTTCGGCGCGCAACTCAAAGTATTCACTGATGCCCGGGCGCAAATAGTCCACCCGCAGGTCAATCGTGCCGAGTCTGGAAAAGCGCTGCAGCCGCTGCTCTGGGGTTTCATTCATGTGGCGCGCGCCAATGGCCGCCATCACCGCCAGCCCGCCCATGGCGTCCAGCCCGGCACTGATGACGCCGCCGTGGATGCGGTTGTAGGCGGGGTGGCCTATGAGTTCGTTCCGCATCTCGATGCGCCCCATGACCCGTTCCGGCCTGAGCAATGTGATCTTCAGCCCCAGCAACTGGTTGAAGACTATTTTTTCTTCAAAAATTCTTTTCAGCCCGACAATGAATTCTTCTTCGAATTCAGGGGTTGGGGTTGTTTTGGGGTGAATGGTCAAAGCTTGGGTCATGGCTGTGATTGTCGCGTCGATGACGGTGCCTGCACAAAAAGTGTTATGGCCGCATCGGCCAGGTCATCCAGAGAAGCACCCTTTCTGGCATCAAACCACTGCACCGACCAGTTGAGCGCACCAAAAATCAACAGGCGCGCCAGCTTGACCGGGCCCTTGATTCGGCCTTTTTTACTCAAGGCCTTGAGCACCGGCTGCCACAGCGCCTCGTAATCGCCCTGCAGCTTGGCCAGCAACGTTCGCTGCCGGGTTGTGAGGGAGCGCGACTCGTACAGCATCACGGGGATGAAGTCGCTGCCCGGACCCAGAAGAACATCGAAATGATTGCGGATCAACAGGCGCAACAAGGCGCAGGCATCGGGCGAAGATTGCGTCGCCGCTTCCAGAGCCGCCGTCTGCCGGGCGATGGCCGAACGCATGCCCTCGTCCATCACCGCATACAGCAGCGCGCCCTTGCTTTTAAAGTGATAAAACGGCGAACCGTTGTGCATGCCCGCGGCGGCCGCAATGTCGCGCGTGCTGGTGCCGTCAAAACCCTTGCGGCGAAACAGCCGCGCAGCCGCGTTGACCAGCTCGACCCGCCGGTTTCCGTCGTCACGTTCATCAGGCGTTTTGCGCGGGCGACCCCGCGGCCGCTTTGCAGCGGCAGGCGCGGTAATAACGGAGCGGGTGCGTGCGACGGTTTGGTCCATGACGATAGACCATAGCAAATGATTATTTTTTTAGCAAGCGTTCGCTTTGTAAAAACAAGTCTGGCGAAATTCCGCGCTGACCATTGACTGTCGCCAGCCGGTCGCCCGACCCCAAATATGCGGTCGAATGTGCCACACTGTGTGCTGCGGAAACTGCCGACTGAGCAAGGCCACAGAGGCGAACTCGTTGCAGCGCAGCGTATGGAGGCTTCAAAATGGCAAAGCGCGTGTTCCCCCTGTCCAAGGTTTACGGTCTGCTCGAGCCAGGACCGGTGGTGCTGCTCACCACCGCGCACCAAGGCAAGGCCAACGTCATGACGATGTCGTGGCACACCATGATGGAGTTCGAGCCGCCGCTGGTGGGCTGCGTCGTCAGCAACCGCGACTTCAGCTTCGATGCGCTCAAGGCGACGCGTCAATGCGTACTCAACATTCCGACCGCGGAGTTGGCGCCAAAGGTGGTGGGCTGCGGCAACACCTCCGGGCGCCGCGTGGACAAGTTCAAGTCCTTCGGCCTGACGCCGGAACCGGCGTCGCTGGTCGGCGCACCGCTGATCGCCGAGTGCTACGCCAACCTGGAATGCCGGGTAGCCGACACGCGGCTGATGAACCGCTACAACTTCTTCGTGCTCGAAGTGCTGAAAGCGTGGATCAACCCGGCCTGCAAAGACCCGCGCACGCTTCATCACCGTGGCCGGGGCGTTTTCACGGTCGACGGCGAGACGATCAGGTTGCCGTCGAAAATGAAGTGACCTGAGCAACGAACCTCGCTTCAGACTTGAAACGAATGGCCAGTCGCAATGTAGCGCGGGGGCTCGATTGACTCCTGCCGCTGTTTGGCAAGTTGTCACTGGTCCTCAAGGCAGTATCAATCGCGTTCCTTGCCATAAAATATCTTCCAAAAAGCAGACAGCCGCATGCGTTTCGTATGTGCTGCAATGATATTTTGCAATGTGCCAAATTCATCCTCTAAGAAAGGCGCATTTTCACGAGCGATCCAACCTCCTCCACTGCTCAATCCAAGCCCATTGCACCCCGTATTGCAAAAACAGACACCAAATTCAATCGAATATATTGTGGCTTGCTGACAAGCTTGGGAATCGCTGCGGTTTTTTGGTTTCCACCACTGCACAGGCCGGCCCGACCTATCTGGGTACGGCGCAGAATTTCGCGGTCCTGGGTGCCTCGACGGTGACCAATACCGGCCCGACCAGCATCAACGGAGATCTCGGCCTCTACGCCGGCACTTCGATCACAGGCTTGGGAAGCGTCACCCTCACAGGGACGGTACACCAGACTGATGCGGCCGCACAACAGGCTCAGAGTGATCTCACCGCGGCGAACGCTGCTCTGACACCCCTGGCGTGCACTGCCAATTTGACGGGCCAGGATCTGGGTGGAATGACGCTGACGCCAGGCGTCTATTGTTATTCGACCTCGGCCCAGTTGACGGGACCGCTCGTTCTCAACGCCCAGGGCAATCCCAATGCGGTCTTCATTTTCAAGATAGGGAGCACGCTGACGACCGCGAGCAATTCGAGTGTCAGCGTGATTAACGGCAGTGCCGCTTCAGCCTGCGGCGTGTCATGGCAGGTAGGTACCTCCGCGACGCTCGGCACAACTACTGCATTCCTTGGAAACATTCTCGCGCTCTCCAGTGTCACCCTGAATACCGGCGCAACCGTAATCGGTGGTAGAGCCTTGGCAAGTACCGGCGCAGTGACGCTGGACACCAACACCGTGTCCACCGCCGCCTGCACCAACTACACTGCGTCCGGCCTTCCCACTGGTGGTGCGACGCCAACGCTCACAAGACCCGCAGCTCCATCCAATGTGGTCCTTGGAGCGTCAATTAACGACGTCAAGACGCTGGCCGGTGGCGCTGGTCCGCAAGGCACGATCACATTCAACCTGTACGCTCCTACTGACTTGACTTGCACCGGCACAGTGATCTTCACATCGACGGTGTCGGTTGACGGTAACGGCACCTATACATCCGCGTCTTACACGCCTTTGGTCGTCGGCACTTATCGCTGGATCGCCAACTACAGCGGTGATGTCAACAATGCGGCGACGGCAAATGCGTGCAACGCGACGAATGAGAGCGTGCTCGTGACGACAGCCACCAGCGCCGTCGCGGCCATTCCCACGCTATCTGAATGGGCGATGATCGTGCTCGCC
>DHWX01000097.1:0-17779 GCA_002413395.1 Polaromonas sp. UBA5171 | reverse complement strand
GCCAGAACGGATTCCAGGTTCTATCGAAATTATTCTGGCTTGCTGGCAAGCCTGGGACTCGCGGCGTTTCTTTTGGTTTCCGCCCCGGCACTGGCCGCGAACGCGCCACCACTGGGTACGGCGGCGGGCTACGCGGCCCTGGGTCCCAACGCGGTAACCTGCACCACTTCCACCATCAACGGAGACGTGGGCACCCAAGCCCCCTCGATCACTGACACCTCGTGCACGCATAACGGGACGTGGAACGTGGGGCTCCCCGGTCAGATTACCGCTGACATCAGCGCCGCGAAGAACGCGATCGATAGCCAGCCGTGCACCGAGACCCTAACCGGCACCCTCGCCGGCCTCACGCGCCCGCCCGGTGTCTACTGCTTCACCGCAGCGGCCGCGCTAACCGGTCTTTTGACGCTCAGCGGGCCGTCGAACGGGATCTGGGTCTTTAGGATCGGGACCGGCGGCTCCGCCGACCTCACGGCCACTGACTTCACGGTGCAGATGGCCGGTGGCGGGCAGGCATGCAACGTGTATTGGAAGTCCTCCCAAGACGCGACGGTGACGCGTGGGAGCTTCCTAGGAACCATCCTCTCGGGTCGCGACCTCACCTTCACCGGAATTGCAACAACTGGAAGCCCCTACGGCGGGCGACTCTTGGCGACGAGAAGCCTGACGATGACTGACATACAGCCAATGACCTTCGAGGGGTGCGGCGCGGAGGCGGGTTCGATCACGATCGCCAAGACGGCGGTGGGTGGCAACGATACCTTCGGGTATACGGCCAGCCCAGCGCTCGGCACGTCGTTCAACATCGCGACGTCCGGCGGCACGGGCAGCCATGTAACGACGGGCCTGTCGGCCAACACGTACACCGTGACCGAATCGACGGTGCCGACGGGGTGGACGCAGACCGGGCCGGCCTCCTGCACGGACTCCTCCACGGCCGGATCGACGTTCAGCTATTCCGGCGCGCAGGCGACTATCAACCTCCAACCGGGCGGAATCGTCACCTGTACCTATACCAATACGCTCAGCAGCGGCAGCGCAATGCCGACGGTGACGGTGACCAAGGTGTCCAACGGTGGCGTGGGTTCGTTCAGTTTCACCGGCAACAACGGCTTTGTCAGCCAGACCATCACGACAGCGACCAGCGGAGTGGGCGTGGCCGGGGCGCCGCAGACGTTGACGGCGGCCCACCTGAACACCATTATCGCTGAATCGCCGCCGCCCGCCGGTTTCACACTGGACACGATCAACTGTACCGGAGGCGGACTGGGTGGTGAGAGTGGTGCCACGGCAACGACGAACATCGGGACGCGCAGCGTCACGCTGAACGCGGCGGCCACCGCGGTGGGAGCAGCTATCGCATGTACGTTCACCAACACCTACGTGCCAGTCGCTGCCACTGCCATCCCGACGCTCTCCGAGTGGGCGATGATCGTGCTCGCCACACTCATGGCGATTACGGGCTTTGTCGCGATGCGGCGCAAGGAAATGTAGTCGGCGCGTCTGCTTTGATCAGACGGCAAATTCCGGGGGGCGCGCTAGCGCCCCTTCTTTTTTGACGGGGATGCCATTTCTTATGGCAATGTATTACAGCATTCGATCACGGGTGTGGGAGTGTCTAGCGAGGCCGTCTGTACCGGCATTGAGGCTTGTCTGATCTTCACAACAGCCGTTCTTGTCTACCCGGCTTCGTGGCAAATGCGCATGACGGGTGTCGGACTGGGCTTTGTCGCAATTCAGTCGGTTAACGTGTTACGCATCATTGTGCTGTTTTATCTGGCCGGGCAAGGTGAGGTGGTGTTCAGGTTTGCGCACTTGTACCTCTGGCAGGCCTTGGTCATGCTCGATGTGCTTGTGGTGTGCTGGTGCCTGGGCTGGCGCTGTGGTACTGGGCACGTGACTACCGGCCATTGAATATTCCCCCCGAAAACAGAGCAAGTCACCCGCGCCGGGTGTATGCTAGCGATCGACTGCCTCAGTGTGCCGCTTGGTGCGGGAATTTATCCACTACGTAGAAAGAGACAATTTCATGAACTATTTGGCCTCCTCCACCACTCAATCCGGGCACGTTACGACCCGTGTTGCCAGAACGGATTCCAGGTTCCATCGAAGTTATTCTGGCTTGCTGGCAAGTCTGGGATGCGCTGCGTTTCTTTTGGTTTCCGCCCCAGCACTGGCCCAAGTACTGGGTGCGGCGCAGAGTTTCGCGGTCCTGGGTGGAACAGCCGTGACCGCCACTGCGCCCGCGATTACCATCAACGGAGACGTCGGTATCGCTCCAGCGTCAGCCAGCTTTATCACCGGATTTCCGGCGAATGTGACCATCACTCCACCATTCACCAACCACGGCAATGACGGGTTCGCGATCGCGGCTCGGGCCGCGACCACCACGCTGTTCACTTCTTCTGCATTGGCGCCAGCCGGTGGCGCCGCGATCACGGCAAATCTGAGCATTGGCGGGCCCACGTCCGACGGCGTCTATACGGCTGGGCATTACTCTCTGGCTTCGGGCACCGCTATTATTCCAACGACAATGACCCTTGACGGTCCAGGGATCTACATTTTCTCGCTCAACAGCGACATCACAACCAGCGTCGGCTCGACGGTAATCCTGAAGAACGGTGCCGATCCTTGCACCGTTTTCTGGATGGTTCCTACCTTGGCAACTCTCAATGGCGTTAACTTTCCGGGAACTGTTGTCGCAGGAACGGGCGTCCACCTGGGGACCAACTCGAGCCTGACCGGTCGTGCCTTGGCCGCAGATGGTGGTGATGTGACGATGGCTGGCGGCGGCTTCGTCGGGGGGTGCAGCGCGGCGAAGCTGGGCTTGGTGAAGACGGTGGTCAACACGGGCGGCGGTACGGCGGTCGCGGGGGATTTCACGCTGACGGCGACCGGACCGGCGGTGATCTCTGGTCCGGCGCCGGTGGCGGCGGCCAATGCGCCGGTGGGCGACTACATACTGACCGAGACCAACCTGACGGGATACACGGCTGGCTTGTTCAGTTGCCTCGGTGGCGGCACATTAGCCGGTAACAAGTTGACGATTTTGGCGGCGGATGCGGGCAACACCATCACCTGCACGATCACCAACACGTACACCCCCAACCCTGCGAAACTGGCTTTGGTCAAGACGGTGGTCAACACCGGTGGCGGAACCGCTTTAGCATCGGCGTTCACGCTGACGGCGACCGGANNGGCAACACCATCACCTGCACGGTTATCAACACCTTCGCCAGTGTCACGTTGCCCACGGTCACCGTGACCAAAGTGTCCAACGGTGGCGTGGGTACGTTCAGCTTCACCGGCAGCAACGGCTTTGCACCCCAGAACATCACGACGGTGACGGCCGGGGTGGGCGTGCCCGGGACGACGCAGACGCTGACGGCGGCGGGGGTGCTCACCACGATCACCGAATCGGCGCCACCGGCGGGTTACACGCTGGCCTCGATCGCCTGTACCGGACTCGGGACGGACGGCACGGCAACGCCGGTCATCGGGACGCGTAGCGTCACGCTGGATGCGGCAGCCACCGCAGCGGGGGCCGCCGTTGCGTGTACGTTTAACAACACCTTCAACGCACCGCTCCCGCCCGTTACTGCCATCCCCACGCTCTCCGAGTGGGCAATGATCGTGCTCGCCGCACTCATGGCTATCACAGGCTTTGTGGCAATGCGGCGCAAGGAAAGGTAGTCGGCGCGGCTGCTTCGATCCGGCGGCAAATCCCGGGGGCGCGCCAGCGCCCCTTTTTGTTTGTGTGTACAGTGGAACGATGACCAGCGCTACGCAGCTCAATCAGTTGGGGACAGAGCTGGCTACGCTTCGCGTCGCTGCGGTCTGTCCCGCAAGTTTTTTTACATAGCTACAATTTCAAAGCATTCATTCATGGTGCGCTTCTTCTTTCTCTTCGTCGTCATCCTGGTCACTCTGTTTACGGTGGAGCTCACGCATCCGGTGCAAAACGCAATCGTCTTGCCCTGGACCGGCCTCCTCGCAAGAGTCAGTGCCGCAGTGCTGGTCTTTTTTGACGGGAATGTCATTTCTTACGGCAAGGTGTTACAGGATTCGATCACGGGCGTGGGAGTGTCTATCGAGGCCGGCTGCAACGGCATTGAGGCTTGTCTGATCTTGACGGCAGCCGTTCTTGCCTACCCGGCTTCGTGGCAAATGCGCATGACGGGTATCGGACTGGGCTTTGTCGCAATTCAGTCGGTTAACGTGTTGCGAATCATCGTGCTGTTTTATCTGGCCGGGCAAAGTGAGGCGGTGTTCAGGTTTGCGCACTTGTACCTCTGGCAGGCCTTGATCATGCTCGATGTGCTTGTGGTGTGGTTGCTGTGGGTGCGGCAGGTAGCGCGTCATGAGGCACGCATTGAGGTGGCTGGTGCGCAAGCCGCGTAGCGTGATTGGCGGTTTTTTTGTGCGCGCCTTGCTCTGGCTGGTGCCCGCGCTGGCGCTGTGGTACTGGGCGCGTGACTATGTGGTGATGCCGGTGGCATGGCTCGCGGAAAATCTCATGCGCTACTTCTTCCCCGGTTGGGTATCCGGCAGCGAGCTGAGCGGCATTAGCCAGACGCTGCTGACCAGGTTGACCGTGCCCTCTGCGTCTGGACAAATTGCCGAGCTAACGTTCGAGGTCAGCGTGTTGACTTACTGCTACGGCCTGCCTTTGCTGTTGGCGCTGTTTCTGGCCGTACGAGCCAAGGGTCTGTGGTGGAAGTTTCCGGTGTGCACAGTGGGCTTGTTGCCATTTCAGGCGTGGGGCGTGTGCTTTGCCTGGTTGCTTCAAGTGGCGGTGCGATCGGGGCCCCACACGCGGTCCACCACTTACTTTACTGATTGGGATGTCAACCTGATTGGTTTGGGTAATCAAATAGGGTTTTTGCTGTTGCCGACCCTGGTGCCCATGCTGATGTGGCTGTACCTGGAAAGAAGCTTCGTTATCACCGTGGCAGTTGAGGGCGCAATGGAAGGCTCGGTACCAAAGCGCTAGCCTGCTGAACAAACCGGCCTGCCCCGCATTGGACACCCCACTCGATACATGCTGGAATGTCGGTTCAATGTGCCCCGTCAAGTCATCAAAGAAGAAATCTGACTCCAGCTGGTGCAGTGTTGCGATGGGAAGTAATCCGGCGTTCGCAAGCCGCTTGATTGGCATGCTGAATCGGTAGGTCAAGCGGCTCAGGCTGCAATGTGAGCGCCTGTCCCTTCACAGGATGCAAGACCGCCTTCTCCACTTTTTGGAGACCGAGGATCGGATCACAAGGAAAAGTTCTCGCTGGGATCGGGTTTGAAATCTCTCGCCGGGAAGTTCGGTCTCGTCCCTCAACCCACAAAAAAATTTGGAATGAGCGTCAGCGCTCGTCATAGCTGACCGTCAAGCGGTCGCTGGTCGGACGCGACTGACATGACAGCACAAAGCCCCGCTCGCTTTCCCAGGGTTCCAGGCCAAAGTTCTTGTCCATCTCGACGCTGCCTTGCATCACCTTCGCGCGGCAGGTGCAGCAAACGCCGCCCTTGCACGAGTAAGGCAGGTCCAGACCCGCAGCCAGTGCTACGTCCAGCACATGCTGGTCGGGGTTCATTTGCAGCGCGTGTGCCTTGCCGTCGAGCACCACGGTCAGGGCCACCTGGCCACCGGCAGGAAGCTTCAGGCTAGCCACTGCGGCCTGGCGCGCTTCGGGGGTGAGGGCCTCCAGCGTGGGCGACGTAAAGCGTTCGGCATGCACCTGTTTGGCAGGCACACCAGCTTCAAGCAGAGCTTTTTGCGTGGCCTCGATCATGGCCTCCGGCCCGCAGACAAAGACCTCGTCCATGCTGCCCACCGGCAGCAGGGCGTCAATGATGGCGCGAACCTTGTCCGCATCAATGCGGCCTTGCAGCAGGTCCACCTCCTGCGTCTGGCGCGACAGGATGTGAATCAGCGCCAGACGGCCGGGAAAGCGGTCTTTGAGATCCTGCAAGGCCTCGTTGAACATCACCGTGGCCATGCTGCGGTTGCCATAGACCAGGGTGAATTTGGAATCCGGCTGGTCTTCCAGAGTACTGGCCATGATCGACAGAATGGGCGTGATTCCCGAGCCTGCCGCAAAACCGACCCGGTGCAGGGCGCGCGGTCGTCTGGAAACAAAGCGCCCGTCCGGTGGCATGACGGCCAGGGTGTCGCCCGCCCTGAGGCTTTGCGTCGCCCAATTGGAGAACACGCCGCCTTGCATCGGGCGGATGCCCACCACCAACTCGTGCGTTCGTTTGAAGTGGCTGCGGGTGCAGCAAATCGAGTAACTGCGTCGCACCTCTGCACCGTTGATACGGGTGCGCAGCGTCAGGTACTGGCCGGGCTGAAAGTCAAAGCGGTCCTGCAAGGCATCAGGAACCGTCAGGGCGATGGCGGCAGACCCTGCAGCCTCGGGGTTGATGCTTGAGACGCGCAGATCGTGGAAACGGAGGGATGTGGACATGATGGGCAAGTGTGAACGCGGCTTAATAGGGTTTGAAGTAGTCAAAGGGCTCCAGGCAGTTCAGGCAGCGGTACAGCGCCTTGCAGGCGGTTGAGCCGAAGTGCGAGGTTTCGGTCGTGTTGTTTGAGCCGCACTGCGGGCAGGCCACCACGGGTTGTTCGCTGTAAGCTATTTTTTTAGGAGCAAACTGCACGATGCTGCCGCTTGAACTCGCGCAGCCGCCAGGATGCGGCGGAGCAATGCCGTAGCCGCGCAGTTTGTCTCGTGCCTCGGGGGTCATCCAGTCGGTGGACCAGGCCGGTGCGAGCCGGATCACCACCCGAGCGGGTACACCAGCCTGGGCCAATGCGCTGACCACATCGTCTTCCATCTGGCTCATGGCCGGGCAACCGCTGTAGGTGGGGGTGATGACCACTTCCAGTCCGACCGCAGCCTGTCGCACCGCTCGCAAAATTCCCATCTCGCGCAAGCTCACCACCGGGATTTCCGGGTCAAGCACGGCTTCGAGCAGATCCCAGATGGCGTAATGCGGCTCAAACGGCAGCTTTTTGGCTATCGGGCCGTCGGGCAGGCAATTGGTGGCAGCAGGCTTCATCGGGCTTACCAGACGGCTTCGGGGTGCGCGCGTGCCAGGCTTTGCATCTCGGCCAGCACAAATCCCAGGTGCTCGGAGTGCACACCGACTTTGCCGGTAGAAACGTGGCCACCATCGGCAGGGCGCGTCAAGGTAGCCTCGGTCAGCGCGTCGTCCACCAGTGTGTTCCAGGCAGCTTGAAGTTGCCGGGTGTCGGCACCCATGCCCGCCTTGACTGCTGCAGTTTCCATGGCACTGGGAGTCCAGAATTCCTGGGTGTAGGGCATTAAATGGTTCAAGGCTGCCTGCATTCTGGCGTGCGACTCGGCAGTGCCATCACCCAGGCGCAATAGCCAATCGCGCGCATGGCGCAGGTGGTACTGGGCTTCCTTGAATGACTTGGCTGCAATGGCCGCCAACTGCGCATCCGCAGAGGCTTTGAGCGCGTCCCACACCAGTACCATCAATGCGCTGTAAAGAAAATTGCGCGTGATCGTCACCGCGTAGTCACGGTCGCCCGCCGCAGTGGGGGCCAGTGCCGTGCTGTGAGGCAGCTCCAGCAGGGTGTAGTTCTTGAAGTCCGGCACATCCCGAAAGTAGGCCAGCAGGTCTTCGGTGGTGCGACCGTCCTTGCGCAGGGCGCCCACATGCTGGTAGAGCAGGCGCGCCTGGCCAATCAGGTCCAGGCTGTTGTTGGCCAGCGCCAGGTCTTCTTCAAGCACTGGTCCATGACCGCACCACTGGGCATTGCGCTGACCCAGGATGACGGCGTTGTCGGCCAGGTGCAGCAGGTAATCTTGATAAGCGGCCATTACATGTGCCCCACTTCCTCGGGAATGTCGTAAAAGGTGGGGTGGCGATAGATTTTGTCCGCGGCCGGCTCGAACATTGAGTCTTTGTCCGCCGGCGCGCTGGCGGTGATGCTTTTTGACGGCACCACCCAAATGCTCACGCCTTCCTGACGGCGGGTGTATACGTCGCGCGCCATTTGCAGGGCCTGCCTGGCATCAGCGGCGTGCAGGCTGCCGCAGTGTTTGTGCTCCAGCCCTTGTTTGCTGCGGACAAAAACTTCCCAGAGGGGCCAATCTTTCAATGCAGGGGAGTTCATGCTACTTCCTCGTCTTAATTAGTTGAGGACAGAGCGAAATTGTTGCGCAATTCTTGGTCTGTCCCACAAAGCTTCACGTTTTGATGTTTGCGGGCATAGGCCAGGGCGGCGTCGCGCACCCATTGGCCGTCGTTGTGGGCTTTGACACGGGTCGCCAGGCGCTCATGGTTGCATGGGCCGTTGCCGTTGACGGTACTCCAGAATTCGTCCCAGTCAATCTCGCCATGATCGTGGTGCTGGCGCTCTTCGTTCCACTTGAGTTTCGGGTCGGGCAAGGTGACACCCAGTACCTTGGCCTGGGGCACGGTGGCATCGATGAATCTCTGGCGCAGGTCGTCATTGCTGATGCGCTTGATGCCCCAGCGCGTGGCTTGTTCGCTGTGCGGGCTGTCGGTATCGGGCGGGCCAAACATGGCCAGACACTTCCACCAGAAGCGGTTGACCGCATCCTGCACCATGGCTTTTTGCCCGGCAGTACCCTGCATCATGACCAGCAGCGCTTCATAGCCCTGGCGCTGATGAAACGACTCTTCCTTGCAAACGCGAATCATGGCACGGGCATACGGCCCAAAGCTGCAGCGGCACAGCGGAATCTGGTTCATGATGGCCGCGCCATCCACCAGCCAGCCAATCACGCCCACATCGGCCCAGCTAAGTGTGGGGTAGTTGAAGATCGAGCTGTATTTGGCCTTGCCACTGTGCAGGTCATCCAGCATCTGGTCGCGACCTTGCCCCAGGGTTTCAGCAGCGCTGTAAAGATACAGGCCATGACCACCCTCATCTTGCACCTTGGCGATAAGAATCGCCTTGCGTTTGAGGCTGGGAGCGCGGCTGATCCAGTTGCCCTCGGGCAGCATGCCAACAATTTCGCTGTGGGCGTGCTGACTGATCTGGCGCAACAATGTTTTGCGGTAGGCCTCGGGCATCCAGTCCTGCGGCTCGATCTTGCCATCGGCATCGATCTTTGCATCAAAGCGTGCCTGAAATTCAGGATTTTCCAGTGAAGCCACCTCGGGTGTCTTTTTCTGGCCGGGGGTCTCTTGCACATTGAGTGACTGTGTGTACATAAGCATTGACTCCTGTGAGGGTAATAAAAGTTTCAATCAGCCAGCCACGCCGGTGGTCTCTTGCCCAGAAAGGCTGCACCGTGTGCATGCTGCGACAGGGTCATGCCCCATTGCGTGCAGCTTTTGGTGGCAAGGGAGGAGCCTTGATCGAGACAAAAAAACGAACACAGCCTGCACGTCACTGGGGTTGCGAATTTTGAGTGTGGCAAGTTTCATGGGGGGGCTTATTCCCCGGCGTAGCTGCCATCGTGCATCCAGGCAGCGTGTTTCGGTGCCTTTTTGGTTCGCGACCACTCGTTGAGCATGTCCCACTTCACATCGTCAAGCATCTTGGCCATCGTGGGCGTGCCGGTGTTGGCAGCCAGCTCCAGGCGGTGGCCACTCGGATCGAAAAAATAGATCGACTTGAAGATGGTGTGATCCGTCGGTCCGATCACCTCGATGCCATCAGCCTCAAGTTTGGCCTTGGTCTCCAGCATCGACTCAATGGAATCGACTTCAAAAGCCAGGTGCTGGGTCCAGACCGGCGTATTGGGGTCGCGACCCATCGGCGGCTGGGTCGGCAATTCGAAGAAGGCCAGCACATTGCCGCCGCCCGCATCCAGGAAGATGTGCATGTAGGGGTCCGACTCTTTGGTGGACGGAACCTCGTTTTCGGCAATCGCCAGCACAAAGTTCATGTTGAGGTACTTGCCATACCACTCGACGGTTGCTTTGGCATCCTTGCAGCGGTAGGCAACGTGGTGAATTTTCTGGATCTTCATGATGTTCCTTTTGAAACTTTGTGGGACAGACCGTGGCTACAGCGAAGCAGTGGCCAGTTCCAGCCCCAACTGACCAGGGTCGGCGCGGGCCAGGCGCATGGCCTCGCGCAGCACGCTGATGTCGCCAATATGGTTGGCCAGCAACAAGATCAGCCGGACGTTGACCATGGCGCTTTGCTCGTCACTGAGGTCGCGGTGGGTTTCAATCAGGGCCTCGTAAAAATCGTCACCCGGCGTGTAGGCACGAAAGTAACGCTTGCCAGACTCATTGAAATTGGGCTGCAGATTCAGGGACATGGCCGGCTCCTTGGTGGGTGTTGCAGGTGGCGCGCGCCACAGCAGCTTTGACCTGTTCAGCATCAAAGCTGCGCCAGCGCGCGGCCACATGCTGGTCTGGGCGAATCAGATAGGTGGTGCCATTGTGTGCGTCGTAGCGTTCCGCAAAGCGGCCGCTACGGTCTTCCAGCACGCGCATTCCTTCCGGTACAGCGCCGGTGCGGGCTGACACCAGGATGACTTCGACCGGAATTGACCCCCTGGCCAGTGCCTTGAACCGGGACAGCATTTCAGCATCGACGGCAGCCGCGTCATTGACATACACCAGCGCGGCAAACCGGTTACCCACCTGGTCAAGCAGCCATGCGCTTTGCTCCCCGCTGCGCAAAGGTGCGTCGTCCATCGGCGCACCCGGCACCATGTCGCCGGTGAAACCGTCACCGTCGGGTGTGTTCAGGCGCGACTCGGTCAAATAACTGGGCACCGACAAGCGCCCTGAATTGACCAACGCCCGGGCAAATGCGTGATCACGGGCCAGACTCAGCACGGCATTGCGAAAGGTCAGTGATGTTTTGCTCTTGGGCGTGATGAAGTCGGTCGAGCGGGTGGAGTTCAGCAGGTTTTCATCGGCGGCAAAAACCCGCTCCTCGGAGTATGTGTCAAGCAGACTGGCCGGGGCCTTGCCCTCGATCACCAGTTTGAGTTTCCAGCACAGGTTGTCGGTGTCCTGCAGGCCCGAGTTGGCGCCGCGTGCACCGAAGGGCGACACCTGGTGCGCTGCGTCGCCCACAAACAGCACAGGGCCGTGGGTGAACGCGTTCATGCGCCGGCACTGAAAGGTGTACACGCTGACCCATTCCAGTTCGAACTCGCGCTCATCGCCGAGCATGGCCTTG
This sequence comes from Polaromonas sp. UBA5171, assembly GCA_002413395.1. Taxonomy (GTDB): domain Bacteria; phylum Pseudomonadota; class Gammaproteobacteria; order Burkholderiales; family Burkholderiaceae_C; genus Polaromonas. The sequence continues at coordinate 6,636 of DHWX01000097.1, read as the reverse complement.
ATGCGGGGGATGACCTTTTCGGGTTTCTTTTCTTCTTCCGGATCGGCCTGCCAGCCAAGCTGGAAGTCAATGCGGTAGACGTTGTCGGCCTGGCGGTGCAGCAGCACCGATTGCCCCGGGTGAAACGGTGGGTCAAACCAGAACCAGCGCTCGTAGGGAAAGTCGGCCTTCATCACCACATCGGCAATCAGGAAGCGGTCCATGAAAATCTTGCCGTCAATTTCCAGATTCATCAATCGGCGGATGCCACTGCGGGCACCGTCAGCCGCCACCAGCCAGTCGGTCTCCAGCGTATAGATGCCATCGGGTGTTTCCACCTGCAGCATGGCTCCGTTGTCCTGGGGCGTGACAGACACCACCTTGTTCCTGAAGCGCAGATCAAGGTTGGGCAGCTCCTTGGCACGCTTGACCTCAAACTCTTCCAGGTAATACTGTTGCAGGTTGATCATGCCGGGACGCTTGTGGTCGGGCTGGGGCAGCAGATTGAAGTTGTAGACCTCCTGCTCGCGAAAAAAGGTACGGCCCACATTCCAGCTCACACCCTTGGCCACGCAGGCCTCGCCAACTCCAATGCGGTCAAGCACTTCAAGTGCGCGCTTGGCATAGCAGACCCCGCGCGAACCCACCGAGACGGTGTCGTCGTCGTCCAGCACCACCACCGGCACGCCAGACTGTGCCAGTTCGATGGCCGCAGCCAAGCCCACTGGCCCGGCACCCACCACCACCGCAGGGTAGCGTTTATGAGCCGCGCCGCTTTGCTCGGGGGGGCGCAGATAGTCGTACTTCGGGTATTGGTAAGTGCCCAGCATGCGGCGTCTCCTGTTTTATTGGGCTGCGGCGGGGTGCGCCGGTGCTTGCGGTGAACATCAGTCGGCCGCTTGCAGGCCGTGCCACATTTCCTTGTCGCGCTCGGCCGTCCAGATGCGCGGGTGTTTGATGCCGCTGGCCTCATCGACGGCGCGGCTCACATCAAACGGCAGGCAGTGCTCGTAAATGAAGACCTGGCCAAACTTGGGGTCCATGGCTTTGCGGGTGTGCGTCATGGCTTGCTTGAGGTTCAGGCCTTGCGCCACGGCCTCTTTGGCTGAACTCAGCAGGGTGCTGACGAAATCGCGGGTGTAGGCCAGACCTTCCTTGACGCGCTCCGGGTTATCGAGCGCGGGACCGCGGCCGGGCACGATTTTCTCGGGCTGCAGCGCCGCCAGTGCGTCCAGCGTGGCAGGCCATTCTTCCAACTGGGCGTCGCCCGTGTAGCAGGCCGCATCGGCCTCAATCAAGTCGCCAGAGAACAGGACTCTTTCAGCGGGCACCCACACAATCGTGTCGCCCTTGGTGTGGCCGGGGCCCACATGCATGATCTTGACTTCAAGCTGGCCCATCCACAGTGTCATCTCTTCCTTGAACACCACGGTGGGCCAGGTCAGTCCAGGGATGGAATCGAAAGCATCAAACAGGCGTGGAAAACGTTCGTATTCGGACTGCATGTCCTGCGCGCCACGCTCCACAATCATCTCGTAAGTGCCTTGGCTGGCAATGATTTCCTGCATGCCAGCCGCCTTGTAGCCTGATGCGCCCAGCACACGTACCGCGTGGTAGTGCGACAGCACCACGTACTTGATGGGTTTGTCAGACACCTTGCGAATTTCGGCAATCAGGCTTTGTGCCATAACCGGTGTGGCCAGTGCGTCGCAGATCAGCACCGCATCGTCGCCCATGATCACACCGGTGTTCGGGTCACCTTCGGCAGTGTAGGCCCAGCAGTGCTCGGAGAGCTGCGCAAAAGTGGTTTTCTTGACTGCCAGGTCGGCGACCGAGGCAAATTTCTTGGTCATGGTTTTTCCTTGTTTTGGGTTACCTACCCAGGCATGCCGCGCATACCTGTTCATCGCTAACCAGTTCCTGTCCGGTTCCACTCAGATTGACGGTACCGGTCTCCCGCACATAACCGCGGTCGGCAACGGCCAGCATCTGCGGCTGCGCGCCTGACAGCCTGCCCGCAAGCAGGGACCGCTATTTCCTTGAGAAATAGAAACATGAAAAATCTTCTCCAGATCGCCCTCGCCCTGAGGCTTGGTCTGGGATATAGACACCCAAGTGCAGCTTGTTTTCAATCAGCAGCAGACCAAACTTCTCGCAGTCTGCGGCGCTTTGAAAAATACCGCAGCGCATGCGCTTGTCCAGCCGCAGTCTGCTAATGTCTTCGCGATCAGCAGAAAGCCCAACGCCGCCAGCGCGCAGGCAAGTTCGACGGTGATGCGGGAAACAGATACAGCAAAAACTGAGCCAGCATGACGCGTCTCAAACCGGGAACATGAAACATCCCGATGGGTTCCGGCACTTGAACATGTCTTGTCTCCTGTAGTGTGAGCTTTTGAGTTTGCATCAACATCTTTTTGATGTTTGAATTCTGAAATAAGGAATTAATTCTGCAAATAGATATTAAACTAATTTTCTGAAAACTGCCGCGAGTCGGTTTCCCGGCTCAGGTTGACCGGAATCGGGAATCAGGCAACTCGCGCAAAATTACTATCTAAAAAATAACTTTAAAAACATACGGTTAAAGCCTGAAACCAGCCTCAGAGCACGCCGGCATGCCCCAGCCGCAGTGACAGTGCCTGTGCCGAGCGCTTCAGTGCGGTCACCACCGGGCCATCCAGCGACAGATCAATCATGCCTTTGACGCCAATGGCCAGCACGGACAGGGTGATTTCGTGTTTGAAGTTGAACACCGGTGCCGCCGCGGCAGCAACACCGGGCACCAGGTGATAGTCGGTGACGGTGGCAACACCATCCTGACGCACCTGGGCCAGCATGGCACCGATGTTGGCTGCGGTTTTCAGCTCGACCGGTAAAGCCAGCGTAGCCCGTTCGCGGCCCATTAGCGTGCTGGTGGTGGACCTGGGCAACCAGGCGGCAAAGACCCGACCACTGGCTGACGTGAGCAGTTGCAGCGCCGAGCCGGTCACCACGTTGACAGTGATTGGCCGGTAAGGCCGCACCGAGCGGATGATGACCGGGCCGGTGTCGCTCCAGACCGACAGCGCCGTGGTCTGGTTGATCTCATCGCGCAGATCGGCAATGGCTGACAAACCCAGTTTGACGCGGTCAAGCCGGTCCACCGCCACCAACCCCAGGCTCAGGGCAAAAGGCCCCAGATCGTAGCGCGAGGTCATCGGATCCTGCTCTACCAAGCCTGAGCGCACCAGGCTGACGATATAGCGGTGCGCCTTGGATGCCGACATGTCAGCCGCCGCCGCAATGTCCTTGAGCATCATCGAGCGGTGTCCGCCGCTGATGGCGCGCAGGATCGTCATGCCGATCTCCAGCGACTGCACGCCGTTTTTGCCTTCGCCGTCCTTGGCTGCTGGTGTTTCCCTGTTCATGGGCATGATGCGTCTGGTTCCGGTTGAACTGTGCCATTGTGAATGCATGTCATGTGCGCATCATGACCGCTTGCCACCTCCTCAATCCACAAAAAAATCTGGAATGAAATTCTTCGTGCCCGGCATCACGGAATATTGATCGAGGTTGGTCACGCCATGGGCGGCGAGCAACTCGTCATCGATATAAAAATTACCGGTGGTCGTGCTCGTGCTGGTCAGAATGAAATACGCCGCGTCGGAAAGAATCTCTGGCTTGCGGCACAGCTTCAGGTCCACGCCGGGAATCATCTGCAGCGCGGCGGTGGCGATGGCGGTACGCGGCCACAGGCTGTTGACGGCAATGCCATACTTCTTGAACTCGCCCGCATGGCCCAGGGTGCACATGCTCATGCCGTACTTGGCCATGGTGTAGGCGGTGTGGTTCAAAAACCAGTGCGGCTTCATGGACAGCGGCGGCGACATGGTCAGCACCTGCGGGTTGCGCCCGGCCTGCGCGGCTTTTTTCAGCTCAGGCAGGCAGGCCTGGGTGCACAGGTAAGTGCCGCGCGCGTTGATCCCGTTCATCAGGTCATAGCGCTTCATCGGCGTGTGTTCGGTGTCGGTCAGGCTGATGGCACTGGCGTTGTTGACCAGGATGTCGATGCCGCCAAAGGTTGCAACGGCCTGGGTCACCGCCGCCAGCACCGCCTCTTCGTCGCGGATGTCCACCGCCAGCGGCAGCGCCTGGCCGCCGGCGACCTTGACCGCCTCGGCCGCGCTGTAAATCGTTCCTGGCAGCTTGGGATTGGGGTCGGTGGTCTTGGCCAGGATCACGATATTGGCGCCATCGGCCGCAGCGCGGATGGCAATGGCCAAGCCGATTCCACGCGAGGCGCCAGTAATGAACAGGGTTTTACCTTTGAGAGATGATGGAGAATTCATGGCGGGCTCCTGAATACGACTAAATTGATAGCTTTTTAAGCCCTATTTATTTTGGTGGAACGCCATCTTTATTTCAAATTTTGGAAAAATCAGGCTTGCGCTTTTCCATGAATGCCGTAAACGCCTCGCGTGCGGCAGGCTCCTGAAGCATGCGGCCAAAGCTGGCGCCCTCTTCGGCCATGCGTTCGGCCACGATCCCGACATTGTTTTTTTTCATGAGACGTTTGGTTTCGAGCAGGGATGTGAACGGTTTGGCCGCCAGCTTGAGCGCCTGCTTTTGGGCCAGCACGTTGGCCTCAAGCGGCGGCACGATGCGGTTGATAAGCCCGATCTCCAGCGCGGTTTCGGCCGTAAAGGGCTCGCCCAGCAGCAGCGCTTCGGCAGCCCGCGGGTAGCCCATGAGCTGCGGCACCAGAAAGCTCGATGCCGCTTCCGGGCACAGGCCGAGATTGACGAAGGGCATCGAAAACGCCGCGTTGTCGCCCGCATAGACCAGATCGCAATGCAGCAGCATGGTGGTGCCGATGCCGACCGCCGGGCCGCACACTGCGGCCACCAGTGGCTTGGGAAAGCTGCTGATGCCGCGCAGGAAGCGAAATACCGGCGAGTCCGGCGTGGACGGCGGCTTGTTCAGGAAATCGGCAATATCGTTGCCGGCCGAAAAAACGCTTTCGTGGCCCTGAATCACCACTGCGCGCACGGCAGGGTCGTGGTGGGCTGATTCGATCGCATCGGCCAGGGCAGCGTACATGACGGAGGTGATGGAATTTTTTTTGTCCACGCGATTGATCGTGATGGTCATTACGCCGTTTTCCGCGTGGACCAGGATGTCTTGGAAGTGATTGCTCATGGGGGTTTCAAGGTTGCAAAAATCAGCAGAGTGGAGGGTGATTGGAAGTCCGACAGGAATTTATTGACTCAAGGCTTCGCGCACAAAGTCCAGCCGGTCCTGGCCCCAGTACATTTGGTCGCCGACAAACATCGTCGGCGCACCAAAGATACCGCGGGCAACAGCCGCTTCGGTGTCGGCGCGCAGCCGGTCTTTCGCCGCCGGCTCGACGGCCAGGGCCATCAGTTCGGCGGCATGCAGGCCTGCCGCTGCCAGCACTTCGGTCAGCGTGGCCGGATCGCCCAGGTTTTTGGCATTGACCCACATGGCTTCGAACATCGCCTTGACATAAGCGTCAAAGCGCGGGTCGGCGCGCATCTGCAGGCCGCTGGCAACGCGCATCAGTGTGATGGTGTTGATCGGGAAATGCGGGTTGTGCCTGAGCATCACGCCATAGCGCCTGGCAAAGCGCCCAAGATCTTCAAACAGATAGCTGCCCTTGAGCGGCACGCTGATGGGCGCGCGATTGCCAGTGGCCTGAAACACGCCGCCGAGCAGCATCGGCTTGTAGTTGAGCGTGGCCCCGGCATCCGCGCAGAGTTGGGGCAATTGCGTCCAGGCCAGATAGGCCGCGGGGCTGCCAAAATCAAAATAGAAATCAACGGATTTGTTCATGACGGCCTTTCAGAATTTCTCAGTCCACGGCCGCAAGTCCATTTCATGCGTCCAGGCGTCGCGGGGTTGCTGGTGCAGCATCCAGTAGGTGTCGGCAATATGCTCGGGGTTGACGATGCCCTGCCGGTCTTTCAGCGCATAGCGCTCGGGAAAATTGTCGCGGATGAAGGCGGTGTCAATCGCGCCGTCAATCACCACATGCGCCACATGCAGGCCACGCGGCCCGAGTTCGCGCGCCATGCTTTGCGCCAGTGCCCGCAGCGCCATTTTGGCACCCGCAAATGCGGCAAAATTGGCGCTGCCGCGCAGTGACGCCGTCGCGCCGGTGAAGATGAGGGTGCCACGCCCGCGCTGCACCATGCGCCTGGCGACTTCGCGGCCATTGAGAAAGCCGCTCAGGCAGGCCATCTCCCATATCTTGAAATACTTGCGCGCGGTTTCTTCCAGGACGCTACTCTGCGCATTGGCGCCGATGTTGAAAACCAGCACATCAATCGGCGCGATGCTGCTTTCAATCTGCTCGACCAGCGCGACCACTTCGTCCTCCTTGCGGGCATCACTGGCAAAGCCGTGGGCAGTTCCGCCGTCGGTCCGGATCTGCGCCAGCAGCGGCTGCAGCTTGTCCAGGCTCCGGCGCGTGACGCAGGCAGTGTAGCCTTCGCGCGCAAAGCGCCGCGCAATCGCGCCACCGGTGGCATCGCCCGCGCCTATGACAAGCGCCACACCGGGATGGGGCAACGTAGGGACATTGGACGACTTCATGTTCACTTATATGGATGCTTCCCGGGATAGCAAGAAGAATTTGTGTCGTGTTGCGAAGAAGTCGGC
>DHWX01000073.1 GCA_002413395.1 Polaromonas sp. UBA5171 | reverse complement strand
GGTGAATAAATCTGCGTTTCCTTAGATGTACATGGCGTTACTTTGCAATACAAAACCCGCGATCATCTCGTTACTGCCACCTACCGCGTCAATTTCCAAGTATTGAAATCAGACCGTTTCGTGCTGCTCGGCGCTTCCGGCTGCGGCAAGTCGACCCTGTTGAAGGCCGTTGGTGGATACATGATGCCGACCGAAGGCGAAATTCGGCTGAAGGGTGTGCCGGTGCGCGGTCCAGGGCCTGACCGGATGATGGTGTTTCAGGAATTTGACCAGTTGCTTCCCTGGAAGACCGTCAAGGAGAATGTCATGTTCGCCCTCGAAGCCTCTGGCAAGCTGAAGGGGCGTGCGGCGGAAGACAAGGCCATGCAGTACATCGAGAAGGTGAATCTGGCCGATTTCGCCAACAACTATCCGCATACCCTGTCGGGCGGCATGAAGCAGCGTGTCGCGATTGCCCGCGGCATGGCGATGGAGCCGGACATCCTGCTGATGGACGCGCCGCAAGATGCAGGATGAGTTGCTGGACCTGTGGGACGACACCAAATTTGCCGTCCTCTTCGTGACCCATTCGATCGAAGAAGCCATCAAGATCGGCAACCAGATTCTCTTGCTGACGCCGCATCCGGGTCAGGTGCGTGCCGAGCTCAGCAGCGTCCCCCGCGACCGTCTGATGACGGACGAGGCGCGCGCGTTGGAAACCCGTATCCACGATATGTTGTTCGTGCCAGAAAACGTCGCTGAGGTGTCACATGCTTAACGCAGTCGTAAGGGAACCCGCCGTGCGCAGCAAAGAGGTCATCCACGGAATCGTCTCGGCGCAGGAGTTCGGGGTCGTACAGAAAAAACTATCTGTTTGGGAATCTGTTTATCAGATCAGCGCGATTCGCAAGGGCCTCATCCTGATCGTGCTGGCGCTGATCTGGGAGTTTTATGCGCGCTCGGTGAATAACGCGCTGATGTTTCCTACGTTCTCGTCGACGATGGAAGCGTTTGGCACCGGCATTTTGTCCGGCGGACTGATAATGAAAGCTTGGACGTCGATCAAAGTGCTCTTGATTGGCTACGCGGCTGGAATTGCATTGGCCGGGCTATTTACGGTCATCGCGATCAACTCGCGGATCGGCACTGATTTACTCGAAACTCTGACCGCGATGTTCAATCCGCTGCCGTCGATCGCCATTCTCCCGATGGCCATGATCTGGTTCGGGCTGGGCATGCAAAGTCTGGTGTTTGTGCTGATCCACTCGGTACTGTGGGCAGTGGCACTCAATACGCACACTGGATTTACGTCGGTGTCGAATACGCTGAGGATGGTGGGCCGCAATTACGGTCTGCGTGGTTTGCGCTATGTCGGCAAGATACTGATCCCGGCTGCCTTTCCCAGCATTTTGATCGGCCTGAAAGTGGGCTGGGCGTTCGCCTGGCGGACGCTGATTGCCGCCGAGTTGATCTTTGGTGTCAGCTCGGGAGAGGGCGGACTCGGTTGGTTCATCTATGAGAACAAAAACCTGATGGATATTCCAAACGTATTTGCAGGGCTGTTTTCGGTCATTTTGATAGGACTGATCGTGGAAAACCTGATTTTCCGCACGATCGAAACCCGGACCTTGCGCAAGTGGGGAATGCTGAGTTAAACGGCATGTATGGCTAGGGCGACATTTACAAGTAAGCGCTGAAGGCGCTAAAGGAGACTCACAATGAAAGTATTCACTAGAAAAATCGGAACGGCGCTATTTGCCCTTGGAATCGCAGCCGCTTTGCCAGCGCAGGCAGTGGATCTGCGGATCGCCAAGCAACCCGGCTTGACATATCTGCCGACGATCATCATGGAGCACAACAAGCTGATCGAAAAGCATGCGGAAGCGATGGGCATCAAGGATTTGAATGTGTCCTGGCGCATGTTCAACTCGGGCGCGAGTTTCAATGACTCATTGATCTCCGGCAATATGGATATGGCCGTGGCAGGAACCACCAACCTGATCCTGTTGTGGTCGAAAACCCAAGGTGCGATGAAAGGCTATGCTGGCGTCGGCGCGATTCCACTGACCTTGGTGACCCGCAATCCGAACGTCAAGACGGTTGCCGACTTTGCCGCTGAAGATCGTATTGCGGTCCCGACCGTCAAACTGTCCAGCCAAGCCATTGTTCTGCAAATGGCTGCGGAAAAAGAGATGGGCCTGCCCGGCCGCGCCAAAATCAACGCACTGACGGTGTCAATGGGTCATCCCGATGGCGTGATTGCGATGCAAAACAAGAGTGCGCAAATTACCAGCCATTTCACGATGTCGCCGTATACTGAAATGGAATTGAAGCTGCCGGGCGTCCGCAAGATCCTCACGTCCAACGAGGTACTCGGTGGTCCAATGTCGATCGCTATCATCTTTGGTTCCGCAAAATTCCATGACGAAAACCCGAAAGTGGTTCAGGCGTTGAATGCCGCACTGGATGAAGCGCTCGACATGATCGCCAAGGACAAGTCGGCTGCAGCCACGGTGTATCTGGCCGCGACCAAGGACAAGACCGCCTTGTCCGATATTGTGGATATGCTGAACGCACCGGACATGCTGTATTCGAAAACGCCAGTTGGCACTATGCAAATGGCGAAGTATTTTGCGCATGCCGGTTATATTCAGCGCGCTCCAACCGATTGGAAAGAGATGTTTTTCTCTGAAACGCACAAGTTGAACGGCAACTAGGCATGGATTACCCTTGCGTCCGCTGCGGACAGCGGCGGTTCGCAAGGCAGGCAACGCCAAGCGTAATACTGAGAATTGAATAGCATGAGTGGCACACTGGAACCGGAATCAAACATGGCGATCGAGGTCGACAATGAATCGCAAGTGCGGATGACCGTAGAAACGCTCGAAGAAGACATTGTGTTCGGCCACATGCATCCGCGTGAGCGCCTGGTTGAGGACGAGTTGCGCGCGCGCTTCTGTCTGAAGCGGCATGTCGTGCGCCAGGTTCTGGCCGAACTGGAGCAGATGGGGCTGGTCGAGCGCAAGAAGAATATCGGCGCTTTCGTCAAGTCATACAGTGTCAAGGAGGTGATCGACCTGTATGTCGTGCGCGATATCCTGGAAACCAACTGCGCGCGCCAGATCGCCATGCCTGTTGCACCGGAAAAACTGGAGGAGCTGGACGCCATTCAACAGCGCCATGATGACGCAGTCCGAGATTCGGACCTGCATGTCGCCTTCCGCATGAACATTTCATTTCACAAGGCCTTGTTCGCCTTGTCCGAGAACGTGGTACTGACCGAGATGATCGAACTGGCGGCGCAGCGCGCACATGTGATCCGATCGTTGTCGATGGTGGTCCCAGGATTCCTCGAAAAGGCGCGTCGCGATCACCGGCAGATGATCGAGGCATTACGCGAATGCGACCAGGAGCGCTTGGTCGCGCTCTGTCGCGATCACTTGTTACCGTCGCGCGACGCTTATATCGAAAAGCACCGCCGCTTGGCGCATCAGTCCGAGCGTACCGACAGCGTGCTGTCGCTGAAACGTCCGCTGCAGGACTAATCTCGAACTCATTCAGGAAAGCTGACCCATGTTGCACGACTTGCTGCTGATCGGCACGTTCCCCGCGCTCGCCCAGAAGTTAATCGATACCGAATTTCGGTGCTACCCTTTGGCAGCGATCGAGCATGACGACGCCTTACGCACTTCGATCCGTGCTGTCATTACGCGCAGCAACTACGCGGTGCTGGCCTCAGTCATAGAGCGCCTGCCGAATCTCGGCATCATCGCCACCTGCGGCGTCGGCTACGACCTGATCCCGCTCGATGTCGCTGCCCAGCGCAATGTGATTGTGACGAACACGCCCGACGTGCTCAACAATGCGGTGGCCGAGCTGTGCGTGGGCTTGCTGTTCGCGCTACTGCGCCGGATTGGCGAGGGCGACCGCTTCGTGCGCTCTGGCGCCTGGCGCAAGGGCGCGTTCCCGCTCGGCGTTAGCTTGGCCGGCAAGCGGGTCGGCATCGTCGGCCTGGGCCGCATCGGCAAGGAAATCGCCAGGCGGCTTGAGGCGTTTGGAGTCGCGCTGTCGTACTACGGCCGCACCGACCAGAAACTCGACTACCGCTTCCAGCCGGACTTGCACGAGCTGGCTCGGGCCAGCGATATCCTGATCGTGACGTCGCCGGGTGGCCGCGAAACCGAACATATGATCGACGCTTCGGTGCTGGAAGCGCTCGGTGCTGAAGGTTACCTGCTCAATATCGCGCGCGGTTCAGTCGTGCATCAGGAGCAGCTGATCGAGGCACTGGCGCACGGCGTCATCGCCGGCGCGGCGCTCGATGTTTTTGACGGCGAGCCCGACATCGACCCGCGCTTTTTCACGCTGGACAATGTGGTGTTATCGCCACATTCGGGCAGCGCCACCAACGAGACGCGGCTTGCCATGGCGCGCATGACGCTCGACAACCTTCACCATTTTTTCAAGGACGGGACGGCACTGACGCCGGTCGTGGCGTAGCCCTGCCCTTGATTCACTTTAACGCAAGGATGTTTGGACAATGATTGAAACTGCCGAAAAACGCGTGACAGGACCGATCATCCGGTTGCATTCCAACGATAACATCGTGGTGGCACGGGTTGACGTCGGGATCGGCGCCGCGATCGAGGGCGAGGGCTTGACCTCGCGCAGCCAGGTTCCCGCCGGCTACAAGATCGCGAGCCAGCGGATTCCCAAAGGCGAACCGGTGCGCAAGTACAACGTCGTCATCGGTTTCGCCGCCGTCGATATCGAACCGGGCACGATGGTGCACAACCACAATATGGACTTCCGCGAGTTCGATCGCGACTATGCCCACGCCAGTGAATACCGCGAAGTCGAGATGATCGACGAAGCGCAGCGGGCGACGTTCCAGGGCATCGTGCGCGCCGACGGCACAGTGGCGACGCGCAACTATATCGGCATCCTGTCGACGGTCAATTGCTCCGCGACGGTGGTGCGCAAGATCGCTGACTGGTTCACCCCGGAACGCCTGGCCGACTATCCGAACGTCGACGGCGTCGTCGCTTTCAGCCATTCTCTGGGATGCGGCATGGAAATGACGGGCGAACCGATGGCGCTGCTGCGCCGCACGATGGCCGGCTATTCGCGTCACCCGAATCTGGCCGGCGTGCTGGTGGTGGGACTGGGCTGCGAACGCAACCAGTTGCGCGGTCTGATGGAAGATGAGCAATTGCATAGTGGCCCGACGCTGCACACGCTGGTGATGCAGGACACCGGCGGAACGCGCAAGTCGATCGAAGCTGGCGTCGCCGCCGTGATGTCCATGCTGCCGGACGCGAACCGGGTTTCGCGCAGTACCGTGAGCGCCAGCCATCTCGTGGTCGGCTTGCAATGCGGTGGTTCGGACGGGTTCTCGTCGATCACCGCCAACCCGGCGCTCGGCGCAGCCGTCGATCTGCTTGTGCGCCACGGCGGCACTGGGATCCTGTCGGAGACGCCTGAAATCTACGGCGTCGAGCACACCCTGACACGGCGCGCTGTCAGCCGCGAAGTCGGCGAGAAACTGGTGGCTCGCGTGCGCTGGTGGAAGGACGAGTACTCGGTCGGGCGCGATGTCCAGATCAATGGCAACGTGAGTCCCGGCAATCAGGTCGGCGGACTGGCGAACATCTTTGAAAAATCGCTGGGCTCGTCGATGAAGGGTGGCACCGGGCCGTTGATGGAAGTCTACAAATATGCTGAGCCGGTAAAAACCAAGGGCTTCGTTTTCATGGACACGCCCGGCTACGATCCCGTCTCAGCAACCGGCCAGATTGCCGGCGGCGCCAACCTGATCGCCTTCACTACCGGACGCGGGTCGATGTTCGGCGCCAAGCCGGTTCCCAGCATCAAACTGGCGACCAATACGCCGATGTTTATTCGGCTGGAAGAAGACATGGATATCAATTGTGGCGAGATTCTGGATGGCAACTGCACGTTGCAGGAAATGGGCCAGCGTATTTTTGAGTTGATGCTGGCGACCGCATCCGGCCAAGAATCCAAGAGCGAAATGCTCGGTCTCGGCGACAACGAATTTGTACCCTGGCAGATCGGCATCATGAGCTGAAACCAGGGCAAGCGCCACGCGCACATTTTTTTGTTTGTTTGAATTATCGATAATTTTATCGAAAAATAATGCGGGCCATTCATCCCGCTCACTAAGGAAATGTAATGTCAAACCCAGTCTGCGATTACACCAATGATGCGCGCATCGTCTCTGTCGAAGCGCGCACCATCAGCATTCCTCTCGATCAGCCCACATCGTTCTCGACCCGCCAGGTCTTTGCGCGCGATTACACCCTGGTCAGGGTGCGCACCGCCGATGGACTCGAAGGCATCGGGTTTTGCTATGGCGGCAGTCGCGGCGGCGTGCTCGTCACGCACGCCGTGCGCGAACTGTTCAAGCAGACGCTGATCGGCCAGAGCGCGCTGCGCGTCGAAGGGTTGTGGCAAGAGATGTATCAGGATTCGCTGTTGCACGGGCGCGCCGGATCGGCGATGCGCGCCTTGTCCATCCTTGATGTCGCGCTGTGGGATCGCAATGCGCGCGCCGCGGCGTTGCCCTTGTCGCAGTACCTGGGTGCTTCTGCGAAAGAAGCCGTGCCGGCCTATGCCAGCGGCGGCTACTACCTTGAAGGCAAGACGCCGCAGATGCTGGGCGAGGAACTGGCGGGTTATGTCGCGCTCGGTTTCAAGGCGGTGAAGATGAAGGTCGGACGCTTCTCACCGAAGGAGGAAGAGGCGCGCATCAAGGCGGCGCGCGCCGCAATCGGCGACGACGTTCTGCTCATGCTTGACGCCAACAATGCGTGGAGCGACCTGCCCACTGCGCTCGAATACATGAAGCGCTTCGAACCCTATCAGCCGTACTGGATCGAAGAGCCATTCAGCCCGGACGATATCGAAAACCATGCGCAGTTGGCCAAGCGTACGCCGGTGGCAGTGGCCACCGGCGAAATCGAGGCTGGCCGCTGGCGCCATCAGGAACTGCTGGAAAAGCGCGCCGCGATGATTTTGCAAACGGATGCGGCGGTGTGCGGCGGCATCAGCGAGTGGCGCCGTATCGCGGCCATGGCTGCCGGCTTCGGCGTGACGATGTGCCCGCACTGGTTCCACGACCTGCACGTTCACCTGGTGGCAGCGACGCCGAATGCCCGCTTTGTCGAGTACTTCTCGGACGATCTCGTGCTGAACTTCCGTCGTCTGGTCGACACCCAGTTGAGTTTTGAAAACGGCAACCTGATGGCACCAACCACGCCGGGCCTGGGCTTCGGCTTTGATGAAAAAGCCGTCGAGCGTTACGCACTGGACAGCTGGGCGTAAGAGGAGAATTTCATGAACCCATCCCCTAAACTGCGCGGCGTCTTTTCGCCTGTCATTACTCCCTACTCTAACCAAATAACTTGATATCGACAGGAAGCAAAATGGAAGCAAATCATTCAGTCGTCGTGATCGGCGGCGGCACCATGGGTACCGACGTTGCCGCTATTTTTTACGCAGCTGGTTGGAACGCACAAATCGTGGAGCCGGCGCTAGCGGCGCGCGGTCGCTTGCTGGAAACCGTTGCGGCGGCGGCGCAGTCAATCGGCGTCTTTGGGCAGGGCGGCAGCGTGGACGCGCATGCGGCGCTGACCGAAATCAACTGGTCCGACGTGGGTATCGTGATCGAATGTGCGCCGGAAAATCTGGCAGTGAAGCAGCAGATTTTCCGCCAACTCGACACGCTGGCGCCCGCGCATGTGCCACTCACCAGCAACTCGTCCGGTATCCCGATCAGCCAGATTGGTGATCAGTGCGGCAGCCGCGAACGCATGCTGGGCCTGCACTTTTTCATGCCTGCGCACTGGGTGCCGGCGGTGGAAGTGGTCCGAAGCGAATTCTCGGACGAAGCGGTGGCGCAGACGGTCAGCGCGATCATGCGGGCGATGCGTAAGAAGCCGGTACAGGTCAAGCGCGACGTGCCGGGCTTCTTGGCCAACCGCATCCAGCATGCCTTGATGCGCGAAGCGATCGCTCTGGTCGATGAAGGCTTCGCCGATGCCGAAGATGTAGACCTCGCGGTGCGCTACGGCTTTGGGTTCCGCTACATCGCGGCCGGACCGCTGCTGCAAAAGGATCTGGCCGGCGTCGATATCCACTGCGCGGCGGCAACGGCGATTTATCCCTACCTGCACAATAACACTGAGCCTAGCCCGTTGATGAAAAACCTGGTGAAGAACGGCGACTTCGGTGTCAAGAGCGCCAGCCGTAAGGGTTTCTATGAGTGGAACGAGGCGACGGTGGCACGCGAGCAGGCCCGCTATCAAACCGCATTGAAGAAAGCGCTGCAGATCCTGCGTGACGAGGATGACGCCGCGCTTGCCGATCCGGCTTAAGTCCCATCCACTCGCACATCATCAAAAGAGGACGCATGCTTAAACTCGACGGAAAGGTTGCACTTGTGACGGGCTGCGGCTCGATCGGGACCGGCTGGGGAAACGGCAAGGCGATTGCGGTGCTGCTTGCGAGGCAAGGAGCCAGCGTCTTTGGGGTCGATCTGACATTGGAGGCGGCCGAAGGGACCCGTGCCTTGATTCAGGAGGAGGGTGGGGTAGCCGAAGTACACGTGTCCGATGTCACGAAGGCAGCCGATGTCGCCGCCATGGTCGAGGCCTGCCTTGCCCGTTTCGGGCGGATCGACATCCTGGTCAACAACGTCGGGCGTTCCGAACCGGGCGGGCCGGTTGAATTATCCGTGGAGACGTGGGATGCGCAGATGGATGTGAACGTGAAGTCCGCGTTCCTCACCTGCAAGGCGGTGCTGCCGATCATGGAGCACCAGGGCGCTGGGTCGGTGGTCAATGTGTCGTCGGTTGCCGGCTTGCGCTACGTGGGCAAGCCGCAAGTAGGCTACGCGGCAGGCAAGGCCGCGCTGATGCAGATGACCCAGACCACCGCAGTGCTCTACGCTGCGCGCGGCGTACGCTTGAACTGCGTCGTGCCCGGCCTGATGTTTACGCCCCTGGTGCAGCGCCTGGCCGATAAATACGCGAGCGGCGACTTCGAAGGTTTCGTGGCCCATCGGCACCAGCAGGTGCCGATGGGACGGATGGGAGACGCCTGGGATGTCGCGCACGCCGTGCTATTCCTGGCAAGCGACCAGAGTCGCTATATCACTGCGCAGCAAATCGTGGTCGACGGCGGCCTGACCGCCGCTACCGGTTAGACAAACCCAACGGAGGAAACCGACATGGCACGAATATCCTATCCAGATCTCAGTAATCCTACGATCGCTCCCGCGGTCGAGCGCATCGTCGCCGAACGAGGTCATGTTCTGAAGCTCTACGAAATGTTGTTGCACAGCCCGCCTGTTGCAGCGGGCTGGCTGTCGTTCCTGACCGCGATTCGGCAGCAAGGCCAACTCTCGGGCCGCATCCGGGAACTGGCCATCATGCGTGTGGCGGTGATCAACGGCGCCGACTATGAGTTTCGAGCGCATACCCCGTTCACATTAAAGGAAGGCGTCAGCCAGCTGCAGATTGATGCCTTGCGCGAGGGGCAGTTCGATAGCTTCGACGCGGTCGAGCGCGCGGTGCTGGAGTACACCGACTCCATGACCCGCAACGTGCAGGTGCCGGACGCTGTCTTCGAAGCGGTCCGCCTGCATTTCAATGAGCGGGAGCTAGTGGAGCTGACCGCGACGATTGGTGCCTACAACCTGGTATCGCGCTTCCTTGAAGCGCTGCAAGTGGATCATGACTAGCCTGAAGTTCCTCCCCGTTTAGCCGCAAAGAATCCCCATTTTTTGCGGCTTTCCCCAATGAAGACCGCTTATAACGGCGTTGGTGCATGGATACCGCTGGGACCGTGGTTACCCCAACCCCGCAGGGGCTTAGACGGCAGCTGCTGAAGTTCGGACGTCCAGCCTCAGCATGCGGTTGAGCACCGCCACCGCAGCATTTGCCTCGGCCTGCTGGCCACGTGGATCACGGGCACGCAACTTCGGCCCGATGATGGCCTTGAAGCGACCCATCCACCAGCGCACGTTTGCCG
>DHWX01000077.1 GCA_002413395.1 Polaromonas sp. UBA5171 | reverse complement strand
CAGCGTCAGATGTGTATAAGAGACAGATAATTGGTCAAGTTTATTTTCACGTGACGCCTAAGGACTGCTGCACTACCGAATTGCGTTGCGCTCGTTTGCCGACTTCCATTCGTGAAAACTGGCAGCTGGAGACACCTTGCGGGTCGCCACGAACTGCTTCTTTACGGCGTTGAACTGGAGTACCGGATAGCGGACTGTGGTGAAGACCCGCAATGTGTCTTAAAGAGCCCTTGGCCTGGATTTTGGGCATTTTCCAGGTGGCGGACTGGTAAAGACACAAAGCCGACGTAGACCGGATCCGCATGAACCCCACCGGAAAGTGGGAAAGCTGACTTTCAATTTCGCCGGAAGCAGTCGCTCACCGCCAGTGCCAAAAGCATGGAAGCAGTCGGCCAAATGGGGATGCCAATTTTCTTGGCTGTCCGGCTCCTGGGCAGCGGAAACCGACATAGGGTGCCAAAAATGCTCGCCCGATACCCGACATTCATCTCAGTAGCCTGACAGCCAGCAAATATTATGCCGATTTCGAAGAACGCTACTTTCACAAGACAATCGGTGCGTCACACTTTAAGACGTCATGTTTAGATGACCGATTAGAGAAGGCCACACTTGCACCACATTGGGGAAAATTAGACGTGCTGGTCATGCCAGCATTTTTTTTTACCGCAAAAATTAGTTTGCGTAGAAGGTCATTTCGCCATGGCGCTACAAGCCTCGGCGCAGTGCTTGCAGGCCTCGGCGCATCGTTTGCAGTGTTCCATTGAGTGCTTTCCGCACTCAGCACGACAAGATTCGCACGCTTTGGCACACAGCGCACATATCGCCTTCATGTGTTCACCGCCGCGTGCGATGGACGCGGCGGCTAGGCGGCAAATGTCTGCACATTCCAAATCCAGAGAGATGCAGTGAACCATCGGCTTCGGCTGGTCTTCCTTAAGGCATCCAATCGCACATTGAAGGCATGCAGACGCACATTCATTACATGCGCGAAGGCATTCGATTTCTTTTTGACTAAGCATTTGAAACTCCTGAAGTGTTACCGGATATTCGGTTGACCATTAACAAACTCATCGTGCTGGCCGTCTGTACGTCAACGCACATAAGTGGTCGCGAAAATTTGAAAAATTTTTGTTTTTTCATCAATTTCACTGTGATTTTTCACTCAGTCTTGGAGAATCCGGTTTTCAAATATTTCCGGCCTGAACATGAAAGACACCGCGTTGTACGAGCAGCTTCTTGGACTGAAGTCGCCCTGGTCTATCAAGAAGGTCGACCTTTCCCTTGCAGAGCAGCGAGTGGTAGTCGAAGTTATTTTGAATAAGGGGCAAGTGTGGGCGGACCCGGCTGACGCGGGGACCAAGATGGCTCACGTCAATGGCTGGAGCGAGCGCCAATGGCGCCATCTGGACACATGCCAGTTTGAGACCGTCACCCAGGCACGTATTCCTCAGCTCAAATACAGCGACGGCACGGTTGAAGAGTTGACGGTGCCGTGGGCCGAGCGCTACAGCCGGGTGCCTGTTTTGCCATCATCTCATGATCGCCTGAGCAATCGGTGATTCAGTTCTCCCTGCATTATTGTTGTCGTTACTCTCAATCAACCGACCTGATTACATGGCTGCCTTTGCAGTCGTCTAATCAGGTCGAAAATCCCTGTCGTGGGCCAGCAACGCCCATACGATGCGCGCATTTTTGTTGGCCAGCGCGACAGCCGCAACATTCTTGTTTCGGCGATTGACGACGCCGTTGATCCAACTGCACGACTCTGGCTTTCCCTCTGCCCCCCAATAAGCCCACGAAGGGTAGGCCAAAGGGACGGTGCTTGCGCCTACGCTGCCGATCATGACGCCTGAAGGTGAAGGCTCAGATCGCGCCACCGGCAGATATTCAGTTCCCGACGCTGGCCACGGGCGACATCTTTTCAATTCCGCCATCGGCCGAAATGGGCACGTCGCCGGATGCCTGGTACACCTTCTGACCGGAGTCGAACTGGGCAACCCGGAACCTGACTGTCGTGTACGACTCCTGAGTGTCTCTTGGAGCCGGTGGAGTGAGAAAGTGCCGCGCTCCCCGGCCACTGACTCCAGAAGACACACAGCTGACATTCAGAATTTTCGGTTGACGGTCGGCTGGGTGCCCAATGCAGACGTAGCAACCGATCAAGTGATCGCCTGACAGCCGACATTCGAGTGCCTGCCAAGCCGCATCGCGCATGACCGCTCAAGAGAAGGCCCGTATGATTTGTGATCGTCGCTTGATGGCCCTCGGCTGTCATTTTCGCTATTGACAATCGAACATTGTCAATGGTCAGTCGACACCCATTTGTAAGCAACCTTGCCAGATCTGCATAATGACGTCAATGTATCGTCCATTGGTTCACCTTCAGGCATCGGTATCAAGCAAAAAGATCCATCACGGCGACAGGGGCTGCTGCCGCTACTGCGGCACTGAAGATGGTCGGCTATTTCGGCAAGCTGCGCATTTGATACCAGAAGCACTTGGAAATCGCTGGCTCTTCTCAGTCGACGAATGCGACCTATGCAACCAACAGTTTTCACGATATGAGGATGCACTTGCGTCGGCGCTCGGTCCGCTCCTAACACTTGGGGGCGTGGTAGGCAAAGGAGGCAGGGTTCGGCAGACTGGGCGTACGGCTGGCAGTACGGTAGTCTCACATGATCGGGTCGATGGCAAGCGTAGCCTAAGGATCATTGCTCGGAATGACAAGGACTACCGGGATAGAGTAACGCATGATGGGGAGCACATCTTCTTTCGGACACCGCTTCCCGAAACGCCATTTAAGCCGCTATTTGCATACAAGGCGCTGGTAAAGATGGCGCTTGCCCTGATGCCTACCGACGAGTTGTCGGATTACTGCGACATGTTGCAACTATTGCAGAATCGGGATTCGTCTGTGGCTAGTGGTAGTGCAACCGTCGGCTTGTCATTCGGGTCGATTGGGAATGCTCCTTCAATGGTGCTGGCAAGCTTGCTGAAGCGCATTGACGATACCCTGCTGATACCCAAGTTTATGGTCATAGTGGTTGTGGGATCCGTGTGCATTCAGTTATTTCTCTGGGGAGATGGCTATTTGCAGAACGGGGTGGCGTACGGCACGCCTTCGCTAGTGTTCAAAGCATATTTTCCAAATCCGGGCCACCAAGATTTTTGTATTGCTTATGACCATCCTCATGATCTCGATTGGTCGTCAGCGGTGCCCCAGCCTCAACCGCTTAAGGAAATGGTGCTGAAGTTTCACCCAGGCACAACTGAAGGCGAGTTTTTTCCAGATTGGCGCTGATGGAACACGGTTTGCGCTGCAAATGTGGAACATGCGTCTGATTGGCAGTAAACCACTTGTTCGGCAAAAAGAACAATGCCCTCCACGCTCAACATAACCGGCCGCTGCGTGTGGTGCGTTTGAGCGATACCACGCATTCCGTGTAATTGCTGTCAGCGGAGATTACGTGCTAGGCTGCGCCAAGTGCGATTTGAAAACCGACCGTCAGGCAGACGGCACCAAGAAAAAGGGGTGGCTAGGCACCATGAAAGCTTTTCGTTCTGTTCCGCACTTCGACAAAGTCGACAAGCCCGCAATTGAAGCCCAGTTCTTCGATGAGCGAAGGCACCGTGCATCGCTGCGACTCCCGTTCTTTGGGCGTGGGAGCGGCAAAACTCTTTGTGTTATTGGACAAAACCCGAGTGCCGCCGACGAACAGAATGCAGACATGACAGTTCGCTACCTGGAGGAACTGATCTATCGGACAAGACCAGAGTACAAAGATCTGCTTGTACTCAACCTCTACTCCAGGGTCGACACATCAAAATTAGAATCAGCAAGCCTCTTGGACTCCCGGTGCGCCAAAATATTTGACGATGCGATCAAAGAACACCAAGAATTCTTACTGGTCTACGGCAAACTGCGGAACGAGAGGGCTTACAAGTTTCCCGCCCGTGCTGGCGAGGTTTCACTGGCACTAAAGGGAAAGAACGTTCTGAAGCTCGACCTGAGCACCTCATATCCACCGCACCCTGGGAATCCAAAGATTCTGTACTCAAACTACAACGTTTGCTTGGTCCCACTGCAAAGCGACGACTCCTAGCTAATGGCAATATGTATTGTCGATAGCAAGCGGCACTCTTGAAAGGCCGGTCTATTCAATCGATCCGTCACCTGAAAGCAGTCCTTGGCCAATGGCAGCTTCTGGTCGGGAAGAGCCATCCGCAGTCGTGACCTGTATGACCGCTTCCGCTGCACAACCGACCGCCACCCCGCGAAACTGCCTGCCGCCGTCGGATGACTGCTCCCGAGTTTCCGTGACCGACGAATGCCCAAACTGGACCAGCATCGGGAATGACCGGTCCGGAGAACTCGACAGAAATTCCTGACTCGTGCCGAAGGTCGGGTTACGCTGCTCACCCGAATTACGATTCGCTCCATTGCTGACGCTCAATTTTGACGGTCGGCTTCCGGCAATTGTGAAAGTCGCTTGAAGACTGGCTGCTGACTTAGGATAATCCAAACTGCTCGCTCCATAGCCGACATTCACATCAGCAGCACGGCGGTCAGCAATGTAGCATCGCCTTCGATGATCGTTGCCCCCCGGCCCACAACGGCATCAGCATGGCCTCCGTATTCGCAGAGCGCGTGGCTCAGGCGGAAAACGACGGGAAATTGCTTCCGGTCGAATACATTAGACATAGATTAGAGGGCCTTTATGCTGAATTCAAACTTGGATAGTCATGCTTTCGGTACCGAAATGGCCAGCCTCGTCTCGCCTGCACGGCCAATCCAGAGCATCGAGTATTTGCATGGCCGTGCTAAAGAGCTTGAGCGCATCAAGAGGGCATTGTTCGCTCCGGGACGGCACATATTTATTTATGGGGACCGTGGCATCGGCAAGTCTTCCCTAGCCGCTGCTGCTGCTGCCCAAGTCCAGTCAGCCGACTCCCCATACATCGACGTCTCCTGCTCGACGGACTCGACGTTCCGCAGTGTGATTGCGAACATCGGATCCCAAGCGGTCAGGCTGAGCCGGATCTGCAAAACCAAGAGAACGCTGTCCGCCGGCCTTGAGCTGCGATTTCTTCGTGCCAGCGCAAGCGAGGAAGTCACCGAGAACGACCTTTACGAGGTGATCCGCACCGTGGGAGACGCTGTCGAGATCCTGCGGGAGGTCGCTTCCGTTCACTCGGATCGGCCCGTCGTTGTGTTGGACGAGTTCGACCGGATGGTCGATGAGCGGGAGCGTGGGCTCTTCTCGGATCTGGTTAAGCAGCTCGGCGACAAGAAGATCAACATCACATTCTTTTTCACTGGGGTTGCACCAACGCTTGATCAGCTGCTGGGTGCGCATCAGTCCGCTATCCGCCAGTTCGAGACCATCGAGCTCCAGAAGTTGAATTGGACGGCCCGCTGGGACATCACGGTGAACGCGCTTGCCAGGTTTGGTGTTGAGATCGAAGACAACATCAGAGTGAGAATTGCCGCGGTTAGCGACGGCTACCCAGCCTATGTGCACTTGATAACCGAAAAATTGCTTTGGCGACTGTGGGACGACCCAACTGTGGTTGCAAATGTCGATTGGGAGCATTACAACGGAGCGATTCAGGATGCGATTGTCAGTGTCAATGCAGAACTGAAGCGCCCTTACGAGCAGGCTGTGAACCAGCGAACCGAGGACTTCGAAGAGGTGCTGTGGGCAGCCGCAGACTCCGAATACCTTGATCGTGATCTGCGCCAGATTTTTAGCTCATACAACTACGTTATGCGGCAACGCCCGGGCCGTGCTGCTATGGAGTATAAGCAGTTTGCCGCTACTCTCAACAAACTCAAGACAAAGTCCTGCGGGGAGATCATCGTTGCGTCGCGCTTCGATCGCCGCGGGTGGGTAGCCTACCGGGAGAGCATGCTGCGTGGCTACGCGCGGATGCGGGCTGAGGCCCGCAATATCAAGCTCGTGGGCGAGCAAGAGGCACCGCGGCAGATAATGCACGCGCCTGGCGGGGGCGGCCGTTCGTTCGGCCCGTCCATTCCGAAAGGTGTCCATACCGGGCGCAACCGCATGCCTGAAGATGATTCGATAACTGAACAGTGAACTGCGATCCGCCATGCCATGTTAGGGGTGAGGGCGGCGCAGTACCGGAACTCGCATGTCAGCCACCGAGCCCGACGCCTCCGCGAGTGTCATCCGCGCCTACCGTCCGCAAGGTTGCTTCTACATAGTGACGCGTGTAGGGCACGCGCCCATGCTTAGGTCGCACTAAGCAGCGATGCGTTCGTTCAAAACGTCTTCATCCAAGCACGCCCTCACATTCCACGGCATCAGTTCCTGGAAGTCTGTTTCTGTTTGAGCGTGTGGAAGCTTTTTAAGCACGGTCACAAGATACTGGTAAGGATCCAGTTTGTTGGCCAGCGCCGACCTCACCATGGTGGTCAACACTGCCGTTGCGTTGGCCCCATCGACAGAATTCGAAAACAACCATTTTTTTCTGTTATGGGCATATGAGCATGACAGAAAGGCGTGGCTATTCGCCGGAAGTGAACTGGCCGGACAACGCGCCGCCATCGTGATGAGCTTGCTGCAATCCGCGAAGTTGCATGGCCACGATCCGTGGGCCTATCTCAAGGATGTGCTGACAAGACTGCCATCCCACATGAACAGTCGCATCGACGAGTTGCTCCCGCATCGCTGGCAGCCGCAGATCTGACGGCGGTCGACGACCTCGCACATACCGGGTACCTGCGTCAAGGTGCCACCGCTGGCCGCTTACACCACATCGACGGCGCAGACCGCCGCACCAGCGACGCCACGCTCTGTTGAATGGTCGCCTTGTTCAGATATCGGGTGAAACACCGATCATCGTGCGGCAAGTGAAGTATCTCAACAACATCGTCGAGCAAGACCATCGGGCAATAAAGCGGGTCACCAAACCGATGCTCAACTTCAAGTCATTTCAAGCAGCCAAAAGCGTCCTGGCTGGCATCGAACTCATGCACATGATTCGCAAAGGACAGCTCATGATGGAGGGCTGCAACGAGATGTCTTTTGCCGACCAGTTTTATGCATTGGCAGGGCAAATCCGTCCTGTTTGAGAAACTGGCACTCGTCCCCGCCAAAATCACGTTCATCAGTGGCCAATGCGACACAACCCTTAAGGGGGCCGACCCTATACTGACCCTGGGAAATCGTCCCTATTCATCCATCCCGCGAGGCACCACCATGGTTCAGCACCTGAAGTTTTACGTAGACGGCCAATGGGTCGACCCGGTCACCCTGAGAACCCGCCCGGTGATCAATCCGGCCAACGAACAGGCCATGTACGAGATTGCGCTGGGCTCGGCCGCCGATGTGGATAAGGCCGTGGCGGCAGCGCGCGCCGCGTTCGATACTTTTTCACTCACATCGCGCGCGGAGCGCGTGGCGATGCTGACGCGCATTGCAGAAGTCTATAAAACACGTTCCAAGGGGGTTGGCACCGCGGATTCCGACCAAAAGGGAGAGCCCCT
>DHWX01000080.1 GCA_002413395.1 Polaromonas sp. UBA5171 | reverse complement strand
CTCAACTGTATGAGTTACCAACAAATTTGGCATTGGGATAAACCCTTTGTCCCGGTGCATCAAGCGGCACTTACCCGCGCGGCTGCAGGCACAGGGGTCAATGCCGGTCGTCCGCACAACACGGCATGCAGGTTGTCCAGTGTCAGGCGCAACATTTGGGCGCGCGTTTCCTTGGTGGCTGTGCCAGCGTGCGGAGACAGCAGCGCATTGGGCAACGAGACCAGCGCGGAGTCTTGCAGCGGCTCGTCCTCAAAAACATCCAACGCCGCAGCGCGGATTCCGCCTGTTCGCAAGGCCGCGAGCAGTGCGGATTCGTCGACCACGGTCCCACGGGCCACGTTCACCAGATAACCCTCAGGGCCAAGGGCTTGCAGCACCTGTGCATTGACCAAATGGTGCGTGTCGCTTCCGCCCTTGCAACTCAGAATCAAAATGTCGCAGGCTTGGGCCAATTCAATGACACCCGAAAAATGCCGAAAGGGGACGTCGGCTTTTACCGATCCGCAATAGAACAGGTCGACACCAAAGGCTTGCAACCGTGCTGCGATACCACGACCGATACGACCGAGGCCAACGATGCCGACGGACTTTCGCGCCAGACCGCTTGTCAGCGGGTAGGCCCCTTGCGACCAGCGACCCTGGCGCACAAACCGGTCGGCGGCTGGAATTTCGCGCAGCAGCGCAAGCAGCAGACCGATGGCCAGCTCGCACACCGCGTCATCCAAAACACCCGGTGTGTGGGTGACGACGATGCCTCTGGTTTGCGCCCAGGCCACAGGGATGCCATCAAACCCCACGCCGCTGGTGGCGATGACCTGGAGCGCTGGAAGCGACTCGAGCAGCGCCAACGGCACGGTGTAGTTGCTTTGCGTAATCAGCCCGCGCACCGAGTGAAGCAAGTGCGGTTTGTGTGTCAGGTCTTGAGGCGTGAGGCACAGGAACTCCTGGTCCACGAGGGACTGAAATTCTTCAGGAAAGACGCCGATCTGTACAAGTGTTTCCATATTGGTCCTCAAGGGTAGGTTTGGGTTGGTAGTGGGTCAGTCGATGCGGTCGACGTTGCCGGTAAACTCCAGCGGGCAGAAGAAGCCACCGTGGAAGCGGGCCGCGATGGGATCTTCGACAATGCCCTTGGCGAGGATTGCTTCGGCGAAGACCTCGGAGTCGTCCTGCGGCTGATAACCGAGGAACGCGACGCCGTCATTGTTCCAGCGACTGCGCCGGTTGTTGGAGACCCCGTAGGCCACGATGTAGTGGTACTCGGGATGGTCGATGCAACGCTGCACCAGTTGCGTCATATCGCGGTGACTGACCCATGACAGCAACTGACGTGATTCCAGCGGCGCATCGTGATCGCGAAACGTGCCGATGCGCAGGCAGGCCACCGACAGGCCGTGCTTGTCGGCGTAGAGCCGGCCCAGCGCCTCGCCGAACACCTTGGACACACCGTAGCGGGTGTCGGGGCGCGGCACCACCGAGTCGTCCAGGAGGTTCTCACGCTTATGGAAGCCCACCGCGTGATTGGAGCTCGCGAAGATGAAGCGCTTTACACCCTGGCGGCGCGCAGCCTCATAGGCGTTGTAGCAGCCGTCTATGTTGAGGTCGCGCACGGTTTCCCACGGACCCTCGACCGGAATGCCCGCCAGATGGACCACGCACTCGATGCCTTCCATGGCCTTTTCCAGAGCGGCCATATCGCGAATGTCAGTTTGCACGACGGTCTCACCCGGACCCGCCGGTGCCTGCGGCGCGATATCGGCAAGCCGAAGCTCGTCGTACACGCCTTGCAGGTGTTGGCGAAGACAGCGACCGATGCTGCCGGCTGCACCGGTGATCAACACTCGCTTCATTTATGCACTCCCGTCAGGATCGACGTTTCGTCATTCGGGTTGAAAAAATGCAATCGGCCGGGATCGACGCGCAGATGCACGACCTCATCGCGCTGCAACGTGATTGTCGGGTCGATGCACGAGACGCTGATCGTCAGCTCGTCAAGTGTTGACTCCAGCACGATCTCCGAGCCAAGCTGCTCCGTAACCTCGACACGCACGGCAAAACTGCCAGCGACACCTGCGTCGCACAGCACCAGGTGTTCGGGCCTCACGCCCAGGATGACTGGCCGGTTGCGCCATGCTCGAAGCACCGGCAGATGGGCGGGCGATACGGGAAGGCGCATTCCCGCGGACTCGGCAAAGAACTGGCCGCCGTCCTCGCGCAACATCGTCAGCACAAAGTTCATTGAGGGCGCGCCGATGGAGCCGGCCAAGAACTTGTTGGCCGGCCGGCCATAGCCCTCCAACGGCGTACCCGCCTGCTGGATGCGGCATTCCTTCATGATGACCACGCGGTCGCCCAGCGTCATCACTTCGACCTGATCGTGCGTCACAAAGACCGATGTCGTAGGCACGCGGTAACGCAGGCGCTTGATCTCCAGCCGCATCTGCGTGCGCAACTTAGCATTCAGGTTGGAAAGCGGCTCGTCGAACAGGAACACCTTGGGATTGCGCACGATGCAGCGGCCCTGTGCGACGCGCTGCTGATGCCCGCCGGACAACTGCTTGGGCCGCCGTTGCATGAGTTCAGCCAGTCCCAGGATGGTGGCGGCTCGGTCGATCTCGGTCTTGATAGCCGATTCGGCCAGCTTGCAGTTGCGCAAGACGAAAGCGAGGTTGTCGTAAACCGTCACGTGCTGGTATCCTTGTTGATTGTTTGAGGGCATTTCATGCCTGTCGTCAGCTAACCACGCCGATGTTCCAGGGTACAAACTCGTGGTCGCCCAGGTCCAGCAGCTCGCTCTTGGTGCGTTCGCCCGAGGCCACTCGCAGCATCAGCTCGAAGATGCCCTCGGCGGTTTCCTGCATCGTCGCGGTGCCGTCGAGGATCTCGCCGCAGTTGAAGTCCATGTCTTCGGTCAGACGCCGGTACATGGGCGTGTTGGTGGCCAGCTTGACCGAAGGCACGGGCTTGGCGCCAAACATGGAGCCGCGGCCGGTGGTGAACATAATCATGTTGGCACCGCCAGCAATCTGGCCGGTGGCGGACACCGGGTCGAACCCCGGCGTGTCCATGAAAACGAACCCCGGCTGGCGCACGGGATCGGCGTAGCGGTACACCTCCATCAGACCGGTTGTGCCGCCTTTCATGGCAGATCCGAGCGACTTCTCAAAAATGTTCGCCAGCCCACCGACCTGGTTCCCCGGGCTCACGGCGCCGTTGATCTGAACGTCGCGGCCAAGCGAATACTCGTCCTTCCACCAGCGGATTCGCTCAATCAGCTTTTCGCCCACTTCGCGGCTCACCGCGCGACGCGTGAGGGTGTGCTCGACACCGTAGATCTCCGGCGTCTCCGACAAAATAGCGGTGCCTCCGTGGCGCACCAAAATGTCCATCGCTGCACCGAGCGCCGGGTTGGCTGTGATCGACGAAAAGCCGTCCGAGCCGCCGCACTGCAGGCCAATCTTGAGTCGGCTTGCGGACACGGACTCGCGCTGCACAGCATTGGCCGCCGGGAGCATCGTTTCAACAGCCGCCACCGCCGCCTCTATCGTCACTCTCGTGCCTCCGCTTTCTTGCATGATGAAAGTCTGCAGGCTCGAATGGGGCTGCAGGCCCTCCTGCTTCATCAGACCAGCGAGCTGGTTGCGCTCGCAACCCAGGCCGATGATGAGCACGGCGGCGAAGTTGGGGTGCCGCGCATACCCGCCAATGGTCCGGCGCAGCAACTCCATGGGTTCGCCGCTCATCTCCATGCCACAACCCAGGCCGTGGCTCAAGCCCACCACGCCGTCGATGTTCGCAAAGTCCTTGAGCTTCTCCGCCGTAAAGGCTTCGGCGACCTTATGCACCACCGTCGCCGAGCAGTTCACGGTGGACAGGATGCCGATGTAGTTTCGCGTGCCCACTTCGCCATCTGAGCGAACGTAGCCCATGAAGCGTACCTGCTCCGCTTCGGGCAGCACCGGAGTGGGAACGTAGTCGCGGGTAAAAGCGTAGTCGCGGTCGAATTCGCGGAAGATCACGTTGTGCGAATGGACGTAGCTGCCGGCGGCAATGTCCGCGGCTGCGAAGCCGATGCACACGCTGTACTTCAGGATGGGCTCACCCTGACGAATCGCGCTGGCAGCGATCTTGTGCCCGGCGGGCACCTGGCTGCGGCTGGTGAAGCCCTCGGACGACACTGTGGCGCCTATGCCAATGTCGACCCGTGCTACGACGACGTTGTCCGCCGGATGCAGCCGAATTACCGGGCCAGTGATGCGTTTCTCGCTCAGATTAATCATGATGTTCAGTCCACACGAATATTGGCTTCTTTGATCAGCCTCGCCCAGCGCGGCACTTCAGATTTAACGAAGCCCGCGAAGTTCGGCTGGGCATTTCCCACGACTGTGAAGCCCTGCCCGATCAGCTTGCGGGCGAGTTCTGAGGACTTCAGGGCTGCCACAGTTTCGTCGCGCAGTTTCCTGGCAACGGGCTCTGGAATTCCGGCCGGTGCGAACAGGCCATACCATGTTTGGACGTCGTAGTCGGACAGGCTGGCGGCCTCAGCGACCGTGGGTAAATCGGGCAGATTGGGGTGCCGTTTTGCGCTGCTGATGGCCAGCGCGCGCAGCTTGCCTGACTGAACGTAGGGTAAGACGGCCGGTAGGTTGGCGAACATGGCCTGAACATGGACACCGAGCAGGTCGGTCAAGGCTGGAGCCTCGCCCTTGTATGGTACGTGGACCCAAGTGAGTTTTCCCATGCTGGCAAATAGTTCACCCGCCACATGCTGCGGCCCACCCGCGCCTGCAGACGCGTACGTCATCTCCTTGCCGCTCCTGGCCAGCGCCATGAGTTCCTGAACGTTCTTGGCACAAACCGAGGGGTGGACCACCAGCAACATGGGCATGGTTACCAGCATCGTCAGAGGGGTGAAGTCCTTGACCGGATCAAACCCTGGTTTAGGGTAAATAACAGGCGCCACCACCATCGTTGACTGCGAGCAGAGCATCAGCGAATAACCGTCTGCTGGTGAGCGCGCAAAGGGCGGTCGCTGCGACCGTTCCAGTCGCCCCCGGCTTGTTGTCGACAATGAACGCCTGTCCTGTCTGTTCGGTGAGCTTGGCCCGCAGTTGGCGAGCGACGATGTCTGCAGCACCACTGGCGGCGAAACCCACCGTGATTTTCACGGGCTTGTCCGGGAAGCCGCCGGCGGCGACGGGCAGGGTGGCTGTCGCCAACAGGCTGGTGATGCCCCACAGGGCGTCGCGACGGGAAAGTTGCATGGTGTGCTTCCAGGCTATGAGCAATGTTGCGACGGCTTCCACCGTTGCATTGCCGGCATTGTTGTCGCCAGTGGAAAATTCAACAATCACCATTTCCCGTCTTCAGACGATAATTAAACTTTTTTCCCAAAATGGAGACTCAGTTCCTTCAAAGTTTTGTCATGGTGGTTGAGTTCGGTTCCATGGCAGAGGCCGCGCGTCGGCTGGATCTGTCACCTGCAGCGGTGGCAGCGCGGGTTAAGTCGCTAGAGGACAGCTTGGGAACGACGCTGGTTCGACGGGCTGGCCGTACCGTCAAGGCCACCGAAGCGGGTGTGCGCATCCTTGCCCATGCGCGGGAGGTGTTGCGCGATGTCCGTAACCTGCATGCGATTGCCAACGACGATGCCCCGCTGGGCGAATTTCGGCTTGGTGCTTCGGCGTCGGCTCTGAGTGGTGTGGTTGCGCCCTTGCTTCGCGGCCTCTATCAGCGCTATCCCAAACTGGTGGTCTACATTGAGCCGGGCAACTCCGGCATGCTGTACCAGCGCGTGACCAACGGGACGTTGGACGCTGCAGTGATTGTCGAGCCGCAGTTTGCGCTACCCAAGTCTTGCGAATGGAGGATTCTGGTGGAGGAACCACTTTGCGTGCTGGCACCTGAGAGTATGGCCGGGCGCGACCCGCTGGAGTTGCTGGCTAACGAGCCCTTCATTCGGTATGACCGGAGCATGTGGGGTGGAAGGTTGGCCGACAACTACCTTCGCGAGCGCCACATTCAGCCGCAGGAGCGTATTGAGATCGATGGCCTGCATGCTATTGCTGCGTTCGTCCACCAGGGACTCGGTGTTGCGCTGTTGCCAGACTGGACACCACCATGGCCGGAGGGCCTTAGGGTTGTGCGGATCCCCCTGCCGCCACCGGTTCCCATACGGCGCATGGGACTTCTCTGGTCTAATGGGCCCAAGGCAGTCTTTTCAAGGCAATTGCTGAAAGAAGCGCAACAACTGTTCTGATGGTCGGCCTCCGGGGCTGGTCAGCGGCAACGCGTTTATTTATTCAGCGCGCTTCGTTCAAAATCGATTTTCACTGGTTAAGTTCCAAACAGAATGCAACACGATACTCGCAGTATCGTGTTCAAGCCAACGGCCCTATCGAACGACATCACACAATGAAAGTCAATGGGACGGTGGTGGCCCAAGGTTCAAACGCAGGAGTTGGCACCCATAATTTTCGTTCGGGGCTGCGGTCTCAAAGTGCCATAGCGAATGAGCTCGGAAGAGGCCGATGAAGGCCGGCTGGTTGTGTCGCAGTAAGCACAAACGACAATCTGAGCCATGCTTGATTTCCGCCAAAGTTTGATCAACAGCACGCTGCGCAAGGTGCTTAAACGGTTTCACTACCCGCTGGAAGTCATGCTCACCTGCGTGCGCTGGTACGTGGCCTACCCGTTGAGCCTGCGTCACATTGAGGAAATGATGCAGGAACGCGGTGTTTTCGTGGATCACTCCACTGTTCATCGCTGGGCGATCAAGATGCTGCCGGTTCTGGCCGCCGTTTTTCGCAACCGCAAGCGTCCCGTGGGTAAAAGCTGGAGGATGGATGAAACCTACATCAAGGTGTCTGGCCAGTGGAAGTACCTCTACCGTGCCGTTGATCGCGATGGAGAGACAGTTGATTTTTTGCTCACTGCAAAACGAGATAAGGCTGCGGCGCGACGCTTTCTGGAACGTGCCATCAACCTGCACGATGTGCCAGAGAAGATCACCATCGACAAAAGCGGTGCCAATACGGCCGCCATTGAAAGCGTCAAGACTGATGCCTGTGTTGACATCCTGATGCGTCAAAACAAATATCTCAACAACATCATCGAGCAGGACCACAGGGCCGTCAAAAGAGTCACCCAACCGATGCTCGGATTCAAATCGTTCTGGAGTGCCCGAATCATCATCGCCGGCATCGAGACCATGCACATGATTCGCAAGGGGCAAATGAAATGCCCCGATGGCACAGCCATGTCCGCAGCACAGCAGTTCTATCGTCTCGCTGCTTGATTTCAAAATCAACAACGCAACTCGGTTCGGCTGCTGGCCCTTATCGCGACAAAACCTTTAGGAAGGCTATGGATATGCTGGCCAATTCTGCGGCCTCGCTACTTCAGGCATTGCCACAACCAGCTCTTTCCAGCAGGGGCCCGTGGGTGGGCACCAAAGTCAACACTTTTGCATAAATAGGCATTCATGCCACTGGCGTGGCAGGGCTGCACAAATGACTTGATACCTGAGCGCACAAGAGCGTTACTGGTGCACCGCCGCGGTTGTCGCGGTGGATACACCAGGAGATACGTATGAGCGTCAAACCCAAGGCCCCGATCAAGGCCAACACCAAAACAGCTGCCACAGCGCCTATTCGGGCAGCAGCCAAGTCAGCCAAGACTGCACCCACCAAATTGCCGGTCAAGGCGGTTATCAAGTTGAATTCAGTACAACCAGCCGCCAAGCCAGCAAAGCCCAGCATACGGACTGCGGCAAAGCTGCTCCCTGCTGCGACTGCCCATCCCGCAGCAATTCAAAGCAAACAATCCCGGCTCATCGCCAGTCTGCGATCGACCACCGGCGTGACGATTGAAGAGATGATGGCTCTGACCGGTTGGCAAGCGCACTCCGTGCGTGGCGTCATCAGCGGAGCCCTGCGCAAGCGACTGGGATTGAACGTGGTGACGACTCCCACGGCCAACGGCCAGTCACGCACCTACCAGATTGTCGACCAGGTCGCAGCGTGAGTGAGGATGCTGTCACTACCGGATTGGCCGAGTTGGGTCAGCTGGACCGATCGGCCTTGAGTGAGCGTTGGACCGCCATGTTCGGTACACCACCACCGCGCCACAGCAAGTCCACCCTGCTTTATCTTGCACTGGCCTGGAACCTGCAACTCCAAGCCCATCCGCAATGGTCCAAAGCAGCCAGCATGGGTCGGCGTAAGCGCTCACTCGACACTGTTGCGACTCCCGCTCTGGCAACAGGATCCCGCCTGGTGCGCGAATGGCAAGGCACAACGCATCAGGTGGCGGTCTTGGATCAGGGCTTTGCCTATGCTGGTCAGACCTATCGCAGCCTGAGCGCCGTTGCCAGAGCCATCACCGGCACCCATTGGTCGGGTCCCTTGTTCTTTGGAATTCGTAAATGAAGCAGGATGTCATTCCTTGTGCGATCTACACCCGCAAGTCTTCGGAAGAAGGGCTGGAGCAGGGATTCAATAGTCTTGATGCGCAGCGTGAAGCCTGTGCTGCCTACATCCTGAGCCAGAAGGCACTGGGCTGGGTCAGTGTTGACAGGTCCTTTGACGATGGAGGTTTCTCCGGCGGCAACGTCGAGCGTCCGGGTCTGAAACGACTGCTGGCGGACATTACGGCTAGGAAGGTGCAAGTCGTGGTGGTTTACAAGGTGGATCGCCTAACGCGCTCCCTGGCGGACTTTGCCAAGATGGTGGAACTCTTTGATGCGCAGGGGGTAAGCTTTGTGTCCGTCACCCAGCAGTTCAACACCACGACCTCCATGGGGCGATTGACCTTGAATGTGCTCTTGTCCTTTGCCCAGTTTGAGCGGGAGGTCACGGGTGAGCGGATCCGGGACAAGATTGCAGCGTCCAAGCGCAAGGGCATGTGG
>DHWX01000017.1 GCA_002413395.1 Polaromonas sp. UBA5171 | reverse complement strand
CTACGCTGCCCCCCGAGGGGGCTGTTTCACCTTGGGTCGGCCTGGCGGAAAATTATTCTTCCAGTCTGACCGCATGGTCATCGGCTCCGATTTTTTGCAGGACAGTTGAATGACCTTCTCGATTCATGGCTTGGCAGTCTCGCGCGGTGTCGCGATTGGCCGCGCCGTACTGGTGGCGTCAAGCCGCGCTGACGTGGCTCACTACTTTATTGAGACCGAAAAGGCAGAGGAAGAAATCAAGCGGGTCAGGGCTTCCCGCAATGCCGTGATGGAAGAAATTGTGCGTTTGCAGCATGATCTGCCCAAAGACGCACCGCACGAAATTGCCGCCTTGCTGGATGTGCATCTGATGCTGTTGCAGGACGAGCAACTCACCAACGGCGTGAAGCACTGGATCACCGAACGGCATTACAACGCCGAATGGGCGCTGACCACGCAATACGAGCTCATTGCGCGCCAATTCGACGACATGGAAGACGAATATCTGCGCGAGCGCAAGGCCGATCTGGAGCAGGTGGTCGAGCGGATTTTGCGCCACATGAAAGGCGTGGCTTCGCCGGTGCAGGCCGCTGTACGGGCTGGCAGCAGCCGCAAGCAATCGCAGCAGGATCTGCTGCTGGACGACACCATGGATGTGCCGCTGGTGCTGGTGGCGCACGATATTTCTCCGGCGGACATGCTGCAGTTCAAGCAAAGCCTGTTTGCCGGATTTGCGACCGATGTCGGCGGCAAGACCTCACACACGGCGATCGTGGCGCGCAGCATGGACATTCCGGCGGTGGTGGGCGCGCGCAGCGCGAGCCAGTTGATTAAACAGGACGACTGGGTCATCATCGACGGCGATGCCGGTGTGCTGATTGTTGACCCTTCGCCCATCATTTTGGCTGAATACGGGTTCCAGCAGCGCCAGGGCGAGCTGGAGCGCGAACGGCTGAACCGGCTCAAGCACACGCCCGCTGTCACCATGGACGGCCAGCGCGTTGAGCTGCTGGCCAATATCGAAATGCCCGACGACACGCTGGGTGCCGTCAAGGCCGGTGCCGTCGGCGTGGGGCTTTTTCGCACCGAATTCCTGTTCATGGGCCGCTCTGGCAAGTTGCCCGATGAGGATGAGCAATACCTGGCTTATCGCAAAGCCATTGAAGGCATGCACGGCTTGCCGGTCACCATTCGCACCGTGGATATTGGTTCTGACAAGCTCCTCGACCGGCCGGTCGGCAAGGCGCAGGACCGTCACCTGAACCCGGCGCTGGGTTTGCGCGCCATCCGCTGGAGTCTGGCCGATCCGCCAATGTTTTTGGCACAGCTACGCGCCATTTTGCGGGCTGCCGCGCATGGCCCGGTTAATCTTCTGGTGCCCATGCTGACCCATGCCAGCGAGATTCGCCAGACCATGGCGCTGATAGACCATGCTCGTGTATTGCTGGACAACCAGGGCATTGCCTACGGCCCGGTACGGCTGGGCGCCATGATTGAGATTCCGGCCGCGGCCCTCACGCTCAAGCTCTTTCTCAGGAATTTTGACTTTTTGTCAATCGGCACCAACGACCTGATCCAGTACACGCTGGCGATAGACCGCGCGGATGAGTCGGTGGCGCATCTGTATGACCCATGCCATCCGGCCGTGCTGCGGCTGATCGCCGACACCATCTCGGAATGCCAGCGCCAGGGAAAAGGCGTCACCGTCTGCGGCGAAATGGCCGGGGACGTGACCATGACGCGCCTGTTGCTGGGACTGGGGTTGCGCAGCTTTTCCATGCATCCGTCACAAATTCTAGCGGTCAAGCAGCAGATACTGCGCGCCGATGCAGGCAAGTTGGCACTCTGGGCTGCCACCGTGCTGGCCAGTGAAGAGCCGGCCGCATTGCTGCAAAACCCGTGATGGCCAGCTGCCCCAGGGCGACAACCCGATAGTCCGCCATTGCTCTCGATGTGAAGCGGTGCCGCAGGTTGATCAGCAGGCCAATCAACCTGCCACCGCAGCAGCATGCTTCTGGATTCCCGGCGCGAGCGTTCAAAACAGCGATTGACCGACTTGGGCAACTCCATGCCTGCGGATGCTTCGCGCGATGGCAGCGCTGGCTGAGGAACCATAAGAAAGCGGTTTTGTCCGACAAAAGACTGGCGCAGGCTCCGGTAAATTGATCTTGATTGCAGTTGACGCGGCTGCAGGCACGCCCGCAATGCCACATGGGCGCGAAAGCCCTTTGAATACAACACAAGGAAATATCGTATGCAACTCGGCATGATTGGCTTGGGACGCATGGGCAGCGACATGACACGTCGTCTCATGAAAGGTGGCCACGAATGTGTTGTCCATGACATTCATGCGGACGCCGTGAAAGAGCTGCACAGCCAGGGGGCCATTGGAGCGGGTTCACTCGAAAGTTTCGTGTCTCTGCTGACGCGGCCGCGCGTGGTCTGGCTGATGCTGCCGGCCGCGGTGGTCGATCAGGTTCTGACGACGCTTACCCCATTGCTCGACGCTGACGACATCATCATCGATGGCGGCAACTCCTACTACCATGATGATATTCGGCGCGGCACCGAGCTCAAATCACGCAAAATCCATTATGTCGATGCCGGAACCAGTGGCGGCATCTTCGGCATCGAACGCGGCTACTGCCTGATGATCGGCGGGGAAAAAGACATCGTGCAGCACCTGGCCCCCATTTTTTCCACGCTCGCCCCCGGAGGCGATGCGGTACCCGTCACGCCAGGCCGGGACAACCACACAAGCACGGCCGAACAGGGCTACCTTCATTGCGGTCCGCATGGTGCCGGGCACTTCGTCAAGATGGTCCACAATGGCATCGAGTACGGACTCATGGCCGCTTATGCCGAGGGCCTGAACATCTTGCAAAACGCCAACATTGGTGCACGGTCAAGCGCCGTCGATGCCGAAACCACCCCCTTGCGGCATCCCGAGCACTACCAATACTTGCTTGAGTTGCCGGAAATCGTGGAGGTCTGGCGGCGCGGCAGTGTGATCGGATCCTGGCTGCTCGACCTGACTGCTGCTGCGCTCCGCGATGACCCGGGCCTGAAAAACTACACCGGCCGCGTCTCCGATTCTGGCGAAGGACGCTGGACCATTGCGGCCGCGATTGATGAGGGCGTTCCAGTGCCGGTGATCAGCGCGGCGCTATTCGAGCGCTTTGAGTCGCGCGGCAATGCCGACTATGCCAACCGGATACTTTCCGCCATGCGCAAGCAGTTTGGCGGGCATGACGAGAGAGAGAAAGGCGGTTGACTGAAATGGGAAAAACCAGCGGTCATGCAGTGCGTTCCGACGCGCTGGTGCTTTTCGGTGTGACCGGTGATCTGGTCTACAAAAAAATCTTCCCGGCACTCTACGCGATGGCCCAACGGGGCACTTTCGATATGCCGGTGATCGGAGTTGCGTCTTCGCCATGGACGCTAACGCAACTTCGCAAGCGGGCGACCGACAGCATCAGGGCTGTTGGCAAAATTGATGACCGGCGCGCCCTCGATCACCTGCTGTCGCGGCTCAACTATGTGAGCGGGGACTATAACGATGCCGCAACGTTCACGGCGATCAAAAACGCGTTGGGAAAGTCCAGGCACCCGGCCCATTACCTGGCCATACCGCCTTTCTTGTTCGCCACTGTCATCCAGGGTCTCGGAAAGGCGAGTTTGGCTGCGAATGCGCGCGTCATCGTTGAAAAACCGTTCGGACGCGACCTGGCCTCCGCGCGCAAGCTCAACCACATCGCGCAATCGGTATTCCCGGAAGATTCAATTTTCCGCATCGACCACTTCCTCGGCAAGGAGGCGATCATGAATATCCTTTATTTCCGCTTCGCCAATTCCTTTCTGGAGCCGATCTGGAACCGGAACAACGTGGCCAGCGTCCAGATCACGCTGTCCGAGGATTTTGACGTGAAAGGGCGCGGCGCATTTTATGAAAGCTCCGGCTGTCTGCGCGATGTGATCCAGAACCACCTGTTCCAGATTGTCGCTCTGCTGGCCATGGAACCGCCGGCCTATCAGGGGTATGGCGCTGTCCAAGGCGAGAGCAGCAAGGTCTTTCAGGCCATGCGCCCGCTGCAGCCAGCCGACGTGGTGCGCGGCCAGTACACCGGCTACCGGAAAGAGTCGGGCGTGGCGAATGACTCCGATGTGGAAACGTTTTGTGCGTTGCGGCTTTTTATCGACTCGTGGCGCTGGGACGGGGTGCCCTGGTACCTGCGCTCAGGAAAATGCCTGGCTGTGACCGCCACCGAAGTACTGGTTCAGCTCAAACCACCCCCGCAAAGGCTTTTTACCGATTCGGCACCGGTGAGTTGTGAAGCGAACTATCTGCGCTTCCGGCTCTCGCCCAATTCGGCCATCGCCCTTGCGGCCCGCGTCAAGCGGGCCGGCAAAGAATTTGTCGGCGATCAGCGTGAGCTCTACCTGCTTGATGAACAACCGGGAGAAGAATCACCCTATGAACGGCTATTGGGAGACGCCGTGGCTGGCGACGGCGCATTGTTCATCCGCCAGGACGCAGTAGAGGCCGCCTGGGCCGTGGTTGATCCCGTGTTGAAGACGCACCACCCGACCCGCCCTTACAGGCGCGGCAGTTGGGGGCCAAAAGACGCTGATGCGCTGATCGCGCCAGATGGCTGCTGGCACAACCCCCTACCGACAGAGTAATGCGAGGCCGCATGACAGTACCCGAAAACGTGGTGTTTCTGCTCGATGTGGACAACACACTGATCGACAACGATCGCATTGTGGCGGACCTTGACGATCATTTGCGGAAGACGTTTGGCCGCGACAGCCGTGACCGGTACTGGGAAATTTTCGAAGCGCTGCGCGCTGAGCTCGGGTATGCGGACTATCTGGGTGCCTTGCAGCGCTATCGGCTGGGGAAGCTGAACGACCCGCGGCTGCTGCTGATGTCTTCGTTTCTGGTGGACTATCCGTTCGCGACGCGGCTTTATCCCGGCGCCATCAATGTGCTCCGGCATCTTCGCACTTGGGGCCCGACGGTCATCCTGTCGGATGGCGATGTGGTGTTCCAGCCGCGCAAGACGCAGCGATCGGGATTGTGGGACGCGGTCGAGGGGCGGGTGCTGATTTATCTCCACAAGGAGCAGATGCTCGATGCCGTCCAGAGTCTCTACCCAGCCCGTCATTACGTCATGGTGGACGACAAGCTGCGCATTCTGGCGGCAATGAAAGATATCCTGGGCAACCGGTTGACGACGGTCTTTCCACGCCAGGGGCATTACGCGCTGGATGCAAGGAATGTCGCCACCTATCCGCCCGCTGACATCATGGTCGAGCACATTGGCGAGATGATTGATTGTGATTTGCCGACCTTGCTCGGCGTTGCCTCAGCCGGAAATGTGGAACAGCAGGCACCATGAAAGCGAACCCACAAGGGCATGGATTGAAAATAGCCGTGGTCTGCAGCCAGCGGCATGAACTGAATTCGCATCGAATCCGGAAGTTCCAACCCGATGAGTTCGTGGAATTTTCCGCTTCCACCCGCAGCAAAATGGCCGCGCGTCAAATGCAATTTTCCGAATCATGCGAGGGCCTCTCGTGAAACCAGCCAGGCCCTGCGTTTTCACGATTGGCCATTCCACGCGCACGATCGAGGAATTCATCCGCTTGCTTCAGGCTCACTCTGTAACGCTTGTGGTCGATGTGCGCACGGTGCCGCGTTCGAGGCACAATCCCCAGTTCAATCGCGACAGCCTGCCCGCTTCGCTGAAAACTGCGGGCATTGGCTACGTGCACAGGCAAGAACTTGGTGGCCTGCGTCACACAACACGCGACTCGCTCAATGTGGGCTGGCGCAACGCCTCTTTTCGCGGCTACGCAGATTACATGCAATCGGCGGAGTTTGAGCAGGCGATCCAGCAATTGATCCAATTGGCAAACCGGGAGAGGGTCGCGGTGATGTGCGCCGAAGCCGTGCCATGGCGATGTCATCGTTCGCTCATCGCGGATGCGTTGCTGGTTCACGGAATCCCCAGCGAAGACATTCTGAGCGCAACCAGCTCCAAGGTTCATGCCCTCACGTCCTTTGCCAAGGTCCACGGCTTGCGTATCACCTACCCGGCTGAAACTTCACAGAGCAGTCCAGGGAAGCCATCGCCGCTGGACCCTCCGCCATGACGGGACTGGCCATGAATTCCAAACCTGCACGCTCCATCCTGACGATCAATGCCGGTTCGTCGAGCATCAAGTTTGCGTTGTTCGACCTGGACGAGTCGTTGACGCGAACATTGGGAGGAAAGATTGAAGGAGTGGGTCTTGCGATCGGTCGTTTCGCCGTCAGGGGTTTGAGCCCGGCAGATGACTTCTCGCGTCCCATGACGGTACCGAACCACCCGGCCGCGGTGGCACTGCTGTTGGACTGGATTGAGCAACATATCGAACACCGCGCGCTGGCGGCAGTGGGACATCGCGTGGTGCATGGCGGGCCAAAGTACTGGAAACCGCAACGCATCACGCCGGAAATGATTGAAGACTTGCGTCAGCTCAGTCCGTTTGATCCCGAGCATTTGCCAGAGGAAATCTTATTGACAGACGCTTTTCATCGCCGATTTCCGGATATGAACCAGGTGGCGTGTTTCGACACGGCTTTTCATCATGACCTCCCCCGCGTGGCGCAGTTGCTGACGATCCCGCGCCGCTATGAAGCGCAGGGTATAAAACGCTACGGATTTCACGGCTTGTCATATGAATTCCTGATGGAGGAACTCGCCAGCCTCGGCGACCCGGCTGCAACAAAGGGATGCGTGATCCTGGCGCACCTCGGCAATGGCGCCAGCCTGGCTGCGGTGCGTGATGGCAAGAGCATAGACACCAGCATGGGCTTCACCCCGACTGCAGGCGTGCCCATGAGCACCCGCTCCGGCGATCTCGATCCCGGACTGGTCTGGTATCTGGCGCGCACTGAAAAAATGAGCGCAAAACAATTCAACGAGATGACCAACTCCCGGTCCGGGTTGCTCGGCATATCCGAAACCAGTTCCGACATGCGCGACCTGCTGGAGTGCGAGGCGCATGATGTGCGCGCCGCTGAAGCGGTCGCGCTGTTTTGCTACCAGGTCAAAAAATGGATCGGTGCATACACGGCAGCGCTGGGCGGACTGGACACAATAGTGTTTGCGGGCGGCATCGGTGAGAACGCACCAGTCATTCGTGCTCGGATCTGCGATGGCTTGGAATTTCTTGGAATTGAAATTGATGAAAAGCGAAATGCGGCGAATGAAGACGTGATTTCTGCAATGGGCGGTCATGTTGTTGTGCGCGTCATTCGCACGGATGAGGAGCTGACGATTGCTCGCGCCGTGTGCAAAGTCATCGGACTCGGCGCTCATGCCAAGTGAGCCAGTAAACCGAAAAAAGAGTGCATGCCATGAACGAACATGATCACGAACACACGACCAAAGAAGATCCCCCTACACATCCGACGCAAGATGAAGTAGCCAAACAGGCCTACGCCATCTACACGAAAGAAGGCAAACCCCAAGGACATGCCGAGCAAAATTGGCTGGGGGCGGAAGCCAGGTTAAAGCATCCCGACCACATGCACATGGACGAGCAGGGCCAAGATCATCACGACCACCAAGGCCATCAAAATCACCATGCTCACATGGCTGCGGACTTCCGCAAGCGCTTCTGGATCTCGCTGGTTTTGACCCTGCCGATTCTCGTGCTCTCGCCGATGCTGCAAACACTGGTCGGCCTGGGCGGAGCCATCAAATTTTCCGGCGATGCCTATGTCCTGTTCGGCTTTTCTTCCGCGGTCTTCTGGTATGGCGGCTGGCCGTTCCTCAAAGGTTTGGTCGAGGAACTCAAGTCCCTGCAACCCGGAATGATGACCCTGGTCGCGGTCGCTATCAGCACCGCCTATCTATACAGCAGTGCGGTGGTGTTCGGCCTGACTGGCGAGGTGTTCTTCTGGGAGCTGGCCACCTTGGTTGACATCATGTTGCTGGGGCACTGGATCGAGATGAACTCGGTGATGGGCGCCTCGAAGGCGCTGGAGGCGCTGGCCAAACTCATGCCCTCAGACGCGCACAAGCTCATGCCCGATGGCGGCATAAAAGACGTGCCCCTGGGCGAACTGGCGGTGAATGACAAAGTCCTGATTAAACCCGGCGAGAAAATTCCCGCGGACGGCGTCGTCGTCGAGGGCGAAAGCTCGGTCAATGAGGCGATGCTTACCGGGGAATCAACTCCGGTGGCCAGGAAGGCCGGCGGCAAGGTCATTGGCGGTTCCATCAATGGCGAGGGCTCGCTTACCATCGAGGTCAAAGGCACCGGCAAGGATTCGTTTCTGTCGCAGGTCATCGACCTGGTCAAACAGGCCCAGGAAAGCAAGTCGAAAACCCAAACCCTTGCCGACACCGCCGCGATGTGGCTTACCCTCATTGGCCTGGGTGGCGGCGCCATTACCTTCCTCGTCTGGCTGGTGTTCATGAACCAGGAGTTGGCCTTCGCCATTGAACGCGCGGTGACGGTGATGGTGATCACCTGTCCGCATGCGCTCGGTCTGGCAGTGCCGCTGGTGGTGGCCGTCTCCACGGCCCTGGCCGCAGGCAACGGCCTGCTGATTCGCAATCGCTCTGCATTTGAAAGCGCCCGAAAACTGCAGGCCATCATTTTTGACAAGACCGGCACCCTGACCGAGGGCCGCTTCGGTGTGACCGACACACTGTTGCTGGCGCAGGACATGGACGAAGACACGCTGCGCAAATATGCGGCTTCCGTTGACGCGAATTCCGAACACCCGATCGCCAAGGCCATCGCCGATTCTTCGGAAGACAAATTGCCGGTAGAAAATTTCAAAAGCATCCCGGGCAAAGGCGCCGAAGGCAGGGTCGATGGCAAAGAGGTCAAAGTGGTTAGCCCGGGTTTTTTGCACGAACAGAATATCGCGCTCACCGATCAGCGCATTGAACCGCTGCAAGCTCAAGGCAAGACGGTTGTGTTTGTCCTAGTAGATGGACAATTGAAAGGGGCGATCGCCCTCGCCGACATCGTCCGACCCGAGGCGAAGCAGGCCATCGATGCGCTGAAGGCCTTGAACATCCGCTGCATGATGCTTACCGGCGATAACAAGGCCACGGCCAAATGGGTCTCGGACCAACTCGGACTGGATGAATACTTCGCCGAAGTCCTGCCGCAGGACAAAGCCGCCAAAGTGAAAGAGGTCCAATCCCGGGGCGTGTTGGTGGCCATGACCGGCGACGGCGTGAACGATGCCCCGGCGCTGGCACAGGCCGATGTGGGCATCGCCATCGGTGCCGGTTCCGATGTGGCAGTGGAAACTGCCGACGTGATTCTGGTGCGCAGCAATCCGCTGGATGTCGTGGCCATCGTGCAGCTCTCCCGTGCCACCTATCGCAAGATGATACAGAACCTCGTCTGGGCCACGGGCTACAACGTCGTTGCTATTCCGCTGGCAGCCGGCGCACTTTACGCGTGGGGCGTGGTGCTCACACCCGCTGTGGGTGCAGCACTGATGGCTGCAAGTACGGTGATTGTTGCCATCAATGCGCGGATGCTGAAAATAAAACGGTAACAGGATTTCAGATGATAGTTTGATCGCAGCACAACGTAAGGAATTTCGTGTTGAACCATACAGACGGATGGATGAATAACTGGTCGGGCGGCTCAATGGGTGGAGGGATGTAGATTTGGACGGTGATCGGCGTACTG
This sequence comes from Polaromonas sp. UBA5171, assembly GCA_002413395.1. GTDB lineage: Bacteria > Pseudomonadota > Gammaproteobacteria > Burkholderiales > Burkholderiaceae_C > Polaromonas. Next base: position 18,374 of record DHWX01000017.1, on the reverse strand, counting down.
GTGGTTGTCTTGCTGGTGATGATTAACAACCAGAACAAGAAATGATCGTGCGTTCAATACCTGCCAGTGAAGTGCGCTGTTCACCCTGAAATGAAAACCATGCCGGATATCCTGTGCCCTAAAACCCGGCTAACTCGGGGAACCTAGACAATGAAAACCAACACCCTCACACCTGAACTGCTTCACAAGATCGATGCCTACTGGCGTGCCGCCAACTATCTGTCGGTTGGCCAGATTTATCTTTACGACAATCCGCTGCTCAAACGGCCGCTGGCGCTCGCGGACGTGAAGCACATGCTGCTCGGGCACTGGGGCACGACCCCCGGGCAGAACTTCATTTATGTGCACCTGAACCGGATCATCAAGAAATATGACCTGAACATGATTTACGTCTCCGGCCCCGGGCACGGCGGCCCGGCCGTCGTCGGCAACACCTATCTCGAGGGTACTTACAGCGAGGTCTATCCCGACATCGGCCAGGATGAGGCCGGGCTTCAGAAGCTCTTTATGCAGTTTTCGTTTCCCGGCGGCATTCCCAGCCACGCCTCGCCGGAATGTCCGGGCTCGATCCACGAGGGCGGCGAGCTCGGCTATTCGCTCAGCCATTCGTTCGGGGCGGTGTTCGACAATCCCGAGCTCGTCGTCGCCTGCGTCGTCGGTGACGGCGAAGCGGAAACCGGGCCGCTGGCTACGGCCTGGCATTCCAACAAGTTCCTCGATCCGGTCAGCGACGGTGCGGTGCTGCCGATCCTGCATCTCAACGGCTACAAGATTTCCAACCCCACCGTCCTCGCCCGCATCACGCGCGAGGAGCTGGAACAGTTGCTCCGCGGCTATGGCTGGACGCCCATCTTCGTCGAGGGTCACGAGCCCGCGCTGATGCACGAGGCCATGGCCTCGGCGCTCGACGCTGCGGTGAAGAGCATCAAGGCCATACAGCAGGATGCCCGCGTCCACGGCAACCTTACACGTCCGCGCTGGCCGATGATCGTTCTGGCGTCACCCAAAGGCTGGACCGGACCGAAGGTTGTCGATGGTCTGCAGGTCGAAGGCACTTTCCGGGCGCACCAGGTGCCGCTCCACCCAAACGCCCATCCCGAACATCTCAAGCTGCTGGAAGACTGGCTGAGAAGCTACCGGCCGGAGGAACTCTTCGATGACGAGGGCCGCCTGAAAGCGGAATTGGCCGAGCTTGCGCCCAAGGGCGAACGGCGCATGGGCGCCAATCCCCACGCCAACGGCGGCATGCTGCTGCGCGACCTGCGCATGCCGGACTTCTGCGACTACGCGGCCGACGTGCCTGCGCCGGGAGCACCCGGCATCGGCGACACCCATGTGCTCGGGCCATTCCTGCGCGATGTGGCGAAGCTGAACGACGAGCAGCGCAACTTCCGGATCTTTGGGCCCGACGAGACGCTCTCCAATGGCCTGGAAGCGCTGTTTGAAACGACCAACCGCCAATGGGATGCCGCGACCGTGCCGAACGACGAATTCCTCGCCCCAACCGGAAGGGTGCTCGACTCGATGCTCAGCGAGCACCAATGCGAGGGCTGGCTCGAGGGCTACCTGCTCACTGGGCGGCATGGGCTCTTCAACTGCTACGAGGCTTTTATTCACATCGTCGATTCGATGTTCAACCAGCACGCCAAATGGTTGAAAGTCACATCACAGCTGCCGTGGCGGCGCAAGATCGCCTCGCTCAACTACCTGCTGGCCTCGCATGTCTGGCGCCAGGACCACAACGGCTTCACCCATCAGGATCCCGGTTTCATCGACGTGGTGGCCAACAAGAAGGCGGAGATTGTCCGTGTATATTTGCCCCCGGATGCCAACTGCCTGCTTTCCGTGATGGACCACTGCCTGCGCAGTCGGCGCTACGTCAACGTCGTGATTGCGGGCAAGCACCCAGCGCCGCAGTGGCTGACGATGGACGCCGCCGTCAAACACTGCACCGAAGGCATCGGCATCTGGCAATGGGCCAGCAACGACCAGGGTGCTGCCCCCGACGTGGTCATGGCCTGTTGTGGCGATGTGCCCACGCTGGAGACGCTTGCCGCCGTCTCCATCATGCGCGCGCATCTGCCCGAGCTGAAAATCCGCGTGGTCAACATCGTCGATCTGTTCAAGCTGCAGCCGCAGACCGAGCACCCCCACGGGCTAAGCGACACGGATTTCGACGAACTGTTCACGAAGGACAAGCCGGTCATTTTTGCCTTTCATGCCTACCCGTGGCTGATCCACCGACTGACCTACCGCCGCACCAACCACGACAACATCCACGTCCGCGGCTACAAGGAAGAGGGCACCATCACCACGCCCTTCGACATGACGGTACTGAACGATCTGGACCGCTTCCATCTCGTCATGGACACCATCGACCGCTTGCCCCAGACTGGCGACAAGGGTATTTATCTGAAGCAGCGGCTCAAGGACAAACTGATCGAGCACAAGCAGTACATCGACCAGCACGGTGAAGACATGCCGGAGATCCGCAACTGGCAGTGGGGCGCGGCAACCCCCGCGCAACCGTCGTAAACGGCAGAAGTGCCGGAGAGGATATCCACGATGCAAACGACCCAGAATAAATCCGAAGACGCATCGAGGCCCGCAAAGTCGGCAAACGGCAAGCCCCCCGACGTCGCCTCCGCGTCGCTTCCCGATACGCTCGCGGCGCTCCATGTGAACCCCGACACCGGGCTCACCCACGCAGAGGTGGAGGTTCGCCGCAAGGAGCACGGCTACAACGAAGTGACCGAACAAAAAGGGCACCCGGTGCTCAAGTTCCTCGGCAAGTTCTGGGGCCTCTCGGCGTGGATGCTCGAGCTGATCATGGTCCTGTCGGCGATCCTCGGAAAATATTCGGACCTCGCCGTAGTCGGCGCGCTGCTGTTTATCAACGCTGTACTGGGCTTCATGCAGGAGCACCGCGCCGCCGGCGTCGTCGAGGCCCTGCGGCGGCGCTTGCAGGTCAGTGCGCGTGTGCTGCGTGATTCGAACTGGCAGGTCGTTCCGGCCCGCGAACTGGTTCCCGGCGACATCGTTCGCGTGCGCCCCGGTGACATCATCCCGGCAGACGTGAAGCTCCTCACGGAAGCCTTGAGCGTGGACCAGTCAGCCCTCACCGGCGAGTCGAAGGACGCGGACAAGGCGCCCGGCGAAGTGCTCGCCTCGGGCTCCGTCGTCCGCCGCGGCGAGGGTAACGGCGTGGTCATGCTGACCGGGGCGAAAACCTACTTCGGCCGCACCACGGAACTGGTGCAGGAGGCGCGCCCCAAGCTGCACATCGAGGCGGTGGTGGCCAAGGTCGTGCGCTGGCTGTTCATCATCGTCGGCGCGCTGCTGGCGGTGGTGATCGTGTTGTCGCTGATCCGCGGCGCGGCGCTCATGGAAATGGCTCCGCTTATGCTCGTCCTGTTGATGAGTGCGGTGCCGGTCGCCCTCCCCGTGATGTTCACCGTCAGCATGGCCGTCGGGTCGAAGGAGCTGGCCAAGCGCGGCGTGCTGGTCACGCGTCTGTCCGCCGCCGAGGATGCCGCGACCATGGACGTGCTCTGTGTGGACAAGACGGGCACGATCACCATGAACCAGCTCGCCGTCACCGGCGTGATCCCGCTGGAGCAGGCGACGGAATCCGACGTGCTGTCGGCCGGGGCACTTGCCTCGCAGGAGGCCAATCAGGATCCGATCGACCTGGCTTTCCTGGCTGCGGCGAAGGCGCATCACGTCTTCGATGGTGCGCCCGCGGTAACCCCGGTCTCCTTCTCGCCCTTCGATGCGAAAAACCGCCGCACCGAAGCCGTGGTCGAACAGAACGGACAGCGGCTGCGCGTGATGAAAGGCGCCGTACGCACTGTCGCCGAGGCCTGTGGACTGCAGCCCCCGGCAATCGAGGCGCTGGAGGCGCAGATGAGCGAGACGGCCGCCAAGGGCTATCGGACACTGGCGGTGGCGCGCGGCCCCGAGACGGGCGCCCCGGCGCTGCTCGGCCTGGTGTCCCTGTATGATCCACCGCGGCCGGACGCCAGGCAACTCATCGCCACGCTCCATGACCTCGGCGTACCGGTAAAGATGCTCACCGGCGACGCGCTGGCGGTGGCGCGTGAAATCGGCCAGGGCGTCGGGCTACCCAACATCCGCCGCGTCGCGGACCTGAAGGCGGCGGGCGCCCAGGCCAGCAACGAGTCGGTGGACTTACTCTCCGGCGCCGACGGCTTCGCCGAGGTCTATCCGGAGGACAAATACCTCGTGGTGCAGCACCTGCAGGCCGCGGGACATGTGACCGGCATGACCGGCGACGGCGTTAACGACGCGCCAGCGCTGCGCCAGGCCGAAGTGGGCATCGCCGTCAGCAGCGCCACCGACGTCGCCAAGGGCGCCGCCAGCGTCGTGCTGACCGAACCGGGGCTGACCAACATCGTGGCCCTGGTCGAGCAGGGGCGAACCATCTACCAGCGCATTCTGACCTGGATCATCAACAAGATCAGCCGGACCATCCTCAAGGCCGCCTTCGTGGCCATCGCCTTCGTCGTCACCGGCAAGTTCGTCGTCTCCGCCTTTGCCATGCTGCTGCTGGTCTTCATGACGGACTTCGCAAAGATCTCCCTGGCCACCGACAACGTCCGGCCATCGAGGACACCGGAAACCTGGAACATCGGTGGCTTCATCACCGTGTCCGTCGTGCTGGGTATCGCGATGGTGGCCGAAACGCTGCTCCTGTTGTGGCTCGGCTGGTCGCATTTCGGTTTGGCAAGCAACGACAATGCCCTCTACACCTTCAGTTTCCTGATGCTGCTCTACTTTGCCGTATTCTCCATCGTGTCGGCGCGGGAGCGCCGCTGGTTCTGGGCGACGCTGCCCAGCAAGACCTTCCTCTCAGCTCTCACGGCGGATGCGCTTCTGGGCACCGTCATGACCTTCGTGGGGCTCCCGGATCTCCTGCCATTGCCCTGGTGGCAAACGCTCGCGATTTTTGTTTACGCCATGGTCGCCTGCCTGGTCGTGAACGACGCCCTGAAGGTCGCCATGATCAAATGGCGTGTTGATAACGCCGTGGTTGGGAAGCCAGTCGATATGAGTCAGCAGATCGCCATGCGTGCCGATGAACAATACCGGCAGCGAGGCCGCCAGGACGGTCTGGCGGCTCAGGTCGGGGATCAGGCGGCGCCAGGTAGCCGGAAAAATGGACTCTCCAAATGAACCACTGCGAATCACCCGGTGGGCATTGCCGCAACAACGAAGTTGAAAGTCAATCCCACCAGTTTCCACCAGCCGTTCTGGAGGCAAAGCCATGACCAAGGGTGGATCAGCGGGAGCAAACATGGAAAACAAAGCGGGCTTGTCGAATCTCGACGTGATCGTCTCGGTCCGCGGCAGCGCGACGCTGCGCGCGCTGTTCCGGGCTTGCGCTGAATCCCTGGCGAGCGAGAATACAAGTCGCCTGGCGGCGATGGAACGCGCCGACAAGAACATCGATGAATTGCTGGAAGGCCTTCACGGCACATTCCACCGCCTGCGCCAAAGCTCGATTGACGAGGAATTGTTCGATGTCATTTCCAGCTATGAACTGCTGGCGAAAGAAACCGTATCTCAACACCATTGGAGGCCCCATGAAGGCAACGCAACAACTGCATGATCTCGGTCAGAGTCTTTGGCTCGACAACATCACCCGTGGTCTGCTGACCAGCGGCACCCTCAGCCGCTATATCAGCGAGTATTCAGTGACGGGACTGACCTCCAACCCAACGATTTTCGAGAAGGCCATTCATGACGCTGACTTTTACGACGAAGCCATCCATCAAAAAACCGCTATGGGCCAATCAGGCGAGGCATTGTTCTTCGAACTGGCGCTGGAGGATTTGACCCAGGCCGCAGATCTCTTTCGCCCGGTCCATGACGCCACCGGCGGGATCGACGGCTGGGTATCGCTGGAGGTGTCGCCCTTGCTGGCGGACGACACGGCCGGCACCATCAAGGCCGCGGTGGCGCTTCACGAACGTGCCGGGCGTCCCAACCTGTTCATCAAGATTCCAGGCACGGCAGCAGGCACTCGTGCCATTGAAGAATCCATTTTTGCGGGGGTGCCCGTGAACGTCACCTTGCTGTTCTCGCGAGAGCAATATATCGCGGCGGCTGACGCCTATTGGCGCGGCATTCAGCGCAGAGTGGACGCGGGCCTTGACCCGAAAGTCAACTCCGTTGCTTCAATCTTCGTCAGCCGCTGGGACAAGGCCGTGTTGAACGCCGTTCCACCGGCATTGCACAACCGCCTGGGGGTTGCCATTGCCCGTCGAATTTACAAAACCTACTGCAAACGCATGGCATCTCCAGTCTGGCGCAAGCTCGCCGATGCCGGCGCCTTGCCGCAGCGCCTGCTTTGGGCCAGCACCGGCACGAAAGACCCGCAAATTCCGGACACGTTTTATATTGAAGCGCTGGCTGCACCGTTCACCATCAATACCATTCCGGAAAAAACATTGCAGGCCTTTGCCGCGCACGGCAGTTTGAACGGCGCCATGCCAGACGATGGGGGTGATGCCGAAGCTGTGCTGGCCGATTTTGCGCAAGCCGGTGTGGATATTGTGGCGCTCGCCAACCAGCTCCAGCGCGAGGGTGCGCAATCCTTCGCCAAATCCTGGACCGATCTGCTGGCGGTGATCGCGGCAAAGAGCGCACAGCAGCACAAACCAATGACTCCAAAGGAAGAAAACAGGCAATGAGCAAACCACCTGTCACCCGGCCACCACCCCTTGTGCAGCGACCCGCCTGGAAGGCGCTGCAGGCGCATCATCAAAAAGTGCGCGAGGTGCACCTGCGCCAGCTGTTTGCCGACGATCCCCTTCGGGGTGAGCGCTTTGCCGCCGAGGCCTGCGGGCTTTACCTCGACTACTCGAAAAACCGCATCACGGATGAGACGCTTCAGTTGCTGCTGCAACTGGCCGGGGAGTGCGAGTTGCGCGAGCATGCCGAGGCCATGTTCACTGGCCGGAAAATCAATGTGACCGAGCAACGCGCGGTGCTTCACACGGCGCTGCGCGCGCCCCGTGAAGAACGCATTGTCCTCGATGGCATCGATATCGTGCCGCAAGTTCACGCGGTGCTCGACAAAATGGCCGAATTCACGCGCCAGATTCACGCGGGCGAATGGCTCGGATTTACCGGCTTGCCAATCCGCAACGTGGTCAATATCGGTATTGGCGGCTCGGATCTGGGACCGGTCATGGCCTATGAAGCGCTGCGTCACTACAGTCATCGCGACATGACATTTCGCTTTGTGTCCAACATTGATGGCACGGACTTTGCAGAAGCGACACGCGATCTCAAGCCTGAGGAAACCCTGTTCGTGGTCTGCTCCAAAACGTTCAAAACGCTGGAGACTTTGACCAACGCCCAGGCCGCGCGCGAATGGATTTTGCGAAAACTCGTCGACGAACGCGCCATCGCCCGGCATTTTGTTGCGGTCTCGACCAACGTTGAAGGCGTTGCCAAATTCGGCATTGATGCCCGGCACATGTTCGGCTTGTGGGATTGGGCCGGCGGCCGCTACTCGATGGATTCGGCGATTGGCCTCACGACCATGCTCGCCATTGGCGCGGAGAATTTTCAGGCGATGCTGGCGGGAATGCGCGCCATGGACCAGCATTTTCGCAGCGCGCCATTCGGCCGCAACCTGCCGGTGCTGATGGGCTTGCTGGCCGTCTGGTACAACAATTTTTTCGATGCGCAAACCGTCGCGGTGCTGCCCTATGAACAATACCTGAAACGCTTTCCGGCCTACCTCCAGCAATTGACGATGGAAAGCAACGGCAAGCATGTCACGCTCGATGGTGCCAGGGTGGACTATCAAACGGGACCGATTTATTGGGGCGAGCCAGGCACCAATGGCCAGCACTCGTTTTATCAGTTGATTCATCAGGGCACCAGGCTGATCCCGTGCGACTTTATCGGCTTTTGCCAGCCCTTGAATCCGCTGGCGCGCCATCATGACTTGTTGACGGCCAACCTGTTTGCCCAGACCGAGGCGCTCGCTTTCGGCAAGACGCAAGAAGAAGTCAGGGCCGAAGGCACGCCGGACTGGCTGGTGCCGCACCGCATGTTCGAGGGCAACCGCCCCACCAATACCGTGCTTGCCGAGCGCCTGACGCCGGAGACCTTGGGATGTCTGGTGGCGCTTTACGAGCACAGCGTCTTCACGCAAGGCGTGATCTGGCAGATCGACTCATTCGACCAATGGGGTGTGGAATTGGGCAAGGCACTGGCAGAGCGAACCATTCCCGAGCTGGAAAGCCCGCAGGAGCCACAGCTTGAGCATGACAGTTCGACCAACACCCTGATTCGGCGCTATCGGCAATTCAGGAAGCTCCAGAAAACGGGGGATTCATCATGATCATGGGTTACCACAAGCCACTCTATGTTCTGCCGTTCGACCACAGGCACTCCTATGTGAGCGGCATGTTCGGGTTCAAAACACCGCTCACGCCGGAGCAGCACGACGAAGTAGCCGACAGCAAACAGCTTGTTTACGAGGGGTTTCGGCAGGCGCTGGGCGAAGGCGTGCCAGTGGCAGCCGCGGCGCTTCTGGTGGATGAAGAATTCGGCGCCGCCATTTTGCGGGATGCCGGAAAGCGGGGTTATGGCACCGCGCTTTCCGTCGAAAAAAGTGGTGTGGATGAGTTTGAATTTGAATATGGCGAAGACTACGCCCAACACATCGAGGCGTTTCATCCCAGCTTCGCGAAAATTCTGGTGCGCTACAACCCGCAAGGCGATGCGGCGCTCAATCAGCGCCAAACCGCCCGGATCGCGCAACTCTCCGAGTATTGCCAAAAGGCACGGCAACTGTTCATGTTCGAGCTGCTGGTGCCGGCAACCCCGGCGCAGCTGGAACAAGTTGAAAACGACAAAAATGTCTATGACCAGCGGCTTCGCCCGGAGCTCATGGCCCAGTCAATTCGGGCTTTGCAGGATGCCGGCGTCGAACCTGATATATGGAAGATCGAAGGGCTCGAGCACCGCGAAGAGTGTGAACAGATCATGCGAACCGTGCAACGCAACGGTCGTGACGCGGCACGCTGCATTGTGCTGGGACGCGGCGCGGATGAATCAAAAGTAGCGAGCTGGCTGAAGACGGCGGCCAGCGTGCCGGGCTTCATCGGCTTTGCCGTGGGCCGCACCAGTTTTTGGGATGCGGTGGCGGATTACCGCGCGGCAAAGGCAACCCGGCAACAGGCGTGTGCGCGCATCGCCAAACGCTATGGCGAATGGGTGCGTATCTTTGAGCAGGCACGCCACACTTGAAATTCCGGCAATCTGGCGGCAACCCATCCCACAGGAGCCACGCATGAAAAATCACTCAGATCTCGACCAGCTTTGCATCAACACCCTGCGCACACTTTCCATCGACGCGGTCCAGAAAGCGCAGTCTGGCCACCCCGGCACACCGATGGGCGCGGCACCAACAGCCTACTGCCTGTGGCAACGCTTTTTGCGCTATGACCCGGCCGATCCCCACTGGCCGAACCGCGACCGCTTCGTGCTGTCGTCCGGCCACGCCTGCGCGCTGCTCTACAGTCTGCTCCATCTGGCCAGCGTCAAGGCCCGGGATGCCAGCTACCCGCCGGGCGAGCGCCTGGCAGTCACGCTGGACGATCTCAAGACCTTTCGCCAGGCCGGTAGCCGCTGCACCGGCCACCCGGAGCACGGCTGGACCTCGGGCGTGGAAACCACCACCGGGCCATTGGGCCAGGGCGCGGCCACCAGCGTTGGCATGGCGCTGGCCGAGCGCTGGCTGGCGGCCACCTATAACCGGCCTGGCTACGATTTGTTCGATCACAAGGTCTATGCGCTGTGCGGCGATGGCGACATGATGGAAGGCATCAGCAGCGAAGCGGCATCGCTGGCCGGGCACCTCAAACTGTCCAATCTGTGCTGGCTCTATGACGCCAACCACATCACCATCGAAGGCTCGACCGACCTGGCCTTTAGCGAGGATGTGGCGGCCCGTTTCAGCGCCTGCGGCTGGCATGTCGCGCGGGTGAGCGATGCCAATGACCTGGCCCAGCTCAGCGCGGCCTATCAGCGCTTTCTGGCGACGCACGACCGCCCCACACTGATCATCGTGCAAAGCCACATCGGCTACGGCGCGCCGCACAAGCAGGATACCCGCGAAGCGCATGGTGAGCCGCTGGGCGCGGAAGAGGTGCGGCTGGCCAAGCAGTTTTATGGCTCCGATCCGGATGCGCAGTTTGACGTGCCGGACGGCGTGCTGGCGCACTTCAGCACGCAACTGGGCCAACGCGGCCACGGCGCGCACGCCGCCTGGAAAAAGTTGTTTGCCGCCTATCGCGCCCAGTACCCGGACCTGGCCGAACAGATCGATCAGATGCAGCAGCGCGATTTACCCGCGGGCTGGGACAGCGCATTGCCCAGCTTTGCGGCGGATACCAAAGGCCTGGCCACGCGCGACGCGTCGGGCCAGGTGCTCAATGCCATCGCGGCGCAGGTGCCTTGGCTGCTGGGCGGCGCGGCAGATCTGGCGCCATCGACCAAAACCCATCTGAAGTTTGACTTTGCCGGTGAGTTTCAGCCGCCCGGCGAAGCGGGCAGCTACCGCGGTCGCAATTTTCATTTCGGGATTCGCGAACACGCGATGTGCGCCATCGGCAACGGCATGAGCCTGTCGAAGGTACGCCCCTTCGTATCGAGTTTCCTGGTTTTTTCCGACTACGGCCGTGGCGCGCTCCGACTCAGCGCAATGATGGAGCTCCCGCTGATTTCGATCTGGACGCATGACTCGATCAGCATGGGCGAAGACGGGCCCACGCACCAGCCGATCGAACAGTTGGCCGCGCTGCGCGCCATGCCAGGCATGGTGGTGCTCAGGCCCGCTGATGCCAACGAAGTGGTGCAGGCGTGGCGCGTCGTCATGCAACTCAAAAACATGCCGGTGTGCCTCGTGCTGACGCGCCAGGCGGTGCCAACTCTCGATCGCTCGACATATGCCAGCGCCAGCGGCGTGGCACGCGGCGCCTACATTCTGGCCGACGCCGCAGACGGCCAGCCCGAGGTGCTGCTGCTGGCCACGGGCAGCGAGGTCGCGCTGTGCATCAATGCCTACGAGCAATTGAAAGCCGAGGGCATCGAGGCGCGCGTGGTCAGCATGCCGTCCTGGGAGCTGTTCGAAAATCAGGATCAGGCGTACCGTGACCAGGTGCTGCCGCCGGCCATCACGGCGCGTGTGGCAGTAGAACAAGCCTCGGCTTTCGGCTGGGAGCGCTACACCGGCCTGGCTGGCACCATCATCGGCCTGCACAGCTTTGGCATGTCGGCGCCGCAAAAGGCGGTTACCCGGCATTTTGGCTTCGAGCCGACCCACGTCGTGGCCGCTGCCAGGGCGCAAGTTGTCCGTCATGCAGCAAAACCGGCACGCAGCCCAGGAGATAGACGATGAGTCCATCGAATAACACGACCCAAAAAATCAGTCCGCTGGCCGGAAAACCGGCACCCCCCGAGCTGCTGGTCAACGTCGCCCGGCTGGTTACGGCCTATTACAGCGAAGCCCCCGATCCTGCGAACCCGCTGCAACGGGTGGCCTTCGGCACCTCGGGTCATCGAGGTTCGGCCTTCAACAAAGCCTTCAATGAAGCGCATGTGCTGGCGATCAGCCAGGCCATTTGCCGCTACCGCAAGCAGCGCGGCATCGACGGCCCGTTGTTCATCGGCATTGATACCCACGCGCTGTCCGAGCCGGCCTTTGCCAGTGCGCTGGAAGTGCTGGCCGCCAATGGTGTAGAGGTGATGATGGCAGCGGGCGGCGAATACACGCCGACGCCTGCCGTGTCCCATGCGATTCTTGCCTACAACTGCGGGCGAACAACGGGTCTGGCCGACGGCATTGTCATCACGCCGTCGCACAACCCGCCGCAAGATGGCGGCTTCAAGTACAACCCGACGGACGGCGGCCCGGCGGATACCCGCGTCACCGGCTGGATCGAAAAACAGGCCAACGAGCTGCTTCAAGACGGCCTGAAAGGTGTGCTGCGCATGCCTTATGAAAAGGCGCTCCACGCTTCGACCACCCACCGGCACGATTTTCTGACTGCTTACGTCAACGACCTCGACCAGGTGATCGATATGGACGCAATTCGCGGCGCGCACATTCGCATGGGCGTCGATCCGCTCGGTGGCGCCGGGGTCCACTACTGGCCAGCGATTGCCGATCGCTACCAGCTTGACCTGAGCATCGTCAATCCGGCGGTTGACGCGACCTTCCGTTTCATGACACTCGACTGGGACGGCCAGATCCGCATGGACCCGTCTTCGCCCTACGCCATGCAGAGCCTGATTGACCTGAAGGAGCGTTTCGACATTGCCTTTGCCTGCGACACCGATCATGATCGGCACGGCATTGTTACGCGCAGCGCCGGCCTGCTGCCGCCGAATCACTATTTGTCGGTGGCGGTCGACTATCTGTTCCAGCACCGGCCGCAATGGGCCAAGGATGCGGCCATCGGAAAAACCGTGGTGAGCAGCCAGATGATTGATCGGGTGGCCGCCAGACTGGGGCGCAAGTTGATTGAAGTGCCGGTCGGCTTCAAATGGTTTGCTGCAGGCCTGCTCGATGGTTCGCTGGGCTTTGCGGGCGAAGAAAGTGCCGGCGCGTCTTTGCTGCGGCGTGACGGCCGCGTCTGGACCACCGACAAGGACGGCATCATCCCGGCTTTGCTGTCGGCGGAGATCACTGCGCGAAGGGGCCGTGATCCGGGTGAGCTCTACCGCGATCTGACGCAGGAGTTCGGCGCGCCCAGCGCTGACCGCATCCAGGCCGCCGCAACACCAGAGCAAAAAGAAAAACTATCGAAACTCTCGCCCGCTCAGGTAACCTCCACAAGCCTGGCGGGTGAGGCGATTCAGGCCGTCCTGACCCGCGCGCCGGGCAATGACGCGGCCATTGGCGGGCTGAAGGTGGTCACTGAACACGGCTGGTTTGCCGCGCGCCCGTCTGGTACCGAAGACATCTACAAGATTTATGCCGAGAGCTTTCTCGGGGAAGAGCATTTGCGCCGCCTGCTGGTGGAGGCTCAGAGCCTCGTTGATCAGGCGCTCTTAGCCTGAAAAACCCATGACATCTTTTCATCATCGAGATGTCGGAGCGACTTTTCCGAGACTATTTCGCCCGTGTTCCCAGCACCGCGGCACCAATGATCATCACGGCCGCCAGCGCCACACTCCAGCTCCAGGCGCGGCCGCTGACCAGCATCAGCAGGGCGGTGGAGCCCAGCGGTGTGAGATAACTCAAAATTCCGATCTGTCTGGCGTCGCCCAGCTTGAGCGCCTTGTCCCAAAGAAAAAATGCGCCTCCCAGCGGCCCCAGCCCCATCGCCGTCAGCAGCAGCCAGTCGCGACCCGACAGCGCCACGGCAGGCTCCAGCGCCCAATGGCACAGCAGCGCCAGCACGCCAGACACCAGGCCGAAGAGCCCAATGGCAGCCGTCGGAAAGGGTGCGACGCGTTTTGTCAGTAGTGAATAGCTGGCCCAGATGAACGCCGAGCCCAGCGCAGCGAGGTAGCCCCAGGCCCAGCCGCCTGCGCCAATGGCGCCCTGACTGGCCCCCAGAATGGCAATCACTGCGCCGGCAAACCCCAGCAGCGCCGCAGCCACATGCATGCCATGCAGTTGCATGCCCGTCAGAAATAGCGGTGCCAGCACCACCATCAACAGTGGCCACAGGTAGTTGACCAGGTTGGCCTCCACCGATGGCGCGTGGCGCAGAGCCAGGAAGAGCAGGAAGTGGAAACCGAACAGCCCGTAAACGCCCAGCGCCAGGGTGCTCAGCGGAATCTTCCAGGTTCGTTTGTCTTTCAGAATAAACGGCAGCGCCAGCATGCTGCCTATCAGCAGCGAAATGCCGGTGAGCAGAAAGGGCGGAATGTGTTTAAGCAATACCGCGAGAGAGGCCACCGTGGCCCACAGCGCGATGGTGCCGAGCGCGTATAAATGGGCGGCCATGACAGCCGCTTAGCGCTGCCGCCGTGGCGCAATGGCGCGCGTCAGCGCGTCTTGTGTGGAACGCATGTCAGGCAAGGCGCTGCAGTTCACGCTGTTGCTGCGCCAGGCGAGCCACGGATTGCGCTGAGTCTGGAGACCTGACGACTGCAACGGTTTTGTGATGGCGCTCAATGGCGACCGGGCGCTGCGCCAGTTGGTCGATGAGAGCACCAAAATTCTGCTTCGCTCGGGAAGCTGCGAGTGTAGACATAAACCTATTTTAGACAGAGTCCATGTTTTGGACAAAAGTTTAGCGGGATGCTGATCACCCATGGTGACGGTGAACAGCGCAGATTTGCGCTACCAATTTCACCACCCACCTGGTTTGCGTCTGGCGGTATTGAAGTTTGATTTTCGATCTTCGAACAGGTGGAGTCATTCGATACGGCGTCGTCAGCTACCGCTTCAGACGCATTTCGGCTGCACAGCTTTCCGATCTGCCCACTCCAAACCAGTCACCCGCAGCCGTGCTTGTGGCGCCCAACGATTGAGCTATGCGGCGCGTTTGCGCGGCGTCCGGCTTGAACGACCAGTTAAACCCTGAGTTTCTTGCGCAAAAGCCAACATGCTCGCCAGTGCCTTGTTAACGGCCTCGGACGTGGGGAATGCCTTCTGAATTTCGGGTTGCAAAACCACGACATTGCTTCCCTGCATAAAGTGTTTCAGGTACTTGCCCCTCACACCCTTGCCAAGCTGATCGCGCTTCAATTCTGGGATGTCTTGATCAGCCATTTTCGTAGATTCCTTTTTCATATCGTGTTGCCTTTCTTGCGCTGATGATTCGAATGCCGTTGCGACGCTCCGTATGGATCACCACCAAAAGCCGCGCCTTGTTTGAGATCCCGTAAGTCCGACTTCGATCTTCGACTTCGGTGTGATCCGTGTCTGCAAAGGTTAGTGCCATTGCGTCCCCAAAAATGCTGACAGCCTCGTCGAACGATACGCCGTGTTTAAGCAAATTGCTTGCTGCCTTTTGATCATCCCATTCGAACTTAAACATGCGAAATACCTGAGGGGTTTAATCGGGATAGGAAGAAGCCTCGCGGCCCCTCCCTCCCACACCACCGGACATACGGGTCACTTATCCGGCGGTTCCTTGAACCTGCGTTGATTTCATGCTGCCCTGGCCAGTGCCAACTCGGGTAGCCCCATTTGACGAAACAGTCTTGCAGGCAGTGCCAGATTTAGTGCTGGCGTTTGACTCAGGCGCCATGGTCCATGCGCGCTTTTGCTTGTGTTCCAAGCTTCCCGCACGCTGACCCCACGTTTCCTTAACTCGCGGTAACCCGCGCTGCCCCATTGTTTCCATGCGTAGCATCGTAACCGCCGTCGCACCCATTTGTCGATTTCGCGCAGAGGACTCAACACCTCGGCAATACCAAAGTACGCTTTCCACCCGGTCAGGGCAGTCTTCAACTCTTGCACGATGTCGCTCAAACGGTGACCTCGTGTGCGACGGGTCAACTCGCGGATGGCGGCTTTAAGTTTCTCAATGGCCTTGTCGGCCACCTTGATCCTCGCGCCATCGCGGCTGACGGTAAAGCCCAGAAACTTGCGGTTTCGGGGGCGATCTACGGCGCTCTTTTGGGCGTTCACTGTGAGCCGCAGTGAATCGCGCAAGTGGCGCGTTACGTTTTGCATGAGCCGTTCTCCCGCCCTTTTGCTTTTGACGAAGATGTTGCAGTCATCGGCATAGCGGGCAAAGCGGTGGCCTTGGCGTTCCAATGCCCAGTCCAGTTCGTCCAAGACCACGTTGGCCAGCACCGGCGACAAGGGGCCGCCTTGCGGCACACCTTCTGTTGTCGCCTGCTTTTGACCATTGATTTGCACCCCGCCTTTGAGAAAGCGGTTGATGAGTTTGAGCACATCGGGTGCGTTCACGTGCTGGCGCACACGAACCATCAGGCGGTCGTGGTTGACGCGGTCGAAGAACGCCTCCAGATCAATGTCCACCACCCAGCCGTATCCTTGTCGGATCGTGGCTTGGGCGTGCCGCATTGCTTGATGAGCATTGCGTCCGGGCCGAAAGCCGTAGCTGTTGGGGTGGAAGTGGGGCTCCCAGTGTCGCTGCACCACTTGCGCGATGGCTTGCTGAATAAACCGATCCACCACCGTGGGGATGCCAAGAAGTCGTTTTCGACCGTCTGGCTTTGGGATTTCTACGCGCCGCACTGGCTTGGGGCAGTAGCTGCCCGCCACAAGTTGTGCGCGGATGGTCGGCCAATGCGCTTTCAAGTGGGCACTGAGATCATCGACAGTCATGCCGTCAATGCCCGGCGCGCCTTTGTTGCGCTTGACCTGTGCCAAGGCCCGTTTGAGGTTCTCACTATCCAGAACCTCTGTCATCAGGGTTGAGATTTCCGATGATGCGGTGGTCTGGGGTTTTCCAGCGATGGGTTCATCCACTGGTGTTGCCGACTGGGACAACGGTGGTGGCGTTGAGGGGCATTCCCCGTCACGCTTGTCAGATGCACTCCCATCTCTCTTCACACCCAGCTCCTCATCGTTCAAGGTTCAGGCCTTCGGTGCGGGCCGCACCTACTATGCCTTTTGCTGACTTCTGCATGGTAGTTCAGCAGCGGTTTCCCGCTGCCCAGTTTCGGTTACCCGAAACACCTTGCAGATCTCCCGTGGTAAGACACAAATCCTTCCTCGCATAGACGCCGGATTTACAAAATGCACCCTTGTCGATGTCACCACCGACGCTGTAGATGGAGGACTTGGCGGTCACGTGCCCGCTGGTCCCGAATGCATCACGCCTCATATCCGGTTTTTGTTCATCGCCCCGCGATTTCGCCTTGAACTTCCTCTGCACCCCGCCTCGCGACGACGCACTTGTCCTTTGGCTAGCCTTCGGCTCTACAAGCCTGGCACCGGGACTTTCACCCAGCTGGATTCGTGCCATGCACGGCACACACGTAGAAGTGAGCGGCCTGCGCGGTTTTTCGCGCAGGTCCGCTCGACTGCCGGGTTGGGCGGCGGCATTAGCTTCACGAGACGAATCGCACAGCTTTTTGAGCGAGTTGCACCCTCCGCTTCAGTTCTATTGGATCGCTTGGAGAATCGAGGAACTGATTCGCCTCTTCAAGTGATCGAAAGAAGCGTGCGTTTTGGATGTGAAACCAGATCAGACTGGCAAAGTAAAAACTGAAGCTGATAGCAATGCGTTCGGGCTCCGTCTGATGACTCGCCAGTATGGACATAGACGTTGCGGTACTCACGCAAATGCTCAAGCATTTGCGTATGGAACGTTCTGTCTTTGAACAGGAATGAGCACCTCATTACCGTGTGGTCATAGTTAGCCTGATTGGGAGTAGTTAGTGCTTCAAGGGCACCCCAAAGAGCCAAGAACGCTGAGTTCGCGTCGCGCTCGTCGAGTGCGCGAACATAACGAATCAGTGAGGTCACAACGTGGTCGCCATAGGGGCATGCTGTAATCTGCCGTAGAGCCCACCGTGAGTTGCGCTTAATTATATCGGGACTCCCGAACCGAAATATCGATGCTTCAATGAAGCCAGGCTCAAACCATACGCTTTCAGTAGCTGCGGTCCCATCGGCAAGGTGCAAGGTGTGCTGACTGCCAAGCCGAACAACATTAATTGCAGATAGGCTAGGCTTTCCGAAAGTCATCTGCATCTGGGGGTTGCCCATCAGGCACCAGAGCGCCCGTTGAAAATCTAGAGCCCGTATTGCCTTATTTACGGCAGACGTTGCGGACTTTGCCTTTACCTGAATCGAGACTTTGCAATAAGTAGGCGGTACAGGTGGAACTGGCAGGGAATGGGTTTTCAGCAGTCCGTCACGCGATCGGTGATAGATGCGCGGATAGTGGCCGGACAGGAAACGTATCCTGGTCTCCATTATGTGGATCTGTGCCGGTATATCGTGGTGATCCAAGGAAATCGAGGTAAGCAAGCTGTACGTCTGTTCCTTTGTGGCGAGCCTCTTGCTTAGTTCCTTATTAATTGCGGCGATGAACGTATCTGGGTTTAGGTGCTCACCGACTGCCGCAAGACCTTTCCATACCAGACCTGACGCATCAACCTCTGCGGCGGCAGTCGGGAAGACGAGCATTGATTGCAGAGCGGGTAAGCAGTCTTCCAGCTCAAATCCGGAGAATGAGGCTTTGCCATCCGGACTAAGCGTTCGGATATTGTCGATCTTCTTCAGAACCACCGCAGGTTTGAACCGCTGGCCTTGCTTCCACTTAATTGGCATGATCGTGGTGAGATGAGAATTGAGCCGCCCAACGTGAAGTTGAGGGGCGCCGCGCTTTTGCGGCGTCCCGCTCGAACGACAGGTTGAATGACAGGTTGGACGAAGCCGCTAC
>DHWX01000043.1 GCA_002413395.1 Polaromonas sp. UBA5171 | reverse complement strand
GGAAGCGGTGGACTCGCTGCTTGACAATGGTCGCCGTGGCAAAGCCATGACGGGTGCCAACAAGCGCGCGCTCAAGTCGCTGGCCGACATGATCAAAGGCAAGTCGGGCCGTTTCCGCCAGAATTTGCTGGGCAAACGCGTCGACTACTCGGGTCGCTCCGTGATTACCGTGGGCCCGACGCTCAAGCTGCACCAGTGCGGTTTGCCCAAGCTGATGGCGCTGGAACTGTTCAAGCCTTTCATCTTCGCCCAGCTCGAAGTGCGTGGCATTGCCACCACCATCAAGGCTGCGAAAAAAGAAGTCGAATCCGGCACCCCCGTGGTGTGGGACATTCTGGAAGAGGTCATCAAAGAGCACCCCGTGATGCTGAACCGTGCGCCTACGCTGCACCGGCTCGGTATCCAGGCCTTTGAGCCCATCCTGATCGAAGGCAAGGCGATCCAGTTGCACCCCCTCGTCTGCTCGGCCTT
Source organism: Polaromonas sp. UBA5171 (assembly GCA_002413395.1). Taxonomy (GTDB): domain Bacteria; phylum Pseudomonadota; class Gammaproteobacteria; order Burkholderiales; family Burkholderiaceae_C; genus Polaromonas. The sequence continues at coordinate 12,377 of DHWX01000043.1, read as the reverse complement.
CAACGCCGACTTTGACGGTGACCAGATGGCTGTTCACGTGCCGCTGTCTGTCGAAGCGCAGATGGAATGCCGCACGCTGATGCTGGCTTCGAACAACATCCTGTTCCCTGCCAACGGCGAGCCTTCCATTGTTCCGTCGCAAGACGTGGTGCTGGGTCTGTACTACACGACCCGCGACCGTACCAATGGCAAGGGCGAAGGCCTGGTGTTTTCCGACACCGGTGAAGTTCGCCGCGCCTTCGATGCGGGCGAGCTCGACCTGAACGCCCGCATCAGCGTGCGTCTGACGGAGTGGACCAAGGACAAGGAAACCGGGGAATTTGTGCCATCGACCAAGCTGTGGGAAACCACGGGAGGCCGAGCGCTGCTGTCCGAAATCCTGCCCAAGGGGCTACCTTTCTCCAACATCAACAAGGCGTTGAAGAAAAAGGAAATCTCCAAGCTCATCAACGTGTCATTCCGCAAGTGCGGCTTGAAAGAGACCGTGGTGTTTGCCGATAAGTTGCTGCAAGCGGGCTTCCGACTGGCCACCCGGGCCGGCATCTCGATCTGTATCGAAGACATGCTGGTGCCCAAGGAGAAGCACAGCATCATTGCGCGGGCCCAGAAGGAGGTCAAGGAGATCGAACAGCAGTACATCTCGGGTCTGGTCACGGCAGGCGAACGCTACAACAAGGTGGTGGACATCTGGGGCAAGTCAGGCGACGAAGTCTCCAAGGGCATGATGGCCCAGCTTTCCAAAGAGAAGGTCATCGACCGCCACGGCAATGAAGTCGATCAGGAATCGTTCAACTCCATCTACATGATGGCAGACTCCGGCGCCCGCGGCTCAGCGGCGCAGATTCGCCAGGTGGCAGGCATGCGCGGTTTGATGGCCAAGCCCGACGGCTCCATCATTGAAACGCCGATTACCGCCAACTTCAGGGAAGGCCTGAACGTGCTGGAGTATTTCATCTCCACTCACGGTGCCCGCAAGGGGCTGGCCGACACGGCACTGAAAACGGCCAACTCTGGTTACCTCACGCGGCGGTTGTGCGACGTGGTGCAGGATCTGGTGGTCACCGAAGATGACTGCGGCACGCAAGAAGGCGCGCTCATGCGCGCCGTCGTTGAGGGTGGTGAAGTGATCGAATCGCTGCGCGACCGCATTCTTGGCCGCACCACGGCGGAAGACGTGATGCACCCCGAGAATCGTTCGGTGCTGGCCCAGGCCGGTGTGCTGCTGGATGAAGACCTGATCGAGGAACTCGAAGCGGCTGGCGTGGACGAAGTCAAGGTGCGCACCGCGTTGAACTGCGAAACCCGCTTTGGCCTGTGCGCCAAGTGCTATGGCCGCGACCTTGGTCGCGGCGGCTTGATCAACATCGGCGAGGCGGTTGGCATCATCGCCGCGCAGTCGATCGGCGAGCCCGGCACGCAGCTGACCATGCGGACCTTCCACATCGGTGGTGCCGCATCGCGTGCCGCGATTGCCTCCAGCGTCGAGGCCAAGTCCAACGGTGCCATCGGTTTTAACGCGCCGATGCGCTATGTGACCAACAGCAAAGGCGATCTGGTCGTGATTGCCCGTTCCGGCGAGATTATCATTCATGACGAGCATGGCCGCGAGCGTGAGCGGCACAAGGTGCCTTACGGCGCGACCCTGACGGTCAAGGCCGACCAGCCCATCAAGGCTGGCGCCATTCTGGCCAACTGGGATCCGCTGACGCGCCCCATCATTACCGAATTCGCCGGCAAGGTGCTGTTCGAGAATGTGGAAGAAGGCGTCACCGTGGCCAGGCAGGTGGACGATGTGACGGGCCTGTCCACGCTGGTGGTGATCGATCCGAAGCGCCGCGGCGCGACCAAGGTGATTCGCCCTCACGTCAAGCTGATTGATGCCAGCGGCAATGAAGTCAAGATTCCGGGCACCGATCACTCGGTGACCATCGGCTTCCAGATTGGCGCGCTGGTGCAGGTGCGAGACGGTCAGGATGTGGGTCCCGGCGAAGTGCTGGCCCGTATCCCGGTCGAAGGTCAGAAGACCCGCGACATTACCGGCGGTCTGCCGCGTGTGGCCGAACTGTTCGAAGCCCGCACGCCGAAAGACAAGGGCACGCTGGCCGAGATGACCGGTACCGTGTCGTTTGGTAAAGAGACCAAGGGCAAGGTTCGTTTGCAGATCACTGATCCGGAAGGCAAGGTCTGGGAAGACCTCGTGCCCAAGGAGAAGAACATTCTGGTGCACGAAGGCCAGGTGGTGAACAAGGGCGAATCGATTGTCGATGGCCCGGCCGACCCGCAAGACATTCTGCGCCTGCTGGGCGTGGCTGAACTGGCCCGCTACATCGTCGATGAAGTGCAGGACGTGTACCGCCTGCAAGGGGTGAAGATCAACGACAAGCACATCGAAGTGATTGTTCGACAGATGTTGCGCCGGGTGGTCGTCGAAAGCGTTGGTGATTCCAGCTACATCGCCGGCGAACAGGTCGAGCGTTCTGCGATGCTTGATGCCAATGATGCCCTGCTCTCCGAAGGCAAGATGCCAGCGACCTTCAGCAACCTGCTGCTCGGAATTACCAAGGCATCGCTGTCCACCGATTCATTCATCTCGGCGGCTTCCTTCCAGGAAACCACCCGCGTGCTCACCGAGGCTGCCATCATGGGCAAGCGCGACGAACTGCGTGGCCTGAAAGAGAACGTGATCGTTGGCCGCCTGATTCCTGCCGGTACCGGCATGGCCTATCACGAGGCACGCAAAGCCAAGGACCTGATGGACGACGCCGAGCGCCGCGCCATTGCCGAGGCGGAAGCGGCCGAACTGGAGTCCGCGGCGGTGCCGGTTGAATCTGAGGGTGATAGCTCAGCCACGGAGTAAGCCGACCTGGCGCTTGCCGTCAGAGGCCCCGAAAGGCGACAAGCCCCATACCTCGAAAAGGTGTGGGGCTTTTTTTTAGACGTGTTGATCCGCTGCTGTCTGAACGTAGCAGGCATTGGAAGAATAGCCGAAAAAGCTGCCGTCAAAACGCCGGTCTGAAGTCAGTTTCCTCTTCGCTTCAAGGAAGCCGCCCGTGTCCATGAGTACTCTTGTTGTGATCACACTGCTTTTCGTGCTGGTTTTTTGGACGGTGACGCGGACCTACGAGATTTTTTGATTTTTTTGGAAACCGATGCAAGACAACCCAACTCAGGTTCCCCTGTGGCGACAGCTTCAGGGGGCCGCCGCCGTGTTGATGGCTGTTCGAGGCGGCCAGTCCATGACGGCTGCGCTCGGAGAGGTCGAGGACGCCCTGCGGCCCGGCGTTCAGTCACTCAGCTTTCATGCGCTGCGCTGGCTTGGCCGCGCCGAAGCCCTGCGCCAGCAACTGGCCAAGCGCCCGCCACCGCCTGAGGCTGATGCGCTGCTCTGCGTGGCGCTCGCGTGCATGACCCCCACGCTGGTCGCTGCGCGTACTCCGCTGCCTCCCCAAGGGGCTGACTTTTCTGGGGGCGGCCCGTCGGAAAATTCAGATTTAGGCACCCCCAAAACGCCTTTGTACACCGCCTACACCCTGGTCGATCAAACCGTTGAAGCGGCCAAACGCAGCGAAGCCACCCGGCATCAGGCCAGCTTCATCAATGGCTGCCTGCGCCGCTTTCTGCGCGAACGTGACGCGCTAGAGGCGCTGACTGAAAAAAATCCGCAAGCGGTCTGGAACCACCCGCAATGGTGGATAGACCAGGTCCGCAAGAACCACCCGGCGCACTGGCAAGCCATCTTGCAGGCCAACAACACCCAAGCTTCGCTGATTTTGCGAATAAATGAACGAAAAACAACTCAAGCCAGGTATTTACAGCAACTTGCAGCTATTAATATAGAAGCGTCTCCAGTGGGCAATCACGGCCTGATTCTGGCTGTGGCGCGCCCCGTGAACGCGCTGCCAGGCTTTGCCGAGGGGCATTTTTCAGTGCAGGACGCTGCGGCCCAGCTCGCCGCGCCACTGTTGCTCGAAGGACTGCCCGCAACTGGCAAGGGCAACGTCCGTCTCAGGATTCTTGATGCCTGCGCCGCGCCAGGTGGCAAGACCGCGCACTTACTGGAACTGGCGGACTGTGAGGTGACGGCACTGGATATCGACGCCCGCCGCTGTGAGCGCATCGCGGAAAACCTGCAGCGTCTGGGCCTTCAGGCGGATATTGTGGTGGGCGATGCGGGTCAGCCCGACGCTTGGTGGAACGGTCGGCTTTACGACGCCATCCTGCTGGATGCGCCCTGTACTGCCTCGGGCATCGTACGGCGCCACCCCGATGTGCGCTGGCTACGCCGCCCAAGCGACATCACCCAACTGGCAGGCATTCAGGCACATCTGCTCAAAACGCTGTGGCCCTTGCTCAAATCCGGCGGGCACCTGCTGTACTGCACCTGCTCGGTTTTTCGGGCGGAAGGCGACAATCAACTGCAAACGTTCCTTGCGCGCCACACCGACGCGCTATTAATGCCCTCGCCAGGGCATTTACTGCCCCAAAGTGGCGCTAAAGCGACCGTCTTCCCGGACAATTTGAAGAGTGAGCACGACGGGTTTTATTACGCACTCCTTGAAAAACGCAACGCTTAGCTTGATGCTGCGCTGCCTGCTGGGTTTTTGGCTGTGCGCGTTGCTGCTGATCAGCCCAAGCGCGGCCATGACCACCGAGGTTACCCAGTTGCGCATTGAGCATGCCGATGACGGGATTTATCTGTCTGCTGACGTGCGGTTTGATATTTCCTCTGTGGTCGAAGATGCCCTGCTCAAGGGGATTCCGATGTTTTTTGTGATCGAGGCCGACCTCTACCGTGAGCGCTGGTACTGGACGGACTCGCGCGTGGCCAGTGCCGCCCGCACCTTGCGCCTGGCCTACCAGCCCCTGACGGGTCGCTGGCGAGTCAATCTGTCCTCGGGCTTGATCAGCAGTTCAGCCGGCCTGCGCGCCACGCTCAATCAAAATTACGACAGCCTGTCCGAGGCTTTGTCGGGCATCCAGCATCTGGCCCGCTGGAAAATCGCCGAGGCCTCCGAGGTGGACCCGAACGCCGCACACCGGCTCGACTTCAGTTTTCGACTGGATCTGTCGCAATTACCGCGCCCGTTTCAGATTGGCGTGTCTGGACAACGGGAATGGACCATTGATGCGCAGGTAAAAGAGTCGCTCAAGCTGCAAGCTCCCGCGTCGCCGTCACACTCTCCCGCTGGCATTGGGGGTGTCAATAAATGAGCCCTCCGGGCAACATCGCGTCGATCAGAAACAGCGCGGCATTTCGCTGGACTGTCGGTGTCGGCATGGTGGCCATGGTGGCCATGGGTCTGGTGCTGCTGTTTTTGCTGACCTTGACCACCGGCAACCGCCAGTTGTACGAACGCAATTTCGAACTCCTTTTTTGGCTCAATGTGGCCATGGCGGTTCTTTTGCTGCTGGTGATCGGCTGGATTGTGCTGCGCCTGGTACTGCGCCTTCGCCATGGCCGCTTTGGCAGCCGCCTGCTGGTCAAGCTGGCAGCCATTTTTGCGCTGGTGGGCTTGCTGCCCGGCCTGACGATTTATGTCGTGTCGTACCAGTTTGTGTCGCGTTCCATTGAGAGCTGGTTTGACGTGGAGGTCGAAGGCGCGCTGGCGGCGGGCCTGAATCTGGGCCGCGCCACACTGGACACGCTGGCGACTGACTTGGCCAACAAAACGCGCCAGGCAGCCACGCAACTGTCGGAAACCCCGGAGGCCATGACCGGCCTGGCGCTGGAACGCCTGCGCGACCAATTTGCAGCCAGCGATGTGGTGCTCTGGAGCGCATCGGGGCAGGTGGTCGGAAGCGCCGGGGAGACGCGCTTTGTGCTCCAGCCCGAGCGCCCCTCGACGCAACAGCTGCGCAGCGCGCGCAACCAGCGTGTCATCACCCAGATCGAAGGGATCGACGAAGTGGTGCCCGGCGGCAACGGTGAGCTGGGGGCTGATGCGCGCGACGCGGCCAGCATGGTGCCGAGGATCAAGGCCATTGCCGTGGTGAACAATCCGAATGTCGGTGTGCTGGGCGATTCCCGCTTTTTGCAGGTGACCAGGACGTTGCCTGCAAGTCTGGTGGCCAATGCCATTGCCGTTCAGGAGGCCAATCGCCAGTACCAGGAACGCGCGCTGGCGCGCGGCGGCCTGCGCAAGATGTATATCGGCACGCTCACGCTCAGTCTGTTTCTGGCCGTGTTCGGTGCCGTGCTGCTGGCCGTTATCCTGGGCAACCAGCTCGCCAAACCGTTGCTGGTGCTGGCCGAAGGCGTCAGACAAGTCGCCTTGGGTGACCTGACGCCCAAGGCCGCGCTGCAAGGCAAGGACGAACTGGGGGGCCTGACCCGTTCGTTTGCCGACATGACCCAGCAACTGGCCGATGCCCGCACGGCCGTGCAGCAAAGCATGAGCCAGGTTGATGCCGCGCGCGCCAACCTGCAAACCATTCTGGATAACCTCACTGCTGGCGTGATCGTGCTTGACGTGCGGGGCGGCATTCAGTCCAGCAACCCGGGGGCAGCGCGGATTTTGCGTGTGCCGCTGGCCACCTACCACGGCAAGTCGCTCGGGGAAGTGCCCGGCCTGCAGGCCTTTGCCAAGGATGTGCTGGCCCAGTTTTCCGCCTCCCTGAGTGACAGCTCGCCACATGCACTGGAGCATTGGCAGCAGTCGTTTGAACTCCATGCCACCGCGCCCGGCGCGCCCGACAACGCTATCACGCTGATTGCGCGCGGTGCCAAAATGCCGGGCACTGAAGAGTTCTTGCTGGTGTTTGATGACGTCTCTGAAATGGTTTCTGCCCAGCGTGCCCAAGCCTGGGGTGAAGTGGCGCGCAGGCTGGCGCACGAAATCAAGAATCCGCTAACGCCGATTCAGCTGTCGGCCGAGCGTCTTGAAATGAAGCTCACGGGTAAAGTTGGTGAGCCCGAGCAGGTGCTGCTCACCAAGTCGGTCAAAACCATCGTTGATCAGGTCGATGCCATGAAGCGGCTTGTCAACGAATTTCGCGATTACGCCCGCTTGCCCGCCGCTGAGCTCAAGCCGGTTGACCTTAACGCGCTCATCTTCGACGTGATGCAACTCTACCTCGCCGACAACACCAGCGCCCATGCGGCAGCGGTGCCCATCACCACCGAGCTCGACCCCAAAGCGCCGCTGGTCAAGGGCGATGCCCAGCAGCTGCGCCAGGTCATGCATAACCTGCTGCAAAACGCGCAGGATGCCCAGGAAGGCAAGGACAATGGCTGCATCACCGTCAAAACCGAGTACTTGCAGGCTGCCGGGCGTGTGCGCCTGAGTGTGCGCGACCACGGCGACGGTTTCCCCGAACACATCCTCAAGCGGGCCTTTGAGCCCTATGTCACCACCAAGGTCAGAGGGACCGGCCTGGGCTTGGCGGTAGTCAAAAAAATTGCCGATGAACATGGCGCGCGCGTCGATATTTCGAACCGCGTGGCAGATGGCGTGGTGCAAGGAGCTCAAGTATCGTTATCATTTGTAGTTGCGGCGTAACAACACATTTGGTAACACGTCGCCATCAGCAATGGCTTTAACAATTGGCAGGGCAGTAATTCAATCATGGCAAATATTCTGGTGGTCGATGACGAGTTGGGCATACGCGACCTGCTCTCGGAAATTCTCAATGACGAAGGCCACCAGGTCGAGTTGGCAGAGAACGCTGCGCAGGCCCGTGCCGCCCGCGGACGCACCCGGCCAGACCTGGTGCTGCTCGATATCTGGATGCCCGATACCGACGGGGTGACGCTGCTCAAGGAATGGTTATCCAGCGGACTGCTCACCATGCCGGTCATCATGATGAGTGGCCATGCCACGATAGACACTGCGGTGGAGGCCACCAAAATCGGTGCTATGGCTTTTCTGGAAAAACCCATCACCCTGCAAAAATTGCTCAAGGCCGTGGAGCAGGGTCTTGCCAAAACAAACATTCGCAAGCCCGCTGCGCTGAGCACCGCCTTGCGGCCGGTTGACCTCACGGTGGAGGCCGTCATGACCGATGGCATGCTGCCTGAACCGGTTAATCTGGGTCCCCAGGCCACGCAGAGTTTTCTTCTTGAAAAACCACTGCGCGACGCGCGCGATGAGTTTGAAAAAGCCTACTTCGAATTTCACCTCGCCAAGGAAGGCGGCTCCATGACCCGGGTAGCCGAAAAAACCGGTCTGGAGCGCACCCACCTGTACCGCAAGTTAAAGCAGCTTGGCGTGGATCTCTCGCGCGGCAAGCGCGGTGCCTGAATAGCGGCGGTTCAACGGCTGATGGCTGTTGTCGCTGATATATAATCTGCGGCTCAGGCCCGGTAGCTCAGTCGGTAGAGCAGAGGATTGAAAATCCTTGTGTCGGTGGTTCGATTCCGCCCCAGGCCACCAGATAAACCCGCAAGGGTAAAGGAAACCCCGCTATCAATTTGGTAGTGTGGTTTTTCATTGAGAGGCATTTACAGACTGTTTACAGACTGCGGTACATCGTTTTGTACCTTTGCGATTCAAACAAATGCAGCGAAATAAATTGATTAGAGTTTTTCCTCAATAGCTCAGTTGGTAGAGCGGCGGACTGTAAAGCCGCTTCTCGTCAGGCAGGCGTGCATTGGTGAAGCGCTTGAGCAGTACACCGCCCGAGGTCTCCCAATCGACACAGGCGAGGGCGACCCACAGGGGATGGGTAGGCCAGCGGGCGCGGGTTGCATCTTGCGGGTTGGGTTCAGTCAGTCGCAGCCATTCGGTCGTGGCGTAACTCCAAAGGCCGTTGAGGTTGACCAGGACGCTCTCCAGGGAAGACAAACTTCGTTCCTTGAGGTAGCCGCATACGCAACTTGCCCAAATGCGGCACCAGCAAAAAACCAGCGCCAACAGCCCGGCGCTGCGTTTATTGGGATTTTTCCCGCATTCAGACGAAAAAAAACCCAGCGGTTTAAAGCTGGGTTGATAACACTCGCGAGCCGCGCTCAGGGAGGTGAAGCGCAGGGGGGTTAAGCCCGTTTGAACTGTATCATTTTGCCTTTCAAATTTTTGTTAAAAACTAAGCTGTAATTCGGTAGGCCGGACACACCGGACACACCGGACACCCCGGACACCCCTAAAGGGTTGTGTCCGTGTCCGTCCGGGTAGCCTCGTCCGGACAAGTCCGCGTGTCCGGGTCTGTCCGGCTTGTCCGGCTCCCTCTGAAAACGCCTGTAAATTGCTTGTGTCCGGGTCTGTCCGGGTAATGTTTTTCAGCACTTGCGTTTTTGCTACTCAAAAGATAGCGTCATGTCCGGGTCATTTGGGCCATACAAACCCGTCCAAAGTGCCCACCATCTCCAGGTCTATGAGTTGACCTCTGGCACGGTTGAAGGCTTTGCGCTTGCTGTCCTGTTCGGCGTCAGCTTCTGTAATTCCGGCCCGGTAGCTCGCCTGTCGCCATGCATCCTCTGGCACGACCTTGCCAGGCGCAAGCACCCCGTAACGGGCTTTAACTTCCTGCGGGGTAGTGGTGCCCAGTTCGTCAATCGTCAGGCGCAGTGCATCAAGCGCAACCTTCGAGCCTCTTGGCAGCTTGTCGCGCCTGCTACTGACCGTCTCCACAATCGCGCCAGGTAACACCACGCATGATGTAACGGCGTCCCCATGGTCATCAGTGCCCAGTGTTTCCACTTGGAGCATGAACGGGTGCGCGTCACCATCAATCCCGTCTTTTGCCTTCGCCACCTTCCATTCGCGGCGGTCGCCATCGCGGGAAACCTCCACGGCACAATCAAGCGCAGCGAATAGCGAACTGTGACCACGCAGCCCGGCAGACGTGTTTTTGCCAGTATGGTGAACCAGTACCACCAGCCCACCGATAAGGTGTTGCAGGCATTTGGCACCTTCCAGAATCTCGCCCATGTCTTTAGAGCTGTTTTCGTCAGCAGTCGGAGCTGCTCTGTTCAGGGTATCGAGAAACACCACAGCACCAGCAGGAACCACGGCAGCAAGGTCGCTAATGTCTCGCGGGTCTGTCAGTTTGAACGGTTGCATCATCATTTTCAGGCCATCGGGCAGCGCTCGGCCCTTGTTGGCTTCCCAGGCTTGGGCGCGTAGCTTGAACCCGGCTTCACCCTCCAGCGCGGCATACACCACGGGGGCAGACTTCACACGGCAATCAAACCAGCGCGAACCCTCGGCAATCGCCGCGGCCATGTCCAGCGCCAGGAACGATTTACCGCTGGCGCTTGGGCCATAGAGCCCAGCCAGTCCCACAGCAGGCAGAACGCCACGCACGCACCATGCAAGCGGCGGCAAGGCGTGAAGGTCAGCACTGCCCAGCAGCTTGTAACGGGCGGCGGGTTTGGGTGGCTCTGTTGCAGCCTCCAATAGCAGCGCCAGCGCATCGCCACCTTCTGCCCGTGCCAAGTCGCCCACATCACTGTTATCAGGCCAGCCGGGCGGCATTCCAGCAATGACGGCCCCCACATCGCGCGCTATCTTATCGGCGTCGGCTTCCTTGCCCGTATCAGGCACCAGCACCAGCCGAGCGCTTGGGTCACGCTGACGCATGGCCTCGGCAACCCGGCGCACATTACCCCAGCCAAAACAACACACGGCGCGTTGTCCGGTCGCTTGCCACACGGCCCACGCGGCCCCTATGCCCTCGCACAAATGGGCAGGGCCATCATTCGGCCCAACGGTGAAGATAGCACCGGCCATGCTCGCAACGGGCAGATTTACTTTCTTGCCAGCACCGGGCGGCGGGATGAATTGGGCACTCTGTAACTCACCGTCTGGCGCATAGGCGGGCACCATCAGGAACCCGGCCACGCTCTGCCCAGCAATTCGCAGGCTGTCGCCAGCAGGAACCACGCGCAGGGCGTCCAATGGCACCCCGGCGGCACCCTTGGCGACAATGTAGGCGTGCGAGTTGGTCGCAGCATCGCAGCGGTTCCAAACGTCAGCAGCGGCCATGCCGGGCGCAGGCTTACGCTGTTGCTCTATCTGGCGTGTTTTTGCTGGCGCTGTTTGCTGGGGCTTGTCTCCCATGCGCCTGCCACCCAACTCGGCAGCCATGCGGTAAAGCGTACCAGCACCCACGCCCTTGCCCGGCTTAAACGAACGCCACACATCGCGGCAATCGGCGGCGTTGTAGTTGCCAGCTTGGGCGCTCCAGTTGTCGAAGGTGTCGAAGTCACCACAGGCATCATTGAAACCCATGCCAGCCTTCACCCATTCATCACGGGGCAGGTCAGCAGGAATCGAGTAAAGCGCATAACTGGCGCGGGCGGTGTCGTTACTCACGGGTACCCGCGTCATCTATCAATGCGAGTATCATGCAGTCACCCCCAGCAGGCGTTTTGCACCGGCGGTAGGCCATGCCAGTTTTCCGCATACTCGCAACGGGCGCATACCATCAGGAAACGTCTCATAGCAGGCTTTTACGCGCCATGTTTGTTCGGCCATGTTGCTGTAATAAGCAAGCTCAGCAGTTGTTAGATTTGGCTTTGTGACTTGCTCCAGCGGCGGGTAGTTTGTCGGCGCGTTTTGCGCCAATGCGGCAGATTTTGCCGGGCTGAAAGCGGTAGGGTTTTCCATCGGTTTGCACCTTAGTTGTTTCGGTGCATTGATGGTCATTTTTATGGGTTGTTTCCCCTATGTTGTCCGGTCTATTCGGCGCTTGTCCGGTCTATCCGGCGCTTAGGCGGCGCTCTATTCATCAGGTTCTTAATTGCCTGCCCAATGGCCTTCAAATCCGCTTCTTTTGGGTTGCCTAAGCCATCGTTATATTTCACGCCTTCAGGCATAACCTGTAAGTCAATCGGAGGGTTTGCCTTCCAAGTGTCCAGCACATCGCGAGCCTTTGGGCATGGTTTCCCGGCAATGTATGCGGCTTTTAAAACTTGAAATAGCTGCGAACGATAGCCAGGGGCACGCTCAATTGATGTTTTAACGCTCCACTCCGGTTGGGCCGGGGCAGGCTCCACCAATGCGCCTAAATCCACCAATGGCAAAGCCGTGGGCGATAACTCTGAAAAAGGCAAACATGCTGCAACGGTGTGGGACCATTCGGCCAAGTGTCGGATNNATCCGTAGGTTTCCCGCAGCTTTCCCGCGTACCCGGTCCGTGACCCCGCCCATAGCCGCTGTTTTAATTGGTTCATGCGGTGGTAAAGGATCAACGATGGATACCGTGGGTATCGGTTGTGATTCAATACCAGCGCCTAAATCAATAAATATACCTTCTTCAGCTAGTAATTCTGAAAATTCTCTACGTTCAACACCATAATCCTTCAAAAAAATATCAGTATAGTCATTAAATGTTTCTTCACTAAGAAGTCTTGCTAAAAATCCAAAATGACTGTATTGGGGTAACTTATAGTTGTGTGCGGCTTGGTAATGCTCGGAAAATTTTATATATATTAAATC
>DHWX01000063.1 GCA_002413395.1 Polaromonas sp. UBA5171 | reverse complement strand
GTCAACTGCCGGAAATAGGTTTATGCTTTCAGAACTTTGAGGCCGAGCTGGCCGATTTGCCAGGCAAGCATGACGCCCCGTCCGGCGCATTGCTGCTGGCCATGGTGGACGGTGAGTTCGGGGGCTGCTGCGCGCTTCGTCCCCTTGACTCGATCGACTATCCCAATGCGGCCGAAATGAAGCGGCTGTTCGTGCGCAAGGAATATCGCCGTTTTGGCTTGGGTCGGCAACTGGCCGAGGCCATGCTTGATGCGGCGCGCATGGCGGGGTATCACAGCGTGCTGCTGGATACCCTGGACGACATGGAATCCGCCCGCGCTCTGTATGCGGAACTCGGTTTTACCGAGATCCCGCCTTACTACCACAACCCGATTGCCGGGGCGCACTACCTGAAAGCGGACTTATACGCCTGAATGGCCATTAGCCATTGTAAAAAAAGCGTGCCATGCTACAAAACAAGTAGCACAGTAAAAACCCAAGTGTCAGCCTTTGGCTTGCGCCAGCAGCGTGGTTGCGTCGCTGACTTCAAACTTTCCGGGACCTTCGACATTGAGGCTGGCCACCTTGCCGTCCTTGATCAGCATGGAGTAGCGATTGCTGCGCAGGCCCATGCCCTTGCCGGTCAGGTCCAGAGTCAAACCGGTAGCCTTGGCAAAGACCGCGTCGCCGTCGGCCAGCATCCGCACCTTGCCGCCGGTTTTCTGCTCGCGCGCCCAGGCCCCCATGACAAACGCGTCGTTCACGCTCACGCACCATATCTCATCGACGCCAGCAGCCTTGAGTTCGGCAGACTTCTCGACATAGCCCGGAAGGTGCTTGGCCGAACAGGTGGGTGTGAAAGCACCCGGTAGTCCAAACACTGCAATGGTCTTGCCAGCCACGGCTTTACTCACATCGACCGGGTTGGGGCCGATGCTGCAGCCCCCGCCTTCGACATCCGAATATTCCATCAGCGTTGCCGCGGGAAGGGTGTCGCCTACTTTGATCATGGGTTGCTCCTGATTTTTGGAAAAAAAGTTTCTATGCTGCGCATTTTGATCCAAACGGGAAACCTCTTCGCAGCCTGCGGTCTTTCCATGGACTCATGCCTTCCGAAACTCGAATCGGCACCATCATCTGAAGGCGGAAACAAAAACGGCTCACCGAGTGAGCCGCCCTTGATGGCTTGCGATGAAAGTCCCGGGACTTAAACGGCAGGCGCTTTTTCTACCAAACGGGTCACGACCCAGTTTTTGGTTTTGGAAATCGGACGACTCTCGGTGATCTCGATGACGTCGCCCAACTTGTACTCGCCCTTTTCGTCGTGGGCGTGGTACTTGCTGGACAGGGACACGATTTTCCCGTAAAGCGCGTGCTTGACGCGACGCTCCACCAGCACGGTCACGGTTTTGGCGCGCTTGTCGCTGACCACCTTGCCCACCAAGGTGCGCGTGAGGGATTTTTTAGTTTCCGTCATTTGCTGGCTCCTTGCTTGACGATGGTTTCGGCCAAAATGGTTTTGGCACGAGCGATGGCGCGGCGCGTAGAACGCAGCGTGGCGGTATTGTTGAGTTGCTGCGTGGCTTTTTGCATACGCAGACCGAAGTGGGCTTTTTGCAACTCCTTGACTTCGTTTTGCAGGCTGGCAACATCTTTTTGGCGCAGTTCAGTAGTTTTCATTTGCTTCTTCTCCTGATTACTGGCCAATCATGCGGCTGACGAACGTGGTGCGCAGCGGCAGCTTGGCAGAAGCCAGGCGGAACGCTTCGCGGGCCAGTTCTTCAGGCACACCGACGATTTCAAAGACGATCTTGCCGGGCTGGATTTCAGCCACGTAGTACTCCGGGTTGCCTTTACCGTTGCCCATGCGCACCTCGGCGGGCTTCTGGGAAATTGGCTTATCCGGAAAGACACGGATCCAGATGCGTCCGCCACGTTTGACATGACGGGAAATCGCACGACGTGCGGCTTCAATCTGACGAGCAGTCAGGCGACCACGATCGGTACATTTCAGGCCAAAGTCACCAAAAGCAACCGAGTTTCCCCGGGTTGCGATGCCGGTGTTGCGGCCTTTTTGCTCTTTGCGGTATTTTCTGCGAGCGGGTTGCAGCATGATTTATCTCCGTAATGCAGACCGATTACTCGGTCTTGGCACCGTCAGCTGCTGCAGCTGGCGCGGCTTTGCGGACGCGCTTAACGGTGGTTTTCAGTGCGTCGGCAGCGGGTGCTGCACCCGTCGCTTCGACAGGTTTGTCGCTGCCATCGGTGGGCGCGGTGCTGGTGCCACCGGCGCTGCGCGGTGCACGGGCACCACGCGGAGCCGGATGGTCCGTGCGATCACCCGGACGTGCGTCACGGCGTGGTCCGCGCGGCTTGCGTTCTTCTTCTGCTGGCGTTTCCACCATCCTGGCACCCGGCGAATCACCGCGACCAAGGGTATCGCCTTTGTAAACCCAGACCTTGACGCCAATCACGCCATAGGTGGTCTTGGCTTCAGAGGTGCCGTAATCGATGTCGGCGCGCAGCGTGTGAAGAGGCACGCGACCTTCGCGATACCACTCGCAACGAGCGATTTCAATGCCATTGAGGCGGCCAGACGACATGATCTTGATGCCCAGGGCACCCAGACGCATGGCGTTTTGCATGGCGCGCTTCATGGCACGGCGGAACATGATGCGTTTTTCAAGCTGTTGGGTGATGCTGTCAGCGATAAGCTTGGCATCAATTTCAGGCTTGCGAACTTCTTCAATGTTCACGGCGACCGGCACGCCCAACTGGCGGCTCAGTTCTTTCTTGAGGTTCTCGATGTCCTCGCCTTTTTTGCCGATCACCACGCCCGGACGTGCCGAGAAAATCGTGATGCGGGCATTTTTGGCGGGGCGTTCGATCAGAACGCGCGACACGGCAGCATTTTTCAGCTTGGCCTTGAGGTACTCGCGAACCTTGATGTCTTCAGCCAGCATGCCGGCAAAGTCGCGGTTGTTGGCATACCAGCGACTGGACCAGTTGCGGCTGATGGCAAGGCGGAACCCGGTTGGGTTGATTTTTTGTCCCATATCCTGCTGCCTTTAGTTGCCAACCACCACGTACACGTGGCACGTGGGCTTGCTGATACTGTTGCCACGGCCTTTGGCCCTGGCGGTAAAGCGCCGAAGCGTCGCGCCCTGCTCGACGTGAATGGTTTTCACCCTCAACTCGTCGATATCAGCACCGTCATTGTGTTCGGCGTTGGCAATGGCGGATTCGACCACCTTCTTGATGATTCCAGCGGCTTTTTTCTGCGTGAAATTCAAGATATTGAGCGCTTGGTCAACTTTTTTACCGCGAATCAGGTCAGCGACCAGGCGGCCTTTATCGACCGACAAACGAACGCCCCTGAGGGTTGCACGTGTTTCCATGGTCTTTCCTTACTTTCTCACGACTTTTTTGTCAGCCGGATGGCCTTTGAAAGTCCGGGTGAGTGCAAACTCACCCAACTTGTGGCCAACCATTTGATCAGTGATATAGACCGGTACGTGCTGTTTGCCGTTGTGCACGGCGATGGTCAGGCCGATGAACTCGGGCAGGATCATGGAGCGACGCGACCAGGTCTTGATCGGTTTTTTGTCTTTGTGGGTAACCGCCTTATCGGCCTTGGCTACCAGATGATGGTCAACAAACGGACCTTTTTTGAGTGAACGGGTCATGGCCTATCCCTTACTTCTTGCGACGCGACACGATCATGACCTGCGTGCGCTTGTTGTTACGGGTACGGTAACCTTTGGTCAGATTGCCCCATGGATCGACAGGATGACGGCCTTCACCAGTCTTGCCTTCACCACCACCGTGCGGGTGGTCAACCGGGTTCATCACCACGCCGCGAACGGTTGGGCGAATACCCATCCAGCGCTTCACGCCGGCCTTGCCCAGACGGCGCAGGCTGTGTTCTCCGTTGGCGACTTCACCAATGGTGGCGCGGCATTCAATATGAATCTTGCGAACTTCCCCGGAGCGCATGCGCACCTGGGCGTAGATACCTTCACGCGCCAGCAGCGTTGCGGAGGTGCCGGCGGAACGGGCGATTTGCGCGCCTTTGCCAATTTGCATCTCGATGCAATGAATGGTGGAGCCGACGGGAATATTGCGGATGGGCAGCGTGTTGCCAACCCGAATCGGCGCTTCCGAGCCGCTGATCAAGGTGGCGCCGACCTCAAGGCCACGGGGGGCAATGATGTAAGCGCGTTCGCCGTCAGCGTAGCAAACCAGCGCAATATGAGCCGAGCGGTTGGGGTCGTACTCGATGCGTTCGACCTTCGCCGGAATTGCATCCTTGCTGCGCTTGAAATCAACCACGCGGTAGTGGTGCTTGTGACCACCGCCCTTGTGGCGAACCGTAATGTGCCCGTTATTGTTGCGACCCGATTTCTGGAATTGTGGCTCCAGCAGCGGCGCATAGGGCTCACCCTTGAACAGGTGATCACGCGAAATTTTCACCGCGCCACGCTGGCCCGGTGAAGTTGGTTTCATTTTAATGACAGCCATGATTACGCAGTCTCCCCACCGAGGTTCAGCTCTTGACCGGCCTGGAGCGTCACATAGGCTTTGCGGATGTTGTCCCGACGGCCCACAGACTTGCCAAAGCGCTTGGTCTTGCCTTTTTGGTTGAGTACAGCCACTGCCTTGACCTCTACCTTGAACATCAATTCCACAGCGGCCTTGATTTCATGTTTGGTAGCGTCTTGCAGCACCTTGAAGGTCACAGAATTGGATTTTTCCGCGATCATCGTGGCCTTCTCGGACACAATGGGCGCTACCAGAACCTGCATCAGGCGGCCTTCATCAAATTTCGATTGGGTGTTCACGGCGCTCATGCGAACATCTCCTTGAGTTGGTCCATGGCGGCCTTGGTCACCAAGACCTTTTTGTAATGAACCAGCGACAGCGGATCGGCATAGCGGGGCTCAACCACCAGGATGTCTACCAGATTGCGCGATGCCAGGTACAGGTTCTCATCAACCTCGTCGGCAATCACCAGCACGGATTTGAGGTTCATGGCCTTGAATTTGTCAGCCAAAACTTTTGTCTTGGGCGAATCCACGGTCAGCGAATCCACCACGGCCAGACGACCTTCGCGTGCCAGTTGGGAAAAGATCGAAGCCATGCCGGCACGATACATTTTCTTGTTGATCTTGTGCGTGAAGTTTTCGTCAGGCATGTTCGGGAAAATACGTCCACCGCCACGCCACAACGGGGAAGAAGTCATGCCTGCGCGCGCGCGACCGGTACCTTTTTGCTTGAAAGGCTTTTTGGTCGAGTGGCGGACCTGCTCACGGTCTTTCTGGGCACGGGTACCTTGGCGAGCATTGGCCTGGAAGGCCACGACCACCTGGTGCACCAGACTTTCGTTATATTCGCGACCAAAAACGGTGTCCGGCACGTCCACTTTGGACGAAGACAGACCCTGGTCATTCAGGAGATCGACCTGCATCAGTTCGCTCCTTTGGCAGCAGTGGAACCTGCTGCGGTTGATTTGGCCTTGATCGCGGCGCGCACCGTGACAAAACCACCTTTGGAACCAGGTACAGCGCCACGAATCATCAGCAACTGACGGGCTTCGTCGATGCGCACGATGTTGAGGTTTTGCGTGGTAATAGTGACATCACCCATGTGGCCCGTCATGCGTTTGCCCGGAAACACGCGGCCTGGGTCTTGCGCCATGCCGATGGAGCCGGGCACATTGTGCGAACGGCTGTTACCGTGCGACGCGCGCTGCGACTTCATGTTGTGACGCTTGATGGTGCCGGCAAAACCTTTACCAATGGAAGTTCCCTGAACGTCGACCAGCTGGCCCACCGCGAACACATCGGCTGCAGGCACCACAGCGCCTGCGGCATATTTGCCCGCAACGTCAGCAGTTACGCGGAATTCTTTCAGGATTTCGCCGGCCTCAACGCCTGCTTTCGCAAGGTGGCCAGCAGCCGGCTTGGTAACGCGCGACGCTTTGCGCGCGCCAAATGCCACTTGAAGGGCATCATAGCCGTCATTCGCTTCGGTTTTGACCTGGGTTACTCGGTTGTTGGATACATCAACCACTGTGACAGGAACGGTATCCCCATCATCAGTGAACAGACGCATCATGCCCACCTTGCGACCCAGCAACCCTAGGGAGTTGCTCAGACTCATTGTTTTCTCCGTAACTTTCACCGCTGCGACTTCAATTGGCCGCAGACGTGTTGATGTGAAAGACTGTTAATAAAACCATCCTGTCAATGCTTGGCATTTAAAGGATGGTTTGCGAGTATAGCGCAGACTGCCAGAGATGGCAAATAGGCGCCAGTGCCCATGATTTGAAGTTTCTGCTCTCGCGGAAACCTCGGCTTGTTTTATTGCAACTTGATTTCCACGTCCACACCAGCGGGCAGATCGAGCTTCATCAACGCGTCAACGGTTTTATCCGTGGGGTCGATGATGTCCATGAGACGTTGATGGGTGCGGATTTCGAGTTGATCACGACTCGTCTTGTTGACGTGGGGCGAACGCAGAATATCGAAACGCTTCATGCGGGTTGGCAGGGGCACGGGGCCCCTGACAATCGCGCCGGTACGCTTGGCAGTATCGACTATCTCGGCAGCTGACTGATCGATCAGCTTGTAGTCAAACGCCTTCAGGCGAATGCGGATTTTTTGTTTGGTAGCCATGAGAGTTCCTTTGGTTACGCAATAATCTTTGCCAC
>DHWX01000095.1 GCA_002413395.1 Polaromonas sp. UBA5171 | reverse complement strand
TTTTCCAGCAACGGCATTCCTGCCATTCACCCGTTGCTGCTGGACGCCGCCAAGGCCCTGGGTCGCGCCAGCGCGCCCAGCTTTTCCGCCAAAGGCGTGGAACTGGCACAAGCCCTGACGGCGCAGGACCTGCCTGGCGTTTTTGGCGCGTTACTGACCAGGGAAGGCACGCCGCGAAAATTTAGCGGAAAAATGGTTGGCATCGAGTGCGTGCGCCAGGCGCAAGACCTGGTTCTGCGCGTGGCCGCCGCCTGTCAGCAGCACGAAGCCTGGGTGCACCAGCAGCGCATGGCGCGCCTGAGCCGCGTACTGATTGCGCAGTTTGCGCAGCTCAAGCGCGAGCGCGGCTGGGTCGACATGAACGACGTGGAGCGCGCGGCACTGGTCATGCTCAGTGATCCGGTGCTGTCGGGTTGGGTGCAGGAGCGACTCGACGCGCGCATCAGACACCTGATGATTGACGAGTTTCAGGACACCAATCCGCTGCAGTGGCAGGCGCTCTCAGCGTGGCTGACCGGCTACGCAGGCGCCGGTTCAGCCCCCAGCGTGTTTCTGGTGGGCGACCCCAAGCAAAGCATTTACCGCTTTCGACGCGCCGAGCCGCAGGTGTTCAAGGCCGCGCAGTGCTTTGTGGTGCAAGGGCTGGGCGGCGATTTGCTCAGTTGCGACCACACCCGCCGCAACGCCCTGGCCGTCATTGGCGCTGTCAACGCCGCCATGGCCAGCGCGCGCACGCAGGACGGCTACGACGGTTTTCGCGAGCACACCACCGACTCCACCCAGACCGGCGCAACCGGCCGTTTGCCGCCCATCCCGCGGGCCAAAGATACTGACGATTCCGCGCTGCTCAGCGGCTGGCGCGACAGCCTGAACACGCCGCGCGAGCTGCCCGAGGAAACCCTGCGCACGCTGGAAGCGCGCCAGGGCTGCCGCGTGGATTGCTGATCAAATCGCTGGCGGACTCAAGCCGCAAGAGGTGATGGTGCTGTCGCGCAAACGGGCCGGTCTGCTGCCGCTGCAGGACGAGTTGCGGGCGCTGCACATTGCAGCGCAGATTGGCGAAAAAACCGAACTGATCGACTGCTGCGAAGTACTTGACGTGGTGGCGCTGCTCGATGTGCTGGTGTCGCCGCAGCACGATTTGTCGCTGGCTCGCGCGCTGCGCTCGCCGCTGTTTGGCTGGCCTGACGCCAGCCTGGTGCGGTTGGCACTGCTGCAGCGCGAGTTGAAGGTTCCATGGTTCGAGCTGCTACAAAAAGTGGAGCTTCTGGAGCCAGACATGAAAGGGCTGGAGGCTACTTTTAAACGCTGGAAAGATTGGCTTGACGAACTCCCGCCGCACGACGCGCTGCAACGCATTTATGACGATGGTGACGTGCTGGCCCGCTTTGCGGCCGCCGCGCCCGTCGCCCAGCGCAGCGCCGTGCTGGCCAATCTGCGCGCGCTGCTGGGCGTGGCACTGGCGCTTGATGGCGGACGCTATGTCACGCCCTACGGTTTTGTCCGCGCGCTCAAGTCCGGTGGCACGCAGGCGCCTGCTGCGGTCAGCACGGATGCGGTTCGCCTGCTGACCATTCACGGTGCCAAGGGACTTGAGGCCGATGCGGTACTGCTGCTGGACACCGACACCGCTCCGCGCAACGCCGACAGCATGAGCGTGCTGATCGACTGGCCCGGCGAGGCCACGGAACCGCGCAAGTTTGTCTTTCTGGTCAGCGAAAACCGTCCTTCAGCGTGTGCCGAAGAAGCGCTCGCCAGCGAGTTGGCGGCTCGCGAACGTGAAGAACTCAATGCGCTGTATGTGGCCCTGACGCGGGCTCGCCACACGCTGGTGATTTCGTCAATTGAGCCGCATCGCGCCACCGCCCGCAGTTGGTGGCAGCGCCTGCAGGGGCTGCTGCCGCCGCTTGAGCCCAATCTGGGTCACGTCATCTCCCTGCGGGAGACGGCAGGCCAATTTTCCATGGATAGCCGCGTTTTTCATCTGCCAGAGCTGCCCACGTTGCCTGAATCCATGGCACTCAAGCCAGCCGGCCAGGCGCGCACAGACGAAGATGGCCCCGGCGCCCGCATCGGCAAGGCGATGCACCGCTTGCTTGAGTGGGGCGGCGCAACATCGGTGCAGCACGCCGCGGCTGTGGCGCGCGAGTTCCACCTCAGCCCAGCCCAAGCCGCGCAGGCCGCCGCGCTGGCACAGCGCATTCAGGCCGGGGAGGGCGCCTGGGCTTGGCGGCAGGACGCGCTTTCGTGGCAGGGCAACGAGGTGGATCTGGTCTATCAGGGCCAGCCTTTGCGGCTGGACCGCCTGGTGCAGCGCAAGGATGCCGGTTTTGCAGGCCAGTGGTGGGTACTTGACTACAAATCAGCCATGGCACCGCAGCAGCAAGCCACCCTCAGGGAGCAACTGCAGGCCTACCGCGCGGCGGTGCAGGTGATTTACCCGGAAGCTACAGTGAAAGCGGCCTTTTTGACGGGACAGGGCACTCTGGTGGAACTGGACTGATTCACTACGCCGGTTTAGCCGTTTTCGGGACGCGTCCCATCAGGTAAAACTCGGGGTTCGGTTGCATGCCGCTGAAGCTGGCCATGCGGTTGCTCAGCCCAAAAAACGCCGTGATGGCCGCGATGTCCCAGGCGTCTTCATCGTCAAAGCCGTGCGCGTGCAGGGCATCAAAATCAGCGTCATCGATCTGGTCGGCATTCAGGCATACCTTCATGGCGAAGTCGAGCATGGCGCGCTGGCGCGACGGGATGTCGGCCTTGCGGTAGTTCACCGCCACCTGGTCAGCCACCAGCGGTTTCTTTTCATAAATCCGCAAAATCGCGCCATGCGCCACCACGCAATACAGGCACTTGTTGGCGGCGCTGGTGGTGGTCACGATCATCTCGCGTTCGCCCTTGGTGAGCGAGCCGTTCGGGTTGCCGCCTTCCTCCTTGAGCATGAGTGCATCGTGGTAGGCGAAGAAGGCGCGCCACTCGGCCGGGCGGCGTGCCAGTGCCAGAAATACGTTGGGTATAAAGCCGGCCTTTTCCTGCACCTCCAGCACCTTGGCCTTGATGTCGTCGGGGAGGGCATTGAGTTCGGGGAATGGGTAGCGGTTCATGAAGGGTCTCCGTTCGATGATGACATCATCATAGAACGACGCGGCTTGAGTGGAGGGCGCAACCCACGGCGATGGCAAAGCTGGCTCCGTCATTGAGCGCAGCGCGGCAATCCATGACCTGCTTGTTCGACGATGGATCGCCACGGCCTTCGGCATCGCGAAGCCGGGGGCTCTGTACGGCCTTCGCAATGAGCGCAAGGGTGTCATCGGTTATGGAAAGATCAACAGGGTTCTTCATGCCTTTTCAGGCGAACCATGATGCAGGATCCGCCATTTGACAAAAGGCCAGATCATTTCGCTTTTTTGCAAGCTTTTTTGGTCTTTAGCCCAATAGCAATGTGCGCAGGCAGCTATCAGATCAACAGCATCAGCCAGCCATCAGCTTGTGCACCAGGTAGGCCGTGGTGGATGCCTGGTACTTGCGCATCAGGCGGGCCCGGTAAATTTCCACGGTGCGGTGGCTGATGGCAAGGGCCCGGCCAATTTCCTTGGAAGTCATTCCGCCCATCAGGTGCGAAGCCACCTCGCGCTCGCGCGCCGTCAGTTCCGCCGTCACCGGCCGGCGCGCGCTCAGGTCCTCAAAAGTCCAGATGCCGCTCTCATGGGGCGCGAGGCGGTTTAGCGCACGACCGGTCACATGGCACCAGAAGGTTTCATCCTTGTTGTGTCCATCCACGCGCTTCATGATGCGGTCGTCGGAATACCAGCCCTTTTCATTCAGAATCGGGATCATGCGGGCGCCGATGCGCTCGTATTCGTCCACGCTGGGATAGAGAATCAGGAAAGACTGCCCTGCGAGCTGCTCCCGGTTAGCGCCAAACATCTCGCACAAGTGCTGGTTGCAGTCCACAATGGTGCGGTTGCGCGACAGCGCCAGTCCGACCGGCGCCAGATCAAAAGCGAGTTGGTAATCCACGTCCATGGGGCTAACCTTTACGAAGTACTACGTATCTGAATAAGTAGTATGGTAAAGGATTGGCTTGATGCTGAACGATACAAGGAGATATTTTGTGAACAAACTTTTTTCCTCCGCCAAGGAGGCTCTCAAGGGTGTGGTCAGGGACGACCAGTTGCTGGCGGTGGGCGGCTTCGGCCTGTGCGGCATCCCCGAAGCATTGATTGACGCGCTGAGCGACAGCCAGGTCAAAAACCTGACCGTGATTTCCAACAATGCCGGCGTGGACGGTTTTGGTCTGGGCAAACTGCTGGAAACCCGGCAGATCAAAAAAATGATTTCCAGCTATGTCGGCGAGAACAAGGAATTTGAGCGCCAATACCTCGCGGGCGAACTGGAACTTGAGTTCACGCCCCAGGGCACGCTGGCTGAAAAACTGCGCGCAGGTGGCGCCGGCATTCCGGCCTTCTTCACCAAGACCGGTGTCGGCACCCTGGTGGCCGAAGGCAAGGAACTGCGCGAGTTTGACGGCGAAACCTATGTGATGGAGCGCGCGCTGGTGCCCGAGGTCTCGCTGGTCAAGGCGCACCGGGCCGACAAGTCCGGCAACCTGCAGTTTCATCTGACCGCGCGCAATTTCAACCCTGCGGTCGCCATGGCCGGCAAGGTGTGCATCGTGGAAGTGGAGGAAGTGGTGGAAACCGGTGCCATGGAGCCCGATTCGATTCACCTGCCCGGCATTTACGTGCACCGCATCGTACTCAATGCCCACCCCGAAAAGCGCATCGAAAAGCGCACCCTCACCGAATCCAAATAACCTTGCGGGACAGACCGCAGCCGCGCAGCGGCCAGCTCTGTCCCCAACTGACCAGGAGAGCTTCATCATGCCTTGGACCCAAGATCAAATGGCGGCGCGTGCCGCCCAGGAACTCGAAGACGGTTTTTATGTCAACCTCGGCATTGGCATCCCCACGCTGGTGGCTAACTTTGTGCCCGACGACAAGGAAGTCTGGCTGCAATCTGAAAACGGCATGCTTGGCATCGGCCCGTTTCCCACCGCAGACAAGGTCGATGCGGATCTGATCAATGCCGGCAAGCAGACTGTCACCACCATCAAGGGCTCGTCAATCTTTGGCAGCCACGAGAGCTTTGCCATGATCCGGGGTGGCAAGATCAACCTGTCCATCCTGGGCGCCATGCAGGTCAGTGAGCAAGGCGACCTGGCCAACTGGATGATTCCCGGCAAGATGGTCAAGGGCATGGGCGGTGCCATGGACCTGGTCGCCGGCGTCAAGCGCGTGATTGTCCTGATGGAACATGTGGCTAAAAAGAAGGACGGCACCGAAGACCTAAAAATCCTGCCGCAATGCACCCTGCCGCTCACCGGCGTGGGCGTGGTCGATCGCATCATCACCGATCTGGCCGTGATGGATGTGACGCCGCTCGGCCTCAAGGTGGTCGAGCTGGCACCTGGCGTAACACGCGAAATGGTTCAGTCCAAAACCGGCGTGCCGCTGGTTTGAGTGCTGGTTACCATCGGCTGGCAAGGCTGAGTCAATGGCACTGTGCCACCAGATTCGCACTATCGACAAGGCCCGCGTCGGGGAATGCGTGGGCGCACTGAGCCCGCAAGACATGGCCACCATGGAAGCAGGCATCAGGGCCGTGCATGGTTTGTAGCCGCCTTAAATGGAGGCAGCGCGGGTTCCGTCATTGCCGATTGCTGCGTCGATAATCCGACATATGCGCATTGCCGTTGTCTCCAATACCTGCTGGTACCTGTTCAATTTCCGGCTCAACCTGATACATGCGCTGCAGGCGGCGGGCCACACGGTGGTGGCGGTGGCACCGGATGATGCCTACGCCCAGCGCATCCGCGACGCGGGTATCCTCTTTGAGGCGGTGCCGATTTCTGGCGGCGGCACGCATCCGGGGCGCGAGTTACAGTCGGTGCTGCGGCTGGGTGCGGTGTTTCGCCGCCATCGGGTCGGCCTGGTGCTGAGCTACACGCCCAAGGGCAATTTGTATTCGGCGCTGGCCTGCATTGTGCTGCGCATTGCGTTTGTGCCCAATGTGTCGGGCCTGGGCCGGGCATTTATCCGCAAGTCACTGGTGACGTGGGTGGCCCAAATACTCTATCGCCTGACCTTTGGCCGCGCGCATCAGGTGTTTTTTCAGAATCTGGACGACATGGGCGTGTTTGTCAGCGGCGGCCTGGTGCATGCAGCCAATGCTGAACGTCTGCCAGGTTCGGGGGTTGACCTGACCCGCTTTATGCCCACGCCGCCGGTTGTGCGGGCCGCTGATGCGCCGGTGTTTTTGCTGGTGGCCCGCATGTTGTGGGACAAGGGGATAGGCGAGTATGTGGAGGCCGCGCGCAGCGTGCGGGCGCAGTACCCCGGCGCATGTTTTCAGTTGCTGGGTTTTCTGGATGTGGACAACCCGTCGGCCATTTCGCGCCAGCAGATGGACCTGTGGCTGGCCGAAGGCGTCGTGGTCTACCTGGGTCGGACTGACGATGTGCGCGCCTTTTTGGCGCAGGTCGATTGTGTGGTGCTGCCTTCGTACCGTGAAGGCGTACCCCGCACCTTGCTGGAGGCGGCGGCCACGGCCTGCCCCGTGATCACCACTGATGTACCAGGTTGCCGCGATACGGTGATGGATGGCAAAACAGGCTTTTTGTGCCGCCCGGCCGACGCGCAGGATCTGGCCGACAAGCTGCTGCGTTTCATCGCCCTGCCACCCGGGCAGCGCCTGGCCATGGGCCAGCGAGGGCGCGAGTTTGTGGAACAGAACTTTGATGAACGGCTGGTGCTGCAGCGGTATTTGGCGCTGGTGCAGCAGGTAGCCGCGAAGCAGTAAGGTGCGCTAAATGACAGGAATTAAAGCGAACAAAATATTGCTGACGGGCGGCGCTGGCTACATCGGCAGCCACACTTGCGTGGCCCTGGTTCAGGCGGGCTACACGCCTGTCATCGTCGATAACTTTTCCAACAGCCGCCCGGCGGTGCTGCACTTTGCCGGCTTCAAGGCGGTGGGCGAAAGCGTGGCCCAGCCGCTGAAGTACTACCGCAACAATCTGGGCTGTACGCTGGGTTTGCTGGAGGCCATGACGGCCGTGGGCTGCCGCAAACTGGTGTTCTCAAGCCCGGCCTGGGCGGTGGCGGTGCTGCGCTACTTCAACCCCGTGAGCGTGCACCCGAGCGGCCTGATCGGCGAAGATCCGGCGGGCCCGCCCAACAACCTGATGCCCTATGTGGCGCAGGTGGTGGTGGGCAGGCGACTGCACCTCAACGTGTATGGCAACGACTACGCCACGCCAGATGGCACCGGCGTACGCGACTACCATCCACCTTGTGCAGGACTTGGGGCAGGGCCATGTGGCGGCGCTGCAGGCGCTAATGCGGCAAGGCGACAGCTTTACCGTGAACCTGGGCACCGGAAAGGGCCATGGTGTGCTGGAGGTCGTGCGCGCCTTCGAGCAGGCCAGTGGTCGCCCGGTACCCTATCAGTTTGCACCACGTCGCGCGGGGGATGTGGTGCAGTGCTATGCCGACGCGGCGCTGGCGCAACGCCTGCTGGGCTGGCGTGCCATGCACATGCTAGCGGAGATGTGCGCAGACGCCTGGCGCTGGCAAAGCCAGAATCCGGATGGCTATGAATAAGTGAGAAATGTGCCTTTAGCCCATTTAGCTGTCCGGAGGGCTGGTGGCTCACGCCGGTTTTTTATGCGTGAAATGGAATGCTGGAGCGGGCTACCGGTCTCGAACCGGTGACCTTCAGTATGGGAAACTGACGCTCTACCAACTGAGCTAAGCCCGCTCTGGGCTTTGAAGCGTTCTGGCAGGTTGGGTAATGGTCGATCCCCATATCGACCCCCTGGCAGACTTTCAATCACTGGATTGTAAGACAGCCCGGCGCCGCGTTTGTCAGGCACCTGAAATTCCCCGAAAAATACCGGAATTTTAAGGCTGCAGCCTAGGTGCAACAAAAATAGGCAACTATTAAAAACAGAGCTAACAGGCCGGATCGGTGCAGATTCCGGTGTTGACTCTGCACGCTGGATTTAATCTCCGGTGTGTCGCCTGCTCCGCTTTTCAAACTCCGCGTTGATCCCGGGATGCCATGCGGCGGGCATTTTCCCTCATCGGCTATCAAATGTATTTTTAATTGCAAAATCGGGACGGTGGCGTCGATGATGACCGGATCGGGAGTTTCACGCTGGACAATGCTGCACTTTGGGTGCGCGACCCGAACCCGAACGCCAAGCCGAGTGCGGTGCGGCCGCCCACGGGGGCCACCGCATTACTGCTGGTTTTCCCTTCTTCCCAATCCATTCAAGGAGAATGACATGACCGATTCACTGGTGACACTCGATGTGCGCCCGATTCTGCGCGCCGGTGGCGAGCCTTTTCCGGAAATCATGCAGGCGCTAGCGAAGCTCGAAAGCGGCCAGGGTTTGCGCCTGCTGGCGACCTTCAAGCCGGAGCCGCTGTTTTCCGTGATGCGGAACAGAGGTTTTACTCATTGCGAAAAGGAGTTGGGCGAGGGCGATTGGGAAGTCATCTTCAAGCCCGAAGGCGCCGCTGCCGCCGCTATCCGACCGGCTCTCTGAGCAGGCTGTGCGTCATTTCAGGATGTCGCCCAGACACAAATATTTCATCTCCAGATACTCGTCGATTCCGTGGCTGGAGCCTTCTCGGCCCAGGCCAGACTGCTTGACGCCGCCGAAGGGCACATGCTCGGTGGCGAGGATGCCGACGTTAATGCCGACCATGCCGTACTCCAGCGCTTCGGCTACGCGGAAAATTCGCCCAACGTCGCGGCTGTAGAAGTAGCTGGCCAGGCCAAACTCGGTGTGATTGGCTGCGTCAACGGCTTGCTGCTCGGTTTTGAAGCGGAACACTGGCGCAAATGGGCCAAAAGTTTCTTCCCTGGCACACAGCATATCCGGGGTGGCTTCGGAGATCACCGTGGGCTCGAAGAACTGGCCCGGCAGGCGTTTGCCGCCCACCAGCACTTTGCCTCCCTTGGCCACAGCATCGGCAACGTGGCGCTGGACTTTTTCGAGCGCGGCTTCCTCGATCAGCGGACCCTGGTTGACGCCGTCCTCAAAGCCGTTGCCGACCTTGGCGGTTTTGACCTTGGCGGCAAATTTGGTGACAAATTCGTCGTAAACCGCCTCCTGCACATAGAAGCGGTTGGAGCACACGCAGGTCTGGCCCGCATTGCGGTATTTGCTGGCAAAGGCGCCTTCCACGGCGCTGTCGATGTCGGCGTCGTCAAACACGATGAAGGGCGCGTTGCCGCCGAGTTCCAGCGAGAGTTTTTTCACCGACGGGGCGCTTTGTGCCATCAGGATGCGGCCTACCTCGGTGGAACCGGTGAAGCTGATGTGGCGCACCACGGCGCTGGCGCAGAACACCTTGCCCATGGCAATGGAGTTGTCGGCGTCGGCGCTGAGCACGTTGAGCACGCCGGCAGGAATGCCTGCGCGCCGGGCCAGTTCGGCCACGGCCAGCGCGCTCAGCGGCGTCAGCTCGGCCGGTTTGATGACCACCGGGCAACCTGCCGCCAGCGCCGGGGCGACCTTGCGGGTGATCATGGCCATCGGGAAGTTCCACGGCGTGATGGCCGCGCAAACGCCAATCGGCTGGCGAATCACCATCAGGCGGCGGTTGTTGTCAAATTGCGGCAGGGTTTCGCCATTGACGCGCTTGGCTTCTTCGGCATACCACTCGACAAAACTCGCGCCATAGGCAATTTCGCCTTTCGCTTCGGGTAGCGGCTTGCCCTGCTCGGCGGTCATGATGCGGCCCAGATCGTCCTGATTGGCCATCAGCAGGTCGAACCATTTGCGCAGGATGATGCTGCGTTCCTTGCCGGTCTTGCTGCGCCACGCTGGCCAGGCGGCGTTGGCCGCAGCAATGGCGGCTTCGGCCTCAAGCGGGCCAAGGTTGGCCACGTCGGCCAGTTTGTGGCCGGTGGCTGGGTCGAACACATCGAAGCGGTTGGCCCCTTTGATCCACTGACCGTTGACGAAGGCATCGGTCTTGAGCAGGCTGGGGTCTGTAAGCAAGGCAAGGGGTGAGGTTTTCATGTCCATGGTGTTGGTCCTGAGCAGGTTAAGAGAGAGAAAAAGAGGTTCTGTCGCAGTAAGCA
>DHWX01000103.1 GCA_002413395.1 Polaromonas sp. UBA5171 | reverse complement strand
TGTTTGACGCATGATCACACTCCAGAATGCCGAATGGCGGTAGTGAGAGTTTAATCATGTTTCGTTATTTGAATGTTAATGTACTAGCATGAATTTGAGCGCCATCGGCGAGGATCATGAGGTCTATGAGGCGTACATGTCAGCCTTGACACTGGCACGCTCGCTAAACGGTTTTGATGCGGCGACTGAAAACAATTTTTTCGATTTTTCTGCCCCTGATGCCGTGAGCGCTTCGGATTTGGACCCACTGCGATTGGGATTTGAAGCTGGCCGCAATCACGACACCGAACTTGGTGAACTTGTCTTTGGCGACGATGCAGACAATAATGAATTGAAATCTGCGCTCTTATTGGCCTGTCTGCGTGATCGCAATAGTGGCGTGCGGGATGCCCTATCTACGGCGTTTGGCGGCAACCCTGCTCTGTTCTGGAGTCTTTACTCTTCCATTTGGCCGGAATTTAAGAAACCAATGAATGACGCTATGGATGACCTTCTCAATTTACGAACAGCAGCAGAGGAAGGGGACCTTGATCGGCAATGGCAGTTTGTAACTAATGGATGGATTGATTTTTCAGAGGAATGACCAACGCGGTTGATCAACTAGAAAATGTGGATAGCTGCCACACTTGTTTGTCCGCCAGAGAATCAAGGCAAACGACAGCCCTGATTACTTCACGTTCTTTACTGGCGCGCTTCGAGTCGTTGCTTTCTTTGCGGCCACTTTGCCAGCCACTGCCGTCGATGCATCCGGTTTCGCTGGTGAGGCGACGGAAACCTCAGACTGTGGCATTACTTTGATTCGCAGGCGCGGCCCCAGCATTTCACCCTCTTCGGTGATGACTACGACACGAAGCTCGCCTGGTTCGGTGATGGCAAATGGTGACAACATGACACCCGCGGTGACGAGAAAACGGGTAGAACCGTCCTGCGGTTGGGTCACGGCATGAGCCAAATGCTCGCTCGACACTTCAATGTTGGCGAGTTGGCTTGCGCCCTGCTCGACGCGAATGGTCAGCGCCGTTAGTGGTCGCGCCAGCGGTGTCGAAACGGTGACGGACACGCAGAGTTTGGGCAGCGCCACGGGCATAAATGGAACAAACAGTTCACCTTGGAAGCAGCCCATGAACGACACTTTGTTACCTATTTCCTGGCGTATGTCGTCGCAGAAAATGGCGTGAACATAACGGTCAGCATTTTTCTTCATGATTGTGTCTCCGGGGACAGCGCCGCCACCAGTTCAGCGACAGCCACGTCCAAGGCCAAGGCAATTTTTCGTATGGTGGAAAGCTGTGGGTCAACCAAACCGGTTTCAAGTCGGCCGATGTAGGACTGGCTGGTGCCAACTTGTCGGGCGAGTTCGGCTTGCGACCAGCCATGCTGCAAGCGCAATGCGGCCAGAGAGGCGCGGTCGCTATAAAAAGTCTGCGCCACCCATTCCCGCCCCTTGGCAATGGACTTAGCACCTTTGGGTGTTGCCTCAAGCTCAACCACTAGATCGTCAATATCCACAGCACCCGATGGCATATTCGATGGCTGCGCCAACGGCACCTCGCGAATCAACCACGGCGCGCTGGCGGTATCAACCGATTGCCCGCCTTGTGGCATGACCAGCGTCAGGGTGCGCTCAGTGCCGCGTGGTGATGCCGATGGAGTGGTAAGCCGCGAGGATGCGCTGGGTAATGACATGGTCGGTTTGGTAGTCGAAGTCACGATGGACGATGGCAAGGACATGGTAGTGCTGTGTGCTCGGTTGGTAGGCGTAAACAATGCGATAGCTGAGGCTGCCTTTGGGAAAGGTCCACAGCTTCACGCGCCAAAGATTAAAACCTGTGTTCCAAAATTCAAGCCATTTACTGACATGGTACGGCTCCTTTCTGGTGTCGCCAAAATCGTGATCGAGCAAGTTGGCAATAATCTTTGGATCATTCTTGGCTTGCTGCAAAAACGCCGCTATCTTTCCCGCTGTAGCCGGATCGCTGACCATCAGGGCACGCAGATCATCAGCCGCCTCAGGATGAAGCGACAAGCTAGAGATAATACCAAACTTGGTATTGCGCGTCAATCCAAACTCCTGGCTTCAATGGCATCGGTGGGCGCGAAACAACGGTTCAGCAGCGCATCGAAGGTGGCTTGGGCTTTGGCGGTGGCTGTGAATTGTTGGGACCGGATGGACATGATCTGTTCTAAAGCCTGGGTGTAAGTAGTCTGAACGTCGAACGGTGGAATCTCAATGTCAAGTGTTCTAAGGCGTGACTTTGAAATGTTTGGCATAGACCCCGCAGAACCGCTGGCCAACGCTTTTATCTGCACCCGCTTAGCCGGTAGAGTCAACAAGCTCCATAGGTAGATGGAATTCAGCCTGTTTGAATCGGCAACATTCAATCGAAAAATAAGGTCTGGCAACAAAGCTTTTCCCTGCGTGTCCCAAACATAGGCCGCCGTGCCGACCAATTCAGCAGTGTTCTTTCTGCTAATCAGAAGGTCGCCGCGCCGAACCTCCACGCTATGGTCTGGCGATACTTCTTCCGGCAGGACCTTGTGTTCACTTTCGTGGTACTCGCTACCTGTCAACGCGCTGAGTTTTAGAACGCACCACTCTTGATTCAGGCGCTTTTGAGCATGGCAGACGGGACTGTGCCCGCTGTCAATCGAGCTGAGAAATCCACCCAGCTTTTTTGTTGGCCACCCCTTCGGATTCGTCGCCGGGTCGCCAAACATATCAATGAACAAAGCCGGAATGAGTTCGGCAGCTTTCTTCTCGGCTTCGCGCCGCAGCCGGACGATGCCCTCGGCGCGGGACAGCAGATCGACGATGCGGCGTTGTTCGGGGAGTGGTGGAACGGCGACTTGAGTAGATTCAAAATCGCCACGAACCACATGTTTCATTGTCGAGCCGTGGGTCTTGCCGGACAGTTCCGACAGAGCCGTTTTCAGCGCGTAAAACAGATAGTCAGGATCAATCCCTGGCTTGGGTAGGACTTTGAAAATGTGCTGATTCAATAGCCCGCGTGTCCCAGCCCAACGATACACATCTAATGTGGCGCTCCAGGAAACCAACAAATCACCGGGTTCAACAATCAGGTTCGCCTTGACCTGTCGAGTTGTGTAGTTGAACTTTTCGCCTGTGCCAGTCAGATTTTGAATGCGAATGATTGGAAGGCCATCGCTACCCCAATCGGTCGGCTTGAACGCGGCTCCATTGATGAACTCGGCGGTGTCGCCCAATGCCATCAAAGTCATGCCGCCTGCTCCGCCAACGCCACCCGTAGCGCATCCACTTCCTCGGCAATCTCCACCTCAATGGCCGCCAGTTCATCCAGCAGTTCGCGCGGGTTGCGGTGGGCTATTGCGGTCTGGTTCATGGGCCGGTAGCGCCCTGCGGACAAGTTGAAATCATTGGCACGGATGGTGGCGGCATCGGCAAACCACCACTTTTCAGTGAGGGCTGCATTGGCGCTCTCACCCACGGTGCGGCGGTTCCACTCTTCCCAACGCGCTTCACGGGTCTTGAACACTTCGGCCAGCGCGGGCAGGTCGTCCGCATCTATCGGCGTGTCGTGGTTGGCATCCATATTGAAACCGTCATTGTCGGCATGAAGAAACAGCACCCGGCTGGTGCTGCCGCCCTTACGGAAGAACAGCACTGAGGTCTTGACCCCCGCATAGGGCTTAAACACGCCACCAGGCAGCGACATGACTGCTTCAACCCGGTTGTTTTCCATCAGCTGGCGGCGCAGTTCTTTGTGCGCGCCAGTGGAGCCAAACAGTACGCCCTCGGGCACGATGACACCACAGCGGCCGTCTTCGAGCAGGCTATGAATCATGTAATTGATAAACAGCAGTTCGGTAGCCGTGCTGGTGCCAACTTTTACATCGTCAACGATGCGGTCTTTGTCCAGTCGCCCGGCAAACGGTGGATTAGCGGCGATGACGTGAAAGCCCTCGGGTAAGCCAAGCTCGCGCTTACGTTCGGCGTCCAGAGAGGTGGTGAGTACATTGCGCTGGTAGATGCGAACGGCAGGCAGTCCGCGCAGCGTGAGGTTCATGGTGGCTAGATGAACCATTTTGGGGTCAACGTCGTTGCCGAAAAAGGTTTGCTCTTGCAACACGCGCCACTTGGCAGCCGATAGCGCATTGCCATTGCCGCGTGGTATCAGCTTGCCGTCAAATTCCGCGTTGACGATGCCATCCGAGGTGGAATTGGAAAGCTTGATGTAGTCCAGAATGGCGGCGATGAAACCGGCTGTGCCCGCTGCCGGGTCATAACAGGTTTCGCCAATCTTCGGGTCAAGCATGGCCACAATGACACGAATGATGTGGCGTGGCGTGCGAAACGAGCCAAGTTCACCAGCAGACTTGATGCGCTTGAGTAAGTATTCAAACAGGTCACCCTTGGTGTCGGCATCGTGCTCATCCAAACGCAGGCCATCGACCTTGCCGATGATCTGTGTCAGGACCACTGGCTCGTCAATGACCAGGCGTGCGCCGTCCATAAANNGTTGATGGCGCTTTTGCTTGCGACTTCGCCGTAAAACGGAAACACCTCGTCCCGCAGGAAGCGCACCAGATTCTCACCCGTCAGCGCTCGCGCCCAAGCCGACCAGCGGAAGCGCTCGCGCGGGATGGTGCTGCCGCCACCCATAGCAGGGGCGTTAAGTGGATTGTTTAGGGCCCAGTCGCCGCTGTAAATGCTGGCAACAGTTTGCTTATGCAAGCGAGCTCGTGCCATCGTCTGTGTATCGAGCCCATCGGCAAGATAGAAGAAGAACAGGAAGGCGAGTTGTTCGGTGTTGGCCACCGGATCGGGATAGCCACCACCAAACAGATAGTTGCTGATGTCGTCAATGTCTTGTCGGAGTTGGGCAGTGAGTGACATCAGATTGATTATTGAAGGGGTGCGCCGTAAACCGACGCTGAAAGATTGGCGAGTACGCTCGCAAGTGGTTTTTCGCCGCCAAAGAGTTCAGCAGCGTGGCGGCGACCGCCTTGCAGGCTGAATGGCGGCATCGCCAGATGGTCGAGCGTGAAGTCGTTGAACTGGTCCGCGTTTTCACGTATCTGCGCCTCTACGTCATGCAGCCAACGCTCTTGCCCGGGCGTGAATTCCTGCCCCATCAGCCAACCCTCAAAGCGCGCGCCCAGTTGGTTCGCCTTTTCTTCGGATGCTTCCATGAAGACAAAGTTACCCGCGTCGTCCATCGTTACCCAGGCCCGGGTGAGTGGGTCGATGTAGTCGTCTTGATCCACGGTCACCAGGGTGCGGGGGTCTGCGCGTGGGTGCGGATGGGGTTCGGGGACTGGGCCACCCACCCCGGGGCCGTCTGTGCCCTCATGCGCATCGGTAACACCCACAAAATCAAACAGGGTGAATATGGGTTTGCCTTGGGATTTACGCGTGCCCCGCCCCACCATCTGCCGGTACAGCGTGACCGACTTGGTGTATCGGGCGAATATAAGGTTGACCACTTCGGGGCAGTCAAAGCCGGTGTCAAGCATATTGACCGACACCAATACCTGGGGGAATTTCTCTCTCTTGAAACGGCGGATGCGTGCCATTGCATCGGTGGTGTCATCACCTTGTCCGACACCAGATACAACGTAATCGGCGTATTTGATTTCTGGTGAGGGTTTGAGGTGGGCAAATTCGTTGTCGATCAGCGTGGCCAGCGTTTCGGCGTGGCGCTTGGTCACTGCAAAGACAATGGTCTTGCCAATGAGTGGTTTTCGTAAGTAGCCGGTGGCATCTGTGTAGCCGTCCTCCATCACCTTGCGAAATTCGTGCACGATGGCTTGATTGCGGGCAG
The DNA here is from genome assembly GCA_002413395.1 of Polaromonas sp. UBA5171. Classification (GTDB taxonomy): domain Bacteria; phylum Pseudomonadota; class Gammaproteobacteria; order Burkholderiales; family Burkholderiaceae_C; genus Polaromonas. Next base: position 12,666 of record DHWX01000103.1, on the reverse strand, counting down.
GAATAGTGAATTTTCGCTCCAGCACATTGGGGTCAAGCAGGATGTGCGGCTGTGGTGGTTTGAGGTTGGCGGCAGCGACAAAGGCGCCTTCGAGTTCCTCGCGCGTCCTGGCGTCCAGACCGTCCCACTGAATGTCGTCGCGCAGAATCTTGATGCCGTCCGCTGTGGCAGTCTTGACGGTCTTGGCCTTGTAGATCTGGTAGCCCACCAGATAGCGCTCGTCGATGGCGCGCTTGAGCGTGTAGGAAAAGGTGGGTGTATCAACCCCAAAGAAGCGCAAGGTGTCACGCACATAGGCAGTTTCATGGTCAGCTGCACCGTTGCCGGTTGGCGGCGCCACGCAGGGTGTAGCGGTCAGGCCGATCTGAATGCCGTCGAAATGTTCCAGCACCTTGCGCCACTTGCCGTAAATGCTGCGGTGGCATTCGTCGGTGATGACCAGATCAAAATAGCCAGACGAATACTGGTGATAGATGTTCACCATCGACTGCAAGGTGGTAATGGTGATGCGCTTCTCATCCTGAAAGCGACGACCGGCGCGCAGCACGTAACATGGCAACTCACTCACATGCTCGGTAAAAGCATCCTCGGTTTGCAATGCCAGCGGAATGCGATCCACCAGAAACAGCACACGGGTCACAACGTTGGCGGAAAACAGGCGCTTGATTAGCGCTGCTGCCGTGCGTGTCTTGCCGGTGCCGGTGGCCATCTCCACCAGCAGTTTGCGCCGCCCCAGGCCAATTTCGCGGCAAAGGGTTTCATTGCAATCCAGCTGGTAGTCGCGCCCGGCAATGCGGGTATCGATAGCGACTGTGAGCGGATCAATACGCAATTGCCGCACAGCGGCGCGGCGTTCCAGATCAGCTTGTGAAAAGAAGGTTCGAACCGGGCGTGGGTGCGCTTCACGCTGCCATTCCCAAAACAGGACTTCATTTCCATTGGTCAGAAAGACAAAAGGCACGTTAGCCTGCTCGGCGTTGTGGCGACCTTGCTCGCGCGCATCAGCTGCGTTGATGCCTTCGCGCTTGGCTTCGACAATGGCCAAACCGCGTCCCTCGCGGCTGCAAAGCATGTAATCGGCCCGGTCTCCGTCTGCCAGTGTGTATTCGTAGCGAACACTGGTGCCGTCGCTGATTTGCCAATGCTGGTCTTTTAGCTGGGCGTCGATGAGTGTGCGGGCGAAAGCTTCGGTTTGTGTTGCCATGAAAATTTTTATTGATTCTGGATTCTCCCTTCCGCATGATACTTGGTGCATAGCGGATGCTGAAGACAATGACGGTCGATTCGGTCTGACCCCCTTTTCCGGGCGAGCCGATACCATTTACCATCCTGATCTATGAGGCGACGCTGACACCCCCGCATGTCTTCACCACAATCACAAGACGATTCCTCATGACACTCGACCCGGGCTCGTTGGAACTGCGCTTTGCCGAAGGCGACTACGGCCTGTCCGCGCGCCGCTTGTGGGAGCACACCGAGCTGGGTCAGCTCAACGTATTTGGTCAGGCCGTCAGCGCGCGACGGGAGTTGAATGGGACTGCCGCATTTATCGACGTTGTTCGGTTTGTTGGCGATACTTGTTCACTGGCGGGTTTTACGCTGGCTGACCTCAGAGAGGGAAGGATTCCAGCCGACAGTGCGCTTCATAGTGATGCTGTTCTGCTGGCACCCACTCGCGCGGTTGATGATTCCACCTTTGTTCGTGCCGTGGCGGGTCATCTTGACCTGTGTTCGATTCGTCAGGCCACACGTAACCAGCATCATCACTTCTTGCCGTCCTCGCATTCGGATGATGTCTTCGGCGTTCCGCATGTTTTCAGCAGCTTGCAGCGACGGCTGCAGAGCCTGGGCAAGTCCAAAGCTGGTGCCGAACAATGGCAGAAAACGATTGAGAATTTTCAGAAGAAAGGCCTACGGGCTGAGGAGTTCGACTGCTCAAATGTGATGTCAGAGTTGATGGCCTTTGTCGATGACAGGCAAGTCTCTGCTATTGAACTGGCAAATCTGTGCGATTTTTCCGCGCTGCGCTTATCAGTGATACCGGTGGTCAATGACGCACATCTTCGGAAACTCGCTACCCAGTGCTGCGGGAAAGGATCAGCCAGCCCGATCCGATGGCGCTGGGCTACGTGGGGACGTACAGCCCGCCAGCGGAATACAAGATAGCTGGAAGGTTGGCACGCCGTGGCACAATCAATCAAGACGTGTCAAAAGCCCCACAAAGGGAGACGCTTTGAAAAATGACGGTACTTTTGACGGTACTTTTAAAAACACAATTCAGAGAATCTAGCATCCATGCGGGTTGCAGCCTGATTCGTGGTTCCTGTTGGTGTACCAAATTCAAAGCCGGAACGGTCCAAAGCCTTCCGGCTTTTTCTTTTCCTCCTCTGAAACCATCGTTGTGTCGTGCGTTAACGTCCGTGCAAGTGTGACACATTCCGGGGGCATGTGGGGGCACTTTCGGGGGCACAGAATGATAAATTGGGGGCATTTCTATAGAGAGTACCCCCCCCACCGAAACTTGCGCGTGCAAAAATAGTGGGAACCGTTCGGTTTCCGGGATGAAAGGCCTAGACTTTTAATCCCCCCCACCCCCTATCTATTACGCGGTTTTGCGTACGGTGGGGATCGATCGGTCTAGTGCGAAAAGGCACCAGAGATTTGAGGCCCCCCTGCCCCTGCACACGCCGGGCCGATGCGTCAGCCACTCACCCGCCCGCCGCCATGCCAGGCCACCAGCACCAGCTCAAACACACAGCCGCCGGGCAGCTTTTGCGTTGCTCGGCTGGGCTTGCGCTTCGGGGTATCGACATTCGTACCGGGGACACCGCATAAACAGGGGCTCTGCGCGTACCCGGTTTGTCCCCGGTAGTTTGAAAACCGGGGACAAATCTGTCCGGGTTAGTCCGTTGCCGTTCAGTCTTGCCTTGGTCTGGTGCCTGGTGCCACGTCTTGCAGGAATTTGCAGCGCGGCAATAGCTCCCGCACCGCACCGCCTACCGGCGGCCCGGCATCGGCTCACGCTGGCCACACGGTCATGCATTGGGCTGGCATGGCGGGGCATCATGGGCCGGTGTTCACAGTTCAAGATTGAATATCTCGGGGGTGACCCGGTAGCAGCGGGACTGCCCTATGCCAGGCAGCCGTTCTTTGACGCTGTAGCGGTCCTTTTCCTTCACGCTCAGGCAGTCATGATCCACCAGCACGCGGCACACGGCGCGGTAGTCAAAGCCTTGGCACACTTCAGCCTGGAAGGTTTCAGCCAGGATGAAATATTCATACGACACGTCTTCACCCAGCGAAGCGGGCATCCGGTCGCCAAACTCTGAGCCGAACTGACTATTCGTCTTGACCGGCTCCCCCTGTGCGTTCAACATGCGCCGCACACCGGCACGCTGCAAGGTCTTGGGCGCGTGGTCATCACTGCCACGGTGCCATAGGGAGAAACGTCCCTCGCCATGAGTTTCCAGAAACCGCCGCACTGCTCGCAGCATGGCCACGACTTCGCCGTTACCGTTGCCACCACGGGCAGCAAGCCATGCACCAAAGCACGCACGGGCGGCCTGTTCACTCTCGCCAGCACGCCAGCCGCTCAGGCCCGCCACCGTGGCCAGCTCGCCAGCCGCGCCCACCAGCGCAAAGCGGGCGCCCACACGTTCAACCTGCCCGCTGGAATCCTTCGGGATCAACTGCGCAGCCAGTGCGTCAGCAGCTTTGCGAATGCTGGCCTTGAGACTGTCGGCATGGGTGGTCAACCATTCCAGCCAGGCGCGGCCCGTGGCACCGTACACGGCTTGCGCCTGGTGCGTGATGTGCTTGGCAAAGGCAGCGCCGCCCGCGTGCCCATGCAGTTCCTCGAACGCCCCCAGCCCCATGCCTGCATCGGCGGGAATATCGGCCATGCGCACTTCCTGCCCGGTGCGGGTGCGCTTCATGCCCTCTGCCATGTGGTCAGCCAGCCCCAGCTCGCCAGCGCTCAGGAACAGCAGGCGCCAGGCTTGCCGCGTGCGGGGTGTGCCGGTGCGAGTAGCGCGGGCCTTGCCCTGTTCATTGGCCAGCATGTAGGCGCATTCGCCTGCCGTCTTGGGGTCAATCTGTGCCAGTTCATCAAGGATCAGCAGGCAGTCGCTGTGCTGGGCTGCAATGGCTTCAAGCGCGTTATCGGTTGCCCGCCATCGCTGCAAATAGCTTGCGCCGCCGTACACGCTGGCAGCAATTTTTAAAGCCGTGGTCTTGCCGCTCGAACTGTCCCCCCGGTAATGAAATCCGCCGGACTCCATGCCTGCCGGGCGTAGCAGCGGCCCTGCAAAAGCACACGCCACCGCAAACACCAGCCGCGAATTGCCGGCGCACAACTCCCCCACACGGTCGCGCCATTGTTCGGGCGTGCCTTTGCTTCGGAAGGTGTTTTCCACCGCGTTATCGCTCTGGAAAACGATGCGCTCTGCACTGTCGCCAATGGTTTCTTTGGGTAGCACGAATGAGCGTCCGTTATGCCAGCCGATGCGGTCGGTACAGCTCGCGAATTCCTCGGGGGCACGGGTCTGGATGTACTGCGTCAGCAGGTTGCGGGCGCGGGGCGTGGTGGCAATGCGCAGGCCCATGTTCAGCAGCGCGGCGCGGTATTCGCCGCCATCAGCGGACAACATGCGGGCGGGCATGGCCCATTGTTTGACATGGCCCAATGGATCAGCAAACGCCACGTAATAGCCCCAGCCGCCGCCGTCCTGGTCACGCGTCAAAGCCTCAACATCCAAGCGGCTGCAAATCCATTCGGGTGATTTTTGTTTGCCGTCCTGGTCAATGCTCTGGTGCCATACGCCATCATCATTCACCGCGAACACATCAAAGGCGCGGCCCATGTCGCCAGGGTCGCTATCGGCCCCGCTGGGCTTGCGCCGCGTGCTTTGGCTGTGCTGGCCTGCCTTGTCGGCTTGCGCAGCGTGTGCAGCCGTTTGCGCTGCCTGGTGCGCATCAATCGCGCCCTCCACAATGCGCCGCACCGCCTCAAGCCCCGCCGCCTGGTGCAAATCGTTGAAATCAGATCCATTTTCTGGCAGGGGCTCGGGGAATACTGCCAGCCCCCGCACGGATCGCGCCGCCGCCGTGGCCTTGTCGCGGCCCGGATTGTTGCCGGTGCGTGCAAGCGTCTGCACGTCATCATCGGCGCACAGCACCAGCAGGGCAGACGGGTACAGCGTGCGCAGCGCCTTGACAACGTGCGCCAGGTTGCCCGCGTCAAAGGCCACCGCCACGGGCCGCCCGGTGGCCTCATGCAGGCTTGCTGCCGTGGCGTAACCCTCTGCCACCAGTAGCACCGCAGGCGCGGCCCTGGTGGCCTCTGTGCTGCCCAGATCGCCCACCATGTGCCACAGCCCCGATTTACGGCCGTTTTTCAAAAACAGTTTGTCGGTGCCCCCGTCCGTGGGCTTCGCGGGTGCGATGCGCTGCACATTCCACAGCGTGCCCGCCGCATCGCGCAGGGGCACCAGCACGCAGCCGTCAGCCGCAAAACGCACGCCGTAGGGCTGTACGCCTTTGCGCGTCAGGTAAGGGCTTGATCCTGCCTCGCTGCCCTGTGCCCACAGCGCCGCCGCTTCATCGGCTGCATGGGCATGGGCGGCCTCGATACGGGCCTTTTCTTGCCGCCGGTTTTCGCTCAGCTCACGCTCGCGCCGCGCCAGCGCCTCAGGGTCAGGCTTTGCCGGTGCCTGGTTTGCCTTGGGCAGCTCGAAGCCGTGTTCTTTGGCCAGGTGCAGCAGCGTGCCAATGCCAACGCCGCCGCCGGCCTTGATGCTCTGCCAGGTTGACTTTGCGGCCTTGATGTTGAAGCTGTCAGACGATGCGCTCCATTCGGTGAAAAGCTCGCGGCCCGTATCGTCTGGAAACTCGCTTTTGATGGCCATGCCGATGCGTGCCCATTCATCGCGGGGCAGATTTGCCGACACGTATTGCAAGGCAGAGCGGATCAGCTCGGGGGTGATATTGGTTTTCATACAGGGATGAACAGGTCAAATTGGGCGGGTGTGCCAGCCAGCGCGTAATAGGTGACGGGCCGGGGCTTGCCCCTTCTATTGGGTGAATAGCCCCGGCTCTTTTCGATGGGATGCCCTTTGCGAATCAGCTCAGACATGCGCGTGGTGACGCTGCGCACATCGCAATGCCGCTCCAAGTCGGCGCAACTTGTGCAACCATGCAGGCGCAAATAGGCCAGCAAAATCGCGTGCTGATTCACGATTGGGGCTCTGTCGCTTTGCGCTTGCGGCCTGCATGGTAGGCAGTCAGCACGCCACAAACGGTGACGTCAAGCCCGCGTCTTTCGGTGCCGTCGCTGCCTTTCCAAGTGGTTATCGAAGCCTCGCCAGTCGCCGCGATGCTGTCGCCGTCAGCCAGCGCTTGCACCGCCTGAATTACGGTGTCTGAAAATACGATGCAACTGCACAACAGGCTTTCTCCGGTCTTATCAGATGCTGCCATTTTGAACAAGGCAAAGGGGCTGCCATTGGCGGCCGTGCGCAGCGTGGGTGTGCCGCGTAGCTTGCCGGATATCAGAACGTCAATCACGACTGATTCCCCCCGGCCTTGATACGTTCTTGAATCCAGGCATCAATCGCCGATGCTGGCCAGCACACGGCCCGGCGGGACAGCTTCAGGGGGCGGGGGAAAGCGGGCGGGGTGCGTCCCAGCATCTCGTAAATGCTGGACTTGCGAAGCCCAACACGAGCCTCAACTTCGGGTAATCTTAAAAGCCGTTCGGGCTGGGTGTTTCCGTTTTGGTTTGCTTGCACTTGTATGACCTTTCATGTGATTGATGGCCCTACTTTGCAGGCGTATTACTTGGGAGCAATGCGTTTTCGCCGAATCTCAAGAAACCGCGAAAACGATTTACTTTGCAGGTGTTCAGTTTGGTTCTTGTCGATCATCAAAAACAGTTCTCTGGCTTTTGTCTTTTTGACTCCAAAATCGCGCCCTTTGCATGCAATTTTCAGCGCTGCATCGAAGGAAGTAATTGATTCATCCTTCATTTCCACGTCCCAGACTTCACTCCAAATAGTGCCGCCTAACTGCCAATCTTGTCTGGCTCCGGCTACCTTTGCTGGCGTGTCAGTTGGTAGTTTTGCACTGTGAAAAATTTCATCAAGGCTCGTGCTGCGGCCCGGCAACAAAAATGAATCCAAGGATTCACGGTAAGCCGTCGCTAGCCAAGTTGGAAGCGGTAAATTTTCCTCGGCACAATAAGCTATGGCGTTCAACAACGACATAGTGTTCCCCTTCTCAAATTGTCTCCGGTAGACCTCTACTCTCTCGTGAATGCGAAGCAGGCTTTGCGCCCGAATACTTCCCGCTTTGTGCCCAAAATGCCAGCCAGTGCGAAAGAACAGAGCAGCCTTAGCCCAAGCATCATCGAGTTTCGCTATCGCTTTTTCCCCAGCGTCGTAATGATCTTCGGCATCAAATCGAACTGCGGATTTTTGCTGGTCGCTATCGCCCATCGCCACCCCTTCGCGGTGCGGCCTTCATTGGGTGCCAGCGCCAGGCCGGTGAAGGTATCCGGCTTTTCGCCCTCGGGGATCAGCCCCGGGCTAGACGTGGCGAAAACTTCAATGCACAGCAGCGGACTTAGCTACGCCAGCCATTTGACACACGCCCTCCATGTAGCAATCCTCCATCAGGGAATCGAGCGACTCGATTGCAACTTGTGCAACGCTTTCCAGCTCCACTTCTTCCAACTTCTCACCTTGCGAACAAGCGTTGCCATGCCACAAAGCCGCCGCTATCGCCTCTACCAACGTAAGCGAAGTAAACCAGTCAACGTTAGGCGCAGATCGTGTTTGCATCAGCACATCGCGAACAACTTGCAGCCTGATGCACGCCGCATCCACCGCAGGTTGCCAACGCTCTATGTTGTTGTCCTCATATTCAACCGATCCATCAAACTGTGCTCTAGTCGCCAACGCCACAGCGCGAAGAATGGAGCGTGCGGCCGTCACATTGCGGAGCACCAATGCGGCATCGCTGGCTGCAAAGTCGCGAACGGATATCTCTGAAAAATCATCAGCCTGTTTACCTGACATGGAATTGCCCGGAGTAGGATTCAAGTTAGCCATGGTGTACCTTAGTTGTGCTTTGTGGTCAGGCGGGACAGGTGTCATTACCACCGGCCCCGCCGCCTTTATTTGCCCGGCTCAAACCGCCGCCGGGCATGGCGGTTTCTCAGGCTGCAGGCTCGATATACACCTGGTGAAGCCGTTTAATTTCCTGCATGGCACCAAGGTAGGCGGGCACCCAAGCCGGGATAGGCGTCTTGCCATTGATCCAGCGGCTGGGGGTGTTCTTATCGAGCCCGGCCTTGCGGCAAAAGTCGGACTGTTTCCAGCCCAGCGCCGCAAGGGCCTGCATGAATTGGTCGGGGGTCATTTAACGGGCCTTTCTTTCTCTCTTGTTTGCCTACTGTGCAGCTTAGCACAATTCCCTTAAACTATACATATTTGTCTTTTTTATACGCTTTGTTAACATAACGCCCATCGTAGAACATACGAATTGTGGATAAAAATTCCGCTTTAAGGGAATTCTTCAATGTTGACGCGCAGTTACGCGCAGTGCCGGAGTTGCTCAAAATGTAGGCACCCGCAAGGCTGACTAAAGCAGAAAAGTTATCCACAGAGCGTGGCCGGTGTGATGGTTCCAGAAGAAGGCCTTCCCGCGCCCAATTCCAGTAACGTGCAAGGGCAGCCAACAACGCAGGCAGCGGGGCTGGTGCGGGGCTGGCCAGGGGGAACTGACAATAGATGAATGAGTGAATCAATTTCATCATATAAAAGTGTCCCCGCTTTGTCCCCGGTTTGTCCCCGCTTTGTCCCCGGTTGCCAATTGGCTGCAAACCGGCACGGTTGCTGGGTTTTGCTGATTTGTCCCCGGTGTCCCCGTGTTTTTGCACGGTAGCAGCCTGGAAACGTGGCAAGCGGGCATGGCTGGCCACCTTTACGCTGCCCGCTTGGGCATCTTGACCACGTTTCCCGCCTTGCGTCCGTCAAGGTAATCAGCCCACCACTGCATGAGTTTGATGCGGTCTGCCATGTAGGTCGACCGATGGTAGGCGGCACGCACGCCGTTTTGTTCTTTGTGGGCAAGCTGGCGCTCGATGACGTCGGGGTTCCAGCCGCATTCATTGGCCACCGTGGAAAACAAAGCCCGAAAGCCGTGGGCGGTCGCAGTGTTTTTGTATCCCATGCGTGCCAGGGCTGAATTGAAGGTGTTTTCACTCAGGGGCTTGCTGGGGTAGAACGGACTTGGGAACACCAGCTCGCCACCGCCGCTCAGGGGCTGCATGGTGCGCAGCACCTTGACGGCCTGCCGCGATAGGGGCACCCGATGTTCGTGGCGCATTTTCATGCGCTCGGGCGGGATGATCCACAGCGCCGCGTCAAGGTCAAACTCTGCCCAGCGTGCCCCGCGTGTTTCACCCGGGCGGGTTGCGGTCAACATCAACAGGCGCAAGCCTTGCACGGTGTGGGGGTCACCTTCATAAGCAGCCAGTTTGCCCAAAAACTCGGGCAGCTCACGATCAGGCAGCGCGGCCCGGTGGTTCACTTCGCGAGGCTTGAGGATTTCAGACAGCACCAGATCAAGCATGGGGTTTGAATCGATGCGCTCATGGGTCACAGCCCAGCGATAGACCGACTTGATCCGCTGTAGCACCCTGCCCGCCTGGTCACCCGCGCCGCGTGCTTCGATTTTTTTAATCGCAGCCATCACTTCGCCAGGCTTGATGCTGGCCATCGGGCGGGGGCCAAGTTCCGGGAAAATATCGGCTTCGAGTGACGCGCCGATGCGGGCAAGGGTGACCGGTGCCCAGCGTGCAGACTGGTGCACCAGCCAGCCACGGGCTGCAGCCTCAAGGGTGTTGACGGCCTCATGCGCCACCTTGGCTTTCTCTGACTTGCGCAGCGCCCCCGGATCGCCGCCGCCCTGCATCACCTTGCGGGCATCAGTCGCCCGGTCTCGCGCATCCTTGAGGCTCACGGCCGGATAGACACCGAAGGCCAGGCGCTTTTCTTTGCCGCCATGCCGGTATTTCAGACGCCAGTACCGCCCGCCCGCCGCTGTCAGCTCCAGGTAAAGCCCGCCGCCGTCGAAGTGTTTTCCGGGCTCTGTCAGGTTGCGCAGCTTTGCATCAGTGAGTTTCATGGGGTACCGTTCAGATCGTGGGGGCACAATTGGGGGCACAAACACGATAACACACGACGCGACAGAGGGAACTGCGGTTCCTGTTGGCGTACCAGATGCTATTACTTTAGTAGCTGATTATTCCCATGGAATAATGGATACGGGCTTAAATGATCATAAAAGACGGGGGTTTTGGGTGCTTGCGGCACTCAGATCTGCCAAGTTCTGGCTGATTCTGTCAAGCGGTTGAGGCCGGTTTACCTTGCCTCTTGCACCAGAAAAATCAGCACATGTTTGAACAAACCTTCAAGAATATCGACGACATCCTGCACAAAGACGCAGGCGGCACCAGCGAGCTGGACTACACCGAGCAATCCTCCTGGCTGCTGTTCCTGAAGTACCTGGACGCACTCGAAGCCGACAAGGCCCTGGAAGCCGAGCTGGACGGCAAGACCAACCACTTCATCATCGACAAGCCCTACCGCTGGGAGTCCTGGGCCACGCCCAAGGGGTCAGACGGCAAGCTCGACCACAACACGGTACTCACCGGCGACGACCTGCGTGACTTCGTCAACGGCAAACTGTTTCCCTACCTGCACGGCTTCAAGCAGCGCGCCAGTGGACCGCAGACCATCGAATACAAAATCGGTGAGGTGTTTGGCGAGATCAAGAACCGCATCCAGAACGGCTAGGCGACGCTACATCACCAAGGAAAAGTATCAGCAGATGGCCCGATATCGCGTGTTCCCTGGAGACGTTCTCATCACGATCATGGGCACCTGTGGTCGATGTGCTGTCGTACCAGATGACATACCGCTGGCTATTAACACGAAGCACCTTTGCTGCATCACTCTAGATATTGAAAAGTGCCTACCTGAATACCTGCACATCTACTTTCTTCACGATCTCACAGCGCGGGATTACCTCACCGCTCAGACCAAAGGTTCGATCATGGCGGGGTTGAACATGGGAATCATCTCGGAGTTGCCAGTTCGACTTCCTTCAATCGAAATCCAGACGGAGATCGTTGAGCGGTTTGATCGTCTTCGCGCAGAAACCCAACGCCTTGAAGCCATCTGCCAACGCAAGCTCACAGCTCTCGACGAGCTGAAAAAGTCCCTGCTGCACCGCGCCTTCGACGGCGACCTGTGAGAGAAATCGCGCCATGAACGAAGCCGAAACCTGAAAGACTGGCAAGCGGGCACCGAGCCCAACTTCGTGAAGATTCACAAATCGATCAAGACGACACCGGCCATGAAAACTGGCATTACCGATTTTCTTTGGAGCATGGAAGACATCGTTTTAATGATGGAAACGAATTTGTAGCTGACTTCATTCAGACTGAACCATGACCCATATTGAAATAAATTTGACCAAATCGAACGATTAGGCTAAATTGCACGAATAAACCGCATGTGCAAGGAGTGCCGCGATGCAAACTTTTACCGCTAATGAAGCCAAAACCCGTTTCGGGGAATTTCTCGACCGGGCGCAACGAGAGCCTGTGGGCGTGCTCAAACATGACCGTATGGTGGGCGTGATGGTCAGCGTGCAGGACTTTGAAGCCATGCGCGCCTTTTATGCCGACCGCTTGCAGCACCGCCTGGACGAATCCGCCCAAGCTGCAGAGCGCGCCGGGATGACCCCCGAGAAGCTGGACTCCCTGCTGGCCGATGAGAGTTGAGACCGTTCACCCCCGGCACAAGGGCCTAGAAAACCGGGTAGTGATCGACACCAATGTCTGGTTGAGTGCCGCCCTGTCCTCGGCGGGTGCGCCATCGCAAGTGGTCAGGCGTGTACTGGCTTCCGGCGTACCGGTGTTCTCGGATGCCACTTTTGCCGAACTGGAAGCGCGAATCTGGAAACCCAAGTTTGACCGGTACTTGAGCATGGCAGCGCGGACGGGAATTTTGCATGACGCACGCGCCGTGGGGCACTGGGTCAATATTCCCGAGGACATCGCAGCGCAGCGCTTCAGTAGGGATGGTGACGATGACAAATTCATCCATACCGCGCTGGCGGCGTCGGCCCACTGGTTGGTGACTGGCGATCAAGATTTACTGGTGATTCAGGCCGACTTGGGCGTGCGAATATTGACACCTGCGCAGGCTTTGTTGGAGCAATCATTCTGCCCATAACTACGCAAAATCGAACCGACCAGGAATCCTTGCCAGTTCAAAAGGGAGAAAAATGAACGAAGCCGAAATCCGTGCCGAGCACATTGACCCAGCGTTAAAAGCTGCGGGCTGGGGCGTGGTGGATGGCAGCCGCGTTCTGAGTGAGCACGGCCAAAAAAAGCGGCATTTATGGCGGTATTTCAAAATACCGTCAAACGACATACCGCCAAAAGTCGGAGACAGGGCTCTAACGGATAAGCACCTGAACATAGAGTTTTCCGCAAAAGCGACAGGTCATTTCTGTCTCTTAATCTTGATAGCCAACAAGGAACTTCACAGCTTTTGATGGCTGCCTTGTGAGTGAACCTATTTCCGGCAGTTG
>DHWX01000029.1 GCA_002413395.1 Polaromonas sp. UBA5171 | reverse complement strand
GGTGGCGAAATTGGTAGACGCACCAGGTTTAGGTCCTGACGGTAGCAATACTGTGCGGGTTCGAGTCCCGCCCCGCGCACCAACCCCGGGATTTTGTGAGCAGCATGCGTTGTTTCCGGATCCTTCGGGTGTTGCTGAATCACCGCAGCATGTCAGGTGCAAGCCCTGATTTGACTATTTTTGACTTTAGGAAACCATCATGGCCGTGACTGTTGAAACTCTTGAAAAGCTTGAGCGCAAATTGACGCTGACGCTGCCCCTCAATATCATCCAGTCGGAAGTTGATACCCGTCTGAAACGCTTGGCGCGAACCGTGAAAATGGACGGTTTTCGGCCCGGAAAAGTTCCCATGAACGTCGTGGCCCAGCGCTATGGCTACTCGGTTCACTACGAGGTCATGAATGACAAGGTGGGTGAAGCGTTTGCTGCCGCGGCCAATGAGGCGAAGCTGCGCGTTGCGGGTCAGCCCAGCATCAGCGAAAAAGAAGGTGCGCCTGAGGGGGAACTGACTTTTGATGCTGTTTTCGAGGTGTATCCTGAAGTCAGGATTGCCGATCTGGCGGGCGCTGAAGTTGAAAAGGTCAGCGCCGAGGTGAGCGATGCGGCCATCGACAAGACCCTGGACATCCTGCGCAAACAACGCCGCACTTTCGCCCAGCGCCCAGCGGATGCTCCGGCCCAGGACGGTGACCGTGCGACCATCGACTTTGAAGGCAAGATTGACGGCGAGCCCTTCTCTGGTGGCAAAGCCGAAGGGTTCCAATTCCTGGTCGGCGAGGGCCAGATGCTCAAGGAATTCGAGGATGCTGTGCGCGGCATGAAAAGCGGTGAAAGCAAAACCTTCCCGCTGAGCTTCCCTGCTGATTACCACGGTAAGGATGTGGCCGGCAAACAGGCAGATTTTCTGGTGACGGTGAAAAAAATTGAAGCAGCACACCTGCCTGAAGTCAACGAAGCGCTGGCTAAATCGCTGGGTATTGCCGATGAGACAGTGGAAGGACTGCGCTCCGATGTCAAAAAAAATCTGGAGCGCGAAGTCAAATTTCGCTTGTTGGCCCGAAACAAAAACGCTGTGATGGATGCGCTGGTTGCCAACGCCGAGCTCGATTTACCCAAATCGAGTGTGCAGGCCGAAGTGGACCGCATGATCGAAGGTGCCCGCGCGGATTTGAAGCAGCGTGGCATCAAGGACGCAGACAAGGCCCCGATTCCTGATGACCTGTTTCGGCCACAAGCTGAAAAGCGGGTGCGATTGGGCCTGGTGGTCGCCGAACTGGTGCGCGCCAACGAGTTGCAAGCCAAGCCTGAACAGATCAAGACCCATATTGAAGAGCTCGCGGCCAGCTATGAAAAACCGCAGGACGTGGTGCGCTGGTATCTGAGCGATAACCGGCGCATGGCTGAAGTGGAAGCCGTTGTCATTGAAAACAATGTGACCGAGTTCGTTTTGAACAAGGCCAAGGTTGTGGACAAGGTCATCTCGTTTGACGACCTCATGGGCCAGAACTGAAACTGCTCAGCTTCTCCTGACCTTGGGGCTTGTGCTTCGTGGCGCAAGCCCCATTTCATTTTGGTTACAGTACAAACATCTCTGGAGAAAACATGATGCCTCGAAACAGTATTTATGGGGGTGGCCACGGTAACCTGCAAGCCAGTGCGCAGGATACGCAAGGCTTGGGCATGGTGCCCATGGTGATCGAGCAGTCCGGTCGGGGTGAGCGCTCTTACGATATTTATTCGCGCTTGCTGAAGGAACGCGTGATTTTTCTGGTGGGCCCGGTTAATGACCAGACGGCCAATCTGGTGGTGGCGCAACTGCTGTTCCTGGAAAGCGAAAATCCCGACAAGGATATTTCCTTCTACATCAACTCACCAGGTGGCTCCGTGACGGCCGGAATGGCAATTTATGACACGATGCAGTTCATCAAGCCGGATGTGTCCACGCTTTGCGTAGGCATGGCGGCGAGCATGGGCGCGTTTTTGCTTTCGGCGGGTGCCAAAGGAAAGCGCTTTACCTTACCTAATTCGCGCGTGATGATTCACCAGCCTTCGGGTGGCGCCCAAGGTCAGGCAAGCGACATTGAAATTCACGCCCGTGACATTCTGAAAACGCGTGACCAGCTCAATCGCATTCTGGCGGCCAATACGGGTCAGACGATCGAAAAAATTGAACGTGACACCGAGCGTGACTATTTCATGTTTGCCGACGAAGCCAAGGACTACGGCGTGGTGGATCAGGTTATTTCCAAGCGCCCCTGAAAAAAAACTTCAATTTGCAGGTCAAAAGCGGCATTTTTTTGTAACAAAAACGCCGCTTTCTTATTGGTTATCATTAGGTAACAGTTCCCCAAGCCACCTTAAAGGCACTCCATCCATGGCCGAGAAAAAAGGCTCCTCAAGTGAAAAGACTTTGTACTGCTCCTTCTGCGGTAAAAGTCAGCACGAAGTCAAGAAGCTGATCGCTGGCCCATCGGTTTTTATCTGTGATGAGTGCATTGATCTGTGCAATGAAATCATCCGTGACGAGTTGCCCGCGGGCATCGATGTTGGGGCGACGCGCGGTGACTTGCCAACTCCGGCCGAAATCAAGGCAACGCTCGATGGCTATGTGATCGGCCAGGAATCAGCCAAGCGCACGCTGGCCGTTGCCGTGTACAACCACTACAAGCGCCTGCGCCACAAAGACAATGCCAAAAAAGATGATGTCGAACTGACCAAGAGCAACATTTTGCTGATAGGCCCCACGGGTTCAGGAAAAACCTTGCTGGCTCAAACGCTGGCGCGCACACTCAATGTGCCTTTCGTCATGGCGGATGCCACTACTTTGACGGAAGCTGGGTATGTGGGGGAAGACGTTGAAAATATCATCCAGAAATTGCTGCAAAGCTGCAACTATGAAGTCGAGCGTGCCCAGCAGGGGATTGTCTATATTGACGAGATCGACAAGATTTCCCGCAAGTCCGACAATCCGTCGATTACCCGTGACGTGTCGGGCGAAGGGGTGCAGCAGGCATTGCTCAAGCTGATTGAAGGCACGATGGCTTCAGTGCCGCCGCAAGGCGGTCGGAAGCATCCGAACCAGGATTTTCTGCAGGTCGACACCACCAATATTCTTTTTATCTGCGGCGGCGCTTTTTCCGGATTGGAAAAGGTCATCGAAAACCGCACCGAGGCCTCGGGTATTGGTTTTGGCGCTACCGTCAAAAGCAAGAAATCACGTAGCTTGACGGAAGCTTTCAAGGAGGTTGAACCCGAAGACCTGATCAAGTTTGGCTTGATCCCGGAGTTGGTGGGTCGCATGCCGGTTGTCGCCACATTGACTGAACTCAGCGAAGATGCGCTGGTGCAAATTCTGACCGAACCGAAAAATGCGGTGGTCAAGCAGTTCAGCAAACTGCTCTCGATGGAGGGCGTGGATCTCGAGATTCGGCCATCCGCGCTGAAAGCCATCGCCCGCAAGGCCCTGGCCCGAAAAACGGGTGCGCGCGGCTTGCGCTCAATTCTGGAACAGGCGCTGATTGATACCATGTTTGAATTGCCCAATGTCGGCAATGTCGATAAAGTGGTTGTGGACGAGTCCACGATTGAAGAAAACAAGCCACCATTGCTGGTGTACCGCGAAACGGCAAAGAAAGCCTGAACGCCTGTCAGGCCAGGCAGGTGTGCTTGAAAATCGCTGCCTGCGCCCCACCTCTGGGTTGATGGTGTTCCGCCTGACCCTGAAGCGGGTCTTCGCGTTTCAATCTAACGTTTAAGGTTTATATGTCCGGACAAACTTCGCTTCCTTCCACGCCCGTAGATCTGCCGCTGCTTCCCTTGCGTGATGTGGTGGTTTTCCCCCATATGGTGATCCCACTGTTTGTGGGGCGTCCCAAGAGCATCAAGGCGCTGGAATCAGCCATGGAGGCGGAGCGCCGGATCATGCTGGTGGCCCAGAAAGCCGCTGCCAAGGATGAACCTTCGGTCGAGGACATGTTTGAGGTAGGCTGTGTGGCCACCATTTTGCAGATGCTCAAGCTGCCCGATGGCACCGTCAAGGTACTGGTTGAAGGGCAGCAGCGCGCCAGGGTCAATAAAATTGAAGATGGCGAACAGTACTTTTCAGCCAACGTTACGCCGGTTGAGCCCAGCGTGGTGGCTGGTGGCGACAACAGCAGTGAAATTGAAGCCCTGCGCCGCGCCGTCATGCAGCAGTTTGACCACTACGTCAAATTGAATAAAAAAATTCCACCGGAAATTCTGACATCCATTTCAAGCATTGACGATGCGGGGCGCCTTGCTGACACGATTGCAGCCCACCTGCCGCTCAAGCTTGATGCCAAGCAGGCGATTCTCGATCTCGACAACGTCAAGGCGCGCCTTGAAAATCTTTATGAGCAACTCGATCGTGAGGTCGATATCCTCAACGTGGACAAGAAAATCCGTGGCCGTGTCAAGCGCCAGATGGAAAAGAATCAGCGTGACTTCTATCTGAACGAGCAGGTAAAAGCCATCCAGAAGGAGCTGGGAGAGGGTGAAGAAGGCTCGGACGTTGACGAGATCGAGAAAAAAATCAAGTCAGCCAGGATGCCGCCAGAGGCCCGAAAAAAAGCCGAGAGTGAACTCAAAAAACTCAAGCTTATGTCGCCAATGTCCGCTGAAGCGACGGTGGTGCGCACCTACATTGATGTCTTGACGAGTTTGCCCTGGAGCAAAAAAACCAAGATCAAGCATGATCTGGTTCATGCCGAAAATGTGCTAAATGAGGACCACTACGGTCTGGAAAAAGTCAAAGACCGGATTGTGGAGTACCTCGCGGTGCAGCAGCGCGTTGACAAACTCAAGGGCCCCATTCTTTGCCTGGTAGGGCCTCCGGGCGTGGGGAAAACCTCTTTGGGGCAGTCGATTGCCAAAGCAACAGGGCGCAAGTACGTGCGCGTGGCTTTGGGGGGCATGCGCGACGAGGCAGAAATTCGCGGTCACCGCCGCACCTACATTGGTGCCTTGCCGGGCAAGGTGCTGCAGAGCCTGGCGAAGGTTGGCACGCGCAATCCGCTGTTTTTGCTCGATGAGATCGACAAGCTGGGCACCGATTTCCGTGGGGATCCTTCAAGCGCGTTGCTTGAGGTGCTTGATCCTGAGCAGAACCATACTTTCGGCGATCACTATGTCGAAGTTGATTTCGACTTGAGCGATGTCATGTTTGTCGCTACGTCGAATTCGATGAATATTCCTTCAGCCCTGCTGGATCGCATGGAGGTGATACGCCTTTCGGGTTATACAGAAGACGAAAAAACCAACATTGCCATGCGTTACCTTTTGCCCAAGCAGATGAAGAACAATGGCGTCAAGGCGGACGAGCTGGAAATTACCGAGCAGGCCGTGCGTGACATTGTGCGGTATTACACGCGGGAAGCTGGGGTACGCTCACTGGAGCGTGACCTTTCAAAAATTTGCCGCAAGGTCGTCAAAGGCATTCAGCTCAAGAAAATGACGCCCCAAGTGGTGGTTACGGCGGACAACCTCAACGATTTTCTGGGAGTTCGCAAATTCAATTACGGCCGGGCGGAGCAGCAAAACCAGGTCGGGCAGGTGGTCGGCCTGGCGTGGACTGAAGTCGGTGGTGATTTACTGACGATTGAGGCCGCGGTTATGCCTGGCAAAGGCGTGATCACCCGTACCGGTTCACTTGGCGATGTCATGAAGGAATCCGTTGAGGCAGCCCGCACCGTGGTTCGCAGTCGCGCAAGACGTCTGGGCATCAGGGATGAAATGTTTGAAAAACGCGACATCCACATTCACGTGCCGGATGGCGCAACGCCAAAAGATGGCCCGAGCGCTGGCGCCGCCATGACCACCGCGTTCGTCTCGGCCTTGACCGGGATTCCGGTACGCGGCGATGTGGCCATGACGGGTGAAATTACCCTGCGCGGCGAGGTGACAGCCATCGGTGGTTTGAAGGAAAAACTGCTGGCCGCTCTGCGTGGCGGCATCAAGACGGTGCTGATTCCCGAGGAAAATGCCAAAGATCTGCAGGAAATTCCAGATAATGTGAAGAGTGGCCTGGAGATCGTTCCGGTGAAATGGATAGATCAGGTGTTGCAGGTGGCGCTAGAGCGTCAACCTGTTGCGTTGCCCGATGAAGAGCCTGTGGTGGCTGCAACCGGTGGAGTTGTTGCGCCTGCCGCAACGGAAGTAGCCGATACAGTGAAGCATTGAATCGGATTTTTTTGACGGTGTTGAAGATGCGTTAAAAATTACGCTATAATTTGAGGCTGTAAACGCGGGAGTAGCTCAGTTGGTAGAGCGCAACCTTGCCAAGGTTGAGGTCGAGAGTTCGAGACTCTTCTCCCGCTCCAATTCAAAGGACAGCACTTCAAAATGCTGTCCTTTTTCATTGGAGCAGTCGGTTGTAACCGGTTAAGCATATGGGCTTACCTGGAGCAGACAGGATACGGCGCGGTAACAAAGCGGTTATGTACCGGATTGCAAATCCGGCTAGCCCGGTTCGACTCCGGGCCGCGCCTCCACAAATCATTGTGTCAGCCCCTGCCATGGGGCTTTTTTGTTTGACAATACAGCAATCCCAGCGTGCATTCGGGCCTGAGTGGTGAAATAGGTAGACACAGCGGACTTAAAATCCGCCGCTTCCTGCATAAGGGGCATACCGGTTCGATTCCGGTCTCAGGCACCATTTAGTTAAATCACACAGTCTCAGAACCCCTCAAAACCCGCATGTTTACTGGCATAGCGGGTTTTTTGTTGCCTCAAGTGGTCTTACGGGCTAACAATGCCATTGAGCTTGCCCCCAAGAAACGTATCCTTGCTGAGGTGTAATTAAAACAGGTAAACCCCCGGCTCTGCCGGGGTGACAGCAGGAGTTTGACTTTTACGTAGGTAAGGATGTCCATCGCAGAAACTCGCAATCGTGAGCCGCCAAGCAAACGAAAGGAGAACTGGATGGACAAGATGGAAAGCCTAAACCACACGAAATGGGACTGCAAGTACCACGTCGTGTTTATACCGAAGAATAGAAGGAGGGTGTTGTACGCGGAATTGCGCAAATATCTCGGTGAGGTGTTTCGCAGCCTGGCGCTGCAAAAAGGCAGTCGGATACCAACAACATGCAATGCTGACAAAGGCGACAAGAAAACGGTACGCCGTGGCATCAGCAATGACGCGCTGCGGCTCACATCAAACTTCAGGACGAATAGTGCAACACCATCTCTGAGACAATATAGACGATGACTGCCGATAACTTTATTGAACAGGTGATGATGCTTGCCTACCGCTGGGCCGCCTATGCCATGCTGAATTTGGCAGATGATGCCGCAATGCTAGCGCTGGTGTTCTGTTGAGTTTTCTGACACTGTAATGAACCATGCCTTGGAACGCCGGATACTTTCCATCATCTATGCAGCACCTGAGCGAGGTCACCCGCATAAAAGCCATTGAGATAGCTAATGCGCTGCTGGCACAAGGCATGGATGAGGGCAAGGCAATCCGTATCGCCATTGTCAAGTCCAAGGAGTGGGCGTTACACCACGGCCTGCCGGTACACGACGAAAAATGAAAGTAAGAATACCAAACGATGGCATTTTCAAGGCTCTCAAGTGGGGACCGTTTGGGATTCTCGTATTCTGGAAACAGTAAGCGAACAATTTGCGCGTGAGGCAGGGTTGTCAAAGACGTGTGCAGACGGTGTTCAGCACCGAAAACGGAAACATGCCTGGGCAGATCGTGAGGAATGTTTCTGTCACCCTGGGACCGTTCAATGTTTTTGGTGGGGGGTCGCTGTCGGGTTTGTGGAACACGAGGTTGGTGATGCACTTCCTGGACAAAGTTTCCTGTTGAAATTCAAAATTGTTCCACAAAAAGATCAAATGACATTGCGGAAGAGGTGGGTTCAAAATTAAATGAAATGCAATTCAACAGTCCGACTTCATACTGAGTTTTGACATGATAAATACACTTGTCACACCGGCCCGCGCTCGTTTGGCCGCTTTTTTTGCTGTGGCCGGGCCCGGTCTGGTTGTTATGCTGGCCGATACAGATGCCGGTAGCGTTATTACCGCAGCGCAGAGTGGTGCCCAATGGGGGTACAAATTGTTGGCACTGCAATTGCTGTTGATCCCGATTCTTTATCTGGTTCAGGAACTCACTTTGCGTCTTGGTCTCCTCACAGGGCGAGGCCACGGCGAACTTATCAAGCAGCACTTCGGCCGGGGCTGGGCTTGGCTATCGGTGTCTACGCTGTTGGTGTCCTGCCTTGGTGCTCTGATTACAGAAATGAGCGGCATCGCTGGCGTCGGTGCGCTCTACGGCATTCCCGTCTGGGCGAGTGTGCTGGCCACGCTGGGATTCTTGCTGACGGTGGTGATTTCCGGGTCGTACCGTTCGGTGGAACGCGTCGCGGTGGCCATCGGCTTGTTCGAGCTAGCCTTTGTCTATGTTGCTGTGGTCTCTCACCCGGATCCAGCAGCAGTGCTCCACGGTCTCGCCAGCATGCCAATGGCCGATCACGGTTATCTCTATCTCGTAGCGGCCAACATCGGTGCGGTGATCATGCCGTGGATGGTTTTTTATCAGCAATCAGCGGTAGTGGACAAGGGCCTGAAACCGCATCATTTGTCAGCCGCGCGCTGGGACACGGCCATTGGCGCGGTGGTCGCCCAGGCCATTATGGCGGCTATTCTCATCGCCGTTGCTGCCACCTTTGGGCGCAGTGGCGGGGCTTCCCGGCTTGACACAGTGCAGCAGATTGCCCATGCCCTTACTCCTTATCTGGGTGTGAAAAATGGTCGTCTGATGTTCGCCCTAGGGATGCTGGGCGCGTCGCTGGTGGCGGCCATTGTGGTGTCGCTCACTGCCGCTTGGGGGCTGGGTGAAGTAACCGGTTATAAGCACTCACTGGAACATCACCCGCGCGAGGCACCGTGGTTCTACCTAGTGTTTGTGGCGGTACTGGTCGCAAGCGGCCTGTTGGTGAGTTCCGGTGTCAACCTGGTCGACCTCAGCGTCGGCGTAGAGGTCATGAACGCCCTGTTGCTGCCAGTGGTGCTTGGCTTTCTCTACGCCCTTGGGCGGCGTGCCCTGCCTCGCGGCAGCCAGCTTAGGGGCGCCTATGCTGTGATCGTGGCGCTGACTATTATGCTCACCGCCGGGCTGGGCGTGTGGGGTGGGTTAACTGGTCTTCTGGAGCACTAGTCTTACTATGTCATAAAAATATGGCACGCTATGTTCATCTTTCCATTTGAGTGGACGAGCTGGGCATCGCCAAAGGGCCTTCGCTTTTTGCGGGCCAGATTCTTATGTGGCAAGTTCGGATTTTTCAGGAGAAAGCGTCATGGAAACCCAAGCCGTCACACCGATGAAACCGTTATGGCGCCAACTCGCCTGGTGGTCGCTCGCATTTCCGATCGTGATGGTAGTTGCACTGGTACGCCATGACCTGTCTTTATTGAATTGGATCCACGTACTGTCAGGTGCACTATGGACTGGTGCCGACCTTTTTATGGGGTTCGTGCTCGGCCCTGTCTTACGTCTTCTTGAAATTCGGGTGCGGACCGCTGTTATTACTTACCTGGTGCCACGCACCCTGTTGTACTTTCCCATGGTATCGCTAACCACGGGGACTGCTGGCTGGTTTCTCGCCAATTGGCTGGGGTTCATGAATCCTGCGCATCCCCGTTACGACTGGATCATCGCCGCACTGGTGTTGGTTGTGGTCATGACGGTGCTTGGTCTAGGTTTTCTGCTTCCCAATAGTCTGCGTATCTGGTTTGAACTGCGCAAGGCTGCGCCAGACCGGGAACGTATCGTGCGCATCAACAGAATCAACATCTGGTTGGCGGGATTACAAGGGGTGATGCAGATCGCGATCATCGCCGTGA
Source organism: Polaromonas sp. UBA5171 (assembly GCA_002413395.1). Lineage (GTDB taxonomy): Bacteria > Pseudomonadota > Gammaproteobacteria > Burkholderiales > Burkholderiaceae_C > Polaromonas. The sequence goes on along the minus strand of DHWX01000029.1, from coordinate 122,545 downwards.
TGGCTCGCCTGGTCATGTGAATGACCTGATCCGATTGCGTCTTCGGGAGAGTATGAAGTTAGCATCATCAGAGCGCCCAATGGGTTGTGCTCACGCGCAAGCCCTTGTTTTATATGGCTCCTCAACCTGGGCTCGAACCAGGGACNNCAGGGACCTACGGATTAACAGGGGGATAAAACCCTTATTTATCAATGACTTAGGCTCGTCTTCGCTCGTCACGTTTCGCCAGGGTTCGTCAAGATTGTCACATTGCAGTCACGCTTTGAGGCGGCTCCCGGTTGACTGATACGGGCCAACTGCGGTTGGCTTCATTACAGCAACGATAGACGCCAATGTGAGTCGTGTAGCTACTAGATTTTTAGAGCAGCCGATTCCTGAGACAACACGGGTTAATATGCACGATGAGCAACGGTCTGCCCCTTTTGTTGAATTGCAACCTTGAGAAACACGCACATGGCGCAACGTAAGAAGATCCAAACAGGGCCATCTTCTTCCAATATGGAAGGTGAGGGGTCTCCACTTGAAGTACAGGTTACCTCCGTCGAAGACGCAGCCTTAGGGCAGAAGGCAGCGGTCAAACTCAACCTCGACCTTGTGCAGGCCAGTGCGCCGGATAGAAAGTTCGTAGCGGATGGATTTTGTCTAATCGAATCGGCATCATTTATACGGCTTCTTTTTGTCCAGACGCGCATCGACGGTGTAACACCCCGAGCCCTGCTTGATATTCGCATATCAAACCATTCAGCTAAGAACTTTGTTGGCGAAATTTTAAAGATGATGCCAACAGGAATAGCGAACATGCCTGAACCGTTTCAACTTACGGAAGAACCTGAACAAGCGGTAGCATTGGAGGCAAATTTTTTCAGAGCATCATTCAACCCCTTAGCTTCGTGTATCGATTTTTTCTATGCGTCGCCATTTTCCCTGCTAGCAATGACAAACCTCAAGAAGCTCTATGTTGAAGGCGTTGTTCGTGTACAGCTCCCTGATACGGTGTTTGTCTCTGTAGTGAATAACCTGAGAAAGCTTAAAAGTCTAAATGGAGTCGAGAATGGCAACGATCTTTTTCAGCGGTCTTGACCAATTCCAGTCTTTTCGGCTTTCCGCGTGGGTGGATCGCGGACTTGTACGACAAGAGACGAGACCAGGACCGGTGCGCCGAACGTCGAGGCCACAGCCCAGAGGGATCAATCTGATTAGTTTCATTCAAGCGGGCGTTGCTGCGCTCGCTATCTCAACGTCTGCTGCTGCGGGAAACACGTTCCAGATTGAAGGCCCAACATACGCCAATGGGAAACTGCAAATTGATCTCGAACAGCCCCTAAATAGCCTACGCGCATTCTCAATTTCTCCATCGGAGTCCCGTTTTGACGGCTCGTTCTCAAAGTCCTCTGTCAGTGCATTCGCGGATCCGTACGTGGTGGAAAGTAAGGTCTCCCTTCTTGACGTACTGAGCGCGGAAACGACGCGTGTTGTCGGGCAGGATGGGGTATCCCGTTTGCGCAATTTTTCTCTGCTTCCTGTAGGGTGGGACTCTGGGCATGGCTTGCCGCTACGGAATGAGTCGTTGACAAATTTTGATGCCTTTATGCACCGCACGCGGATTGCGCCTCCTCAAGCCAGTGTATTTATGACGCACGAAGGGCATGTGGTTTTGAACTGGGTGGACGCGGCGGACCAAGTCTCTGACCTTGAGTTTGGGGAAAAGAAAATAACCTATTTCAGTGAGTTGACCGGCGACGAAAGGGTTTTCGAACTCAATGAAGCGCCGAAACTTAAAAAGTTGCTTCTGCTGCCAGAGTTGGAATCCAACCTTCTGCCCATTACGCAGTTTTCATGACGGTCGATGACGATGACAGCTTGGTTCGCGCTTTACATGAACCGTTTTGGGATGAAAAGCAAAAGCGCGCAAGCAAGAGCGCGTTCATGCAGACTGATGTGTCTGTGAGTCGTCTGAGTGTTCTGCCGTATGAGCACATCCTAATGATTTTTCAGCGTGATTTGAATGCTGCAGGCACCAATGGAATGGCTGGCAGGAGGGTCGGGGCGACCGCAACAGTAAAAACAGGGTTCGTACGGACACAATGTGCCGCTAACACCTCGGCTGAAGTTGTCGTCGATATTGTTGAGGACCCCATAATTGGGATTCCAAATCAAATGGACAATCCAGCACATGCGCTTATTCAAGGACGTGATCGATCAACTCAAATGAAACCGAAAATGATTACCGCTGGGATGGCAAATTCAATTCTAAGGGGTTGTCTTATTCGAGTCGTTGAATCGTAGTCGTCTGGGTAGGGAGTGAACGTGTGATAGGTCCTCCTAAAGATGTTCGTACAGCGACGACGTTCTTAAAGGGAATCAGCGCCGACTTGGAATGGCGGTTACGCCAGATTGAGTTAGACAAGGGATACTTCCGCTATCTTTGCGGTCACTCATATCAGTGAAGATGTAGCATCCTGTGGATGCAGTTTATTGACCAAGCCTCAGCGGTTCGATTCATCCGTGCGATGGCCCCCGATTGGGCTTGGCTGCTCCAGCACATCGAGTCGGAAGATGGCTACGTGCGTTTTCCCCCGATGTTTTCCCGATGGATCACGGGCCTCAAGATCGAAAACTATCCAGAGCTCTACCAAAACGAGGCCTCCATCGGCAAGATGATGATCCGGGCGTTCCTCAGCGTTGACGAAATCAAACAACTGGATTCCGAACTGGTTTCGCTTTCCCCTGAGGGTCGGGCCGAGTTTGTCCAGGACGCGATCAATGATTTGAAGTTCGCAGGGGAGGCATTTGAACTCCCCAAAACACCAGGTGAACAAAAGCGCGCCGAAGAGGTGTTCAATGCAATGTCCCTTGAGGAAAAAAAGAAATCCACGGAATTCACGCAGTGCTTCATGATGGCCTTCCTGGCGAGTTTTCATCAATCGCTATCAGTCATGGTTCATGGCGAAAGGCTCACATCCCTGGTGGCCCAAGCCAAGTCCGGGAATGACAAAGCGTTCGGCAAAGCCGTTCAGATCGACAAGCGCATCTTGTTCGCAATCCCGTACTTTAAGCAGCGATTTGCTGATGCCCATACGGAAGGGGATCACAAGTTCACGGAGGACGTCGGAGCCCATCTGCAGCGGCCACCCTACAAAGGGAAAATTCGTCACAAGGCCTTGTACTTGGCCTTCGCCTTCCTAGATCAAGCTGGGCTTCTTGCCACTATGAAACACAGGGAAATCCTGGACCTGTGCAATGAAGCGGGGATCGATCCCCACGCCAATCGCATCGATGACGTAAAAAACCTGTCCAAGCGCCTTGCGGAATACCGCGCCTTCCAGCGGCGTGGACTGGCCTTGTCCACCCCCTAAAAACCTTTTTTACGGCGTCGTCAGAAAGAGTTGACATGTTTTTAATCGATTTCCGACCAGAGCCAATTCGGCAAGCTGGCACGGAAAGGATTTCAAATGTCTACATCGTTCAATGCTGGCAAACCTGCTGGCACTTCCCATGACCCCAAGCCAGCCGACCCGGATTCGACAGGGCGGCGCGCAGCGCCCGCCGGCGAATCCGGGTCGGAAGGTATTTCGGGTGCGCCGCCTAGTAACACAGCACCCTATAACAGCAAAAACATAAAAGAGAAGGGTTTCCGGCTGCTCCGCGTAGCGGTGGACAGTTTGTACCTGTCGTTTCCTGGTGTCCTCCATGACCATGTTTTCAAGGCCCTCAAAGACCTCAAAACACTGGCTCAATCGGAACAACCCGAAGTGCAGGCCCAAGCCCAATACGTCCTGGCCTCCCATGTCTTCGAAGTGAAGGACAAGGGCGCGGGCGTGTTCCCGTTTGTCCTGGATGACAACGCCTACCGCATCCAGTTGTCTCGCCCCGGCAAGAAGCTGCCCATGGCCTACGTCAAGGTCTCGGCTGAGTATCTGGCCCACAAAGGCCCCATAGTCGTCCTGGAAGAACTCAAGGCGCTGCTGGCTGACCTTGGCAAGCTCACGGGCATCATCCTGGTCAGCCGGATCGATCTGGCGGCTGATTTTGTTTCTGAGTACCTGATGGATTCCTGGGATCGCTCGGCTTGGGTCACGCGTGCCAGTGAAATCCAGAACCATTCCAAGGATCAGCACTTCACCGGCTGGAGCATTGGCATGGGTGGCGTGATTGCGGCCCGGTTGTATGACAAGACCCGAGAAATCATTCAGAGCGGCAAGGACTGGGCCATGCTGCTGTGGCTGCCGGCCGGATGGAAATCCGGGGAAACCGTCTGGCGGCTTGAATTTGAGCTCAAACGGGAGGTACTCAAGCAATTGCAGTTGAGCTCCCTGGAGAGCGTCCTGGACAACCTGAACGGCCTCTGGCGCTATGCCAGCACGCAATGGCTGCGCCTGACCATTCCCAATCCCGATGATGCCACCCGGTCGCGCTGGCCCATGCATCCGCTGTGGGAGGACCTGGCCTCGGTGGACTGGCAAAGTGCCAACAGTGTTCTCCTGGCGCGTTGCAGCAATGCCCGCCCGCCCGAGGAATGGCGGCTGGTGTCCGTGGCGCTTGGGGCGATCACGTCCTACATGGCCATGTATGGACTGGATGACCCGAACCTGGCGGTTCAAAGCCTGTTGCGCTCGATGCATGCGCATTACTCGTCGATAGCGGCCAATGAGGGCATGACCTACAGCCAGTTGGTTGCCAGGCGCATCGCGGTCAAGGCGCGTGGCTTCAATACCGCCATCAATGAGGCCGTGTTATCCGCCGAACTGAAACATCCCAAGGACGGCACCGGCGCGGCTGCTTACCGCCGGGCATCAAAAGGCGACTGACGTGGACGAATCAGGTCTGCCTTTGCCGCCCGTGCGTTGTCTGTCCAAGGATCAGGCGGCGGTCTATCTGGGCATCGGCGCGACGCTTCTCAATCAACTGGATGTGCCTTTTATCCGGCTGGGGCGGCGTTGCGTTTATGACCGGGTTGACTTGGACGCCTGGCTCGACGAACATAAGGGTGAGCGAAGGCGGGCCGGAAAGGAGAATTTATGGCCCGTAATGAAGGAATCTACAAGAGGCCCGATTCCGGCTTCTGGTGGATCAATGCAACGCTCCCCAACGGCAAAAGAGTACGCCAAAGCGCTGGGACTGACGTCAAGGAGGATGCCGAAGCCTATCTAGCCAAGTTAAAGCTGGATGCGTATCGGGAGACTCACTTTGGCATCAAGCCCCAACGCAGTTGGCAAGAAGCCGTTGTCCGGTATCTCGAACTGAAACGGACGCTGAGAAGTTTTTCGGATGTGCAGCGGATTTGCCGCTTTCTTGATCCTTACCTGGGGTCGATGATGCTGAACCAGATCAATGGGGATGTGGTGTGGTCCGTCGTCCAGGGTGAGCTCAAGAAAGGCAACAAGCCCGCGACGGTGAATCGGTATCTGTCCACGATGCGCAGCCTTCTACGGATGGCGCGCGACGAATGGCAGTGGATCGATAACTTTCCGAAAATCCGGCTCCTGGGCGGTGAGGTCGAGCGGGACCGCTGGCTGACGCATGAGGAAGCGGATCGATTGATCTGCTTCTGTGCGCCACACCTGGCGGCCCTGGTGCGGTTTGCCCTGGCAACAGGCTGCCGTGCGGCTGAGATAACGGGTCTGGAGTGGAGCCGGGTCGATCTGAACAGGCATACGGCCTGGCTGAACAAGACCAAGAACGGCACGCCTCGGGGAGTACCGTTAAATGAAGATGCGATTGAAGTCTTGAGGGAGCAGATTGGCAAGAGTCTGACGCATTGCTTCACCTATGAAGGTGAGCCGATACGCTGGCAGATTTCCAATACTGCATGGCATACCGCGTTGAAGACTTCCGGTATCGAGGACTTTCGGTTCCATGACCTGCGCCATACGTGGGCCTCATGGCATCGTCAGGCGGGAACGTCTTGCGATGAACTGAAAGACCTGGGTGGCTGGAAGTCGCGGATTATGGTGGATCGGTATGCCAAGTTTGCAACAGAAAATTTGTTGTCCGCAGCGTCTCGAATTGAGCGCAATGCAGGAGGAGGGCGGAACGTGGTGGACTTGTCACGTTTTCGTCACGTTTAGAAAGACGAAAGGCCTGCACTCACGCGCAAGCCCTTGTTTTATATGGCTCCTCAACCTGGGCTCGAACCAGGGACCTACGGATTAACAGTCCGGCGCTCTACCAACTGAGCTATTGAGGAATACAGCCTCAAATTATAGCGTTAATTTTTCCGATTCTTAAACCTTGGTTTTTGGAAAAGTGTTCTTTTGGGAAAGGGCGATCGCCACACTTTGGTGTTTGCCAATAAAAATTTTTGTCATGTCCTTGTTTTTTTATAACGCATTTTTCTAGCATATGTGTAGCAATCAAGCGAAAATCCGTTTTTTTGCGCTTAGCCCATTTGGCTCTACTGAAGCACCGGTTCAGCTACCATCTGAACATGCCTGCCAAGACACATCTGTTTTGACGCATCATGCCAAGGATATTTTGAGTCATGGAAAAACCGACGCGTTCGGTGCAATGGCTTGCTACCGGAGAAAGTTTTCCGCCTTTGGTAAACGCTTGGGGACACCAAGACCCCGCTCCCGGCTTGCTGGCCGCCGGCGCGTCGCTTGATGTGCCTACGTTGGTTCAGGCCTACGCGTTGGGAATTTTTCCCTGGTTCAGTCTGGGCCAGCCGGTACTGTGGTGGAGCCCTGATCCGCGCATGGTATTACAGACCAGAAGCTTCAGGCTGCACCGGTCACTGCGGAAAAGCCTGATTCATTTTCTAAGCAATCCGAAGTGTGAAATCAGGTTTGACTGCGCGTTCGAGCAGGTCATTGGTGCCTGTGCCAGCACCCTCCGTGACGGGAAGCCTGGCACCTGGATTGTTCCAGACATGGTACGGGCCTATACCGCAATGCATCGGGCCGGTCACGCCCACAGCGTGGAAACATGGGTCGCAGGCCAACTCGTTGGAGGGCTGTACTGTGTCAATCTGGGCCGCATGGTGTTTGGTGAATCGATGTTTGCACACCACACCGACGCCTCCAAAATGGCACTGGCTGCTCTGGTGGCTTTTTGCCGCGCTCAGTGCATTTCAATGATTGATTGCCAGCAGAACACCCGGCATCTGGCATCGCTGGGAGCGGCTGAAATCAGTCGCTCCGAGTTCGTTTTTCACCTCGGTCAGAATGTTGAAAAAACGGCTCCTTCCTGGCAATTCCAACCTTTATACTGGAGCGAAATTTTGACAGACAGAATGGCGACGCTACCGTGACGCATCTCAAAGACCTGCCGCTGCAAACCCTGCAGTTTTATGCAACGGCGCCTTACCCCTGCAGCTACCTGCCCGGTAAACAGGCCCGTTCGCTTGTCGCGACGCCCAGTCACCTCATTCACAATGATGCCTATTCGGAACTCGTGATCAATGGGTTCCGGCGCAGTGGCATGTTTACCTACCGCCCGTATTGCGATGGGTGCCAGGCGTGCGTGCCGTTTCGCGTGCCAGTCAACAGTTTTAAAGCGGACCGCAGCCAGCGCCGCGCCTGGAGTCGGCACAGTGCGCTGCATGCGCGTATCCTCAAACTGTGCTTCATGCCTGAGCATTACCAGCTCTACCTGCGCTACCAGAACAGCCGCCACGCCGGCGGCGGCATGGACCATGACAGCATTGACCAGTACACGCAATTTCTGCTGCAGAGTCGCGTGAATTCACGCTTGGTCGAGTTTCGCGAGAGCTTGCCCAATGGCGAGGCTGGGGCGCTCAAGATGGTTTCCATCCTGGACGTACTGGAAGACGGCATCTCTGCGGTTTATACGTTTTATGAACCGGACGCGCGGGCCAGTTATGGCAATTACGGCGTACTGTGGCAAATCGGGCAGGCTCGCCATCTTGCCTTGCCTTATGTTTATCTGGGGTACTGGATTGCCCAAAGCCCGAAGATGAATTACAAGGCTGGATTTAGGCCCAATGAACTATTGATCGACGGCCAGTGGGTGCTTTCCGGCGGCACTGGTGCCAGCAGTCCAGGCGGGTAAACCAATCAGAAAAAGGACAAAATTTAAAGCAGTAATAGAGCGGCGGCACGGTTTTATTTCATAGTATAAAATTTGATGCAGAAAGCCTGCACATGACAAAACCCGATATCTCCGCTCCTGCCACTCCGACCGTTCAAGTCATTGAACGCATCTTCACCTTGCTTGAGATTCTGGCAAACCACGAAGAGGCCGTGTCGCTCAAAGAGATTAGCGAAAAATCAGGGCTGCATCCTTCCACGGCGCACCGCATTCTGAACGATCTGGCGACAGGGCGAATTGTGGACCGCCCGGTGGTGGGGAATTATCGGTTGGGCATGCGCCTTCTGGAATTGGGCAACCTTGTCAAGGCCCGCTTGAGCGTCCGCGATGCAGCTTTGGCGCCCATGCGTGAACTGCACAAGCTGACCCAGCAACCTGTCAACTTGAGCGTGCGTCAGGGTGACGAAATCGTGTATGTGGAGCGCGCCTACAGCGAGCGGTCCGGCATGCAGGTGGTGCGGGCCATTGGTGGCCGGGCGCCACTACATCTGACTTCCGTGGGTAAGCTGTTTCTGGCTTTTGACGATCCCCAGCGCTTGCGCACCTATGCCACGCGCACCGGGCTGTCGGGGCAGACGCATAACAGCATCACCCAGTTGCCAGTCCTGGAACGCGAGCTCGCCAAGGCGCGGCAATACGGCATCGCACGCGATGATGAAGAACTGGAGCTTGGGGTTCGTTGCATGGCTGCCGGCATCTATGATGACCAAAGCAAGCTGGTGGCTGGCCTGTCGATTTCCGCTCCCGCCGATCGACTTGAAGAGCACTGGCTGCCCAAGCTGCAGGCAACGGCCAACGCAATTTCAGCAGCGCTAGGTTATAAGCCCAAATAAATGGGTGGCAAGTCATGCTGCCTCGTCAAAAAAATGATTCCTGATATTTCTGCTGCAGATCTCTGGTCTGATATTTTGGCCGTTCGCGAACGTTCGCCGCTGGTGCACAGCATCACCAATCTGGTCGTGATGAACTTCAATGCCAATGTACTGCTGGCCGCTGGTGCGTCCCCTGTCATGGCCCATGCCCACGAGGAAGTGCGTGAGATGGTCGGCATCGCCCAGGCGCTGGTGCTGAACATCGGCACGCTCGACCCATATTGGGTTGACAGCATGAAACTGGCGCTGGCGGCTGCCGCTCAGTGCGGGATACCAACCGTGCTGGACCCCGTGGGTGCCGGTGCAACACCTTACCGGAACCAAGCCCTGGAGGCCCTCTTGACGATTGCTTCGCCCACGGTGATTCGCGGCAACGGCTCTGAAATCATGAGTACGGCGGGTGCAGCCATTAAAACGCGCGGGGTGGACAGCAGCGCCGCTGCCCACGATGCGTTGGGTGCGGCGTATGCGCTGGCGGGACGCACCGGAGGAACAGTCTGCGTGAGTGGTGCGGTTGACCATATTCTTGATGCCAATCAACGCTGGGCCCGCCTGTCCAACGGTCACGCATGGATGACCCGAATAACCGGGGTTGGTTGCTCGGCCAGCGCGCTTGTCGGCGCGTTCTGCGCGATTCAACCCGATGCCTGGCGCGCCACCACGGCAGCCATGGCTTTTCTCGGTGTTGTGGGTGAAGTGGCGGCTGGGAAGGTGCAAGCCCGAGGCCTCGGCGTGGGCAGCATGGCGGTGGGCTTGCTGGACGAATTGCAATTGCTGGACCAATCCACATTTGAGAGCCGGCTCAAGCTCGATTTGGCAACGTGGCAAGACTGAGCCCCGACGTTTTACGCCTGTACCTGGTCACTGATCAGTCATTAACGCGTGGCCGAGGCTTGGCCGAAGTGGTCGCGGCGGCAGTGCAGGGCGGCGTCAGCTGTGTGCAGTTGCGTGAGAAACATCTTGGTACCCGTGAGTTTCTGGCGCAGGCGCTGAAGCTGAAAGAATTGCTGGCACCGCACCATGTACCACTGGTGATTAATGACCGTCTCGATATCGCACTGGCCTGTGGCGCCGATGGAGTGCATCTGGGCCAGAGCGACTTGTCGTTGGAAGAGGCGCGCAAGCTGCTGCCGCCCGAAGTGTTTATTGGCTGGTCCGTCGAATCCATGGATGATGTGCTGCACAGCGCCGCGCTGCCGGTGGACTACCTGGGCGTGAGCCCGGTCTTTGACACGCCGACCAAGACTGACACCAAGCGTGCCTGGGGCCTGGAGGGTTTGGCCGGGGTGCGCGCCGCCACAGCCTTGCCGTTGGTCGCCATAGGAGGCATTCACGCTGGCAATGCACGTCGGGTGCTGTGTGCCGGGGCCGACGGCTTGGCCGTGGTGAGCGCGCTGTGTGGGGCAGACGACCCGCGTGCGGCTGCCGAGCGCCTCCGGTCCCTGTGTGATGAAGTGTTAACTCCACGGAAATAGACCGATGACTGATGAAGCTTTTGAATTTGAATACCCGCGCGTGCTGACCATCGCCGGCTCCGACAGTGGAGGAGGTGCTGGCATTCAGGCCGACCTGAAAACCTTCGCGGCGCTGGGTTGCTATGGCATGTCGGCGATTACCGCGCTGACCGCTCAAAACACGCTGGGTGTTCGGGCCATTCATGGCGTGCCGCCCCAGATGCTGCGCGCACAGATTGACGCAGTGGTCGAAGACATCGGGCTGGATGCCATCAAGATAGGCATGCTCCACTCCCCTGATATGGTACAGACGGTGGCTGCGGCAATTGACCATCATGCGCTGAAAAGGTTGGTGCTCGACCCGGTGATGGCAGCTACCAGCGGCGCTGTGCTGATTGAAAACCCGGCCATTGCGGCGCTGGTTCATGAGCTGTTTCGCAGGGCCGATGTGGTCACGCCAAATCTGGATGAGGCGTCGTTGCTGGTGGGGCGAACATTGGACAGTGAACAGGCGATGCATGCGGCGGCGCAAGATCTTCTGGCCATGGGCGCACCCGCCGTGTTGCTCAAAGGCGGCCATTTGGCGGGCGACGTGGTAAGTGATTTGCTGGTCACACAAAACGGTACAGTGCATTGGATGCGTGCGCCGCGCATTCACACGGCCAACACCCATGGCACGGGCTGCACCCTGTCATCAGCCATTGCCGCGCACCTGGCAATGGGTGCTTCCTTGCTGGAGGCCGTGCAGGCTGCGCGGGCCTATGTGCGAGCCGCGCTGGAGGCCGGTGCCAAGGTGCGTACCGGCGCGGGGCACGGGCCGCTGAACCATGGCTACGCGCCGCACGCCATGCGGTTCAACCCGCTCAAGCTGCCGCGCTGATACCACGGCTGGACAGCGCGCGGCTGGTCCAAGCCAGCACCATCGCCAGCACAGTGCTCAACCCGGCCAGCGCCATGCCTCAGCGCGGCACGCGCAGCCGAACTGATGGTCACTTTTTGCCAATGGTCTGAGCGCTGTGTTTCCGCCGGAAGAAGAAATTGGATTTGTGCCACCAACCCCTTGGGCTCAGCCTTTAAGCAGCCGCTTCCAGCCCATTCCTGAAATGCTCGCGCATGCGCTGCACTGTGGCATCGCCATCGCGCGCAGCCAGCGCGGCCATGATGGCGCGGTGCTCGATCAGGGACTCTTCAATGCGTCCGCTCTTGAGTAGTGAGTTGTGGCGGTTGAGCTTCATCACCTTGCGCAAGTCGGTCACCATCTGATCGCGCCAGCGGTTGTTGGCAATTTCCAGCAGACGCATGTGAAAGGCCTCATTAATTTCAAAAAATCGTTCCCGGTTGCCCGCCGCTTTTTCCAGTTCATTGTGCAAGTCCTGAAGTTCCCTGATCTGGGCTTCGTTCGCCTGGGCCGCCACCACGCCGGCAGCATCACTTTCTAGCAGAGCCAGCAGGTGATAGACATCGGCCAGGTCGCGCTCGGAGACTTCAGTGACGTAGGCACCGCGCCGCACTTTCATGGTAACCAGGCCTTCCGTGGCCAGCACCTTTAGGGCTTCGCGCAGGGGCGTGCGGCTGATGCCATATTCCTCGGCCAGCTTGAGTTCGTCAATCCAGCTGCCCGGTGCCAGTTCGCGGTTGAAAATGCGCTGGCGCAACAACTCGGCAACCTCTTCGTAAAGTGCTCGCGGAGACAGGGATTGTTCAGTCATGGCCTGAATTGTAAGCTGGATGGAATATTTTGAATCAATAATTATAAATAATGTAAACTCTGCACCAGGCGCTATCGCTGCAAAACCACTTCCGCGCAGCTTGGGCCGTGCATTGCCAAGGCCTGAAGATTCTGCCAAGCTCAACAAAGACAGCCCCCGGACACCACCATGAGCACAAATCCCTCTGAATTTAACCCAGCCAGCCTGGAAGCCTGGGCCAAGACAGCCGCCAAATCAGCACCTCGCGGCGATGTGAATGCCTTGACCTGGCGAACGCCCGACGGCATTAATGTCAAACCGCTCTACACGGCCGAAGACATCAAGGACCTGTCATACACCAATACGCTACCGGGTTTTGAACCCTTCATCCGCGGACCGCAGGCCACCATGTATGCGGTGCGCCCCTGGACGATTCGCCAATACGCGGGTTTTTCCACCGCCGAAGAATCTAATGCGTTTTACCGCAAGGCGCTGGCCGCCGGCGGGCAGGGCGTGTCGGTGGCATTTGACCTGGCCACGCACCGCGGTTATGACAGCGACCATCCACGCGTGACGGGCGATGTGGGCAAGGCCGGCGTGGCGATCGACAGCGTCGAGGACATGAAGATCCTGTTCGACCAGATCCCGCTGGACAAGGTGTCGGTCTCCATGACCATGAACGGCGCGGTACTGCCGGTGCTGGCGGGTTACGTGGTGGCGGCAGAAGAGCAGGGCGTAAGCCAGGACCAGTTGAGTGGAACCATCCAGAACGACATCCTCAAGGAGTTCATGGTCCGCAACACCTATATTTATCCGCCCGAGCCGAGCATTCGCATCATCGGCGACATCATCGAGTACACGGCGCAACATATGCCCAAGTTCAACTCGATTAGCATCTCGGGCTACCACATGCAGGAAGCTGGCGCCAACCAGGCGCTCGAACTGGCTTTCACGCTGGCCGACGGCAAGGAGTATGTGAAGACGGCCATTGCCAAGGGGCTGGACGTAGACGGCTTTGCCGGGCGCCTGAGCTTTTTTTGGGCCATCGGCATGAACTTCTACCTTGAAGTCGCCAAGATGCGCGCGGCGCGTCTGCTCTGGTGCCGCATCATGAAGAGATTCAACGCGAAGAGCCCCAAAAGCCTGATGCTGCGCACGCATTGCCAGACCAGCGGCTGGAGCCTGACCGAGCAGGACCCGTACAACAACGTGGTACGCACTACCATCGAGGCCATGGCGGCGGTGTTCGGCGGCACACAGAGCCTGCACACCAACAGCTTTGACGAAGCGATAGCGTTGCCCACCGAGTTTTCATCGCGCATTGCCCGCAACACCCAACTCATTATCCAGGAAGAAACCCATATTCCGAACGTGATCGACCCTTGGGCCGGCAGCTATATGATGGAAAAACTCACTCAGGACATGGCCGATGCGGCCTGGGCCATCATTGAAGAAGTTGACGCCATGGGCGGCATGACCCGCGCCGTGGACAGCGGCTGGGCCAAGCTCAAGATTGAGGCAGCGGCCGCTGAAAAGCAGGCACGCATCGACAGTGGCAAGGACGTGATTGTCGGCGTCAACAAATACCGACTCAAAATTGAAGATGCGATTGAAACCCGCGACATTGATAATGTGGCGGTGCGCGAGGGACAGATCACGCGTCTGAAAGCCATCCGCGCCAAACGCGATCCGGCTGCAGTGCTGGCTGCGCTTGATGAGCTGACGGTTGCCGCCGAAAAGGGTTCTGGCAACCTGCTGGACCTGAGCATCAAGGCGATCCGTCTGCGTGCCACCGTCGGCGAGGTCAGCGACGCTCTGGAGAAAGTTTACGGGCGCCATCGCGCCGATACACAAAAGGTGACCGGTGTGTATGCAACTGCCTATGACTCGGCCGAAGGCTGGGAAGCTCTCAAGGGTGAGATCAACGATTTTTCCGAAACTCAGGGCCGGCGTCCGCGCGTGATGATTTCAAAACTTGGCCAGGATGGCCACGACCGCGGCGCCAAGGTCGTGGCTACTGCCTTTGCTGATCTGGGCTTTGACGTGGACATCGGCCCGCTGTTTCAGACGCCCGCGGAGTGTGCACGCCAGGCGATTGAAAACGACGTGCATGCTGTCGGTGTGAGCACTCTGGCAGCTGGCCATAAAACTCTGGTTCCCGCCATCATTGCCGAGTTGAAAAAACAGGGTGCTGATGACATCATCGTGTTTGTTGGTGGCGTGATTCCGCGGCAGGATTATGAGATGCTGTATGAGGCTGGCGTGAAGGGCATCTACGGCCCAGGTACGCCGATTCTGGCCAGCGCCAAGGACGTGCTGGAGCAGATCAAGGCTGCGTTGAAGTGAATTTAAGCACGTTGGAGGATACAGTGCTTCACGGAGCGGCCAGCGCGCAACGACGCGCCATTGCCAAGTCCATCACTCTGTTGGAATCGTCCCGCGCCGACCACCGCGTATTGGCCGACGAATTACTCACCGCCTTGTTGCCATACACCGGCAAAGCCTTTCGTCTCGGCATCAGTGGCGTCCCCGGCGTCGGCAAATCGACCTTCATTGAAGTGCTTGGCCTGTACCTGATTGGGCAAGGCCATCGCGTCGCCGTGCTCACCATCGACCCGTCATCCAGTGTTTCGGGCGGTTCCATCCTGGGCGACAAAACCCGCATGGAGAAGCTCTCGATGCGTGAGGAAGCCTATATCCGTCCCAGCCCTTCAAGCGGTACGCTGGGCGGCGTGGCTGAAAAAACGCGCGAGGCTATGCTGGTCTGCGAAGCGGCAGGCTATGACGTGGTGATTGTCGAGACCGTTGGCGTGGGCCAGAGCGAAACCGCGGTGGCCAACATGACCGACATGTTTGTGCTGATGCAGCTACCAAATGCAGGCGACGACTTGCAGGCGATCAAAAAAGGCGTGATGGAACTGGCCGATCTGGTGGTCATCAACAAGGCCGACATTGATGTCAACGCCGCCATGCGCGCCGAGGCTCAAATCAGGTCCACCATGCGCCTGCTTGGCTTGGTTAACCATGCCATGGGCCATGACAGGAGCAGTGTCCACTCCAACAGTGCTGACAAGCAGTGGTGTCCCCAGGTGATCCAGCTCAGTGCGTTGCGCAACAAAGGTGTCGATACATTCTGGGCTTTGGTGACGCAGTTCAGGAAGCTGCAAACGGCCAATGGCAAACTGGCTGCGCGCCGTCGCCAACAGGCTCTTGCGTGGATGTGGGAACGCATTGACGTCGGGCTGAAACAGGCGTTCCGCCACGATCCAGCGGTGAGTGCCTTGCTACCGATGTTGCTGGCCGAGGTTGCGGAGGGCCGCATGCCTGCCTCAACTGCCGCACGAAATTTACTTGAATCCCAGACACAACGGGCACATGCAGCTATTAAATAATGATCGGAAAGAAGGCGAACCATGCACGAAATTCTTCAACAACTTGAAAACAAGCGCGCTGCAGCACGGCTGGGCGGTGGTCAAAAGCGCATTGACGCGCAGCACGGTAAGGGCAAGCTGACGGCGCGCGAGCGGCTGGAACTGTTGCTCGACGAGGGAACGTTCGAGGAATGGGACATGTTTGTCGAGCACCGCTGCAGCGATTTTGGCATGCAGGACAACAAGATCCCGGGCGATGGCGTGGTCACTGGCTACGGCATGATTAACGGTCGCCTGGTGTTTGTTTTCAGCCAGGACTTCACCGTGTTTGGCGGCGCGCTCAGCGAAGCGCATGCCGAGAAAATTTGCAAGATCATGGATCAGGCCATGAAGGTTGGCGCGCCGGTGATTGGCCTGAATGACTCCGGCGGCGCGCGCATCCAGGAAGGGGTGGCCTCCCTTGGAGGCTACGCCGATGTGTTCCAGCGTAACGTGATGGCCAGCGGCGTGATCCCGCAAATCAGCATGATCATGGGTCCTTGCGCAGGCGGTGCGGTATATTCGCCGGCCATGACCGACTTCATCTTCATGGTGAAAGACAGTTCGTATATGTTTGTGACCGGTCCCGAAGTGGTCAAGACCGTGACGCACGAGGAAGTGACAGCCGAAGAACTGGGCGGTGGTCTCACCCACACCACGCGCAGCGGCGTTGCCGACCTGGCGTTTGAAAACGATGTGGAGGCCCTCCTGATGCTGCGCAGGCTGTACAACTACCTGCCCCTGAACAACCGCGAAAAAGCGCCGGTGCGACCCAGCGCCGATCCGGCTGGCCGCATGGACTTGAGCCTGGACACGCTGGTTCCGGACAATGCCAACAAACCCTATGACATGAAGGAGCTGATCGCCAAAACGGTGGACGACGGAGATTTTTTCGAGCTCCAGCCGGAATACGCCAAAAACATCATCATTGGCTTTGCACGCATGGAAGGGCAGAGCGTGGGCATCGTTGCCAACCAGCCACTGGTGCTGGCCGGTTGCCTGGACATCAAGAGCAGCATCAAGGCCGCGCGTTTTGTGCGCTTTTGCGATGCTTTCAATATTCCGGTGATCACTTTTGTGGACGTGCCCGGTTTCATGCCCGGCACCTCGCAGGAGTATGGCGGCATCATCAAGCATGGTGCCAAGCTGCTTTTTGCCTATGCCGAATGCACCGTGCCAAAAATTACCGTCATTACCCGGAAAGCCTACGGCGGCGCTTACGACGTGATGAGTTCCAAGCATCTGCGCGGCGACGTCAACTTTGCGTGGCCCAACGCCGAAATTGCCGTGATGGGCGCCAAGGGCGCGGTTGAAATCATCTTCCGCGAAGACCGCAAGGATCCAGTGAAGCTGGCGTCCCGGGAGGCTGAGTACAAAGACCGCTTTGCCAACCCGTTCGTGGCGGGCGCGCGCGGCTTTATTGACGACGTGATCCTGCCGCACGAAACGCGCAAGCGCATCTGCCGTTCGCTGGTGATGCTGCGCGACAAGAAGCTGGAAAACCCGTGGCGCAAGCACGGCAATATTCCTCTCTGAGCGTTCAAGGAAGACCATCATGTTTACAAAAATTCTGATCGCCAACCGCGGTGAAATTGCCTGCCGCGTCATGCTCACGGCCCGCAAAATGGGTATCAAGACGGTTGCCGTGTATTCCGATGCCGACAAGGATGCGCGCCATGTGGCGCTGGCCGATGAAGCGGTCAACATCGGTCCGGCGCCCAGCCGCGACAGTTATCTGCAGGCCGACAAAATCATCGCGGCCTGCAAGCAGACCGGCGCGCAGGCGGTGCACCCCGGCTACGGCTTTCTGAGCGAGAACGCGGGTTTTGCCAAGCGCGTGGAAGAAGAGGGTATTACCTTCATCGGTCCCAAGCACTATTCCATCGCGGCGATGGGCGACAAGATTGAATCCAAAAAGCTCGCCGGAGCGGCTGGGGTGAATTGCATTCCAGGCGTGAATGATGCAATTGAAAGCGCGGAGCGCGCGGTGGAAATTGCCCAGGACATTGGCTACCCGGTGATGATCAAGGCCAGTGCGGGCGGCGGCGGCAAGGGTCTGCGCGTCGCCTTCAATGACAAGGAAGCGTTCGAGGGTTTCACCAGTTGCCGCAACGAGGCGCGCAGCAGTTTTGGCGATGACCGCGTGTTTGTCGAAAAGTATGTTGAGGAGCCGCGTCACATTGAAATCCAGTTGATCGGCGACAGCCACGGCAACGTGGTTTATCTCAACGAGCGCGAGTGCTCGATTCAGCGCCGCCACCAGAAGGTGATTGAAGAGGCACCGTCACCTTTCATTAGTGAGGTCACGCGCAAGGCCATGGGCGAGCAGGCCGTGCTGCTGGCCAAAGCCGTGAAGTACCAAAGCGCTGGTACCGTGGAGTTTGTGGTTGGCAAAGACCAGAGTTTTTACTTTCTGGAAATGAACACGCGCCTGCAGGTCGAGCACCCGGTGACCGAGTGCATCACCGGGCTGGATTTGGTGGAGTTGATGATTCGGGTGGCGGCTGGAGAAAAATTGCCGCTCACGCAGGCGGATGTCAAGCGTCAAGGCTGGGCGATTGAATGCCGGATCAACGCTGAAGACCCTTTCCGCAGCTTTTTGCCCTCCACCGGCCGACTGGTGCGCTTTCAGCCGCCCAGGGAAACCATGTGGGCGGCCGATACCGAGCAACTCTTTGGCGTGCGGGTCGATACCGGCGTGCAGGATGGCGGTGAAATTCCGATGTATTACGACTCCATGATTGCCAAACTGATTGTGCATGGCAAGGACCGCAATGAGGCGATTGCCAAGATGCGCGAGGCGCTGAACTGTTTCGTGATTCGTGGTATCAGCAGCAACATCCCGTTTCAGGCGGCCTTGCTGGCTCATCCCAAATTCGTGGCGGGTGACTTCAATACCGGTTTTATTGCAGAGAACTACGCCAAGGGTTTTCGCGCCGAAGATGTGCCGCATGACGACACCGACTTCCTGGTGGCGCTGGCGGCCTACGTGAATCGCCGAATACTGGGTCGCCGCGTCGGCATCAGCGGCCAGCTACCAGGTCATGGCGTGACGGTGGGGGGAGAGTTTGTGGTGGTTGGTCTGGGTGCGGGCGGGCAGAACAAATCGTATCCGGCGGTGGTGCGGGATTATCAGGCGCAGTCAGGCTCAAGCGCCGTCGATACGGGTGGCAAAAGCTATGAAATATGCAGCGCCTGGCACTTGGGTGGCGCCCGTATTCGCGGCACCGTTAATGGGCAGCCTTTTGCCGCCCAGGTTGAACGAGGCGTGGGCAGGAATCCGCTGGCCATTCGCATCATTCACAACGGCACACGGCTTGACGCGTTGGTGCTGTCGCCACGCGCCGCCGGACTCCATGCCCTGATGCCCTACAAGGCACCGCCGGACATGAGCCGCTTTGTGCTCTCGCCGATGCCTGGCTTGCTGGTTGAAGTGGCGGTTCAGCCCGGGCAAAAGGTTTTGGCGGGTGAACGTGTCGCAGTGATTGAAGCCATGAAGATGGAAAATGTGCTGTTTGCCGCGGCCGATGGCGTGGTGGGGAAAGTGCTGGCCGCCACGGGCGAGTCGCTCAGCGTGGATCAGCCGATTGTGGAGTTTGTATGACGAGCCGACCGTTCAAGGTATTGGGCATCCAGCAGATAGCCATTGGCGGAGCCAGCAAGGAGCGTCTTCGCGCTCTGTGGGTGGATCTGCTGGGTCTTCAGGTTACGGGAAATTTTGTCAGTGAACGCGAAAACGTCGACGAAGACATTTGCGCGATGGGCAGTGGGCCGTTCAAGGTCGAGGTCGATCTGATGCAGCCGCTGGACGCGGACAAAAAACCGGCCGTGCATGCCACTCCGCTGAATCATGTGGGACTGTGGATCGATGATTTGCCAAACGCGGTGCAATGGTTGGCTGCGCAGGGCGTGCGCTTTGCGCCGGGCGGCATCCGCAAGGGGGCGGCTGGGTTTGACATCTGTTTCCTGCATCCAAAAGCCAACGCGGAATTTTCGGTGTCCGGCGAAGGTGTGCTGATTGAAATGGTGCAGGCGCCCCCCGAGGTGATCCGGGCTTTTTCTAGCCTGGAGTGCGACTGAGCGGACGGCGTGCCTACTGCCGGTTCCCCGATTTTTGGGTCTATGTCTTTTTCTCACGTTGCTCCCGTGCGCGGGTCAACGCGGCTTCAATCACCGCATGCCTGAGACCGGCAGCGTTCGTGGTGGTTTCGGGTTTGGCCGGGATTTTTGAGCGCTGGCTGTCGGCTTTTTTGTCAGATATTTTAGTATTTTCCATCGCGTCAACAGGGTGCTGATGGCTATGAAATTCATAGCGTCTTCGTGCCGCGTCAGCTTGTTGCCGTGACCAGGCACGCCAGCCGGTGCGTGTGCCCGTTACGTTTTTCAGGCTGATGCAATCAACCGGGCAGACCGGCACGCACAACTCGCACCCGGTGCAGTAGGCATCGATCACGGTATGCATCATTTTGTGACTGCCCAATATGGCGTCTGTCGGGCAGGCCTTGATGCAGAGGGTGCAGCCAATGCACCAGGCTTCGTCGATGACGGCCAGCATACGCGGACCTTCGCTGCCGTTGGCAGGGTTCAGGGATAGTGCGGGCAGGCCGGTGATGGCGGCGAGGCGCTGCACACCTTCAGCACCGCCTGGCGGGCACTGGTTGATGGCGGCGTTGTCTGCGACGAGAGCCCGTGCGTAGGCGGCGCAGTCGGGGTAACCGCAGCGGGTGCACTGGGTTTGCGGCAGCGCGGCGTGGATGCGCTCGAAAAGGGTATTGCCGGTGCGTGAGGTCACCCGACTATTGTCCGTCTCGTAGTGCACGCAGCACCTCAAGTTACTTGCTGCGCGGGGTCTTTCCGGTGGCTGCCTTGCTGCCTGATCGTGCGCTGGCTGGTACGGTGGCCTTCGTGGCTGCTTTTGTCACGGGTTTCATCGCTGTTTTCGCAACCGTGCGGAAAGCCGATGAGGCTATTTTTTTGCTGGCTTTGGTTGCCAGATTTGCCGGGGTCAAAACCTGATGGTGTTCACGAATAAAGGCGCTGACGGCTGGGTAAACCACATCGCGCCAGCGGCGACCACTGAAAATACCGTAGTGGCCGGCACCTTTGGCTTCCAGGTGTTTTTTCTGACTGGCTGGCACACCGCTGCACATGGCGAGTGCCGCATGGGTCTGGCCGGAACCTGAAATATCGTCGAGCTCGCCCTCGACCGTCATCACGGCCGTGGTCTTGATGTCGCCTGGCTTGACGCGCTCGGATTCGCCTGTGGCCGACTTCACGTCCCAGGTGCCGTCTATGAGCTGGTGTTTCTGAAACACTGTCTTGATGGTGTCGAGGTAATAGTCGGCATCCATGTCAAGCACGGCGTTGTACTCGTCGTAAAACTTCCGGTGCGCCTCGGTCGCGTCGTCGTCGCCCCTGATCAGGTTCTTGAAGTAGTCATAGTGGCTGGTGGCGTGGCGATCGGGGTTCATGGCCACAAAGCCGGTGTGCTGCAAGAAACCGGGGTACACGCGACGGCCTGCACCCGGGAAACTGTTTGGCACACGGAAGATGACATTGTTTTCGAACCACTCGTAGCTTTTATTCATGGCTAGATTGTTGACAGCTGTTGGCGACTTGCGGGCATCGATGGGCCCGCCCATCATGATCATGGACAGCGGCGTGGTTTCCCCGCGCGAGGCCATCAGCGAGATGGCGGCAAACACTGGCACTGTCGGCTGGCACACACTGATGACGTGGCAGTTCCCATACTTTGATTGCAGGTGCCGGATGAACTCCTGTATATAGTTGACGTAGTCGTCAAGGTGGAAGGGGCCGTCGGACAGCGGCACATTGCGCGCATTTTTCCAGTCGGTGATATAGACTTTGTGGTCCGTGAGCATGGTCTTGACGGTGTCACGTAGCAAGGTGGCGTAGTGGCCCGATAAAGGCGCAACGATCAGCACCGCTGGCTGATCCTTGAGTTTGGTTAGCGTAGCCGGGTCATCGGTCAGGCGCTTGAAACGGCGCAACTCGCAAAAGGGCTTGTCAATTTCGACCCGTTCATGAATCGCGATGCTGACGCCGTCCACATTGACTGTCTGAATATCAAAGGCCGGCTTTTCATAGTCTTTACCCAGACGGTATATTAGGCTATAGCCGGCAGCCATGCGCTGGGCCATTGGGTTTTGCCCCAGTGGAGACAGCGGGTTGCTGTGGAGTTTTGCCGCTGCTTGGGCAAAGTCAACAAAAGGCTCCATCAGCCTGCGCTGGGTTTCATAGACTTTGTATAACATGGGTCATACCTTCATTTTGTACGTATTAGACAATGTATATTATGTTGCAGTGCAATATATCAGCCTTTGACCATGTCGACTGCAGGGCCGACTACCTAGTAATGATTTAACAGGCAACCCGTAAAGGAAAAACCATGATTGACGCCGCCGACTCCGCCGTGCTTTGAGCGGCTCGCATCCCTCCAGAAATCCGAAAGAATGCCGGTGCTGTTCCTTGGTCATGGCAGTCCGATGAACGCGATTGGCGACAACGAATACCGGCGCAGTTGGCAGGCGCTGGGTGCGGAATTTGCTTCAACGCGGCCCCAACCGCAGCTTATTTTGTGCATCTCGGCCCATTGGCTCACTGAAGGCTGGTGGCTCACCGGCATGGATCAACCCAAAACCATCCACGATTTTGGTGGTTTTCCGCAGGAACTCTTTGATGAACAGTATCCCGCGCCTGGCGATGCGGCAGCCGCGCAGGTCATCGCCAGGATGGTCAGGCAACGCGGTTCCGCGCCGCTGGGGCTGGATCTGACGCAGTGGGGGCTGGACCACGGCGCCTGGTCGGTGCTAAAGCCCATGTTTCCCGAGGCGGACATCCCGGTGATCCAGCTCAGCATGGACTACGGCCGTGCGCCCGACGAGCACTACGCCCTGGCCAGGCAACTCAAAGACTTGCGCGGTCGGGGTGTACTGATCGTGGGCAGCGGCAATCTTGTGCACAATTTGCGCCAGATGCAGCGCGGCGCTTCGGGCAACCAGGCTTACGACTGGGCGCTGGAGTTTGACCAGACCATAGCTGGTTACCTGCAGCAGGGCAATCTGGACGCCTTGCAAAATTTCCAGAAACTGGGGCAGGTGGCCAAAATGGCGCACCCGACCCACGAGCACTATTTACCGCTGCTGTATGCAGCTGGCGCAGCGGAGGCCCGGGAACCCATGCGGTTTTTCAATACCAGTTTTCAGGCTGGCTCGATTTCCATGCGTTCCGCAGTGTGGGGTTGAGAGCGCTTCTTCGGGTCTGACCTGTGCTGGCGGGTCTTACAAGACCTTGGCAATGGATGCGCAAACATAGCCAATGTTTTTGCTGTTGAGTGCTGCTACGCACATGCGGCCGGTGTCGGTGCCATAAATGCCAAATTCGTTGCGCAGGCGCACCATCTGGTCTTTGCTCAGGCCCGAGTAGCTGAACATGCCGATCTGGCTGGTGATGAAACTCATGTCCTGTTTCACGCCTGCCGCCTTCAGGCCATCGACCAGCTTTTGGCGCATGGCCTTGATGCGTGTCCGCATCGCGCCCAGCTCTTTTTCCCACAGTGCCCGTAGCGTGGGCGTACCCAGCACCATGGCCACGATGGCGCCGCCGTGGGTGGGCGGGTTGCTGTAGTTGGTGCGGATCACTATCTTGAGCTGGCTCAGCACGCGATCAGCTTCTTCTTTGGTGGCGCAGAGCACGCTCAGGGCACCGACGCGCTCACCATAGAGGCTGAAGCTCTTGGAAAAAGAAGTGGAGACAAAAAAGCTCAAGCCTGCCGCCACAAACTTGCCGATGACCGCGCCGTCTTCGGCAAGGCCATAGCCGAACCCTTGGTAGGCCATGTCGAGGAAGGGCACCAGATGGTTGGCTTTAACTGCTGCAATCACTTCATTCCACTGCGCGGCGTTAATGTCATAGCCAGTCGGGTTGTGGCAGCAGGCATGTAGGACCACGATAGTGCCGGCAGCCGCGCTATTCAACGCCGCCAGCATGCCCGTGAAATTGATGCCGCGACTGGTCGCGTCGTAATACGGATAGCTTTCAACAGTGAAACCCGCGTTGGTGAACAAGGCGCGATGGTTTTCCCAGCTGGGGTCGCTGATCAGCACCGTGGCTGCAGGGTTCAGGTGTTTGAGGAAATCGGCGCCCACTTTGAGGCCACCCGTGCCGCCAATGGCTTGCACAGTCGCGACCCGGCCGGATTTGACGGGTTCGCTGTCGGTGCCAAACACCAGGCCTTTGACGGCGGAGTCGTAAGCGGCAATACCATCAATTGGCAGGTAGCCGCGCGCCTTGGGGGTTTCCATCATCTGTTTTTCAGCGGCTTGCACGCATTCCAGCAGGGGCAGCTTGCCGTTGTCGTCGTAGTACACGCCTACGCCCAGGTTGACTTTGGCGGGATTGGTGTCGGCATTAAACTGTTCGTTCAGACCCAGAATCGGGTCACGCGGGGCCATTTCGACAGCGGTAAACAAAGACATGGGAAATCCTCGAAAAATAAAAAAATCATGTGAATCCAGGCGGGTTGGCCCGGCCTTCCTGCCGTGAGGGATGTGTTCAATCAGGCGATTGAGGCCTTGTAATTCTCATTTTCGTCCGAATGTCGTATCCTGTCAGGTTGCCCTTAATTTTAGCGGGGCTTGATCGAGGGTTTATGCCAGAAGCGATGGAAATTATTGGTGATGCAGCGGATTTAGCGGATTCAACCGGCGTTGGTCAGTTCATCCATTTCCCGAACTCGCCGTTTGAACTGTTTCAGCCCTACTTGCCAGCGGGCGACCAACCGCAGGCGATCGACAAGCTGGTGGACGGCGTCAACGACGGCGAAGTGTTTCAGACCCTGCTGGGGGTCACCGGTTCCGGCAAGACCTACACCATGGCCA
Organism: Polaromonas sp. UBA5171; assembly: GCA_002413395.1. Lineage (GTDB taxonomy): Bacteria > Pseudomonadota > Gammaproteobacteria > Burkholderiales > Burkholderiaceae_C > Polaromonas. Next base: position 98,172 of record DHWX01000029.1, on the reverse strand, counting down.
ACGTGATTGCGCGTCTGGGGCGACCAGCCATTGTGTTTGCACCCAATAAAACACTGGCGGCGCAGTTGTACAGCGAATTCCGCGAGTTTTTCCCCCGGAATGCGGTGGAGTACTTCGTCAGTTACTACGACTACTACCAGCCCNNTTCGTCTCCTACTACGACTACTACCAGCCCGAAGCCTATGTGCCGCAGCGCGACCTGTTCATTGAAAAAGATTCCGCCATCAACGAACACATCGAGCAGATGCGTCTATCAGCCACCAAGAGCGTGCTCGAGCGCCGTGACACCATCATTGTCGGAACGGTTAGCGCCATCTACGGCATTGGCGCGCCTGAGGACTACACGCAGATGCGGTTCATTGCGCGGGTGGGCGACAAGACCGGCCAGCGCGACATCATTGCGCGACTGATTCGCATGCAGTACAGCCGCAATGATCTGGATTTTGCCCGGGGTACGTTCAGGGTGCGGGGTGACGTGATCGACATTTTCCCGGCCGAACATTCCGAGCTGGCCATCCGTATCGAGCTGTTTGACGACGAGATCGAATCGCTGCAATTGTTTGATCCGCTCACTGGCCGCATCCGGCAGAAAATTCCGCGCTTCGTGGTCTATCCCAAAAGCCACTATGTGACGCCGCGCGATAAAGTGATGGTGGCGGTGGAAACCATTAAGCTGGAGCTGTCCGAGCGCGTCGGCCAGTTTGTTGCTGGCGGCAAGCTGGTCGAGGCCCAGCGCATCGAGCAGCGCACCCGCTTTGACCTGGAAATGCTCAGCGAGGTTGGGCACTGCAAGGGGATTGAGAACTACACCCGCCACCTGAGCGGGTCGCCGCCCGGATCTGCGCCGTCCACACTGTGTGACTACCTGCCCAAGGACGCGCTGATGTTTCTTGACGAGAGCCACGTCATGATCGGCCAGCTCAACGCCATGTACAACGGCGACCGGGCGCGCAAGACCACCCTGGTCGAGTACGGCTTTCGCCTGCCCAGCGCGCTCGACAACCGGCCGCTCAAGTTTGAAGAGTTCGAAGCCAAAATGCACCAAGCCATCTTTGTGTCGGCTACGCCGGCCGCTTACGAGAAGGAGCATTCGGGGCAGGTGGTGGAGCAGGTGGTTCGGCCTACCGGGCTGGTCGATCCTCAGGTGGAAGTGCGGCCGGCCACGCATCAGGTCGATGATGTTCTGCAGGAAATCCGGATCAGGGTCGAAAAAAATGAAAGGGTCTTGATTACCACGCTGACCAAGCGCATGGCCGAGCAGCTCACGGACTATTTGAGCGATAACGGCGTCAAGGTGCGCTATCTGCACAGCGATGTCGATACGGTCGAGCGCGTGGAGATTTTGCGCGACTTGCGACTCGGCGCCTTCGATGTGCTGGTGGGCATCAACTTGCTGCGCGAAGGGCTGGATATTCCCGAGGTCTCGCTGGTGGCCATACTGGATGCCGACAAGGAAGGTTTTTTAAGGTCGGAGCGCAGTTTGATACAAACCATTGGCCGAGCCGCCCGAAACCTCAATGGCCAGGCTATTTTGTATGCTGACCGCATGACGGATTCCATGGCAAGAGCGATTGGTGAAACTGAACGCCGCCGCAACCGACAGGTTGCCTTCAACCTTGAGCATGGCATCACCCCGCGCAGCGTGGTCAAACGCATCAAGGACCTGATTGACGGTGTGTACAGCGAAAAATCCGGTAAGGAAGCCGAAAAACTAGAGATGCAAAAAGCGCTGGTTGAGGACATGAGCGAAAAAGACATTGCACGGGAAATCAAACGGCTTGAAAAGCAGATGATCGAACACGCGAAAAACCTCGAATTTGAAAAAGCCGCCAGGGTGCGGGACCAGTTGCATGTGCTGAAGGAGCAAGCGTTTGGCGCGCCTGGCGTTGATAATGTTGTGCCAGCTTCAACTGCGGGCGCAAACCAGACTTAGTGCATTCCTGGTTTTTTTGGAACGACTTGATAAAGTTGTTGTGCACTATATTGGTGCAATAAATGGTAATTTATTAGGGTTAACCCTTTATTTTTTGCACTGTCGGTGCGAAAAAAACCGGTCCGTGTTATACTTGATCTTATTAGTCAAGAATAAGTCAACAAGAATAAAAGCCCCCCGTGATAAGCGGTTGATCGGTCTGGGGCTGGAGGAAGAGTTCCCTGAAAGCCACAAGTTTTCAGGGTGAAAGACAGTCAAGCCAACTTTAGGAGCTTGTGATGCGCCTCACGACCAAAGGCCGCTTTGCGGTCACTGCAATGATTGATCTTGGACTGCGCCAGAATAATGGCCCGGTCACGCTGGCTGCAATCAGTCAGCGCCAGCAGATTTCCCTGTCTTACCTCGAGCAACTGTTCGGCAAGTTGCGGCGCCATGAACTGGTGGAGTCCACCCGGGGGCCGGGTGGCGGCTATACGCTGGGCCGCAAAGCCTCCGAGATTACTGTGGCCGACATTATTGTGTCGGTGGACGAGCCCATGGACGCCACCCATTGTGGCGGCAAGGAAAACTGTCTGGGTGAAAGCAGTCGTTGCATGACTCATGAGTTGTGGACCTCGCTGAACAGCCGCATGGTGGAATTTCTGGATTCCGTGACCCTGCAAAAACTGGTAGATGACCAGCTCGCCAAAGGCTTGGTGGTCGAGAGCACGCCGCAAGTGAAAAAAGCCGTTTTCACAGCGCCCGTTGTCAAACCCATTCGTGTGAATGCCCCTAATTCTGTATTCGCCCTGGGCAACGCATTTTCCAAATTCTGATTGACCCGAGCCTGAGCATTGCCCGGTTTTGCCTTGGGATTGGCCTCATGTCGTTGCTTTAAGCTGCCAGCCCGTCTGTAAACCAAAGAGCTAGCCCAATGGATACCCCTCATTTTCCCATTTACATGGACTACAGTGCCACCAATCCCTGCGATCCGCGGGTGGTGGACGCGATGATTCCGTGGTTGCGTGAGCATTTTGGCAATCCCGCTTCGCGCAGCCATGTCTGGGGATGGGAAGCTGAAGCCGCCGTTGAAAAAGCGCGCGGGCAGGTTGCCGATCTGATTGGCGCCGACCCGCGCGAGATTGTCTGGACCAGTGGAGCGACCGAGTCTGACAACCTGGCACTCAAGGGCGCGGCCCACTTCTATAAAACAAAGGGAAAACACATCATCACTGTCAAGACCGAGCACAAGGCGGTGCTTGACACCTGTCGTGAACTGGAGCGCCAGGGCTTTGATGTGACATATCTGGACGTACAGGTCGACGGATTGCTCAATCTGGATGCGCTGAAGGCAGCCATTCGGCCTGACACCATCCTGGTAAGCGTCATGTTCGTCAACAACGAAATCGGCGTGATTCAGGACATCCCCGCCATCGGTGCTTTGTGCCGTGAAAAAGGCATTATTTTTCATGTGGATGCCGCGCAGGCAACAGGCAGGGTGGACATCGATCTGGCGATACTGCCGGTTGACCTGATGAGTCTGACTTCTCACAAAACCTACGGCCCCAAGGGCATAGGCGCGCTGTACGTGCGCCGCAAACCGCGCGTGCGTCTGGAGGCGCAAATGCATGGTGGTGGCCATGAGCGCGGCATGCGCTCGGGTACCTTGCCAACTCACCAGTGCGTCGGCATGGGCGTGGCCTACGCAATCGCCAAGGCCGAAATGCATGAAGAGAACCAGCGCATTCGGGCATTGCACGAGCGCATGCTGAACGGCCTCAAGGACATGGAGGAAGTGTTCCTCAATGGACATGCCGAGAAACGGATTCCGCATAACATCAATATGAGCTTCAACTTTGTTGAAGGCGAATCGCTGATCATGGGCATCAAGGGCTTGGCGGTGTCGAGCGGTTCAGCCTGCACCTCGGCCAGCCTGGAGCCCAGCTATGTGCTGCGCGCCCTGGGCCGCAGCGACGAGTTGGCGCACAGCAGCCTGCGCATGACGATTGGGCGCTGGACCACTGAAGAAGAAATCGATTACGCCGTTGCCACGATCAGTGGAAACGTGGCCAGACTGCGTGAGCTGTCTCCACTATGGGAGATGTTCAAGGACGGTGTTGACTTGTCCACCATCCAGTGGGCGGCGCATTAAGATAGCCATGATTGGGCTGCCGCGCGGAGCGGCGCTCAGAGCAGGAAAAATCAGGAGTTAATCATGGCATACAGCGAAAAAGTGGTCGATCACTACGAAAACCCGCGCAACGTCGGTTCCTTTGAAAAGGGCGACGAGACCGTGGGCACCGGCATGGTCGGCGCGCCGGCCTGTGGCGATGTTATGAAGCTGCAAATCAAGGTCAATGCAGCCACGGGTGTGATTGAAGACGCGCGCTTTAAAACCTATGGTTGTGGCTCGGCGATTGCCTCCAGTTCACTTGTGACCGAGTGGGTCAAGGGCAAGACGCTTGACGAGGCGGCAAGCATCAAAAACAGCGCCATTGCCGAAGAACTGGCCCTGCCGCCGGTCAAGATTCACTGCTCCATCCTGGCGGAAGATGCCATCAAGGCCGCCGTGAATGACTACAAGCAAAAACATGCCCACTGACGGTCTGATTTTCAAGTGAATGAAATGTCCGTTACCCTGACTGATGCTGCAGCCCGCCATGTGACCCGCTATATCGCCAAGCGAGGCAAGGGTGTGGGAGTGCGTCTGGGCGTCAAGACTACCGGATGCTCGGGCTTGGCCTACAAGCTTGAGTATGTGGACGAGATCGCACCGGAGGACGTGGTGTTCGAGGACAACGGCGTCAAGGTGCTGGTGGACCCAAAAAGCATGGCCTATATCGATGGAACGAAGCTCGACTTTGTGCGAGAGGGCCTGAACGAAGGCTTCAGGTTCGTTAACCCGAATGAGCGTGATCGCTGCGGTTGCGGCGAGTCTTTTAGGGTGTAATTTCGTGTGTAGAGCACACTGTGTGCCTAGCCTGACAGCCGTTCGCTACGCTGCTTTCCATCACAAATTTTTTCCATTGTGCCCTCGCTCCAATCCAACGACTTCGAACTCTTTGATGTGCCGATGCAGTTCGCGCAGGACAGCGCGGCGCTTGACGCGCGTTGGAAGGAGTTGCAGCGCGAGGCTCACCCTGACCGGTTTGCCGCCCAAGGCGCGGCGGCCCAGCGCCTGGCGATGCAATGGTCGGTGCGCATCAACGAGGCCTACCAGCGGCTGAAGGACCCATTGAAACGGGCTAGCTATTTGTGTGAACTGCACGGCGCTCCCATCAATGCTGAAAACAATACAGCCATGTCAACCGAATTCCTGATGCAGCAAATGCAGTGGCGCGAGGCGCTGGACGACGCCAAAACCGTTCAGGATATGGAAAAAATAGCCTTGCAGTCAATTTCAGACGTCAGGATTCAGATCTTTAAAATAGAGCAGATGCTTGACGCCAGAAAGGACTTTTCAGCGGCCGCCCGGGAGGTCAGAAACCTGATGTTTATCGAGCGCTTTGTCAGTGAGGTGGATACCCGTATCGACCAACTGGGACAATAAGAGATTATAAAAAGTACGACGATCAAAACGCCATGGCACTTCTGCAAATTTCCGAACCCGGCCAGACACCCGACCCGCACCAGCGACGCATCGCCATCGGCATTGATCTGGGTACTACGCATTCCCTGGTGGCGAGCGTGCGCAATGGCGTCTCCGAATGCTTGCCCGACGGACAGGGTCGGGTGATCTTGCCCAGCGTGGTTCGTTATCTTGGCGCTGAGCGGCGCGAGGTGGGTTTTGCGGCATTGGCGGCCCAGGTTGACGATCCGCGCAACACCATCTCTTCAGTCAAGCGCCTGATGGGGCGGGGTATTCATGACATAGGCAACCGCGGGCAGTTGCCTTACCAGCTCAACGACAAGCCGGGCATGGTCACGCTGCAAACCATTGCGGGAGAAAAAAATCCGGTCGAGATCAGCGCTGAAATCCTGGCTACGTTGCGCCACCGGGCCGAAGACACTTTCAATGAAGATGTTTATGGTGCCGTGATCACGGTTCCTGCTTATTTTGACGAGGCCCAGCGCCAGGCAACAAAGGACGCCGCGCAACTGGCTGGCCTGCATGTGCTGCGGCTCATTAATGAACCCACTGCGGCTGCGATCGCCTATGGCCTGGACAACGCCAGCGCAGGGGTTTATGCCATCTACGATCTGGGTGGTGGAACTTTTGATATTTCCATCCTGCGGTTGACGCAGGGTGTTTTTGAAGTAGCTTCCACTGGCGGTGATTCCGCGCTCGGGGGTGACGACTATGACCGCGCGCTGGTGGCGTGGGTTCTAGCAAAAGCCGGTATGGCGGCGGATGCCCTGACACCCTCGGACAAGGCGGCCCTGCAGCGCGCGGCGCGTGCCTGCAAGGAAGCACTGTCCTATGCCGCATCTGTGCCATTTTACGTTCAGCTTGCCAGGACGACGCTCAATTTCGAGCTGAAGGCGGAGGATTTTGAAACCGCCACCGCACACCTCACACAGCGCACCCTCGCGGCCGTGCGCAAGGCGTTGCGCGATGCCAAACTGGCCAAGAACGCCATTGACGGCGTCGTGCTGGTGGGCGGCGCCACGCGCATGCCGCAAGTCCGCAAGGCGGTTGCCAGCTTCTTTGGACGTGAACCCTTGACCAATCTGAATCCTGACGAGGTAGTGGCGCTGGGCGCGGCCATTTCCGCCAATCAGTTGGCAGGCAACGGCACCGGGTCGGATCTGCTGCTGCTTGATGTGATTCCGCTCTCGCTGGGTATTGAAACCATGGGCGGGCTGGTCGAGCGCATCGTGCCGCGCAACCAGACCATACCCACGGCCATGGTGCAGGACTTCACCACTTTCCAGGACGGCCAGACAGCCCTGGCATTGCATGTGGTGCAGGGTGAGCGCGATCTGGTGGCCGACTGCCGAAGTCTGGCGCGCTTCGAGTTGCGCGATATTCCGCCAATGGCCGCGGGTGCCGCGCGCATCCGTGTGATGTTTACCGTCGATGCGGATGGTCTGCTCAGCGTCAATGCCAGGGAGCAGGGTAGCGGGGTCGAAGCGCACATTGATGTAAAGCCTTCCTACGGCCTGTCGGATGAAGAAATTGCCCGCATGCTGCAAGAGAGTTTTTCAACGGCCCGGCAAGACATGCAGGCGCGTGCGCTGGCCGAGGCGCGGATCAATGCTGACCGCATGATGCTGGCCACGCAGAGCGCGTTGGTGGTGGACGCGGACCTGCTCAACCCCAATGAGCGGGCGCAAATTGACAGTTTGATGCGTGGTTTGTCTGATACGCGCGCGCACGGCAATGCGGTCGCCATCGAAGCGGCAACCCAGGCGCTGGCGAAGGGCACCGAGGCTTTCGCGGCGCAGCGCATGAATCGCGGCATCAGACAAGCACTGGCCGGAAAAAACATCGAGGCGGTCTGATCGGACTGGCAAGCATGCCCATCATAAAAATTCTGCCTCATCCAGAGTATTGCCCGCAGGGCGCTGAGATTTCGGCCCCTGCGGGCACTTCCATCTGTGAGGCATTGATTGATCACAAGATCAACATTGAACATGCCTGCGAAATGAGTTGCGCCTGCACCACCTGCCATGTGGTGGTGCGTGAAGGTTTCAATTCATTGAACCCGCTCGACGAAAGTGAGGAAGACCTGCTGGATCGTGCTTGGGGGCTGGAGCCTAACTCGCGCCTGAGTTGCCAGGCTTTTCTGGCGCAGAGCGACGTGACGGTGGAGATACCCAAATACTCCATCAATCACGCCAAGGAAAATCACTAAACTCAGATGCCGCGGCTGTACCCCGAGGCTGGCAGCCGACAGTGCTCAGACAGGTGCCACGCTTTTACCTTGGAGGGGATATCGGTGGCGCTGATTTGCAAAAATTTGCTGATCTGCCCGAAGCCCCGTCTGTGCAGGCCGCGCTATAGTTGAACTATGCGCCAAATTGTTCTAGACACTGAAACCACCGGACTCTCTGCTGAAAACGGCGACCGCATTGTTGAGATTGGTTGCGTGGAGCTGGTGGGCCGCAAGCTTACTGGCAACAACCGCCATTTTTACCTGAACCCCGAACGTGACAGCCATGAGGACGCGCTCAAGGTTCACGGCATCAGCAATGAATTTTTGAAGGACAAGCCCAAATTCTCCGCACTGGCGGATGAGTTGCTGGACTATCTGCAGGGCGCTGAGATCATCATCCATAACGCCCCTTTCGATGTAAGTTTTCTTGACAAGGAGCTGGAGCTTATTGGCCGGAAACCTATCAGGCAATGCGTGGACAAGGTAACCGACAGCCTGATGATGGCCAAGGAAATGTTCCCGGGCAAGCGCAACTCGCTGAACGCCCTGTGTGACCGGCTGGACGTTGACAATTCAGGCCGGACCTTGCATGGTGCCTTGCTCGACGCGGAACTGCTGGCCGACGTGTACATCAATCTGACACGGGGGCAAAACAGCCTCATGATGGATGTGGGCGACACCAGCCATCACGGCGACGCCACTCCGCTGATCGATCTGAGCACATTTGAGTTGCCACTGCTTGCGGCGAATGACCAGGAAATCGCCGATCACGAGAAGTTGCTTGCCGATATTGACAAGACCAGCAAGGGGAAAACCGTTTGGCGCGTTGTGGCGGCTGAGCTGTCGGCTACCCTGATCAAAAAAATGGTCTGAAACAACATATAATCAAATGCTGACCATTAGGGCGGTTAGCTCAGGGGTAGAGCACTGCATTCACACTGCAGGGGTCGCAGGTTCGAAGCCTGCACCGCCCACCAAAAAACATTAAAAAACGATGACTTAGCTGAAATGCCAAGTCTTTTTAATGTCTGTGCAGAGATAGCACGGAAAGCCACATATCTGAAATGCAGGCCAGGTTGCCAGAAATGATGGACTCACCAGATGACGCTGTAAACAGTTGCCAACATTGAGGTTTCAGAGATTTGGTACGGATCAGCCAAAATCGGCAACCTGGGCCAATTTCGCGCTGGTGTCAAAAACCAATATCTCACCGTCCTACAGATAGACCTTTTTCAGCAGCCGTATCAATGTCTTGCGCTCGGTTGCAGTCAGGCGCACGGCCACGTCGTCTTCGAGAACGGCAGCGGCAGTTTCAGCCTTTTTCAAAAGTGACATTCCAGCGGCAGTAGCATGTAAGCCGTTGGCTCGTCCATCAATGGGGTGCGGTCGCCTGCAGATCAGGCCGCGCTTTTCCAAAGTATTGACCAGGCCAACCAGATTTGGAGGTCGGAGGCCCAGTGTGCTGCATAACTGGCGTGACGTAATGCCCGGGTTATGCACGATCAGCGACGCGACCGAAAAGTCAACGGGCCGCAGCTTGTACACCGCCATGCGCTTCAGGAACACTTCGATTACCGCCAGCGACGCGCGACGCGCGTTGTATCCCAGGAGGGTTTCAACGTACCGAGTGTCCACTTCGTCGATAGTGGCAGTTTGAGTTGGACTCGCAGTGGACATGGACCGGTTAGATCAAGGGTGTATTTCGGCTGCAGGCAGGCAAGCGGTGGCTCCACTGATGATACCAAGCCGCATCGACAATTCCGGCATGATCCAACGTTCAAGGGCGCGCGCGGGCGCAGTCCAGCGCAGTGACGCTATCGTGATCATTGTTTCAAGATATGTCCAGGCCCAGTCCGGCAGCGTCAATGTCATGGCCCTTAAAAAATCCTCCGCAACCCAGTGCACCATGGTGTCGTCAAACTGCACCAGCGCTGAGCAGCTTCACGGCGTGACGTTTCGGGGTGGTACTTGGCGATGTCGAGTTTGCGATAAGGTGACAGCGCCTGCAAGTGATGGGGCCCTTGAAGCACTTGCGATAGCACAAACACCATCTCATCGGTTCTGGGTCGGCAAGACATCATGTCCGGTCCTGAATTGATAACGAAAAATCGCCTGTCGCCAAACGTCTGCTAGATTTTTTCAGGCGGGGGGCTTGCGCCATGCACACAGGATCGGCTTAGCAGAGATTCCTTATCGGAGGGCAGCAGGTTTGTGCAGACCTCCTGTTCATAGCCGTGGCGACTACCGGATTAGCGGATTTCGGCGGATTTCCAGTTGCCGTTCTCGATCGTCAGCATCATGCGGGAATCTGCTCCAAGACCGAAGTGATCGGTCGGTGTGAAGTGCATCACGCCCTGCGTGATCGTGATATTACCGACATGTTCGAGTGCTTCCTTGAGTGCCGTTCGGAATGCGGGTGTACCGGTCTTGCCTTTCTTCAGGGCTTCCGGGACCACGCGTTGCAGAACGAGCTGTGCATCATAGATCGATGCCGCAAACTGATTGCGTGTGTTGGCACCATACATCTTCTCGTAATCTTGTACGAAGCTGACTGCCAATTTTTTGGAGGGATGGCTGTCCGGCAAGGCCTCAGGCAATACTGCCAGACCTGAAATGACAAAACTACCCTCGACATCCTTGCCGCCGAGCCGGATCAGGTCGCGTGACGCGGCGCCATGCGTCTGATAAATCTTGCCTTTGTAGCCGCGTTCGATCAGAGTCTTGTGCGGCAGGGCGGCGCCGCTGCCGGACGCGACAATCAAAATTGCATCCGGATTGCCGGAGACAACTTTGAGCGCCTGCCCGGTGACGCTGGTGTCGGCGCGGCCATAGCGTTCCACTGTGGTGATCTTGATGCCGGCCTCCTTGCCGATGCGGGTGATTTCTTTCAGCCAGCTCTCGCCGTAGGCGTCGGCATAGCCGATGAACGCGAAGTTCTTTATACCATTCCCTTTCATGTGTCGAATAATGCCGGATGCCATGACTGCAATGGATTGCGGTAGACGGAAAGTCCAGCCGTCTTTGCCTTCCGGCAGTTCGACCGGCGATAGCGATAGCTGCACCGTTTGCCCTTCCTCAGCCACGCTTGCAATCGCGATCGCTGCGGGCGTTGCGACTGAACCGATGATCACGTCGACCTTGTCTTCAGTGATAAAACGGCGCGCATTCCTGGAGGCCTGAGTCGGATCGGTCGCATCGTCCAAGACCAGCAGTTTGATCTTTTCACCTGCGATGTTATCCGGCCACAAGGCCAGCCCGTTCTTGGAGGGAATGCCCAAGCCTGAGGCGGGTCCGGTCAGGGGCAGGCTCACGCCGATAGTGATATCAGCCAGTGCGGTACCTGACATCAGCAAGGCAATAGCGCCACAGGCTGCGGCTTTGTTGAATTTCATGAAAGTCTCCTTCTGGTTTGAGGGCTGGGGAGCGGAAAAAATCAATCGCAAAGTCATGTGCATTTGGTCTTGATTTCTTCAGGCACGGAAATCATCTTGATATGGTCTGGGTTGTCGGGCAGGCGCGCGCAAAAGGCGCGCGTCTCCGTGCCTTCGCACAGCATGTCTTCGCCACGCTTGATCACATGACGCTGTACAAACACCTTGTCGCGCCATTCGTCGATGCTGGTGTGGATCAGCAGCGTCTCGCCATAGGTTGCCGAGCGCATGAACTTGATGCGGACCTCCAGTAATGGGTCACCAATGATGCCGGTGGTCTTGACCAGTTCACGCCAGGGCGGCACGCCGCACTTCATGAAAAAATTCAGCGACGAGGCATCCATCCACTTGGCAAAGTTGGGAAAGAACACGATGCCTGCGGGGTCGCAGTCGCCAAACATCACGTTGACCTCGTAGACGACGATCCTGCTCATGGTGGTCCGATCAGGAGCCGCTGACGCGCAAAACCAGTGCCATACCGGAATCGCCGGCCGCACAACCGCTGAACAGTCCGATGCCGCCGCCACGCATGGCCAGTTCCTCGATCAGTTCGATCACGCTGCGCAGGCCGGTCGGTCCCTGCGGGTGCCCCCATATCAGCGAACAGCCGTAGTTGTTCATTTTTTCCAGAGGAAAGCCGGTCTCGCGGGCGAAAGCGATGTCGTTCACTGCAAACGGGTTATGCGTCTTTACCGCATCGACGTCCTTGATGCTCAGCCCGGCATTTATCAGCGCCGCCATCGCGGCCGGCGCAACCGCCATCGGCATGTGGCCTTTCTCTACTCTGGCTTGGCCGAAACCGAGCAATTCGACGACAATTTTCGGATCAAGCGACACCTCGCACGCGATCTCGCGCGTGGTGACGATGACGCCTGCATTGCCGTCGGCCGGATGCGTCTGCGAGCCGAAGGTGACGGTGCCGTTCGGCTGGACTGTCTTGAGCTTCGCAAGGCCCTCGGCGGTGGTGGCGAAAATACCGTCATCGCCGGACAGCGTTCCGATTTGCTTGCGGAAGCCGGCGTCGGTAATCGGCACATCGACCATGTAGCGACGCTGGAAGGCGCGATCATTGGTCAGGGCCTGGCCGTACTGGGCGTAACGGGCCAGCGCGACTTCATGCTGTTGCGCGGTACTGATGCCAAACTTTTTGGCCACATTCTCGGCGGTGTCGAGCATCGAGTTTTTGGCATGCGGGTCGAGAGCAAAGTTGTCCAGCACCCAGCGCTCGGTGACGCCGGAACCGCCGGGAGCGGTGGGATCGGGGTAGTACACGATCGGGCCGTTGGAACACCGGTCGGCGGTGATCAGCAATGCGCACTGGGACGAGCCGTCAGCCACCTCACCGGCGGCCATCTGCAATCCGCGGGCGCTGGTGGCGCAAGCCTGTTGCACGGTCGGGCCTGCGACGTTTTCGAGGCCCATCATGCCGGTAACATAAGGCAGGCCATAGAAACTACCATGCTGCGGATTGGTGTGGCCGAGAATGCCCAGATCGATGCGCTCCATCGGAAAGTGCTTCGCTTCCAGTGCTTGCTTGCCGGTATTAGCGGCCAGCCGCAGGCTGTTCAGATGGGCGATCGGACCTTGCCATTTGGCGAACGGGGTGGACCAGTAAAGGCCGTAGGGAATGAATGCGCGAGCCATGAATTTCTCCTGGGATTAACGTGATTGTTCGGCCTGCCACTGCGCGAAACTGGAACCGGCAAGTGCCAGTTTTTTCAACAGCGGCGCTGGCTGCCAGTACTGCGGATCAAGCATTTTCTGGAACTCGATGATCTTGTCATAGACCGCTTTGAGTCCCACCGTGTCGGCGTAGAACATCGGGCCGCCGCGATAACGGGGGAACCCGTAGCCGGCGGTATACACGACATCGATGTCGCTGGCGCGCAACGTGATGCCCTCTTCCAGCAGCAGCGCACCCTCGTTGATCATCGCGTACAGGCAGCGTTCCTGGATTTCCTGAGCCGATGGCTTGCGTTGCTCGATGTTCAAGCGCCTGCCTTCCTCATGCAGCAAGGCAACCACTTCCGGGTCCGGAGTACGCTTGCGCTCGGCGCCGTCGTAGCGGTAATAACCGCGCCCGGTTTTTTGGCCCAGCCAGCCGCGTTCGGTGAGCATCGCTGTGGGTCGGTAGAATCCCGGATCTTTCGGCAGCAGGTGTTTGCGTTCCGCCCGCGTCAAATGGCCGATGTCGACCCCCGCCATGTCAAACACGGCGATGATGCCCATCGCCATGCCCCACTGCTCCAGTGCGCCGTCCACCTGTTCCGGCGTGGCGCCCTCAAGCAGGCAGTGTTCGGCCTCACGCGCATACGGGTCCATCATGCGGTTGCCGATAAAGCCGTAGCAAACCTTGGCGACGACGCCGGTTTTCTTGATTCGTTTGGCAAATTCCAGCGCCGTCACCACGACGTCGGGAGCGGTTTTGCCTGCCTGGACAATTTCAAGCAATTGCATCACGTTGGCCGGGCTGAAGAAATGCAGCCCGATCACATCCTGCGGGCGCCGCGTGACTGCGGCGATCAGGTCAATATCGAGGGTCGAGGTGTTGGTGCCGAGAATCGCCCCGGGTTTGGCGACCGCGTCGAGCTTGGCAAAAATTTCCTTCTTCAGCGCGAAGTTTTCAAACACCGCTTCGATGATCAGGTCAGCATCGGCCAACGCCGCGAAATCCAGGCTGGGGATAATCAGCTTGATGCGCTCTTCGAGTTGTTCCGGCTGAAGACTGCCGCGCGCGACCGAACGTTCGTAGTTCTTGCGGATGGTCGCCATGCCGCGATCCAGATTTTGCTGCACGGCATCCACCAGCGTGACCGGAATGCCGGCATTGACACAGCACATCGCAATCCCGCCGCCCATGGTGCCCGCGCCGACGATGCCGACGCGCGCCACAGGCCGCGGCGCAATGTCGGCCGCCAGTCCAGGGATCTTGCGCACTTCGCGCTCGGCGTAGAACAGGTGACGCAGCGCCTTGGCCTCGGTAGCCTGTTCGAGCTGCCCTGACAGCTTGCCCTCGACCTGCAAGCCTTGGTCAAACGGTTGTGTCACCGCAGCCTCTAGCGCGGAGATCAATGCGATCGGCGATTGTCGATTCCGCATGGTTTTGGCAATCTGGGCGCGTTTGGCGGCGAACAATTCAGTCGCCTGTTCAGCCCCCTTGACCGCCTGCTCGCGGGTGCGGCGCGGGCCTGCGCCCTTGGTGACGAGGGTACGCGCGAATGCGACCGCCGCTGGCACGACCTCGCCACCAACGACTGCATCGGCGAGTCCTGCTTCGGCAGCCTTCGCTGCGGGCAATGGCTTGCCGGACAGCGTCATGTCAAGCGCGACGTCGAGCGGCACGACGCGTGGCAGACGCTGGGTACCGCCGGCGCCGGGGATGATGCCAAGCGAGAGTTCCGGCAGGCCGAAGCGCGCCCCCTCATGCGCGACGCGATAGTGGCAGGCGAGCGCGATTTCGGTGCCAGCGCCAAGCGCGGTGCCGTGCACGGCGGCAATTACCGGCACCGGGCTGTCCTCGATCAGGCGCAATACTTCGTGATATCCAGGCGCCGCGATGCCGGTATTGAATTCCTTGATGTCGGCGCCGGCGACAAAGGTCTTGCCAGCGCAGCCGAGCACGATTGCATTGATCCCGGATTTCTCGCGCAATTCGGTGAAGACCTGCTTTAGTCCAGCGCGCACCGACTGGTCGACCGCGTTCACGGGTGGACTGTCGATCATGACGATGGCGATGTCGTTTTCCATGGAGTACGTTACTGCTTTATTCATCGATCGGTTCCTTTATTCCCGCGAAGCGGGCTGCTAAATTCAATATTTCCGCGTGAAACTCGCATGCGCTTCTATGCGGCCGATTGCTCCCGCAACACCCGCTTCAGGATCTTTCCGCTCGGGCTCTTGGGTAGTTCAATGACGAGGTCAACCCGAGCCGGCACTTTATAAGCGGCAATATTTTCCCGGCAGTAGGCGATGATGTCGTCGGCGCTCAGGGTCGCTTCGGGCTTCAGCACGACGGCAGCCGCGACTTGCTCGCCTTGCGGCGCTGCGGCGATGCCATACACAGCAACCTCTTGAATGCCTGGCATCTTGTACAGGTACTGCTCGACTTCAGCTGGCCAAACCTTGAATCCCGATACGTTGATCATGTCCTTGACGCGGTCGGTGATGTAAACGTAGCCATCCTGGTCCATGCGTCCGACGTCGCCGGTATGCAGCCAGCCGCCGCGCAACGCGACTTTTGATTCCTCTGGCCGGTTCCAATAACCCTGCATCACACCATCGCCGCGGATCACGATTTCACCCTGCGCGCCGAATGCCAGCTCCTGATCGGATTCGTCGAAGATCTTCAATTCGAAGCCTTCGACCGCTCGTCCGACGGAACCGAAGCGGTGTTCTTCAGAATCGTTGTAGCAGGAGAAGGGCGAACACTCAGTCAGTCCGTAGCCTTCATAAACGCGTCGCCCGAAGCGTTCCGCCCAGCGCCTGGAAATTTCCTCGGGCATGGTGGCAGCTGCCGACATTTCGTAGCGCAATGAACTCAGGTCATATGCCGACAAATCCATGTTGAGCAGTCCGATGTAAATCGTCGGCACCGCGAAAAAATGTGTAATGCGCTCGTCGCCGATGGCGCGCAGAACGACGTCGGGCACAAAGCGGGGAAATAACACGATGGTCGCGCCAGCGAAAATTGCGGCGTTCATGATGTAGTTTTGCCCGTACACATGGAATAGCGGCAAGAAGGTCGCCAGCCGATCGCCTGGCCGGTAGTCGGAATACTTGGACTTTGGTGGCAGCGCGATGTTGCTATGGATATTGTGCTGGGTTAGCGCGACACCTTTTGGAAAGCCCGTTGTTCCCGAGGAATAGAGGAGCGCCGCGACATTTTCCGGCTCCCGTTGCACCAAATCGAAGGAGTCCGAGCCGCGCCCAATTAAATCGCGCAGGGCAATCCAGCCGACCGGCGTGGCCGCGTTGTCGACGACGATGCGCTGACGCAACGCGGCGCAATCGGCGGGAACGTAGCGCGCCAGTTCGCTCATCGTCAACACGGCCACTGCACCGGAATCGTCCAGCAGATAGCGTACTTCCTCGGTCTTGAGAATGGCATTGATGGTGACGGGTACCGCGCCGAGTTTTTGTGCCGCGTAATAGGCCAGGGCGAACTCGGGTACGTTGGGCAGATACAAGGCGACCCGATCGCCGGCAGCAATACCCGATTCGCGCAAGGCCGAAGCAAGGCGGTTCGAATCGCGGTTCAATTGACCGTAAGTAATCGAACGGCCCTCGAAGCGGATGGCGATCCGGTCGGGTTCGGCCGCCGCGTGCTTTTCAAGGTATTCAGCGATGTTCATGATTTGTCTTCCTCGTCACAGTCCTGTATTTTTCCATTTTGAGCTCGATTATGGTTATAAAACATAATCAATTTAATATGAAAAAGGGGTAAAATATTAAGTGTTTACCCTCGGTCGAAGCGATGTGACGTGGCTGAAATGGGAGTGCCTTTTTGGGCCGACCGATGTTCACCTGTCAAGCAGAGCTCTCGACCGGTGCGCTCCCTTGGTCGCCAGTTCGCGCCGCGGGACGAGAATTTAATGCGAGGGATGCAAAAGGCAACTTTGGGGCTGACGAGGTCGCTGAATTTGCGCTAAAGGCTGTACTGCAGAGGACGTTCTAGCTTCTTCCTCACGAAAACGTCTTAAATGGTGTACGGGAGAAAATTGAAGGTCTTTTGAATGGAGCCTTGCCGGTTGATGGCTGGTTGCGTTGCCTTGGGTCAGAGTTTTTTCATAGGTGTGGCGCATGTGTTCGACACGCTGGCTTTGCACTGACTGGCTCAAACAACATGTTTAACATCAGTCGGCAGAATGGCCTTGAGGCCAGCCAAGAAGGATTTCACCTGCAGCGTGATGACCTTCTCGACGTCAAGTGGTGTTTTGTCGTGGTAAATGTGGCGGCGTATTGCCAGATGCGATACAGAGCCGTGCAGTATCCAGCCGATCTCCTGCAGTTGGGCCTGATCCTGGGGCATCTGCAGGCCGAGGTCGTGGACGGCTTCTCCCATCACGGTTTCGAGCAGATGCATGATGATGGACGCGATATAGGTTGGCGCCATCTCAACTTCTGCGAGTGATGCGTACAGAAACAGACGCATCCAGCGTCGCGTGAGAACGGCACCGCAGTACTCGCGGTAAAACTCGTTGAGACGTTGCTCCATCGACTTGCTTCGATCACGCAGTTGAACGAACCAGACCGCCTTGAAGACGCCCGCAATTTCCGCTTCGTACACCGCATTGATTAATGCCGATTTATTGGGAAACACACTGTAGAGCAAGCGTTGAGATATCCCGCAGGCCTCGGCGAGCGCGCGTGTTTGGGCGGTGAGACCATACTCCGCAAAAAACTCAAAGGCCTTTTTCAGTATTTGTTGGCGACGTGCGGCGGCTGGCATGCGCACCGTAACACGCCGCACTCTTCCACTTGGGGCGGAGGTCGCGGCTTTTTTACGAGTGGTCGTGAGATGGTCGGATTTGGCGCGCATGCGAATGTCAAAGTACAAAGTACACGGTCCAGTACTTTAAATGGCAAAATAAATCGTCAGGTGAAGATTTATATCGTGAAGACTTTTGGCTCAGATGTTTCAGGACTTGTCGACTCATTTACAAATTAAGGAAAATCATGATTCTAGAGATGCGTACTTATCAGGTTCAGGCAGGCACGGCGCCAGAATTCCTGCAAATTTATCAAGAGAAGGGTTTGCATATTATTACCCGTTATGCCAAATTGATCGGTTGCTGGACCAAGGAGTCTGGCGTCTTGAATTCAGTCGTCTTCCTGTGGGCGTACGACGACTTTGGGCAACGCAGTGCCCAGCGCGCCAAGATGGCGCAGGATGCAGAGTGGGCGGCATTCGTGCCTTCTATCCTGCCCTATCTGGTGCATCAGGAAAGTGTCTTCTTGAACCCGGTGTCGTTCTCGCCGATCAAGTAGAGCGACGAGTGCGATGGCGTGCCAGCTTGGCGTCCTTGTGGTCTTCGCTGGCTCTGGTTTGGGTCGGGAATACCCTCATAAGTCGTCGCTTGACGATATAAAAACTTGACGTAATAATTGGCTCAACTTCGGTTGATGGCGAGTGCCGTTGGCTGGAGTCTTTGTCGGGTCAATAACTCGCTGCCCCAGTGAATGATTGCAGCCACCAACGTAGGAAACTGAAAAATGAGCAATATATGGACACGAGGTTCGCGTCGGCGTGATTTTCTCAAGATGACTGCGACGGCCGGTGTGGCCGGTTCCGGGTTGCTGTCACTGCCCGGAAATGCGCAGGCGGCGCCACTTAATTTCTATACATGGTCGGCTGCGGTGGATACCGTCAAGAGCCACTTGAGTGCCTTCGAGGCCAAAACAGGCATCAAGGTCAACTACAACAATGCACCCTGGGCGCAATATCGCGACACCATGGTGACAAAGTTCGTGGGCAAGGCGCCGCTGGATGTTTTGTGGGTGTCTGACAGCTGGCTGCCCGAATGGGCTGACGCGGGTTGGCTGGCCCCGGTGAACAATTTTCCCGAGTTGATGAAGTACAACGCAGAGGCTGACGACTTCAGCACAAAGTCGATGCAATACAAGGGCAGGCAGTACGGACTAACCTATTACACCGACTACATGGCTTTTTTCTATGATGAAGAAAAGCTGAAAAAGGCGGGCATCAAAGAGCCACCATCAACATGGGATGAGCTGGTTCAGCAATCGCTCAAGATCAAATCGGCCGGTATTTCTGAATACCCGATGATGCTGCCGATGGCGCGTGAGAGCTGGCTGATTGAATTCCTGACCGCCATGGTGTACTCAAACGGGGGCGGCTTTACCGACGCCAGTGGTGCTGCCATGATGAGTGATCCGAAAAAGGGCGCCCTGCAGACGCTGCAATGGATCGTCGACGCGGTTAACAAGTACAAAATCATTTCGCCAGCTTGCGTTGAAACCGGTGAACTCAACGGACTGAAATCTTTCAGTTCCGGCAACCATGCTTTTGCGCTGCTGAGCCGCTATCGCATCCGCACCCTCAATGATCCGAAGCAGTCGCAGATTGCCGGGCGTGTCAAGCAGGCGCTGATGCCGGCCGGGCCTGGCGGTTCACACACAACGGTGGGCTGGATGCGTTTTTACGGTATGACGACGCAGGCTGCAGCAGATAAAACGCGTGCTGCCAACGCCGCCAGGTTGATCGAGTGGTTCGGCGGCAAGGCTGATGGCAAATACCGGTTCCAGAAAATGCTGTTCAACGACATTGGTTCCGGCTTCGCCGTTAAAGAGTTGTTCAAGGACCCAGAAGTTCAGGCCTCGTACGCGAAATACTCAGACATGGCCATGTTTGAAAAGCAGCAGCAATTTGTGAAGAAAAAAGACGTCATCACCCGTTGGTTTGGCGAGTGGGATGAAATCAACGGCTCCGCGTGGCAGTCGGCTGTCATTGGAAAAAGTACGGCCGCAGAGGCGCTGAAGAAGTCAGCCCAGGCCTGGAATGACCTGCGCAAGCAGACCTGATCATGGCATCCGGGGGCGACCCAGCACAATCCCCGATTTTGCATCACAAAAGAGGCAAATAGATGAGCATCAGGCCCCAGGCACTGCGCCGCGCAATCCGTTACCCGGTCAGTGCGTACGACCAGAAAAGCGCCATGCTTTTTCTCGCGCCGATGATGCTTGTATTGACCGTGGTGGCGGTTTTTCCGATCCTGTATTCGTTCTGGATCAGTTTGTTTGACCTAAAATTGACGCGGCCTCACCGTGCGCCATTTGTCTGGTTCGACAACTACGCCAACATCTTCCAGGATCAAATGTTCTGGGACTCGGTCGGGCGCAGCACGACGTTTACGTTGATGTCGGTTTCGGCCATCATGTTCATCGCGATGTTGATGGCGCTGCTGCTCAATGAGGAGTTCCGTGGCCGTCGGATCCTGTCCGCTATTTTGTTGATTCCCTGGGCCATTCCGTATGTGGCCAACGGTCTCATGTGGAAATGGATCTACGACTCGGGTTATGGTGCCCTGAATGGTTTGCTGTTTCAACTTGGGTTGATTGATAAATACATCGTGATGCTCGGGGACGCCCAGAAAACCCTGTTGCTCATTACCAACGCTTTTGTCTGGAAAGAAGTTCCGCTGGCGACCATCCTGTTATTGGTGACGCTCAAGTCGATTCGCGCTGATTTGTACAGTGCCGCCAAGGTCGATGGCGCCAATGTGTGGCAGCGCTTCATTCACATTACCCTGCCGGCACTGACGCCCGGATTTGCCCTGGTCATGATTTATGAAACGATGATGGCGATACGGCACTTCGATCTGTTTTTCATCCTGACCGAAGGTGGACCGGCCGATGCGTCGCACGTGATCGCATGGGAGGTCTATGTGGAAACCTTCCGCAAGCTTGCGTTTGGTACCGGGGCCGCACTTGCTTACATCATGGCGATCGTCACCTTCACGCTGGCCTTTTTCATTATCCGCAGCACGCGCAGAAAGCTCTAGTCGGACTTTGCATTCCCGAGCCGCTTACCACCTATGAACATCCCACATCTGGGCAGACGGGCCTTGCTCTTTTTTTCGTCGATGCTGTTCGCCGTTTACGTGCTTGCGCCAATCGCATGGCTGGTCTCGTCGTCGTTCCAGTCAGAAGCAGAGATTACTTCGGTGCCACCGCACTGGATACCCCATCAGCCCACGCTTGAAAATTTCGCGACGATCTTCACCGCCAAGGACAAGGTCGTCACGTATGAAAATCGCAAAGAGGGCGATACGGCAACCGGCGGGTTCATTCCTTCCACCGCCAAAAATCTGCTCCCGTCCATGTGGAACAGCTTGATTGTTGCAGTGTCTGTGGTCATTCTCAATCTTCTGGTCAGTGTGCCGGCGGCCTATGCGTTGGCCAAGATCCGTTTCATTGGTCGATCCAGCTCGATCTATTTCATGCTCACGACCCGCGTGATCCCTGATATTGCGCTGGTTGTACCGTTTTTCCTGTTTGTGCAACAACTCGGGCTGCTCGACAGCCTGCTATCGCTCATCATCACCTATCTTGCCATCACCGTGCCGTTCAGTACCTACATTCTGACCGGCTACTTCGAGTCTTTGCCGGATGACCTGGACAAGGCGGCTCGGGTGGATGGTTGTTCACGGTTTCAGACCTTGATGCTGGTGTATTTGCCTCTGGCGCTGCCGTCCCTGGTGGCGGTGGTGCTATTTACCTTTCTCACCAGCTGGAATGAATTTTTGCTGGCGCTGATGTTCACCCAAACCCTGGCTTCGCAAACCATGCCGATTGTGGTTGCTTCATTCACGTCGGATTTCAATATCAGCTTTTCATTCATCAATGCAGCTGGTGTTCTGGCCATCATTCCGCCGGTAGTGGTCGCCATCATATTTGAACGCTATATCGTCTCCGGCCTCACCGCCGGTGCAGTCAAAGGTTAAAGGAGTACATACGTGGCCCGGATCAAATTTGAAGGCGTCGGAAAAAGTTATCCCAATGGGTTTGTCGCGCTGGAGAATCTCAATCTCGACATCGCCGACAAGGAGTTCCTTGTGCTGCTGGGTCCCTCCGGATGTGGCAAGTCCACCACTCTGAACATGATCGCCGGGTTGGAGGATGTGACTGAGGGCAAGCTGCTTTTTGGCAGCGATGTGATGAACACCGTCCCGCCGCACAAACGCGATGTGGCCATGGTATTTCAGAGCTACGCGCTATACCCGAACAAGACCGTGTACGAGAACATCGCGTTTGGGCTTCGGATGCGCAAACACCCCAAGGCTGAGATTGACAGCCGCGTCCGTGATGCGGCACGCCGTCTGGAGATCGAGCCCCTGCTGGAGCGGCGCCCTGACCAGCTGTCGGGTGGTCAGCGACAGCGCGTGGCACTGGGGCGGGCGATCGTGCGGCAGCCCTCGGTTTTTTTGATGGATGAGCCGCTGTCCAATCTGGACGCTACGCTGCGAATTTCAATGCGCGCCGAGATCAAGCAATTGCATCAGGCCATGCAAACCACTTTTGTTTATGTCACGCACGACCAGGCCGAAGCCCTGACGCTGGCTGACCGCATTGTGGTGATGCGCAGTGGTGTGGTGCAGCAGATCGGAACGCCGGACGACATTTATGAGCGACCCCGCAATATGTTTGTGGCCTCGTTTCTGGGCAATCCTCCGATCAACTTCATGGACGGCGCCCTTGCCGTGGAAGGCGACCGGGTGTTGTTCAAGTGCGGTCAGCTGGCGCTGACTCTGCCACCGCATATTGCCGAGCGGGTGGCCAGTCAGGCCGGTCGTGCTGTGGTGCTGGGCATCCGCGCCGAAGACGTGGCGTCGCACAGTGGCGAATTGAATGGGGATAGTTTGCAGGGCCGGATCCTTTCGGTGCTGCCGGTGGGTTCGGACCAGTTTCTTGAAGTGGACGTTGAGGGCACACGACTGTTCTTCCGCGTCGGCAAGGAAGGGCAGCATCAGGTGGGTGGGAACGCGACCCTGAACGTTAACCTGAATCGATTGCACTTGTTCGACAAGCAGGACAGCCAGAGTCTGGTCTGGTAGGAATCGTTTGTGAAACCCGCTGCATTTGACTATTTTCGCCCAAGCTCGCTGGAAGAAGCGCTGCAACAACTTGCCGCGTGCGGCGACCGCGCCAAAGTGATTGCTGGCGGGCAGAGCCTCGGGCCCATGCTGAACATGCGGCTGGCGACGCCTTCTGACCTTATTGACTTGAACGACTTGACGGAGCTCGCCTACATTCGGGACTTGGGGGATACGCTGGAAATTGGTGCGTTGACCCGGCATGATCAGATTGCCGAATCAAAGCTGGTGCAGGCCCGCTGCCCATTGCTCGCTCAAGCCGCGAAAACCATCGGCCACTACGCCATTCGTCAGCGTGGAACGATTGGCGGAAGTCTGGCGCATGCCGACCCGGTCGCGCAGCTGCCGTTGATTGCGACGACGCTGGAAGCGAAAATTGAGATCGTAAGTCGTGGCGGGCAGCGCAGTTTGCCGGCCTCGGCCTTCTTCCAGTCCGTCATGACCACGGCACTGGCACCGGACGAAATTATCCGCTGCGTGCATTTCCCCAAGGTGGCGGTGAACGAGGGCACATCATTCCAGTTGTTCAATCGTCGGCACGGGGATTACGCCATCGTGGCGGTGGCGGCTACGGTGGCACTGGATGGTGAGCGGGTCTCGTGCGTGCGCGTGGGACTGAGCGGGGTGAGCGCTGTACCGCTAGCCTGTGATGACATCCTTCGCCCTTTTTCTGGCCGCGTGGTCAATGCGGCGTGGGCGACGGAAGTGGCGCTTGCAGTGCGAGCGGCAGTTTCTCCCGAAGATGATCAGCGCATAGCGGCCGTGTACCGCAAGGAGCTGACCCAAACGCTGGTGGAGCGGGCGCTTGTGCGCGCCCTGAGTCGAGCCAAAGGATGAATCATATGAGTCATACGGAGAAGCGTTTGATCACGCTGACCGTCAACGGTCAAAACCACGAACTGCTGGTGGAGCCGCGCAAGCTGCTGGTGGATGCGCTGCGCGAGGATTGCCGCCTCACCGGCACCCACGTGGGCTGCGAGCATGGGGTGTGCGGCGCCTGCACGGTGCTGGTGGATGGCAAGCCGGTGCGGTCCTGCCTCACCTACGCCATCCAGATGGAGGGGCATGAGGTGTCAACGATCGAGTCGGTTGCCGTCAATGCAGAGTTGTCCCCTCTGCAGCAAGCGCTGCACGAGGAGCACGGCTTGCAGTGTGGCTTTTGCACACCGGGCATCGTGATGACATTCGAAGCGTTTCTCAAAAACAAGCCCGAACCGAGTGACGAAGAAATCCGTGATGCGCTGTCGGGCAACCTGTGCCGCTGTACCGGCTACCAGAATATTGTGAAGGCCATCCAGAAGGCGGCCGAGCAGATGCGAAAGAATCCGGACTATGTCGCCCCCTGAGTTTCATTACATCGGCCAGCATCTGCCGCGCAAGGAAGACTACCGGCTGCTGACCGGGCACGGCCGCTATGTGGACGACATCGAAGTTCCGGGCGCCCTGCATGCCTGCTTTGTGCGTTCGCCCCATGCCCATGCCCGCATCGTCTCCATCGATAGCGAGACGGCAGGTCAGATGCCCGGGGTGGTGGTGATTGTGACCGGTCATGAGCTGGCGCAGTGGACCACCCGCCAGCGTATGGCGCCGTCGATCGAGGGCCTGCAGCCGATGGAGATGGACACCCTGCCCATCGACAAAGTGCGCTTCCAGGGCGATCCAGTGGCCTGCGTGATTGCGACCGACCGCTATATGGCAGAGGATGCGGCCGAGCAGGTGATGGTGGCGTACGAGGTGCTGCCCGCTGTCAGCTCAATGTGGCAGGCGCTTGAACCGGATTCACCCCTCGTGGATGAAAGCCTGTCCTCCAACCTGTTGTCGCACCAGCATGCGGATCACGGCGATGTCGAAGCACGCAAGCGCGCGGCGCATCGGGTGGTGGAGAGCACCTTTTCACAGCACCGGCAGACCCATTTGCCAATAGAGACGCGCGGCTGCATCGCGGTGTGGGATGAAGGCCGCCAGCACTTGACGTTTCATGTCGGGACCCAGGTGCCACATCCCTACCGGACCACCCTGGCCAGCCGTTTGCGCCTGTCGGAATCACAGGTCAGCGTGATTTCGCCGGATGTGGGGGGAGGGTTCGGTCAGAAGATCGCGCTGTATCGGGAGGAACTGACGGTGGCTGCGGTTTCGCGTCACTTGAAACGGCCGGTGCGCTGGCGCGAAGACCGGCTGGAAAACCTGTTGTCTTCCTCGCAGGCGCGGGAGGACTTTTGCCGCACCCGGGCCGCTGTCAGCGCCGAGGGTCGTCTGCTCGGCCTGGAGCTGGAAATTGTCGAGGACTTCGGCGCCTACAGCTTTTATCCGGGCAATTATCTGGCTCGCGTGGTGGCCATGATCCTGACCGGGCCCTACAAGCTGCAGGACTACAGCTACGATGTCAAGGTGGTGTTGAGCAACAAGGTGGGCAATGGTCCCATGCGCGCGCCGATGGCCATCACGAGCTGGGTGATGGAAGGCACGATGGATGCGATTGCGCGAGAACTGAAACTGGATCCGGTGGCGGTGCGGCGGCTGAACATGCTGCAGCCGGATGATTTTCCTTACACCATGGCGACCGGCGAGGTACTGGCAGACATCACGCCGCGCGAAACATTGGAGGGTGCGTTGGCCGCCATAGACTACGAAAATTTCCGCCAGCGCCAACAGCTGGGTCGTACTCAAGGTATTTATCTCGGTCTGGGAATTTGTACGGTGGTCGAGTCCACCACCTATGGGTCGCGCTTTTACAAAGCGGCAGGTATTCCAGGATCGGGGCATGAAGCGGCCTGGCTGCGCATCGAGCCCTCCGGTGCGGTGAATGCCTCGGTTGGCCTGGGGGCGACCGGGCAGGGCTATGAAACCTCGTTGGCCCATGCCGTGGCCGAGGGCCTTGGTGTCATGCCGCAGCAGGTGCATCTGAACCTCGGGCATACCGACATCGCGCCTTACGGCATGGGCAGCCGGGGCGCACGGGGGGGCACAGCAGGAGGCGGTACGCTGTATTTATGTGCCCAGGAGGCCCGTGTCAAGGTGTTGGCGATCGGTGCCAAGCTGCTGGACCTGGAAGACAGTCAGGCACTGCGCTTGCGGGATGGTCGCATTGAGAGGCTGACAGACGGCGAATGGGCGGCAACCGGTGTGGGCTTGGCCGATGTCGCGCGCACGGCGTATCTTGATCCGCTGGACTTGCCCGCCGGCATGAGTCCCGGTCTGGAGTTCCACAAGACTTACGAACCACCGCCCATGACCTATTCCAACTCCACCCATCTGTGTGAAGTGGAAGTGGATGTCAGCACCGGGGCGATCCGGTTTGCCCGTTATGTGGTGGCGGAAGATTGCGGCACGGTATTGAGCCCGGTGGTCGTGGAAGGACAGCAACATGGTGCGATTGCCATGGGCTTGTCCGGCGCCTTGTTTGAACAGGTGTATTACGACGAGACCGGACAAAATCTCTCGGGGACCTTGGCTGATTACCTGCTTGCCACGGCCTGTGAATTGCCCCATTTTGAAATTCTTCCGATGCATACGCCGAATCGGGCGACGCCAGCGGGCATCAAGGGCATGGCTGAAGGAGGGGTGATGGGTGCCATCGGGGCGCTGACCAACGCGGTCAATGATGCGCTCGCACCGTTTGATGTGGTGGTGGATAAGCAGCCGCTGACCCCCATGTATCTGCGCGATCTGCTGCGCGAAAAATCTGCATTTATAAACAAGGCATGAAAAATGATCGATAGCAAGAACAAGCCCCGTGTGGGCTTCATTGGGTTGGGCAACATGGGCCAGAGTATGGCCGGGCACATACTGCAGGCGGGTTACCCGCTCAATGTGTACAACCGCTCGCGCGTCAAGGCGGACGAATTGCTGGCGCGTGGTGCGGCCTGGTGCGATACACCGGGTGCGCTGGCGGCTGCTTCAGACGTGGTCATCACCATCGTGGGCTATCCGCGTGATGTGGAGCAGGTGTATCTCGGTGAAAACGGTATCCTGGCCTGCGCCCGGGGTGCCCTGCTGATCGATATGACCACATCCAGTCCCGCGCTGGCCGTCCGCATCGCCGAAGAGGGGGGTAAAAAGGGCTGCCGCGCGCTTGATGCACCCGTGTCTGGTGGCGACATCGGGGCACGCGATGCCAAGCTTTCCATCATGGTGGGCGGCACACAGGCGGCGTTTGACGAAGCCTTGCCGATCCTGCAATTGATGGGCCCCAGCATCGTGCTGCAGGGCGGCTCCGGTGCCGGGCAGCACACCAAAATGTGCAACCAGATCGTGATTGCCTCAACCATCATGGGCGTGTGCGAAGGGCTGGCTTACGGCAAGGCCGCCGGGCTGGATCTGCCGACGGTGCTCAAGTCCATCGGCGGCGGCGCGGCCTCGGGTTTCCAGCTCAACGTGATGGGGCAAAAAATCATCAACGGCGACTTTACGCCCGGCTTCTATGTGGAGCACTTCATCAAGGACCTCGGCATTGCCTTGGCGGAAGCCCAGCGCATGCAGCTTGATCTGCCGGCGCTGGCGCTGGCGCGCAAGTTGTTTGAGGAGCTGGCGCAGCAGGGCCACGGCCGACTCGGTACCCAGGCGCTGTTCAAACACTACGAGAAATAATCATGGCCATGGAATTCTCCGGGGAATATCGCATCCCGGCTCGGCAGCAGCAGGTCTGGGACGCGCTGAACGATCCCGCCGTGCTGCAAGCGTGCATTGTCGGTTGCAAGCAACTGGAAAAAATATCGGATACCGAATTCATCGCCACTGTGGCGGCCAAGGTGGGCCCAGTGTCGGCCACGTTCAAAGGCAATATGGTACTGAGCGACCTCGACCCGCCCAATGGCTACACCATGACGGGGCAGGGGCAGGGCGGAGCGGCGGGCTTTGCCAAGATGGGGGCGAAGGTCGCGCTGACAGAAGATCAAAACGAGACCGTGCTCAAGTATGTGGCCCACGCCGAGATCGGTGGCAAGCTGGCCAGTGTGGGCAGCCGTCTGGTGCAGACCGTGGCGAAAAAGAATGCGGACGATTTTTTTGCCGCGTTTGCCCGCCATCTGGGTGGAACGGGTGTGAAAGAGGAAGCTGTGCAAGCCACAGCGCCTGCAGCAAGTGTACTTGTGCCTGGGGTCGCGACCACGACGGCTGCGGCTCCCGCGCGCAGATTCAGTTCATTGGGCGCTCCGGTGCCAGCCTGGCTGGTTGTTTTTGCGTGTGGCCTTGGTTTTGCACTGGGCTATTGCGTAGCGCACTGGCGTTGACGGTGGGCGTGAAAAATCTTTGTGCATCGCATGGCCATTTCAGTCTTTGACTTGTTCAAGGTGGGCATCGGCCCCAGCAGCTCGCATACGGTCGGCCCCATGCGTGCGGCAGGCATGTTTGCGTTGTTGCTGCAAAAAGAGGGCTTGCTCGATCAAACGGTCGGTGTCAAAGCAGAATTGTATGGCTCTCTGGGGGCTACCGGCAAAGGGCACGGTTCAGACATCGGTATCATGCTCGGTCTGATGGGGCATACACCCGATGCGGTCGATGTTGATGCAGTGCCTGGCCTCATAAAAAGGGCGCGGACGCTTGAAACGATTGCTTTGCTTGGGATGCAACCGATAGCGTTTCGCGAGCAGGAGCATTTGCTGATGTACCGTCGCGAAGCGATGGCAGAGCATCCCAACGGGATGCGATTCAGCGCATTTGACGCGGCCGGCGCACTATTGCGCCAGGTCAAGTATTTGTCAGTGGGTGGCGGTTTTGTCGTCACGGCGGGAACCAGTAATGACCATGTTCTGACGGCCTACCACCACGTGCCTTACCCATTCGCCTCGGGAGGCCAGTTGCTTGCATTATGCAAGCAGCATGGCTTGACCCTCAGTGAGATCATGTGGGCGAACGAACGCACATGGCGCACGGATGACGAAATTCGCAGCCAACTGCTGTACCTCTGGCGCATCATGGGCGAGTGCGTGCAGCGTGGCCTCACGCATGAGGGCACGCTGCCAGGACCGTTCAAAGTGCAACGCCGCGCACCGATATTGGCGGCACAACTCAGGGCACGCGCTGAAAACGCATTAAGTGATCCGCTTTCGGTGCTGGACTGGGTCAATGTGTATGCCTTTGCCGTGAACGAAGAGAACGCGGCCGGGGGGCGCGTGGTCACGGCACCGACCAACGGCGCGGCAGGCGTCATTCCGGCGGTGCTGCATTACTACGACAAATTTATCGCCAACGCCACCGACGATGGCGTCATCGAGTTTCTGATGACCGCCGCGGCGATCGGCATTCTTTACAAGCTCAATGCGTCGATTTCGGGTGCCGAGGTCGGTTGCCAGGGTGAGGTGGGGGTGGCCTGTTCGATGGCGGCGGCTGGCTTGGTGGCGGTGATGGGGGGGAGCCCCGAGCAAGTCGAAAACGCAGCCGAGATCGGCATGGAGCACAACCTGGGTTTGACCTGTGACCCCATCGGCGGCCTGGTACAGGTGCCTTGCATCGAGCGCAATGCCATGGGTGCTGTCAAAGCACTCAATGCCGCGCGCATGGCACTGCAAGGTGACGGCCAGCATGTGGTGAGCCTGGACAAGGTGATCAAAACCATGCGCGAGACCGGCGCTGACATGAAAACAAAATACAAGGAAACCTCGCGTGGTGGACTGGCGGTGAATATTGTTGAGTGCTGAACTGAGCGAGTTTATTTCGGGACCTTGTCCGGTACCCTGCGGACGTAATTTCGAGTCTTATTTTTGACAGAGGAGAGCCCATGAAAATTATTGATTCCATCGTGACCCAGGCGGCCGTCATGGCAACTGTCCGGCGCGACATCCATGCCTATCCCGAGTTGGGCTTCGAGGAAGTCCGCACGGCCGATCTGGTGGCGCAGAAACTCACCGAGTGGGGCATTCCCTTGCATCGTGGCATGGGAACCACCGGCGTGGTGGGTATCGTCAGGAACGGTAGCTCATCGCGCGCCGTTGGTTTGCGCGCCGACATGGACGCGCTGCCGATGCAGGAATTCAACACTTTCCCCCACGTCAGCCAGCATGCCGGCAAGATGCATGCCTGTGGCCATGATGGTCACACCGCCATGCTGCTGGCTGCGGCTCAGTACCTGGCCAACAACCGCAACTTCGATGGCACGGTGTACCTGATTTTTCAGCCGGCGGAAGAAAGTGGCGGTGGTGCGCGCGTGATGATGCGTGACGGTCTGTTCGAAAAATTCCCGATGCAAGCGGTGTTCGGCATGCACAACTGGCCGGGCCTGCCGGTCGGCAGCTTTGCCGTGAGTCCGGGGCCGGTGATGGCTTCCAGCAATGAGTTCAAGATCACCATCCGGGGCAAGGGTGGGCACGCAGCGTTGCCGCACAATGGACTGGATCCGGTGCCCGTGGCTTGCCAGATGGTACAGGCCTTCCAGACCATCATCAGCCGCAACAAGAAGCCGATCGATGCCGGCGTGATCTCTGTCACCATGATTCATGCCGGCGCCGCCACCAACGTGATCCCGGACAGCTGCGAACTGCAGGGCACGGTGCGCACCTTCACGCTGGAAGTGCTGGACCTGATCGAGCAACGCATGCGGCAGATCGCGGAACATACCTGCGCTGCGTTTGGTGTCAGCTGCGAATTTGAATTCGTGCGCAAGTACCCGTCGACCATCAACTCGGCCCAGGAAGCCACTTTTGCCCGCCAGGTGATGGCAGACATTGTGGGCGAAGCCAATGTGCTGGCGCAGGAGCCGACCATGGGTGCCGAAGACTTTGCCTTCATGCTGCAGGCCAAACCCGGGGCCTATTGCTTCATTGGCAACGGCGAAGGCAGTCACCGTGAAATCGGGCATGGCGGCGGCCCCTGCATGCTGCACAACCCGAGCTATGACTTCAATGATGACCTGATTCCGCTGGGTGGCACTTACTGGGTTCGGCTGGCAGAAGCGTGGCTGGCGCAGAACGTGTGAGCAGGTACTGATTTTTTCAATCTGCTGACTCTTGAGAGTTTGAAATGCCGTGTTTACTACCGTCGCTGCACCGCGTCGATGGCGAGCACGCTGGAGTCCTCGGCGCCGTGCCCGGCCGCGATGAGCTGATCCATTCGGGCCGCCACCGACGGCAGCGCCGCCATCGGGCGATCACCCGCAGTCTCGAGCATCAGCCGCACATCTTTGCGCGCCATCGCCAGCTCAAAGCTTGGGGTGAAATTTCCTTTGGCCATATTTGCGCCACGCCCCGCCACGATGGAATTCAAGTCGAATAAACCAAAGAGCTTGATGGCGTCTTCTGCACTGACGTTGCTCACTTGTGCCATCGTGAGAACGTCAGCCATCACTGCCGCGACACCGATGATCATGGCGTTGCCAAACAGTTTGTTCACGGCGGCGAGATCGGCGCGCTCGCCGAAGTACTCCAGCCGACCAGTCATTTTTGCAAGATCAGCCTTGACGCTTTCGAAGAGCACCTTTGGTCCAGCAGCCATCATCGTACCCTGCGCATTGCGCGCCGCTGGCGGGCCCATGAAGACAGGACAATGCAGGTACTTCACCCCTTCGGCATTGAGCCGTTCGGCACGCGCCGCTGTACGTGTCGGCAGTGTGGTGGTGTGATCGATGATGACCGCGTCGGGTGAAAGCCCGGTGCGAGCTGCCGCCAGCACATCGTCAACGACATCGTCGTCCTTTAGCACGATGTGAATGCGCAGTGCGTTGCGCACTGCCTCGGCCGGGGTCGTTGCCGCGATAACGCCGAACTGCGCAAGCGCAAGAGCTTTGTCTGGAGAACGGTTCCAGGCAGTGACCGTATCGCCGCGCTTGGCCGCGGCTTCAGCGAAGGCGCCGCCAAGCAGGCCAGTGCCGAGAAAAGCGATGTTTGACATGCGTATGATCCTTGAAGGAAAGTGTTATTTTTGGACACTCATGCAAGCGACTGATAGAAAATTCAGTCTCACAACTGAGATATCTCATCGTGCGCTTGTTTGGCAGCCTCGTTTGTTGCATTATGGAGCCAAGTTTGGCAGGTTAGTCAAGAATGGCAGAGTTGGCCATAAAAGGGGCAACCATTCGCCCTCACTGTCTGACCGATTCCGCTGCATTTCACGAATTGCTGAACAAGTCATGCCAACGGAAATGTGTCGATCAATTGCAGGTTACCTTTATAGTGCCATGATGCGTGGCACACTGAACCGACATTTTGATGAAGGGGGCAGCATGTCTCGCAAGCTCTTTTTCTGGCTGATGGCACTGGCAGCAATGCTGTGTCCGGTGCAAGTGGCCATGACGGCCGATGGGCAGTTGGTCGTGTCCGACAGCGATGTCCGAGTCGAGCGTTCAGGTGGGAATTTCACGGTGGACTTGACCCTGTACGCGCCGGTGGCGCCTGCGCTGGCTTGGGCGGTGCTCACCGATTTTGAACATATGGTCGAGTTCGTGCCCAATCTGATCAGCAGCCAGGTGACCGAACGCAGCGATACCATGCTCAAGGTCAGCCAAAAGGGTGTCGCCCGCTATGGCCTCTTTTCGTCTAATTTCGAATCCATCCGGGATATCCGCCTGACCCCGTTGCGCGAGATTCGGGCGCATGGCGTGGGCGGCAACATTCAGCGCATGGATAGCGTGATGCAGCTACAAGCCGAAGGGGCAGGCACCCGGCTGACCTACCATGCCGAGGGGAAGCCAGACTTTTGGTTTCCGCCACTCATTGGACCGGCCCTGGTGCGACACGAAACGGCAGAGCAATTCTCCGCCATGTTGCACGAAATGATCCGGCGTCAATGACATCAGACGATGGGCCAGATTCAGAAGGCAATGACAAGCGCTGCCGGAAAGAGCAGGTTCAGTAAGTATCCCCCCGGCTTTGCCGGGGGGATACTTACATTGACCTGTGCTGTCGATCAAGATGTGTGCGCTGCCCGCACCGCTTGGAGATCAACTCCAAGTTCATGGCGCGCCGACTCACAGTGCTGTGATCGGGGGCCTTCAGGTCCAACTCCAGCAGACCAAAGATCGATGCCATCAGGCCTTCGGTTTGTCTCAGCGGTTGGCCAAACACCAAGCGCAACATCAGGCTGGTTTCAATGGCCAGATCCGAATAACTGCTCTGCCCACCCCGCGTGGTGCGCGGTTGGGCCGTCCAGCATTCAACCGCCTCAGGGGTGACCCACATGGTCAGGCTGCCACGAGCCCGAAGTGCCGCGTCATACTCAGGCCAGTTTCGCACCCTGAACTTCATCTTGGGAATATGATGGCGGCCATTGGCGTTGTGTTTGTTGGGCATGCGGTGGATTGGCCGTCTTGATCAGGGGCGTTGAGCCTAACAGACTGACGTTGGCCTATCCGTGCAACAACGCCCTTCTGCTCTCGTTTTTGCGGTGGGAGAGCTTCCTGAACCGCCGACCAAAAATTTCAGACAAAAAAAGCCGAATCAAAAAATGACTCGGCTTTTTTTTGTGTTGGCTGCGTTGCTCTTATCAGAGCACCTCGCTGGCGAAATCGGCCAGCCTTGAGCGCTCGCCGCGGGCCAGTGTGATGTGCCCGCCATGTGGCCAGCCCTTGAAGCGGTCCACCGCGAAGGTCATGCCTGAAGAGCCTTCAGTCAGGTAGGGCGTGTCAATTTGCGCCAGGTTACCCATGCAAATGATCTTGGTGCCCGGCCCGGCCCGGGTGATCAGGGTTTTCATCTGTTTGGGCGTGAGGTTTTGCGCCTCGTCAATGATGACGTACTTGTTCAGAAAGGTGCGGCCGCGCATGAAGTTCATGCTTTTGACCTTGATGCGCGAACGGATCAGCTCATTGGTTGCCGCACGTCCCCATTCACCGGTGCCGCTGTCGGTTTTGCCAAGCACTTCCAGATTGTCATCGAGCGCGCCCATCCAGGGACCCATTTTTTCCTCTTCGGTGCCGGGTAGAAAGCCAATGTCCTCGCCTACCGATACTGTGGCGCGCGTCATGATGATCTCGGTGTAGCGGCGATCATCAAGCACTTGCGTCAGGCCGCTGGCCAGCGCCATCAGTGTTTTTCCGGTACCCGCAGTGCCTGCCAGTGTGACGAAGTCAACTTCAGGGTCCATCAGCAGGTTCATGGCGAAATTTTGCTCACGGTTGCGCGTGGTCACGCCCCACACTGCATTTTTTAAGTGGGTGTAATCTTTGAGGGTTTTCAGAACCGCCGTTTTGGCGCGTATTTCAGTGACGCGCGCATACAGCGGCGGCTCGCCCGGCGCCTCAAAAAATGCAAACTGGTTGATCAGCAGGCTGGCCACAATCGGACCCGAGATGCGGTAGAACGTGTTGCTCCCCTGCTGCCAGCTTTCTATGGTTTTGCTCTGGCGTGTCCAGAAGTCTGCTGGCAGCGCCAGCGAACCGGAATACAGCATTTCGCCGTCCTCCAGCGTCTTGTCGTTCTGGTAGTCGTCGGTGGCCAACCCGAGAGCTCTGGCCTTGACGCGCATGTTGATGTCCTTGGAAACCAGCACCACCTCGCGGGGCACCCAGTCCTTGCGCAGCGCTTCAACCACACCGAGAATTTGATTGTCAGCCTTGCCTTGTGGCAAGCTTGTCGGCAGCGTGTAGTCCAGCGCCTTGGTCTGGAAAAAAAGGCTACCGCCCGCTTCGCGGTGTCCTGTGCTATCGAGTTTGAGTCCCTTGGTGATGTCGGCACCCTGAATGCCCGCCAGCGCGTCCAGCATGCGACTGGTCTGGCGCGCATTGCGGGCAACTTCGGTCATGCCCTTTTTGTGACCATCCAGCTCCTCCAGCACGATCATGGGCAAAAAGATGTCATGCTCTTCAAACCGGAACAGGCACATTGGGTCGTGCATCAGCACATTGGTGTCCAGAACAAACAGCTTGGCGGGCCCGGTATATTTTATCTTTTTCGGCTTTGGCTCGGCCTGAGGCAGTTGTCCGCTCTCATTTTTATGGCTGGATGGGCTCGACTTTTCGGGGGCCACAGGTTCTTTCCCCTTGTCAGCCAGTGGATGGATGCCACCACCGGCCGGGCGCTCGTCAAGCAGGTCCAGAGACGGAGGCTTCCGGGCGGATTCAGCGCTTTCCGTCTTTCGCGCAGCCCTGGCGGGTGAGCGCGCCGGCGCATCGAGCGCGTCTGAGGAGAGCAATGCGGCACGTTTGGTCGGGGCGGGTGGCAGGGGCATGGTACGTGGGACTCTTTAAGTGGGGATTGCAAAAAACAAAAAAAGCCGCCTTGAGGCCAGGGCGGCTTTCTCTTTGAACGCAGATGTGAAACTCAGCACGGTTTCATTATGCACAACTCCTGTGACCGGGCAATCCAGTGTTGCGATGCGGCCTCAAGACGGGTTCAAACCGGTTTTTTGAGGGCTTTGACGGCCTTGAGAACATCGTCAACATGACCGGGTACTTTTAGCCCGCGCCACTCGTCCTTCAGCAAGCCATCCGCCCCCACCAAAAAGGTGCTGCGCTCAATGCCCTTGACTTTCTTGCCGTACATGATTTTGTTTTTGACCACGCCGAACATGTGGCACATTTTTTCTTCAGTGTCCGCTATCAGCTCAAAAGGCAGTTCAAGCTTGGCTTTAAAGTCGTCGTGCGATTTCATGTTGTCGCGCGACACACCAAACACCGTCGCGCCCGCCTTGACGAAGTCCTTGTAGCGGTCACGAAATTGCATGGCTTCGGTGGTGCAGCCGGGTGTGTTGTCCTTGGGGTAAAAATACAGCACAACGACATGGCCCAAATGGGACTGGTTGGAAACCTTGATGCCGCCGGTGGCGTTCGCTTCAAATTCGGGGAGTGGTTTGTTGACGACGACTGCCATACTACGGAGACCCTGACGAAAATAGTTGTAATTAATCGTGGACTTTGGCGGCGGGTCCGGGCGCTAGTCCTGGGTACGACACCAAGTGCAACCATAGATTTTACTCTGAAAGCTGCGGTCCATCATTCTTAGGCCCCTTCGATTCCCGGCGGCTCAATCAGCAGGGCAGCGATCACCTGGCGACCCTCACCCGCCAAAATGTTGTAGGTGCGGCAAGCTGCCAGCGTGTCCATGGTTTCAAGGCCTATGCGCTGCTCCATCAATGCGCGCAAAAACGCCGGGGGTGGAAAACGCAAACGCGCGCCGCTACCAAAAATTACCAGCTCAGGCTGAGTGTTGGCGAGAAGGGCGAAATGCTCGGCGGTGAGCTGGTCAAAGCGCGCGCAATGCCAGTCAAACTTTTCACCGCGCGAACCAATCACAATACTGTGTTCAATTTTTTCAGCCACGCCGTTGAGCCCCAAGCCCACCCAGCCGGGGCCGTAGCCGAGTATGGATTGCACATCGAAATGGTCGGGTTGGAGTTTCATGGGAAATTCAATGCGTTGGAGATGCAGGAAAACGGCATCGGACAAGGGTTGCGGGCAAGTGTCCTGCCAGAGAAAACTGCCATTTATGTGGTCAAATTATAGATTCCGCAAAAAATTCCCCTTACCTGGCTGGTTAATCCAGCTAATGACTGCGGACCAATGTGTTTGTCAAACCAACTGCCTGGGCGACCTTTGCCAGGGTAGCCAGGAAGAGCGTCATGAAACCGATTACCAAATCTGCCAAGTTAGCCAACGTCTGCTACGACATCCGCGGCCCGATCATGGATCGAGCCAGGCAGATGGAGGAAGAAGGCCAGAAGATCATCAAGCTCAACATCGGAAATCTCGCCGTGTTCGGCTTTGATTCGCCCGAAGAAATTCAGCAGGACATGATCCGCAATCTGCCCAACTCGTCCGGCTATTCAGACAGCAAGGGTATTTTTGCCGCGCGCAAGGCGGTGATGCATGAAACGCAAAAGCAGGGGATCAAGGGCGTCACGCTGGACGACATTTACCTTGGCAATGGCGCGAGCGAGTTGATCGTGATGGCGACCAACGCGCTGCTCAATGATGGTGATGAGCTGTTGCTGCCCGCCCCCGACT
The DNA here is from genome assembly GCA_002413395.1 of Polaromonas sp. UBA5171. Taxonomy (GTDB): domain Bacteria; phylum Pseudomonadota; class Gammaproteobacteria; order Burkholderiales; family Burkholderiaceae_C; genus Polaromonas. Next base: position 61,531 of record DHWX01000029.1, on the reverse strand, counting down.
ATCCGCTGTGGACGGCGGCCGCGAGTCTCTCGGGCGGCACTCCCGTTCATTACCTGTGCGATGAAGCCAACGGCTGGATGCCGAACCTGGCTGATATTCGAGACAAGATCACGCCAGCCACACGCGGCATCGTCATTATCAATCCCAACAATCCGACTGGCGCGCTGTATTCTGATGAACTGCTGTTGGACATTGTCGAGATTGCGCGTGAGCACGATCTGGTGATTTTTGCCGACGAGGTCTATGACAAGGTGCTCTATGACGGCGCGCGCCACACCGCGCTCGCCAGTCTGTCGCAAGACGTGTTGACGCTGACTTTCAATTCGCTGAGCAAAAGCTACCGCTCCTGCGGCTATCGGGCCGGCTGGATGGTGGTGTCGGGCGACAAGAAGCCGGCGCGCGACTATATTGAGGGGCTCAACATGCTCTCGAACATGCGGCTGTGCTCCAACGTGCCGGGCCAATGGGCGATTCAGACCGCGCTGGGCGGCTATCAGAGCATCAACGATCTGGTCGCCGGGGGTGGGCGCCTGCGCCGCCAGCGCGATCTGGCGTATGAGTTGATCACCGCCATCCCGGGCGTGAGCTGCGTCAAGCCCAGCGCGGCTCTCTACATGTTTCCGCGGCTGGATCCGAAGATCTACCCCATCAGTGACGACCGCCAGTTTTTTCTGGAGTTGCTCGAAGAAACCCGCGTCATGCTGGTGCAGGGCACAGGTTTCAACTGGACCACGCCGGATCATTTCCGCATCGTCTTTTTGCCGCATGAGGACGATTTGCGTGAAGCCATTGCCCGGATTGCCCGGTTTCTTGAGACCTGGCGCAACAACCGGATCTGATTTTCAATTTTCCATAAAAAAGACATCCAGCGATCATGAAATCAATGAATTTGAGCCCGATCAGGGTAGGCCTTTTGGGTATAGGGACCGTGGGTAGCGGCACTTTCAACGTCTTGCAACGCAACCAGGAAGAGATTCGCCGCCGCGCCGGCCGCGGTATCGAGATCACCATGGTGGCCGACCTTGACGTGGTACGTGCGAAGGCCGCGGTGGGGGCCGGCGTGCAGGTGGTGGACGATGCGCGCAAGGTCATCGCCAACCCCGACATCGACATTGTGGTCGAGCTCATCGGCGGTTATGGCATTGCCAGGCAACTGGTGCTGGAGGCGATCGAGGCCGGCAAGCATGTGGTCACCGCCAACAAGGCGCTGCTGGCCGTGCATGGCACCGAGATTTTTGCCGCGGCGCATCGCAAGGGCGTCATGGTTGCGTTCGAGGCGGCTGTCGCTGGCGGCATTCCGATCATCAAGGCGTTGCGCGAAGGCCTGACCGCGAACAGCATCCAGTGGATTGCCGGCATCATCAATGGCACGACAAATTTCATCCTCTCGGAAATGCGTGACAAGGGTCTTGACTTCGACGTGGCACTGAAGGAAGCGCAGCGCCTGGGCTACGCCGAAGCCGATCCAACTTTCGACATCGAGGGCGTGGACGCCGGCCACAAGGTCACGCTGATGTCAGCCATCGCCTTTGGCATCCCGGTGCAGTTCGACAAGGCCTACGTGGAGGGCATCACCCAACTGGCCGCGCAAGACATTCGCTACGCCGAGCAACTTGGTTACCGCATCAAGCTGCTGGGTATCACCAAGCGTGCCGCGAACGGTATCGAGCTGCGCGTGCACCCAAGCCTGGTGCCGGCCAAGCGCCTGATTGCCAACGTTGAAGGCGCGATGAATGCCGTGGTGGTGCATGGCGATGCCGTTGGCACCACTCTGTACTACGGCAAGGGAGCAGGCAGCGAGCCCACTGCCAGCGCGGTGATTGCCGATCTGGTGGACATCGCGCGTCTGCACATGGCTGACCCCGAGCACCGCGTGCCGCATCTGGCCTTCCAGCCAGACGCGATGAGCGACCTGCCCGTCGTTCCCATGAGCGAGGTTGTGACCAGCTACTACTTGCGCCTGAAAGTGGCGGATGAAACCGGTGTGCTGGCTCGAGTCACCGGCATTTTGGCGTCGCTGGGCATCAGCATCGACGCCATGTTGCAGCGCGAGGCGGATGACGTGGGCGGCGAAGGCGCCACGCAAACCGACCTCATCATCCTCACGCACAATTGTGTGGAAGCGAAGATGAACGAAGCGCTGGCGCAAATGCAGGCGCTGCCCACGGTGCTGGCGCCGATCACGCGCATCCGCAAGGAGGAACTCGCCTGATGCGTTACCTCTCCACCCGTGGCCATGCTGGCCGCATGCGTTTTTGCGAAATCCTGCTTGAAGGCCTGGCGCCTGATGGCGGTTTGTACCTGCCCGAACACTATCCGCAGGTTGACGGCGCCACCCTTACGAAGTGGCGCGGCCTGTCGTATGCGGAGCTGGCGTTTGAAGTGCTGTCGCTCTATATCGACGACATTCCGCCAGCTGACCTGAAAGCGATCTGCGCGAAGACCTATACCGAGCAAGTCTTCGGTACGCCAGAAATCGTGCCGTTGCGTCCGCTGGAGGAGGGCCTGTACCTTGAAGCCCTGTCCAACGGCCCGACGCTCGCCTTTAAAGACATGGCCATGCAGTTGCTGGGCAACCTGTTCGAGTATGAACTGGGGCGCCGCTTTGAGTCGCTCAACATCCTGGGGGCCACCAGCGGCGATACCGGCAGCGCTGCCGAATATGCCATGCGCGGCAAAAAGGGCGTCCGTGTCTTCATGACTTCGCCCAACGGCCGCATGAGTCCGTTCCAGCAGGCGCAGATGTTCAGCCTGCAGGATGAAAACATCCACAACCTTGCCGTTGAAGGCGTGTTTGACGATTGCCAGGACATCGTCAAGGCCGTGTCCAACGATCTGGAATTCAAGCGCCAGTACAAAATTGGCACGGTCAACTCGATCAACTGGGCGCGTTTGCTGGCGCAGGTGGTCTATTACTTTGCCGGGTACTTTGAAGCCACGTCAAATAATGCGCAAAAGGTGAGTTTCGCCGTACCCTCGGGCAACTTCGGTAATGTCTGTGCCGGCCACGTGGCACGCAGCATGGGTTTGCCGATTGACAAGCTGGTGGTCGCCACCAATGAGAATGATGTGCTCGACGAGTTCTTTCGCACCGGCGTTTACCGTGTGCGCGGCAGCACCGACACCTTTGAAACCTCCAGTCCCTCGATGGACATTTCCAAAGCCTCCAATTTCGAGCGCTTTGTATTTGATCTGCTGGGCCGGGACGGCAATAAAATCAAAGCGCTGTTTCATGACCAACTGGCAAGCCAGGGCAGTTTTGACCTGAGCCGTGACCCAGCCTTCAAGCTGGCTGCCCAGCGCTATTGTTTTGTGAGCGGCAAGAGCATCCACGCCGACCGCCTGGCCACCATCAGAAACGTCTGGGAGCGCTTTGGCATTCTGATCGATACGCACACCGCCGATGGCGTGAAAGTGGCGCGTGAGCATCGTCAGCCTGGGGTGCCCATGATCGTCCTCGAAACGGCTCTTCCCATCAAGTTTGCCGAAACGATTGAGGAGGCGCTGGGCATGACCCCGCCACGGCCGTCCCGGTTTGATGGCATCGAGGCCTTGCCCAGGCGCGTCAAGGTGCTGCCCGCTGACGTGGCGGCAATCAAGCGCTACATTGCTGAAAATGTGCATTAAATTGCTCTCTGGCCGTTTATTCCACTGTGAAGATAGCTGTGGTACGGATAGCAATTTTCATTTTCTGAAAGCGGATGCATGAATGTGGTCGGCTTTGCCGGGTACTCTGGCTCGGGCAAAACAACGCTGGTTGAAAAGCTGATCCCGGCGCTCAGGCTGCGCGGCCTGCGGGTGTCGGTTGTCAAGCACGCCCATCACAGCTTTGACATTGACCACCCGGGCAAGGACACCCACCGGCATCGCGAAGCCGGTGCCTTTGAGGTTGTGGTGGCTTCGCCGAAAAGGCTGGCGCTGATGCGCGAGTTTGAAACGCCTTGCGAGTTGACGGTTCACCACCTGATTGCCGAGCTTCATGGCGGCGTGGACTGGGTGCTGGTGGAAGGCTTCAAGGACAGTGATCTGCTCAAAATTGAAGTCTGGCGCGCCCCGTCGGGCGACTATATCGGCAAGCCCGCCCGCTACATGGACGATGATTTCATCGTCGCCATCGCCACCGACGCCCCCGCAAAGCTGCCACAAGCAACCTTGCGTCCGGTGCTGGATTTGAACGATGCGGATGCCATGGCCGATTACCTGGTCAACAATTCAGAGCGGTTTTACTATTCCTTTGCAGCGCGTTTGGATCAACTCTAGTCTGTTCGCGCCAGTTCCGGGTAACCTGCCATGAGCCTTGCTTCCACCATGCCGACAACGCCAATCACCCCAGCCAGCACGGCGCCAGTTGCACCGGTGGCGCGGGCACCGATGAAGCCCCTTGACGAGGCTCTCGCCGAGTTGCTGGCCCGGGCGCTGGCGCTGCCCGGTTTTGAGACCATTACCACTTTTGATGGCGATGGCCGTGTGCTGGCCCAAGACCTGGTGTCCAGCCTGGACGTGCCCGCGCTTGACAACAGTTCCATGGATGGTTACGCCGTGCGCCGTGCTGACTGGACCAGTGCCGCTGGCGTGCTGCAGGTCAGCCAGCGCATTCCGGCCGGTAGCATTGGGCGTGCGCTGGAGCCGTTCTGCGCGGCACGAATTTTCACCGGCGCTCCCATTCCGCCCGGCGCTGATGCCGTGGTGATGCAGGAACTCTGCGAAACGGTCGATCCAGACGCGGGAGGTGTGCCCGGGGTTCGCATTCTGCGTCAGCCAGAGCTGGGGCAGTGGATTCGCCGCCGTGGTGAAGACGTTGCCGCGGGCGCGGTGGTGCTGCACCGCGGCACCCGGCTGGGCCCTGCCGCGCTCGGCCTGGCGGCCAGCATCGGTTTTGACAAGCTGCAGGTCGCCAGGCGGCCGTGCGTGGCCTTGTTTTCCACGGGTGACGAGCTGGTGATGCCCGGCGAAGTTCTTCCTGCCGACATGAAACCCGGTGCCATCTACAACTCCAACCGCTTCTTCCTCAAAGCCCTGTTGCAACGGCTCGGTTGCAGCGTGACCGATTTGGGCATCGTGCCCGACCGGCTTGATGCCACCATGGCCGCGCTGCAGGGGGCAAGCCAGCAACACGATCTGATTTTGACCAGCGGCGGCGTTTCGGTTGGAGAGGAAGACCATATCAAGCCCGCCGTGCAGGCACTCGGCGAACTCAATCTGTGGCAGATCGCGATCAAACCAGGCAAGCCGTTTGCCTATGGCCAGATTGGTGCGGCGCACTTCATGGGCCTGCCCGGCAACCCGGTTTCCAGCTTTGTGACCTTTTTGCTGCTGGTCCGGCCGTTTCTGCTCAAGCTCCAGGGGACGACCGCGCTTGCTCCTGAATCAATTGCTGCATCGGCTCATTTTGATTGGAGCAAAGCCGATAAACGTCGAGAATTTTTGCGCGTGAAGCAGAATGCAGCGGGCGGGCTGGAACTGTTTGGCAACCAAAGCTCCGGCGTGCTCACCTCCACGGTCTGGGGCGACGGACTGGTCGATAATCCGCCCGGCCAAACCATTGCCCACGGCGATAGGGTGCGGTTCATTCCGTTTTCAGCGCTTCTGTCGTGAAGGCTCCGCCATGAAAGTCACCATCAAGTATTTTGCCTCCATCCGCGAAGCCATCGGGCAAGGCAGCGAGCTGCGCGAAACCACTGTCGCGACCATGTCGGCCTTGCGCGATGAGCTGCTGGCCAGCAGTCCGGCCCATGCCACCTGTCTGGCACGCGGCAAGTCCGTTCGCATGGCGCTCAATCAGGTCATGGTTGACGAGTCGGCCGCATTGAGCGAGGGCTGCGAAGTGGCCTTTTTCCCGCCCGTAACCGGGGGCTGATGCCATGGCAGCGCGCGTATTGATCCAGATGGATGATTTCAACCTCTCCGAGGAAATTGCCGCGCTGCGCGCCAATGACAAGCGTGTCGGTGCCGTCTGCGGCTTCATCGGCACGGTGCGTGACCGCAATGATGGCTTGAGTGTCAGCAGCATGGAACTTGAACACTACCCCGGCATGACCGAAAAAGCCATCGAGGCCATGATTGACGAGGCTTGCGTGCGCTTTGACATTTTTGCGGCCCGGGTGATCCACCGCGTCGGGCTGCTGCAGCCGCTTGATCAGGTGGTGATGGTGGCGGTGACTTCCGCGCACCGCGGTGAAAGCTTCAAGGCTTGCGAGTTTTTGATGGACTACCTCAAGACCCAGGCTCCGTTCTGGAAAAAGGAGCAGACTCCCGAAGGCGCGCGCTGGGTCGATGCGCGCGTCACCGATGATGCAGCACTGGCCAGGTGGGGCATCAGCGCCCCCAACGCCTGAGCCGCATGGCGCGGGCTTGATCTGCATCAAACCCGGAACGGTAAAGCCGGTCTGGCGCGCTCGCGTGACTTGAAAAGTTGTGGCAATGTCGCAAAATCAATAACAGTCAACTTTTTGGGAGGCCACTTCATGCGACAAGACAAACTCACCACCAAATTTCAGGAAGCCTTGGGCGACGCCCAGTCGCTGGCCTTGGGCAATGACAACGGCTATATCGAACCCGTTCACCTGCTGGCGGCCATGCTGCACCAGGAAGACGGGCCGCGCGCCATCTTGGAAAGAGCCGGTGTCAACGTCAACGGGCTCACCCAGGCTGCGGACTCCGCCATCAAAAAGCTGCCTTCGGTAGCCGGGCAAGACCAGATATCGGTCGGCCAGGAGCTTACCAAGCTGCTGCAGGCCACTGAAAAAGAGGCCATCAAGCGCAAGGACCAGTTCATTGCGGGCGAATTGTTTTTGCTGGCCGTGGCCGACAGCAAGAGCGACGCTGGCAAGCTGGCCCGGGAAAATGGCCTGACCCGAAAGGCGCTGGAGGCCGCCATTGACGCCGTGCGTGGTGGCCAGAACGTGGACAACCCCGAAGCCGAGGGCCAGCGCGAGGCTCTGAAAAAGTACACCCTGGACCTGACCGAGCGCGCCCGCCTGGGCAAGCTCGACCCGGTGATCGGCCGCGACGATGAAATCCGCCGCGCCATCCAGGTGCTGCAGCGCCGCACCAAAAACAATCCCGTCCTGATTGGCGAGCCCGGCGTTGGCAAGACTGCCATCGTTGAAGGCCTGGCCCAGCGCATTGTGGCGGGCGAAGTACCCGACTCGCTCAAGGGCAAACGCGTGCTGTCGCTCGACATGGCCGCGCTGCTGGCCGGTGCCAAGTTCCGCGGCGAGTTTGAAGAGCGCCTGAAAACCGTGCTCAAGGAGCTCGCCAAGGACGAAGGCCAGACCATTGTGTTTATCGATGAGCTGCACACCATGGTGGGTGCCGGCAAGGCCGAGGGCGCGATGGACGCCGGCAACATGCTCAAGCCCGCGCTGGCGCGTGGCGAACTGCACTGCGTGGGCGCGACCACGCTCGACGAGTACCGCAAGTACATCGAAAAAGATGCCGCGCTGGAGCGTCGTTTCCAGAAAATCCTGGTCGGCGAGCCCACCGTGGAGGCCACCATTGCGATCTTGCGCGGCCTGCAGGAAAAATACGAAACCCACCACGGCGTGCAGATCACCGACCCGGCCATCGTGGCTGCGGCCGAGTTGAGCCACCGCTACATCACCGACCGGTTTTTGCCCGACAAGGCGATTGACCTGATCGACGAGGCCGCGGCCAAGGTCAAGATCGAGATTGATTCCAAGCCCGAGGTCATGGACAAGCTCGACCGCCGGCTGATCCAGCTGCAGATCGAGCGCGAAGCCGTGCGCCGCGAAAAAGATGAAGCCTCGCAAAAACGCTTTGGCCTCATCGAGGAAGAAATCACCAAGCTGGACAAGGAAATTGCCGATCTCGACGAAATCTGGCAGGCCGAAAAGGCCCAGGCGCTCGGTTCCAAAGACGTCATGGAAGAGATTGACAGCATCAATACCAGGATTGAAGAACTCACCCGCAAGGGTGACTTCAACAAGGTGGCCGAGCTGCAATACGGCAAGCTGCCCGAGTTGAAAAAGCGGCTCAAGCAAGCCAAGGACAGCGAAGAGCACAAGGGCGTGGACAACGCCCCCCGGCTGCTGCGCACCCAGGTGGGTGCTGAGGAAATTGCCGAAGTGGTGAGCCGCGCCACGGGCATTCCCGTGTCCAAGATGATGCAGGGCGAGCGCGACAAGCTGCTGCAGATGGAAGTCAAGCTGCACGAGCGCGTGGTAGGGCAGGACGAAGCCATCGGGGCGGTCGCCAACGCGATCCGCCGCTCGCGCTCGGGCTTGAGTGATCCGAATCGTCCGACCGGCTCCTTCCTGTTCCTCGGCCCCACTGGCGTTGGCAAGACCGAGCTGTGCAAGGCACTGGCCGGCTTTTTGTTCGACAGCGAAGACCACCTGATTCGCGTCGACATGAGCGAGTTCATGGAAAAACATTCCGTGGCCCGCCTGATCGGCGCGCCTCCGGGCTATGTGGGTTACGAGGAGGGCGGCTACCTGACCGAAGCCGTGCGCCGCAAGCCCTACAGCGTGCTGCTGCTCGACGAGGTGGAAAAAGCCCACCCCGATGTCTTCAATGTGCTGCTGCAGGTGCTGGACGACGGCCGCCTGACCGACGGCCAGGGCCGCACCGTGGACTTCAAGAACACCGTGATCGTGATGACCAGCAACATCGGCTCGCCCATCATTCAGTCCATGGTCGGCAAGCCGACCGAAGAGATCAAGGACGCGGTGACGGATGAGCTGAAGAACTACTTCCGTCCCGAATTTTTGAACCGCATTGATGAGACCGTGGTGTTCCATGCGCTCGACGCCAAAAACATCGAAGCCATCGCCCGGATCCAGCTCAAGGTGCTGGAGGAGCGCCTGCAGAAAATGGAACTCACGCTACAGGTTTCGGAAGCGGCGATTGCCGAACTGGCCAAGGTCGGTTTCGACCCGGTGTTTGGCGCGCGGCCGCTCAAGCGCGCGATTCAGCAGCGCATCGAAAACCCGCTGTCGAAGTTGCTGCTGGAAGGGCGCTTCCTGCCCAAGAGCACGATTCCGGTCGATGTCGATCCGGTGCGCGAGCCCGGCGTGTTCAAGTTCGACCGCGCCGTTCACTGAGCGCCCGGAGCGGTGCGAGTCGCAATTGAATTGATTGTAGATTGCGACTGTTCTTCAAGCGCTGCAAGCATTTGCGGTTCGAAAAACGGCGGGAGCAACTTGGCCCCATGGGTGTGCTCGCGCCCTGCGCGCGCGCCAGTCAAACGACTTGGGCTGATGGCGCAACCTGTAGCAGGCTTCGCCCTTGGGACCCATATCAGTCAAGTGTAGGAGGTTTACTACAGCGGAACGCGATCATTACCGGTTTCTGCATCGGAACGCGCAAGTCAGACTCAGCCCAAGCATGCATGGAAGCCACACCAACATTGCCGGGTTTTACAACTGTCATCGTATCGCAGCCGAAAGGCGTTATTGGTACATGACGGCTTCAAAGAAAACATGACGAGAGCGATACCTTGCGTTTGCTGAAAAAAAAATTTCCCATGAACATACCAACCCTTCGCCGTTCGCTGCTGCTTCTGCTTGCCAGCTTTCTTGCTTTGACGTTCAGCGGCTTGGCCGCAGCGGATCCGCCTTCGCGGGTGGCCCGTCTGGGCTATATCAGCGGCAGCGCCAGCTTCTCGCCGGCCGGGCAGCCCGATTGGGTTCAGGCTATGGTCAACCGGCCCCTGACCACGGGCGATCGTTTATGGGCAGGCACAAATTCACGTGTCGAGTTGCAGCTCGGCGGTGCGGCGATACGCCTGGGCGCGGCTACCAGCGTGACCCTTCTCAACCTCGACGACCGCATCGTGCAGGTGCAGCTGTCACAAGGCACGCTTAAAGTGCGGGTCCGCCGCATGGGGCCGGAGCAGACCTTTGAGGTGGATACGCCCAATCTCGCTTTTACGCTGCGCCGTCCCGGCGACTACCGCATTGATGTCGACCCCAACGACGACGCGACCGCGGTCAGGGTGCTGAGCGGCGATGCCGATGTGTATGGCGAAGGCAGGTCGTACGCGGTCAACCCGCAGCAAGGATATCGCTTCTATGGCACTGACCTGTCCGACTATGAGTTGCTGGCACCGCGGCGCGACGACGAGATGGATCTCTGGGCCCGCGAGCGCGACCGCCGTGACGAGAATTCGCCGTCCGCGCGCTATGTCTCGCCCGAAGTGGTCGGCTATGAAGACCTCGATTCCAACGGCACCTGGCGTGTCGACCCGAACTACGGCAACGTCTGGATACCTGCCCGCGTAGCCGCTGGCTGGACCCCTTACCGCGACGGACATTGGACTTGGGTTGACCCGTGGGGCTGGACGTGGGTCGACGACGCGCCGTGGGGCTTCGCCGTGTCGCACTACGGCCGTTGGGCCCACATCAACGGCACCTGGGGTTGGGTGCCAGGACCGCCACGCGTGCAGGCGGTCTACGCGCCGGCGCTGGTGGCGTTTGTCGGCGGCAAGAATTTTCAGGTTTCGGTGTCCGTCGGTAGCGCCGTTGCTGCTGCTGTAGGTTGGTTCCCGCTCGCGCCGCGCGAGGTCTATCAGCCGTCTTATCAGGTCAGCCGAAGATATTTCGACGACATCAATCACAGCAACGCAGTGATCGCTCCCACGACCGTCACCAACATTTACAACACGACGCGCGTCATCAACAACACCACCACCACCACCAACGTTGTCAAAGTGGTTTACGTCAACCAGCAGGTCACGGGTGCCGTGGTTGCGGTGCCGGAGCAGGCGTTCTTGCGGTCGCAGCCGGTGGCCAAGGCCGCGTTGCCGTTATCCAGGCAAGTGGCCATCAGCGCGCCGGTAGCGCAGGTCGCCGCCGTGGCGCCGGTTCAGCAAAGCGTGCGCGGCGGTGCTGCCGTTGCTGCCATTGCCCCGCCGATCCATGAGCAAGCCGTCGTTGCCCGCACCGCACCGCCGCCGCCGCCGCTTCCTTTTGCGGCCCAGCAGAAGCAACTGGCCGCCAAGCCGGGCACGCCGATTGACGAAGCGCAGCGCTCTCAATTGAAACCCGCTGCCCCGGGGGCATTGGCGCACAAGGTCATTGTGGTGACGACTGCCCCGGCGCCAACACCGAGCGCGCTACCGCCTGCGACTCCTCCGGCTGGCAAGACGCCAGAGGCGCGCAAGGCAGATGCGGCAAAAATTGAGGCTTCCAAAGGAGAAGCGGGGAACGCCGGTGCTGCCAAGGCTGCGGCGACAAAAGCCGAGGCAGCGAGAGCCGACGCCGTGAAAGCCGAGGCGGTCAAGACCGATGCCGCCAAGACTGCAGCGACAAAAGCCGAGGCAGCGAAAGCCACCGCCACCAGAGCCGAAGCTGCCAGAGCTGCGGCAGCACAGCCTGAGGCATCGAAGGCTGAAGCCGCTAAAGCCGACGCTGTGAAAGCCGAAGCCGCCAGGGCAGAGGCTGCCAAGGCCGCTACTGCAAAAGGCGAGGCATCGAAAGCCGAGGCAGTCAAGGCCGATGCCGCCAAGGCTGCGGCGACAAAAGCCGAGGCGGCGAGAGCCGACGCCATCAAAGCCGAAGCTGCCAGAGCCACGGCAGCACAGGCCGAGGCATCGAAGGCCGACGCCGCCAGAGCCAACACTGTGAAAGCCGACGCTGCCAGGGCCGCCACGACAAGAGCCGAAGCAGCGAGAGCCGACGCCATCAAAAGTCGAAGCTGCCAGAGCTGCGGCAGCACAGGCCGAGGCATCGAAGGCTGAAGCCGCCAGAGCCAATGCCGTGAAAGCCGACGCCGCCAGGGCCGATGCCGCCAAGGCCGCCACGGCAAGAGCCGAGGCAGCGAGAGCCGATGCCATCAAAGCCGACGCTGCCAGGGCCGACGCCGCTAGAGCCGCGGCAGCACAGGCCGAGGCATCGAAGGCTGAAGCCGCCAGAGCCAATGCCGTGAAAGCCGAAGCCACCAGGGCAGATGCCGCCAAGGCCGCCACGGCAAGAGCCGAAGCAGCAAGAGCCGCTTCGGCCAGGCCAGCCGCAGCCGCAGCCGCAGCCGCGCCGACGCCCGCAGCCACTCCGAAAAACGAGCCTGACGCGAAGAAGGCGCAGGAAGAAAAGAAAAAGGCCGAAGATGAAGCGCGGAAACCCTAGGTTGGCGCCGTCGATCTTTGCATCACGGCACCGACTGCGCGGGAACTGACGCGCTGGCTTCAATTTCAATCAGCAATTCCTGACGGCATACATCTGCTTGCAGGAAAATGGCATTGAAGCCCGCGCCTATCCGCATGCGCATGACTTCCCGTATGGCCGCCAAATCAGCGCTGTGACGCACGTAAACGCGATAAGACATATTGCTGAGCGAAAACAGCGGTCTGCCAGCCTGAAGGTTTGCAGCTTGCAGGATGGCCTCAATATTTCTCAGGGTTTCACGCGTCTGTTCCTGCACGTCTCCGGGATGCATCGTGCAATGCCCGACTATGCTGGCAGTACCAGAGATAAACAAAACCGCGTCAGAATCCATGCGAACCAGGCTGGCGCGCGAGAACGTCGGGCTGCGCGGACCGTAGCTTTGCGGATAATCGTAGGCGCTCACCTGTCGCGGGTTTTCTATTGCCAGCGGTGGCTTTTTTCCAGCCAGAAAAGCGATGCTCAGCGGACCACCTGTTGCGCCCAGCGCGCAGGCGGCAGGCACATTGCCAACCACGTCACGCCGACACGCAATAAACGCATCCTGGCGCCCAAGATTGAACTGGCGGTAGCGTTCCAGACCATGGCTATGACCATTGATGTCCGCCATATAGTTCCAAAGCCGAAAGATAAAGGGATAGCCAAGCACTTCAAGCAACTCGAATATTTGCCGATAGGCACGCTCAGTGGTATGTTGCAACGGAGACGCCGCCACGGCCGACAGGGGGTCGCTTTCAGCAAGTGCGATCACACCAAACAAGGTGTTGCCATCGCGGCGGTAACGAATATCACCCGATTGGCCTTTTTCCAGGGCTGAACCACTCAACCAGGCCTCGCATACGGCGTCAGCCGGTACGGACCAATTGTCTGCATGATCCGGGGGTGCGAATTTCATCTCGCCGATGAGCGGCATCGACACCTGAAGCAAAGGGGCGTCGATGGATGCCTTCCGCTGGATATTTCAGCGGAACCCCGGCATGACAAATGGCCCCCAGCAAATGACTTTCCTGCGCGTGGCTCAGCTGCGATAGTTCAGCCAGCGGCAGATTCCTGTTTTTGAGTGATCCAGTATTCTGGTTCATCCGGTGCTTCCTTGGTATTGCAAAATTTATTGTCGGTGTGGCCTGATGCCGCGGAATTTTCATGCCCGCCAGCCAGCGCCTTCGCGCCGGGCGCGGCCCAGGGCTTCGAGGGTGTCGAGGATGCGGGGCAGGCTCTTTTTCCACGGGCCACGGCCTTTGAAGCGGGCTTCGATGGCGGTTTGCGGCAGGGCGCCGCTGCTGCTGGCCAGCACCAGCGCCACGGCGCGCACCTGTTCGGGCAGCGCGCCTGGCCAGGCCTGGGTGGGCGGGCTGCCGGTGCTGGTTTGCACCGCGTCCGCGGAGCGCAGCTTAAGCGCCAGATCGGCCTGCAGCCCTTGATTGAAGGGCGCAAGCAACTCCTTGTTTGAGGGTGAACTGGCGAGCGCCGGGTTCTGGAACGCTGGCCGCAGCCAGCGGATGTGGCCGGTTTTTTCTTCGGCGGCGCGCTGCGCGTTGAGGGCGACCAGGTGCGCCAGCAGGGCGTCGGTGCTCTGGCCGGGTTCCAGCCCGTAGGCCTGCAGCACGGCGGCGTCAAGCTCATCGTGCAGTTCCTTGAGCACGCTGACCAGGCCTTGCTCGTGAATCGTCTTTTCCTTGGCCGTGAGCGCGCGGCCTTCGCGCAGCGCTTCAAGCACGTTGTACAGGCCGGTGAGCGTCAGGCCGGCGTGCGTGGCCTGCTGGCGCTTGCGCTGCGCGTCAATCTGTTCGGCCAGGGCGGCGATGCGCTGGCGCAACTCGGACGTGAGGCCGGTGTTTTCGTCGGGGAAGGGGAAGGTTTCGAAGCAGCGGGATTTGTTGTAGCGGGGCCGGTCTTCCAGCGTGCCACCTTGGGCCAGCGCCCACGCCTCATGCACGCGGCTGGATAGTACGCCGAGGTGAAAGGGGTCGTTGCTGGCGATGGCGATCAGCATGTTGTCGGGCAGGATGCTGGCGTCGAGAAACTGGAAGGTGCGGTGCTTGGCGGTTTCAACGGTGGCGATGTAGCGGGGCAGCCCGGCGAGTTGCTTGCGCAGCACTTTGCGTGGCTCGCCATGAATCCACCAGTTGTCCCGGTAGCTGGCCCGGTTGTTCTGATCGCGTTCGGGCTTTACCCGTTCCAGCAAGCGCTGGTAAAGCGCCGGAAATTGCTGGCGAGCCTGTTCTGCGGTCAAACCATAAAGATCAATGACCTTTACGCCGCGCGGCGCGTCGGTCAGATCGCGGCCATTGCGGTAGTCGCGGATATGGCGCTCCAGTTCGGGCACGGTGCCCAAGCCCAGCGAGGCGGCTTCTTTCGGCGTGACCATGAAGCCGCCGCCGAAGAGTTGAACGCCTCGGTTGCTCAGGTTTTCGTTGGCCAGCAGCGCCCCAGCCGCCGCCACATTCGCCCCTACGCTTAAATCCGCATGAATCACTCCGGCGGCTTCAGCCAGCGTCACGCTGACTTCGCCAAACTCGCCGGTCTGTTCAGCCGTTACGCTGAGCAGGCGACCTTGGCCATTGGCGGCAGGCTCGCCCACGGTCATGGCAATGCGCACGGCCGCGCCGTTGGCGCTGTCCACCCAGGGGTGGTCGGGGATGGCGAAGCTCAGCGCCACGCCCTTGCCCAGCGCGGCCTGCACGACGCGGCGGTTAAAGGTCTGGCGCAGGCTGTTGGTGGTGATCAGACCAAAACGCCGCGCCTTGCCGCTGGCCACCAGAGCGGCGGCGTGTTGCCACCAGTACATCACGAAGTCGGCGCTCTCGGGCACGTCGGGCCAGGCGCCGCGCAGCGCCTGCACGTAGCCGTCGCCGAGCGCGGCGCGCATGGTGCTGGCGCCAATGAAGGGCGGGTTGCCGACGATGAAGTCGGCTGCGGGCCATTCGGCTTTGCGTGCGCCGATGTAGCGCCACTGCGGCACCAGCGCGGCTTCGTCGGGCACCAGCGCGCCGGTGACGGGGTGGGCCTTCAACGTGCGGCCATCCCAGCGGCTGAGCAGCTGGCCGTGTTCGTCATGGGCCAGGTCGGACGCATCCCAGGCCAGCACTGCGTCGCGGCATTCGATGTTGCCGTAGTCGTGCACCACGGGTTCGGCCACGGCCTTGTTGCCCTGGGTGCGGATGTGCCATTGCAAAAAACCAATCCACAACACCAGCTCGGCCATGGCGGCGGCGCGCTCGTTCAGCTCCATGCCAAGCAGTTGCCGCGGCGTGACGGTTTCGCCTTCCAGGCCGAGCAGGGCCTGGGTTTCACCCAGCGCCACCAGTTGGTTGAGCACTTCGCCTTCAAGGCGCTTGAGGTGTTCAAGTGTGACGTAGAGAAAATTTCCGCTGCCGCAGGCCGGATCGAGCACGCGGGTGCTGCAGAGCTGGTGGTGAAATTTGCGGATTTCGGCGCGAGCTTCTTCGAGCTTGGCCTGCATTGCCTTGCCGGAGAGTTCGGCGGCTTCGTGCGCCAGCACCAGGGCGGCGGCCTGGGCGTTAAGCCAGTCGGCGCGCAGCGGCTCGATCACGGTGGGCAGCACCAGCCGTTCGACGTAGGCGCGCGGCGTGTAGTGCGCACCCAGGGCGTGGCGCTCGGTCGGGTCAAGGGCGCGCTCCAGCAGGGTGCCGAAAATGGCGGGCTCAACTTCGCGCCAGTTGCTGTTGGCGGCCAGGATCAGGCCGTCAATCTGTTGCTGATTCAACAGCAGGCTGTAGCCATCGTGACTGGACTGCTTGAACAATTTGCCATTAAAGCGCAATACCTGCGTGGCCAGTGCGGCGCTAAAGCCGCCGCGGTCCATGTCGGCCCACAGCACGCGCAGCATTTGCTGCAGGGTGGCGGGCTGCTCGCGGTGGGTTTGCAGCAAGTGCAAAAAAGCGCCCTTGGGCAGCAGGTCCACGTCTTCGGCAAACATGGAAAATAGCGCCCGCGTGAGGAAGGCGGCAACGTGGTCGGGCTTGTGGCCGCTGCGCTCCAGCGAGCGGGCCAGATCCGCCAGCTGGGCTGCGACCTGCCGCGTGACGCGGGCGCTGGCGCGGCTCGGGTCCAGGCTGTCGGGCTCCAGCCAGATGCGGCGCAGGGTGTCGCGCACGTTGGTGCGGGCCAGGTCGGCCAGCAGCAGGCGGTGGCTGCGCGGGTCGGGGAAAGGGGTGTAAGTGGCGCCGCTGCGGCTGAATTCTGAATACACCTCGATCACGTTGCCGACATCGACCACCAGCAAAAAGGGCGGCCGGCCTTCAGATGCGGGCAGGGCTCTGGCGTAGCCTTCGGCCTGGGTGCGGGCGCGCAGCAGGGCGTCGTCAAAGCCCTTGGTGTGGTTGCCGGCCTTGAGCTTCTTGGCTTCCAGCACGAAGTGGCCGCGGCGGTAGCAGTCCATGCGGCCGGCGCTGGTGCTGCCGTCGCCGTGGCTGAAGGTGATGGGGCGCTCGAACATGTAGTCTTGCCCGGGCGTGGGGTGGGGCGCCGGCACGCCGAGCAGGTCGCACAGCTCGCGCACAAAGCTTTGCGCGGTGGACAGTTCGCTGGCGCTGACGCCCTGCCAGCGCCGGATAAAGGCTTGCGCGCTGGCGTCGGGTTGATTGCGGATGGCTTCTTCCATCGCATGGATGATAGCGGGGCGCGGGGTGCCGCCGCGCCGGATCAGCGTCCGGTCACCTCCAGCATTTGCACGCGTGCCCGCAGGGTGTCCAGTTCATCAAGCAGTTCCAGCGCCAGCGCCGCGCCCGCGAGGTTGACGCCCAGATCGTTTTGCAAGCGCAGCGCCACGCGGGCGCGCTGCAAGTGCACGCCGGTAAAGTGCCACTGATCGGGTTGGTCGCCCTGCGGGCTGAGCGCGCCTTCGTTCACCAGCTCGACAATCAGGTCGGTTTGCGCGGCACAGGCGCGGCAGAGATCGTCCAGGGTCAACTCGGTCTGCTCTTCGAGGATGAAGCCGGTGAAGTTCGCAAGAAGGTGGGTCGCGTTCATGACTTTTCTCCCAGTTTGGCGCGTGGCTTAAAGGTGTGGAATTGCTTGGCCATGCCCGCATAAAACGATTTGGCGGAATCGTTTTCCGCGGCGGGCACCACAATCTGCAGCACCAGGTAAAAATCACCTGGCGTGGCACCCGGCAGGCCGCGCCCCTTGAGCCGCAGCTTGCGTCCGGTCGGCGAGCCCACCGGAATTTTGACTTCAACCGGCCCGGTCGGCGTGGGTGCCTGCACTTCGGCACCGAGCGCGGCTTCCCACGGTGACACGGGAAAGTCCAGATAGACATCGTGCTTGTCGACGCGGTAATCCACGCTGCCCGGCGAGCGGGGCCGGAATTCCACCTCCAGGTACAAATCGCCCGCGCCGCCCGCGCCCATGCCTGGTGCGCCTTGCCCGGCCAGCCGGATATGCTGGCCAGCCCTGATGCCCTTGGGAACGGTGAAGGTGATCTGGTGCTCGTGCGCCACCACATGTCCCTGCGCGTCCATCTCGGGCACGCGCAGGCTGAGCGTGCGTGTGGTGCCACTGTAGGAGTCTTCCAGGTCGATCTGGATTTTGGCGTGGTGGTCTTCGCCCCGGGCACTGAAGCTGGCGCGGCGGTCCGCACTGTGGCCGCCACCTTTTTGCCCGGCGCCGGCAAAGCCCTGGCGGAACAGGGTTTCAAAGAAGTCGCTGTAATCTCCGCCGTCACCGGAGCCAAAGCTCTGCTCAAAACCGCGCCCGGGATATTCAGCGCCAGCGTTCCACTCGGGTGGCGGGCGGAAATCCTGTCCGGCTTTCCAGTTGGCGCCGAGCTGGTCGTAGGCGGCGCGCTTTTCGGGTTCTTTCAAGACTTCGTAGGCTTCGCCCAGCTCCTTGAAACGCGCTTCGGCGTTTTTTTCCTTGCTCACGTCGGGGTGGTATTTTCGCGACAGCTTGCGGTACGCGCGCTTGATGTCGTCGGCCGTCGCGTCGCGCGCCAGCCCCATGATTTTGTAGTAGTCCTTGAATTCCATGAAAAACTTTCAGAAGGAAATGCACGTCACATGGAACGATAGCCGAAAATTCGCCCGCCGCGTGCAGGACATCGGTATCGGCTCAAATTTTTCAGCGGATCAGGCGCTGGCCAGGTCACTTCACGGGAATCATCGTTCCGGCAGGCACCGGCACCGCGGTCACGCTGTTTTGCGGGAAGCCTTCAATCACGCGGTCGGAATAGGTCAGGCAACTTGCGGGCGCTGTCGCTATTCATGCCGCGCAGCACGTCGATGGCATCGAGCACACCCTTGGCGGCGGGCGCAGTTCGCAGCTTGAGCACGTCGAGGAACTGCGGCGCGTAGCGGCGCAAGGTGGCGTAGCTTTCGCCAATGTGGTGCAAGAAATCAAAGTCTGCAGGCCGCGCCAGTGTTTGCGCCTCGGTGACGCTGGCGGCGAAGGTGTCCCACGGCATGACGGTCTCAATGGCGGCGAACGGATCGCCGCCGTTTTGTTTGGTCTCGATCAGCACCTGACCGATACGCCCATACATCCGCACCTTGTCGTTGATCGCCTTGCCAGAAGCCTGGAATTGTTGTTGATGCTTGGCCGCCAAGATGGAAAGTTTGCTGTAGCGATTCATAGTGTTTCTCCAAAGGAACGCAAGGATTTGCGCAATGAAGAGACTACGGAAGCTGGCTTAGCTGGTACTGAGCCGCTCCAAAATAGCTTAGCGTGCTTTATTTTCCATTTTCTGAGACGACCCCAGATAACGATAATTTAATGCGCCGTTCTGGCTGCTCTTTGCTTGAATAGCAAAATGCTAGTCAGAATGAAGGCGAATAGTGCCGCTGACCAAGATCAATAGCGCGCTAAACACGATCGCGGCTGCGCTGTAACCGAATCCTGCCGTATCTGCCGTCCAGTCACCCAGTGCCGTCCCCAAGGTCTGCGAGAACGTAATCTTCACTCAGTAGAACAGTTCCGCCTTCAGCGAGTGGACCGTGAGTCCATCGTTCCCGGTTAGCATGGACTGTATCCTTGAGGCCACACCCAGCCCCGCGCAATGGGTTGCGCCAACCCTCCAGGCGTTATCCACCTCTTCGAGGCCGGGCAGTTCAACGCGCGATGCCTGGATCATCCGTCTTTTTCTCAAAGCGCCCGAAGCGCAAAGCCAGCATCGGCAGCACCAGCAGATTTAGAACGGTCGACGTAATCAGGCCACCCAGGATGACAACCGCCATCGGCCCTTCGATTTCATTGCCGGGCGCCCCGCTGTACATTGCCAGCGGCAACAAGCCAAGACCGGTGACCAGGGCCGTCATCAGAATCGGCACCAGCCGCTCGGATGCGCCACGGTTAGCTGCTTCCGGCCCCCAGACCATGCCTTCCCGGTCCACCAGATGCGCGTAATGGGAAATGAGCATGATCGAATTGCGCAAGGTAATACCGAACAAGGTGACAAAGCCGATCAAGGAGCCCAGCGTCAGATTGCCGCCCGTGATCAGCACGGTCGCCACACCGCCGACCAAGGCAAACGGTAGATTCACCAGAACCAGCAGCAGCGCGCGCGTGCTCCGCAACGCCATGAACAATAGCAGCACAATGCCGATTCCCGCCAGGACGGCGTTAACCAGCAAATCATGCTGCGATTGCGCCCGCGCCTGCGCTTCACCGGCGAATACCACATACGTCCCGTGCGGCAAAATCACTTCCCGCTTGATCCGCGTTTGCGCCGCTGCGACAAAATCGCCTATCGGCTGCCCCCGCACGCTGGATGCCACGGTTTGCAAGCGTTGACCGCCGGTGTGTTGAATCTGATAACGGCCGGTGGATTGATAAACATCGGCCAGTTGTTTGAGCGCAACCGTCACGCCTTGCGGATTGCGCAAGGGCAGTGATCCCACTTGCACCGGATTTTCACGGTTGGCGGGGCTTAAGGATACGGCAACGTCATAGACGCGACTGCCGACGTAGACTTGCGCGACTTCGACCCCTTTGTATGCCGCCTGAATTGCCTCCAGCACATCCACCGGCTCGAAACCGAAGCGGGTCAATTGATCCTGCCGGAGCTGAATCACCAACTGTGGCGTGCCGGGCGGCGATTGCACGCTGACGCCGATGGCGCCCGGGATGCGATTCAACACTTTGGCGATTTCCTGTGCCTTGCTGTCGAGAATATCGAGATCGTTGCCGAAGATATTGACGATCACCGGCGCCGTATAGCCGGAGATGGTTTCGTCTATGCGTTCGGTGAGGAAGGTATTGGCGGAGGTCGTCAAGCCCGGAAAGCGCGCCAGCGTCTGCTGGATGCCGGTTAAAGTGCGCGCCTGTTCGCTCCCCGATAGGGTCTTGAGATCGACTTCAAATTCGCTGGTGTTGACCCCCACCGGATCCACGACCTCGGCGGCCCGTCCGGCGCGTTGGGCCACCAGACGTACGCCGGGAATTTTGCTTAAAGCCTGTGTGATCTCGCGTCCAATTCGCATCGATTCGGCCAGAGAAGTGCCGGCTGCCGTCGCCATGTGTACGATGTAATGGCCTTCCTTCATCTCCGGAATAAAGCTGCCGCTCAGGAAAGGCAGTGTTGCCAGCGCCGCGATGCAAAGCACAGCGATCGCCGCAATAATCCAGCGCGAGCGGTGCTCGACGCGGGACAGCAAGCTGCCATAGCGCGCCTTTAATCCTTGCACCAGTCGCGGCTCTTGCGCCTGCAGCGACTTCCTCGTCAACAGCGTGTAAGCCAATGCCGGCGTAACCGTCAGGGCCACGACCAGGGACGCCAGGATGGCAAGGATGTAAGCGATGCCCAATGGCGCAAACAATTTGCCGGCGACGCCGGACAAGGTCAGCACCGGCAGGAATACCAGGGCGACGATAAAAGTCGCGAACACTACCGCACTGCGCACTTCAATCGAGGCCTTGAGCACCACGCGCCCTGCGGATAAAGGTTTTGCCAACACCTGGTTTTCACGCAGCCGGCGAAAAATATTTTCCACATCCACAATGGCGTCATCCACCACTTCTCCCAATGCGATAGCCAATCCGCCGAGCGTCATGGTATTCAGGCTGACGCCGAAATAGCGCAGGACGATCACCGCCGTCAGCAGAGACAAGGGAATGGCCGTGGCCGAGATAAAAGCCGTTCGGACATTGAGCAAGAATAAAAACAGCACGGCGATGACCAGAACGCCGCCCAGCAGCAGCGCAGTGCGCAAATGGCCGATGGCGGCCACGATAAAATTGGCAGGCCGGAAAATATCCGGATGCAGCGTTACTTGGTTGCTGGCCAATACGGGTTTCAATCCCGCCAGCGCCTGCTCCACCGACTCGGTGACCGACATCGTATCCGCGCGATATTGGCTTTCAACGATCAGCATCACGCCGGGCTGATTACCGATGGATGCGGCACCCACTGCGGGCGCCGGCGCAATGACGACATGCGCGATATCGCCCAGATGGATACCAACGCCATTCTTATAGCTCACCACAACTTGGGCTAATTGACCGGCGGTTTGTATCTGGCCTTCGGTGTTGAGGACAATGCGCTGGTTGGCGTTTTCCAGAAAGCCCGCGCCACGTACACCCGTCGAGCGTTGGGCGGCGCTCAGCACCTCCTGCAAGGACAATCCATAACGCACCAGCTTTTGCGGGTCGACTTGAATCTGAAATTGCGGCACATCGCCGCCGAACACCACCACGTCGGCCACGCCCGGCAGACCGAGAAGCTGGGGCCGCAAGGTCCATTCCGCGATGTCGTGCAATTCCATTTGAGAGCGCACATCGGAAGTCAAGCCGATGACCATCGCCACGCTGGTCGATGAACTAAGCGGAAGCAGCGCGGGCGGCTTGACCCCGCGCGGTAGCTTGCCCGCAACACTGCCGAGACGTTCGGACGCCAACTGCCGAGCGCGGTAGACATCCATGCTGCCGCGAAAAGTCATGCTTACCATGGACAAGCCCTGCAGCGATTTGGAGCGCATTGTTTTGAGCCCGAGCGTGCCGCCCATCGCGTTCTCGATCGGCTGAGTGACCAATACTTCGACTTGTTCGCTCGACAAGCCCGGCGCTTCGGTCTGGATGATCGCCATGGGCGGAGCGAACTCCGGGAAGACATCCAGCCTTGACTGATAAAGCGTATAGATGCCGTAGCCGGCCAGCAGACACGCTAGGCTAATCACCACACCGCGCAAGCGAATGGCAAAACGGACAATGGCGGTCAGCATGGGGTAAGGCGAGCGCGATTTTTCATGTTCAGTCGCATTCCGGGTCTTTACAACCCGACGAACTCCCGGGCTGCGGCCGCAACTCCTCGGACAGCAAAAGCTGCGCGCCGCTGACGACAACACGCTCTCCTGGTTTGAATCCTTGCGTTACAAAAAAACCGCCCTGCATGGGGAATTGCTGCGCGACGGAATAGCGGCCGAAATGCGCCGCGCTGATTTGTTTGTAGGCCCAAGACTGGCCGCCGTACCAAACAATCGCGCTGGCGGGGATGAGGATTCCGTGCGTTACTTGGTTGGACGTGGGCAGATACGCGGCAATATTTGTTCCGGTCGCTATCGGTGCGGCGGTGCGATAAATAAAAGCGCTGCCCTGAACGGCGGGATCGCTTTGCGGCGAGGGCGAAACCAGATATGCCGGCAGCCGTCGGTAATTGTTTGCGCTTATCTGAATTTGCGCAGGCGCTACCATGCCGTCATCCAGCGGCAAGGTAACGCGCAGCAACACGTCCTGCTGGTTTAAAAGCCGCGTCAATTCGGGCGAATGGGGATCAAGCGCCCAGCGCCTCAGCGTCGCGCCGAATTGCTGCCGCGCCGCAGCCTGGATGTTCTGTGTGTTAAGCGCGGCGGTGTCCGCCTTGACCCGATCGGAGTGATAGCCCGCTTGTGCCGCCTGATAAGTTTTCAGAGCAACGTTTTGATTGTCCTGATACAAGAGACGGCTGCGCTCGTACTCCTGCCGGGACGCCGCCGCCATTGCCCGCGCCGCATCGGCATCCGCCAGCGCCGAAGCGTAACGCGTGCGCAGATCAATCAGCGGCTGCAAATCCAGCACTGTGCCATAGGCCGCCGTTTCTGCCCGATAGTTCGCGTTAGACAAGGGTTCGGTGCGGATACCGCTTTGCGTTTGGGTGGCTGTGTCGAGCATCACCACGATCACGCCGTTCACAATCGCGACACCTTGCGTTGCCGCAGGCATGGCCGCCTCTGTCCCTACATCCCCTTTGCCCTGAAGCAGTGACCAGACGGCGATTGCAGCCAGACCCATCAATAGGATCACTAGCGTAAGGCGTTTGATATTAAGCCGCGAATTCACAATTGATCTCCTCTATTCGGGAACGGCGGGGAAGTCGGTAGACGATAGCGGCCGCTGCATGGCGTCTTCCAATTGACCGATGTTCCGCTGCACCTGCACCTGCGCATCCTGACGGATCAGGGCATGCGTATACAAGGCGTGTTGTGCGAGGGCCAGCGTTAGCCTATCCGTTTCACCGGCTTTATAGGTCTTTTGCAGGTCTTGCAGTTGACGCTGCTGGGCTGACAGCAGCGATTCGGCGAGATGCAGATTTTTCAGCACGGCACGGTAATTTTGCACCTCCCGCTGTGTGTCATCGATGGCTTGCGCTTGCAACGCGTTGACGCGCGCGGCCACTTCCTTGCGGCGTGCGCTGGCTTCGGCAATCGGCCCTTGATTCTGATTCAAGAGGGGCAAGGTGATGCCGGAAACCGGCAGCACGAACTTGTGCGCCCCCGCATCGAAAGTGTAACCGGGCCCGATATGAATGTCGGGATACTGTCGGGCGATTTCCAGTTGCAGCGCCGCCTGGCTGGCCTCGTATTCCGATAACGCCGCCAATACATCGGCGCGGTTGAGAACCGCCTGACGGCGTACATCATCGGCCGGGATAGCGGGATAGACCCGCTCAAAGGCTGCGAAATTAATTTGGATATTTGCCAGCGCATCGACCGGCAACCCAATCGCCGATGCGATTTGTGCGCGCTCATCCTGTACCTGCAATTGCGCGTGCGCCAAATCAATGCGGTTCCGGATCAGCACAATGCGCGCTTGGTTAGCTTCCGGAGCCGATGCCGCGCCAACGGCCAGGCGTTTGTTCAGCATCGCCACAATCTGCTGCTGCGTGGTGATTTGTTGCTCCAGCATCCGTGTCCTGCGGGTCGCGGTATAGAAATTGAGCATATGACTGCGTAGGCGGCTGCGTACTTGCCAGGCGACGTTCCCGATAGTGAAGCGTGCGGCGTTGGACATCTGTTGCGCCTGCGCCACCCGATAGCCGCGCTTGCCGGCGGTTTCAATCGGAATATCCAGGCCCAGGCCGAAGGTGTAAGGCGATTCACCGGCTTTGGCGTTGCTGGTGTACCCGAGCGGAAGCTGGAGAGCCGGGTTGGGAGGCTGTCCTGCGCTCTGAACAGATGCTTGACTGGCGTCGTGCTGGGCGCGCGCGATATCCAACGCCGGGCTGAAATAAAAAGCAGCCAGCGTCAGCGTGTTTAAATCCCAGACGCCGGACGTGCAGGAGCCGGTATCGCCGCAGCGTGCGGCAACGTATCCTCGCAGCTCTGGGCTATCCAGCGTGCGCGCTTCAAAATCACTCATCAGCGCCGCTGGCGCAATAGGGTGCGCGTGATAAGTCGCACAACCGCTGAATAGTGCAGCGATCAAACATAAAGTGGCAGTGATTTTCATGGCATGGTTCATTCTATTTCTTGTTGTACTCTTTGAATCCTTGGTTGCCAGGCCAATCCAAAAGCGCAACGAAGCAAAACGCCGCACCAGCAGTCGTGAGGACGGTTTGACCGTTCTTCACCCAGTCAGCAACGTAAGAAGCGTCTTTCAGCGCCCCTTGGATGGCTTCGCCAATCATGGCGCCGTCTTCAACCAGCAATACCCGCATTCCCCCTCCGACAGATAACGATAATTTAATGCGCCGTTCTGGCGGCTCTTTGTTTGAATAGCAAAATGCTATTGATATTTCCTTAAATCATGACAACCATTGAACGCCTCGAACGTTATGTCTCCAGTAGCGATATTGGAGAATGTGGTCATGGCAAGAACTGGATTGAGTGAAGCCGCGAAGAAGCGGGGCCAGGTCACTTCACGGGAATCATCGTTCCGGCAGGCACCGGCACCGCGGTCACGCTGTTTTGCGGGAAGCCTTCAATCACGCGGTCGGAATAGGTCAGGTAAACCAGCGTATTGCGCTTGCTGTCGACCATGCGCACCACGCGCAGCCTTTTGAAGACCAGCGAAATGCGCTCGCTGAACATCTCATCCTGCTGGTCCAGCGGCTTGTCGAAGCTGATGGGGCCGGTCTGGCGGCAGGCAATGGATGCCTCTGCCCGGTCTTCGGCCAGGCCCAGCGCGCCCTTGATGCCGCCGGTTTTGGCGCGCGAGACATAACAGGTGACGCCCTTCACCTTGGGGTCGTCATAGGCATCAACCACAATTTTGTGGTCGGGGCCGATGAATTTGAAAACGGTATCGACCGCGCCGACCTGCTCGCTGCTGGCACTGCCGCAGGCGCTTGCGAACAGGACGGCGATCAAGCCGTAACGCTTGAGGCCGTGGTGTTTGGGGCCGGATGGCTGGGGCGTGCATATTTTCATTGAAAGTCCTTGGGTTGGGGTGAGCGGCAGGTTGGCAGGCGCACTGGGGTTAAGCCTCTAATGGACCAACGCGCAGGCATCTATCATCGCGCAATGAGCTTCAATACACCCGAATCCAGCCTTCGCAGCCTCTTTGATGCCCAGTATCGGGCCAGCCGCAGCCATGTCGAGGTGCCACTGGCCGTGCGGCGCGGCCGCTTGCAGCGAATCCGGGCTTTGCTCGATGATCACGGCAGTGCGCTGACGCGGGCGGTGCAGGCTGATTTTGGCGTGCGATCGGCGCAACTGACCGAAATCGCCGACCTGTTTGTGCTGCGCGCGCTGCTTTCCGCCACATTAAAAAGCCTGCCCAAATGGATCAGGCCGGTGAAGGTGCGCACGCCGCTTTATTTGCAGCCCTCGCGTGGGTATCTGCAGCGTCAGCCGCTGGGTGTGGTGGGCGTGGTGTCGCCCTGGAACTATCCGGTGCAGCTCTCGCTGGGGCCGGTCATCACGGCGCTGGCCGCAGGCAACCGCGTCATGCTCAAGCCCAGCGAGCTGACGCCCCAGACCTCGGCCTTGCTGGCTGAATTGATCGGCAAGGCCTTTGCACCGGATGAGCTGTGCGTGGTGCAGGGCGATGGCGCGCTGGCCGCCGAGTTTTCCAGTCTGCCGTTTGATCATCTGTTTTTTACCGGTTCCACTGCGGTGGGCCGCAAAGTGGCTGAAGCCGCCGCCGCCAACCTGACCCCCACGACGCTGGAACTGGGCGGCAAATCGCCATGCATTATTGACGCGTCGTGTGATCTTGACACCGCCGCCATCAAGATCGCGCATGGCAAGCTGCTCAACGCCGGGCAGACCTGCATTGCGCCCGATTATGTGCTGCTGCCCAAGGCCATGGAATCGGCGTTTGGCGACGCGTTTGCCCGGGCGGTGGCCCAACTGTTTCCGACCATTGCCGGCAACCCGGACTACGCCGCCATCATCAACCCGCGCCACCACGAGCGCCTTCAGGCGCTGCTGGCGCAGGCCGAAGGCGAGGGCGCGCAGCTGCGGGTGATAGACCCGGGTGCCAGCGGCTCAATCGGTTCGTCGCGGCAGATGGCGCCCGTGCTGGTTTTTGACACGCCAGCCAGCTCCAAACTGCTGAGCGAGGAAATCTTCGGCCCGATCCTGCCGGTGCTGCCCTACGACACGCTGGATCAGGCCATCGACTATGTCAATGCACGGCCCCGGCCGCTGGCGCTGTACTGGTTTGGCGCCGACACCGCCTCGCGCGACCAGGTGCTGGCGCGCACCGTGAGTGGTGGGGTCACCGTGAACGACACGCTGATGCACATTGCCCACGAAAACCTGCCCTTTGGCGGCGTCGGCGACAGCGGCTGGGGCGCCTACCATGGCGAAACCGGCTTTCTGCGCCTGACACAGCAAAAGCCGGTGCTGGTGTCTTCGCGCTGGGCTCGCGGCGATCTGTTTTACCCGCCGTACGGCAAGCGTTTTGACAAGGTCATGGGCTTGCTGAAGTGGCTGATGTGAGCATCTGGTGCTGCCTTAAACCATGCACCGAAACTGCTTGCAGGGTCGGTGGCAAGTGTGGAAAAATCTGCTAAGCTGGCGGAGCCCGCCAACGCGGGCAGCCCCCGGACGGCGCAGGCTACCCGCCATGCGCCGTGCCGATTCACTGACCTGGCGCACGACACAATCGGGCGCGGAGTAAACGAATGAGCTCTCTACAAGCGACACAAACGCTGCGGCTGTACGTGCCGGAGCCGACCGGACGCCCCGGCCACGAAACCAATTTTTCCTATCTGCACCTGGCCCCCGCTGGTACGGCGCGACGACCTCCCGTGGACGTGCTGCCGGTCGATACCAGTGACCTGGCCTACACACTGGTGCGGGTGCTTGACGAAGAGAACCGCGCCGTTGGCCCCTGGGCCCCGCAGGTAGAGCCCGAACTGTTGCGTCGGGGGCTGCGCGCGATGATGAAAACCCGCATCTTCGACAACCGCATGGTGATCGCCCAGCGGCAAAAAAAAATGTCGTTCTACATGCAAAGCCTCGGCGAAGAGGCGATCGGCACGGCCCACGCGCTGGCTCTCAGCAAGGGCGACATGTGCTTTCCGACTTACCGTCAGCAGAGTTTGCTGATGGCGCGCGACGTGTCGCTGGTGGACCTGATCTGCCAGTTGTTGTCAAACGAACACGACCCGCTGAAAGGCCGCCAGTTGCCGGTGATGTACTCGGTGCGCGAGGCTGGTTTTTTCTCGATCTCTGGCAACCTCGCCACGCAGTTCATCCAGGCGGTGGGCTGGGGCATGGCTTCGGCGATCAAGGGCGACACGAAGATTGCGTCGGGCTGGATCGGCGACGGTGCGACCGCCGAGGCCGACTTCCACACGGCGCTGACTTTTGCCCATGTCTATCGTGCGCCGGTCATTCTCAACGTGGTCAATAATCAGTGGGCCATCTCGACCTTCCAGGCACTGGCTGGCGGCGAAGCCACCACCTTTGCCGCGCGTGGCGTTGGTTCCGGCATCGCCTCGCTGCGCGTCGATGGCAATGATTTTCTCGCGGTGTACGCCGCTTCGCAGTGGGCCGCCGAGCGCGCGCGCAGCAACCTGGGGCCCACACTGATCGAATGGATCACCTACCGCGGCGGCCCGCATTCCACTTCGGACGATCCCTCCAAATACCGCCCCGCCGACGACTGGGAACGCTTTCCGCTGGGCGATCCGATTGCACGCCTGAAGCGTCACCTGATCGGTCTGGGCATCTGGTCGGACGAAGAACACGAACAGACGAACAAGGAACTGGAGGCGCAGATCATCGCCGCGCAAAAGGAGGCCGAGCGTTGGGGCACGATGGCCACGGGCCAGATCCCGAGTGCTGCGACGATGTTCGAAGACGTTTACAAAGACATGCCGGCGCACTTGCGCCAGCAGCGTCAGCAGCTCGGAGTTTGACCATGGCAGAGATTAAAAATACCGCTCCGACGAAGTCTTCAGACACGGCTGAAATGACCCAGTCACCCATGACGATGATTCAGGCGCTGCGCTCGGCCATGGACGTGATGCTCCAGCGTGACAACAATGTGGTGGTGTTCGGGCAGGACGTGGGCTATTTCGGCGGCGTGTTCCGCTGCACCGAAGGCCTGCAGGTGAAGTACGGAAAATCACGCGTGTTCGATGCCCCGATTTCCGAAGGCGGCATCGTCGGCGTGGCAGTCGGCATGGGCGCGTACGGCCTGCGCCCGGTGGTCGAAATCCAGTTTGCCGATTATTTTTATCCCGCCTCGGACCAGATCGTCTCTGAAGCGGCGCGCTTGCGTTACCGCTCGGCTGGCGAATTCACCGCCCCCCTGACGATTCGCATGCCTTGCGGGGGCGGCATTTACGGTGGCCAGACGCACAGCCAGAGCCCCGAGGCGATGTTCACGCAGGTCTGCGGCTTGCGCACGGTGATGCCGTCCAACCCCTACGATGCCAAGGGGCTGCTGATCGCATCGATCGAGAACGACGATCCGGTCATTTTTCTGGAACCGAAACGCCTGTACAACGGCCCGTTTGACGGCCATCACGACCGGCCGGTGGTGCCCTGGTCCAAGCACCCGATGGGCGAGGTACCCGAGGGTTACTACACGGTGCCGCTGGAGTCTGCGGCAGTGCATCGTGCCGGCTCTGCACTGACGGTACTGGCCTACGGAACGATGGTTCATGTGTCGCAGGCTGCCGCGCAGGAAACCGGCATTGATGCCGAGATCATTGATCTGCGCAGCCTGTGGCCGCTCGATCTTGAAACCATCGTCAACTCGGTCAGGAAAACCGGCCGCTGTGTCATCGTGCACGAAGCCACCCGCACCAACGGGCTTGGCGCTGAACTGGCCGCGCTGGTGCAGGAGCACTGCTTCTACCATCTCGAAGCGCCGATCGAACGTGTGACCGGTTGGGACACGCCGTATCCGCATGCGCAGGAGTGGGCTTACTTTCCTGGCCCGGATCGGGTCGGCGCAGCGTTCAAACGCGCAGTGGAGGCATGATGGGCATTCACCTGATCAAGATGCCGGACATCGGCGAAGGCATTGCAGAAGTCGAATTGGTGGCCTGGCGCGTCAAGCCCGGCGATGTGGTGACAGAAGACCAGATCCTGGCCGATGTCATGACTGACAAGGCCACCGTCGAAATTCCGTCTCCGGTGCATGGCACCGTGCTCGCGCTGGGCGGCGCGGTTGGCGAAGTGATGGCGGTGGGTGCGGAACTGATACGCCTGGAAGTGGAAGGTGCGGGCAATGCCAGCGCCGCAACACCGGCGCCAGCAAAAATGGCGCCGTCGGTCGCGGCAGCACCGGCTGCAGTGGCCGCGCCTGTCGCACAGCCGCCGCTGCGGGCGCAAGTGGCACCTGAGAAAGCGCCAGCGCCACAGCCCGAACCCCTGGCGCGGGATGCGGTGTTTTTCGTGCGGCAACCTGGTGACAAGCCGATTGCGTCGCCCGCGGTGCGCCGGCAAGCCTGGGAGCTCGGCATCGAGTTGCAGTATGTGGCCGGCAGCGGTGCGGCCGGCCGTATCCTGCACGAGGACCTGCAAGCCTATGCCGCGCGTGGCCTGAACCCGCCATCGCTTGCGACCGCTGGTTCAGGTGTGCGCTACGCACAGCGAAACGACGAAGTGGCGGTGCCGGTGATCGGCCTGCGCCGCAAGATCGCACAGAAAATGCAGGAGGCCAAGCGGCGCATCCCGCATTTCACCTATGTCGAGGAAATTGATGTGACCGAGCTTGAGGCGCTGCGGGCAACGCTCAATGCCAAATGGGGCGCTGCAAGAGGTCGCCTGACGCCGCTGCCTTTTTTGATGCGTGCCGTTGTGCTGGCGCTGCGCGATTTTCCGCAAATCAACGCGCGTTTCGACGACGATGCCGGCGTGGTCATGCAATTTGGCGCGGTGCACCTGGGCATTGCCACCCAGACTGAAGCAGGCCTGATGGTGCCGGTGGTGCGGCATGCCGAGGCGCGCGATCTGTGGGCCAGCGCGGCGGAGCTGGCCCGTCTGGCTGAGGCGGCGCGCAGTGGCAAGGCGACACGAGAAGAACTTTCGGGTTCCAGCATTACCATCACCAGCCTCGGTGCCCTGGGCGGCATCGTTTCCACGCCGGTCATCAACGCGCCTGAAGTGGCCATCATCGGCGTGAACCGCATCGTCGAACGACCGATGATTCGTGGCGGCGCCGTGGTGGCGCGGCAGATGATGAACCTGTCGTCGTCGTTCGATCACCGTGTGGTGGACGGCCTGCATGCCGCCGAGTTTGTGCAGACGCTGCGCACTCTGCTCGAATGCCCGGCCACGCTGTTTGTGGAGTAAGTCATGACCACCCAATCAACCACTCTGCTGATCATCGGCGGCGGGCCCGGCGGCTATGTCGCTGCGATTCGCGCTGCGCAACTGGGCATTGCCACCACGCTTGTCGAGGTGGAACAGGTGGGCGGCACGTGCCTGAACATTGGCTGCATTCCGTCCAAGGCCTTGATTCACGCCGCCGAGGAGTTCGAAAAGGTCGGCAACTATGTGCAGGACTCGGCGCTGGGCATTCACGTGCAGTCGCCGTGCATCGATCTGGCGCAGATGGTGCGGTGGAAGGACAGCATCGTCGCCCGGCTGACCAGCGGTGTCGCGGGATTACTGAAGAAGCACGGCGTACAGGTCGTCAAGGGCTGGGCCCGCATCATCGATGGCAAGACGGTGGAGGTGCAGCAGGAGGGTGCGCAAGCGGGCGGAGAGAAGCTGCGCATAGCCTGCGAGCATTTATTGCTGGCGCCGGGGTCGCAGGCGGTGGCGTTGCCATCGATGCCGTTCGGCGGCTTCGTCATCTCCGCCACCGAAGCATTGTCGCCTGCGTCGCTGCCGCAGCGGCTGGTGGTGGTTGGCGCGGGCTACATCGGCCTGGAACTTGGCATGGCCTATCGCAAGCTGGGTGCCGAGGTCGCCGTGGTCGAGGCGCTCGACCGCGCGCTTCCGGCCTACGATGCAGAGCTGACCAAGCCGCTGCTTGCCTCGTTGCGGCGGCTGGGCATTCAGATGCATCTCGCTTGTACCGTACAGGGAATGAACGCGAGCGGCGACGCTGTGCGCGTGCGTAACGCGCAGGGCGAAGAATCCGAACTCGCCGCCGACCGCGTGCTGGTGGCCGTCGGCCGACGCCCGCGCACCGAGGGCTGGGGCCTGGAGACGCTGCTGCTGGACATGAACGGCCATGCCGTAAAAATCGACGATCAGTGCCGCACCTCGATGCGCAACGTCTGGGCCATTGGCGATGTGACGGGCGAGCCCATGCTGGCGCACCGTGCGATGGCGCAGGGCGAGATGGTGGCTGAAATCATCAGCGGCAAGCGCCGCCACTTCGCGCCCGCGGCGATTGCCGCCGTATGCTTTACCGATCCCGAAATTGTGGTGGTTGGCCAGACGCCGCAAACGGCTGCCGAGGCAGGGCTTGACTGCATCAGCGCGTTATTTCCTTTTGCCGCCAATGGCCGCGCCATGACGATTGAATCGAGTGACGGTTTTGTGCGCGTCGTCGCCCGGCGCGACAACCACCTGATCGTTGGCTGGCAGGCCGTGGGGCGCGGCGTTTCCGAGCTGAGCACTGCGTTCTCGCAATCGATCGAGATGGGCGCGCGGCTCGAAGATGTGGCCGGCACCATCCACGCCCACCCGACGCTGGGCGAGGCCGTGCAGGAAGCAGCGCTGCGCGCGCTCGGGCACGCCCTGCACATCTGAGCTCGATTTTCGTTCAGGGGGCGGCGAACGGCGGGTGACTTCAACCGGCGCGATCAACCCGTCGCCTTCGGGAATGAGTCGGCCGGGTAAATTGCAGCAATCTGAAAGGGCTGAAAGAGGGCCTGCCCACATGGACCTGAAATTCACTGTAAAGTGTTTTCCTTGTTGTATTTCAGCCCAAAAAGAACCCGATGACCCGAGCGCCATGACACCGTCAAGCACCCCGTCCAAGCCAGCCTCCGGCGTTTCCTCCTTGCGGACTGACGCCAACTTGATTGGTCTGGTGGGTCTGGCACACCTGATCAGCCACTTCAGCCAGTTGCTGCTGGCGCCGCTGTTTCCCTGGCTCAAGGATGTGTTCAACGTCAGCTATGCGGAGCTGGGATTTTTGATGTCAATTTTCTTTGTCGTCTCGTCGGCGGTGCAGGCGCTGTCGGGTTTTGTGGTGGACCGCCTTGGCCCGCGCCCGGTTCTTTTTGGTGGCCTTGCACTGATTGGCATGGCGGTCCTGGGTTACTCGGTCAGCACCAGTTACTGGATGATGGCGGGCTTTGCCGGGCTGGCGGGTGTCGGCAACGGGGTGTTTCACCCGGTGGACTACACGCTGCTCAACCGCAAGGTGAGCGCGCCGCGCCTGGGCCACGCCTACAGCGTGCATGGCATCACCGGCAGCCTGGGCTGGGCGCTGGCACCGGCGCTGGTGGTGACGCTGACGTTTGCCTATTCATGGCGCGTGGCGCTGGCGGCAGCGGCCGCACTGGTGTTTTCCGTGTTGGCGGTATTGGTGTTGAATCGCGACAAACTGGCGCTCAATGTGGTGGCACCCGTCAAGGGTGCACCCGCGGTCGATGGTGGCTTGAGCTTTCTCAAAATTCCCGCAGTGTGGATGTGTTTTGCCTTCTTTTTCTGGTATGCCATGGTATTGAGCGTGGTCCAGGCCTTTGCGCCGGAAGCGGCACGCCAGTTGCACGCCGTGCCGCTGGCGCTGGTGGCGATGTGCCTGACGGTTTACATGGTGTGCAGCGCGGGCGGGATGGTGCTGGGTGGTTTTTTTGGCTGCAGACCCGGCACGTTGTGAACGTGTTGTGGGTGCTGGCTTTGGGATTGCGGCAGTGATCGCGCTGACGCTGGCTCTGGGCAGTATGTCGGCGTGGCTGGTGCCGGTGTTTTTTGGCCTCATGGGCTTGGCAACCGGCGTTGCCGGGCCATCGCGCGACCTGCTGGTCAAGCGCTCAACGCCTGAAAATGCATCGGGCCGGGTTTATGGCGTGGTCTATGCGGGGCTGGATATTGGTCAAGCGGTCTCGCCGCTGGTTTTTGGTGTGCTGATGGACCACGGCCAATACCGCGGCGTGCTGCTGGGCCTGGCGCTGCTGCAGGCGGTGCTGATTGCCAGCGCCTTCAATGTGCGGCGGGTGCGGCGCACGGCGCTGGTTGCCGCCTGAACCCATCCACCCCGCTGCCGTTCAACGGAAAGGCCGGCTCAAAAAGCGTGAGCCCGCCAGCCCGAAGCGCCAGGGCTGCTCAACCGCCTTTGAAATGCCAACGCGCGATCCACAAATCACCTGAAGGGGTCCGCTTGCCGGCAACAATTCAAAAAGGGGTGCGGCGATGACCAGACCGTTGTGTTCCCGCGTGATGCCCAGCGCCTGCCCCACCCGCCCCGGCCCGGCGCACAGCAGCCGCACGTCTTCGAGCCCGCGCCGGGCCCGCATCAGGTCGAGTCCGGCCAAGGGTTCAATCGCACGGATCAACACGCCGGCACCATGCCCCGCTTCGCGGCATACCAGGTTCAGGCACCAGTGAATGCCGTAAGACTGGTACACGTAGGCGCGGCCCGGCGGGCCAAACATGACCGCGTTGCGTGGCGTGGGACCGCAAAAGCTGTGTGATGCCGGGTCTTCCCGGTCATAGGCTTCGGTCTCGACAATCCGGCCTCCCACGCCATCGACCAGCAGCGTCGAGCCGATCAGCCAGCGCGCGACCTCGGGCGACGAAGAGAAAAAATCGATTACAGGTAAGGTCATGGCGGGTGGCGCATGGGATGGCCAGTGGCCACATTTTGCACGGTTCATGCATATGGCACTATCGCTGCGCGGTGCCTGCGCCCATAATGAGCCATGTCCTGACCACTCGCGCCAGGGCCGCACTGCAAGCCAAGGAGATGATCATGACTCATTCGAACGCGCCCAAGGAAGGTGATTTTGCCCACTGGGTGGATGAAAAATCACAAGCGTTGAAGTTCGAGCTCGGCGAGAAATTTCCCGTGCCGCCCACCGTGCTGGCTTCACCCTCGGTACATATTGAAACCGGTCGGCAAAAACTTGAAGAAGTGTTGCTGGAGCACGAAGCGCCAAGCGCGGAGTTTCTCGAAGAGCTGGCGGCGCTTGAAGAAGCCCCACCCCTGAGCGAGGAGGAACTGGCGCGGCAAGCGCTGGCTGCTGGCGGTGCCGACGGCGACAGCAGCACGCCCGAGTAAGCACGGCTTTTCCCGGCTGATCGCGGCACAATGGGGGCATGACCCAACAAATTGCCGGCCATCTTCTCGTTGACTGCCTTCTGGCCCAGGGCGTTACCCATGCGTTTGGCGTGCCGGGCGAAAGCTACCTGGCCGTGCTGGACGGTCTGTACGCCCGCCGCGAGCAGATCAAATTCATCACCTGTCGTCAGGAAGGCGGCGCGGCCTTCATGGCCGAGGCGCATGGCAAGCTCACGGGGCGGCCAGGCGTTTGCATGGTGACGCGCGGTCCCGGCGCCACCAATGCCTCCATCGGTGTGCACACCGCGTTTCAGGACTCGACACCGATGGTGCTGCTGGTCGGTGACGTGGCCAGCGATTGCCGCGACCGCGAGGCCTTTCAGGAAGTTGATTTTTCCAGCTTTTTCGGCCCCAGCACCAAAGGCTTTGCCAAACGCGTGGAGCGTATTGATGATGCCGACCGCATGCCCGAGTATGTGGCGCGCGCCTTTGCAACGGCCATGAACGGCCGGCCCGGTCCGGTGGTGCTGGTGTTGCCCGAAGACATGCTGACCCAAATGACCGAGGCGCAGCCGTTGCCCCGCGTTGAGGCGGTTCAGGCCTGGAGTGATCCTGGCGCTTTGTGCACGCTGCGCGAGATGCTGTTGGCGTCAAGGCAACCGCTGGTCATTGCCGGTGGTGGTGGCTGGACACCCCAGTCGGCGCAGGCGCTGCAGCGTTTTGCCGAAAACTGGAGCTTGCCGGTGGGCAATGCGTTTCGCTTTCAGGACACCTTTGACAACCACCATCCGCTGTATGTTGGCGATGTGGGCATTGGCCTGAATCCCAAGCTGGCCGCGCGCGTCAAGGCCAGCGACCTGATCATTGCCATTGGCCCGCGGCTCGGTGAAATGACAACCGGCAACTACACGCTGCTGGAAGCCCCCAGGCCCAGGCAAAAGCTGGTGCATATCCACGCCAGTGCAGAAGAGCTCAACCGTGTTTATCAGGCGGATCTAGCCATCCAGGCGACCATGAATGCGGCGGCTCGCTCGCTGGAGGTGTTAACCGCGCCGCCGTCCGTGCCATGGGAGGCCTGGACTGCTTCCGGCAACGCGGACTACCTGGAAAACCTTGAACCACAAGAGCTTCCAGGCAATATCGACATGCCCGTCATTGTGGGCCTGTTGCAAAGGCATTTGCCAGCGGATGCCGTGCTGACCAATGGAGCAGGCAATTTTGCCAGCTGGCTGCACCGGTTTTTCAAGCACCACGGGCTTGCCAAAGGGCACAAGACGCAACTGGCGCCTACCGTGGGAGCCATGGGCTATGGCGTGCCGGCGGGCATTGCCGCCGCCATCACAACTGGGCGGGTGGCCTTTACCATCGCTGGGGACGGTGATTTTCTGATGAACGGCCAGGAATTGGCGACTGCCGTTCAGCACGGTGCCAAGAGCATCATCGTGCTGCTCAACAACGGCATGTACGGCACCATCCGCATGCACCAGGAGCGCGAATACCCGCATCATGTGAGTGGTTCGCGCCTTGATAATCCCGACTTTGCCGCACTGGCACGCGCTTACGGCTATGCCGGAGTGCGCATCACGCGCACCGCCGAATTCGAGGCTGAACTGCTGGCCGCGCTGGCGCGCAAGGAGGGCACACTGATCGAAGTGGCACTGGACCCGGAAGTCATCACGACGCGTGCCACGCTGTCATCCATCACAAAAAATGCGCTGGGTCGGTCGTCTTGAAAGCCTGAATCCATTTTATGGAGCGCAGCCGCATTTTGTTGACAATAAAAAAGGCCGGTGGGTACCGGCCTTTTGGGAATTAGCAAAAGCTGATTATTTGACGTGCTTGCCGATCAGGCCGGCCATCTCGAACATCGACACCTGCGCCTTGCCGAATATGGTACGCAGTTTTTCGTCGGCGTTGATCATGCGCTTGTTGACTTTGTCCTGCAGATCCTTGGCCTTGATGTAAACCCACAGTTTTTTAACGATCTCTGTGCGTGGCAAAGGCTTGTCGCCAACCACAGCTGCCAGAGCCGGGCTCAAGGTCAGTGGTTTCATGAACGCTGCATTGGGTGTGCGCTTTTTTGCGGGCGCTTTTTTTGCTGCAACTTTCTTGGCTGGCGCTGCCTTCTTCGCTGGCGCTGCCTTCTTCGCGGCTACCTTCTTTGCGGGAGCTGCTTTTTTGGCAGCTACCTGCTTCGCTGGTGCTGCCTTTTTTGCAGCGACTTTTTTTGCCGGAGCAGCCTTTTTTGCAGGCGCTTTTTTTACCGGTGTTTTTTTCGCAGTTGCCATGATTGATTTTCCTTCTAGAAGTTGATAAATCACCACACGGATAACTACTTCCTTGTGGCAATGCGGATGCTACTGGAGAAAAACGCAGTTTCATAGTGAAAACTCACTTTATTTGCGCATAGATGTTGCAGATTTACCTCTGAGAACCGGGAAAACACCTTGGCGCACTATTCCTCAGGCCATTCAATGGTTGCCAGTGGTGGCTATTCAAACGAAAAAGGCAGTTGGGGAAACCGCCGCCAAGCAGCGTGCCGTTGTATCGGACATAGGCTGAAAATCTGTATGCTTGCGTCAAATATCCATCAAGAAAGCTGCTGAAAATGACCGCCACTACTGCTGTTTCGTTCGCGACCTGTGATCTTTGCGATACCCATAAAAATGACAACTTAGGCGCATTCAGGGTGTTGCCGCCTGTGTTCAAGGACTATGGAGGCATTCGAAAATTTTGCGGACCGGTCGTTACGGTCAAATGCTTTGAAGACAACTCGCTGGTCAAAGCGGCTGTTGATTCGTCCGGTGAGGGCCGCGTGCTGGTGGTGGATGGTGGCGCGTCACTGCGCCGCGCCTTGCTGGGCGGCAACCTTGGTGCAGCAGCCGCAAAAAACGGCTGGGCCGGTGTGGTCGTCGATGGCTGCGTGCGCGATGTGACCGAATTGGCGCAGTGCCGGGTCGGCATCCGGGCACTGGCTGCCATGCCGCTACCGACGGAAAAGCGCAACGAAGGCCAGAACGGCGTGGCGGTGCAGATCCAGGGAGTGTGGGTTTATCCCGGCGATTGGCTCTATGCCGACGAAGACGGCATCGTCGTGATGCATGCACCGCTGACCGCCTGAGTATCGGTTGCGCGGCCTGGCGAACGCAGCGCCGGCCCCCAGGCAAGTTCAGCCCCCTTGGGAGCAGCGCCGTACATGCAGTGACCAGCGTGGGGAACTAACTGCTCAGGCCTTTGTAGAGCATATAGGCCGCCAGCGCATACAAAATGCTGGCAAACACCCGCTTGAGATTGCCGACCGGCAGCTTGTGGGCGGCCCGCGCACCCAGCGGTGCGGTGGCGAAGCTGCACACGGCAATCACCACAAGCGCGGGTAGCCAGATGTAGCCGAAGGAGCCGACTGGCAGGCCCTGCACCCGTTGCCCGCTGATCACATAACCCAGCACATTGCTCACTGCGATCGGAAACCCCAGTGCCGCGGAGGTAGCCACGGCGCTGTGTATTGCCACATTGCACCAGGTCATGAACGGCACGCTGATGAAGCCGCCGCCCGCGCCAACCAGGCCCGACAGGAAGCCGATAAAGCCGCCCGCCACCAACTGGCCCGCAGTGCCCGGCATTTGCCGCGTAGGTTTCGGTTTTTTGTTCAGGAACATCTGTGTTGCAGAAAAACTCACAAACAGGGCAAAGAAGATCGCCAGGTAAGAGCCCTTGAGCAGCGAGAACACGCCCAGGCTGCCGATGATGCTGCCCACGATGATGCCGGGTGCCAGCCGTCCCACGATATCCCAGCGCACCACGCCGCGCTTGTGGTGCGCCCGAACGCTGGAGATGGAAGTGAAGATGATGGTTGCCATGGAAGTGGCGATGGCCATCTTCACCGCCAGATCAGGAGCCACGCCACGGTTCGACAGGATGATGGTGATGAAAGGCACCATCATCATGCCGCCGCCAATTCCCAGCAAGCCGGCAAGAAAGCCGGTACCAACGCCCAGCAAGGCGAGCTCAAGGATGATGAGAGGTTCGAGATTCATGCAAGGGCAATGTGTGATGCAGCGCGTGCTGCGGGCCGGTGAAGAGCAGGACGGAATCCCGGGAGGGAGAAAAAGGTGTCTGCGAGTGCCACTGGACCGTCATCCTGAACCGGGGTTCAGGTGGGCGAGGGCAGTCAGGTTTCGGGTTCGTCTGACGCGAGACGATCACGCCTGCCAGACAATTTACCAAGCCCGTGCTCGTGGAGCATTGGTTCAAGGAAATATAAAGCCCAGTGCGCATCGCAGACAAATTAATTGTAGGCCTTTGTAGCCGTTACGCGGAGGCGCGGGCGGGCTTTTGTTGGGGAAAATGGACCAGCTTAAAGCAGCCGACCGTCAATACCCAGTGCCGTGTCCAGCCGCTGCAGCAAGGCAGCGAGCTGTGGGCCCGAGGCTTCTGCGTTGCCATCAGGGCTGCCATTCGGTACGTGGAGCCGTGTTGCAGTTGGCGCTGGCATGCCGGTGGCGCCGCGTTCGGGAAGCTCAAATGCGAGGTTCAGGGCGGCCAGTACCGCAATGCGGTCACGCGCCTTGGTTTTGCCGGCGTCACGGATTTTGCACATGGCGGCGTCCACCCGGCCAACGGCCTCAAGCAGGCGCGCGTCGCCGTTTTCGGGGCAGCCCAGCAAATAGCTCTGTCCCATGATTTGCACTTCGAGCTGTTTCATCGCTCGGTTTCCATTGGGATTTTGATCCCGTGTCCGCTGCTTTCGGGCAAGCGCTCCAGCAAGGCATCGACGCGGGCGCGCGCGGCACTGAGTCGTGATTTGAGGGAATCGCGCTCCTGGGTCAGAACGCTGACCTGTTCGCCCAGCAGGACGTTGGTGCGCTGCAATTCTTCGTAGCGCAGCAACAGCCGCTCTACGCGCTCAATGAGTTGGTCGATTTGAGTTGGATTCGACATGACAAGGCTGATTGTAGGGTTTGCGGGGTTTTGCCGCGTAGAATCTTGCCTGTTGGTGCTCGCAGTGTGGTTCACACGCTGCAGTTCAACGGGAAGCAGGAGTGAGTCTAAGCCATGCGGACCGGTCAGCCCGGTCTTGCAGGCGCCGCGACTTTTAACCTGCGCTGCCCCCGCAACGGTAAACGGACGAATGTTGCTCCTTTGACTTTACAGGTCAGGATCCATTCAGCTTTGATCATCAGCCACTGAGCGTTTTGAACACACGCTTGGGAAGGCGATTGAAGAGCAGTTCCGTCAGCCCGGATACCGGCCAACAAGGTGAATGCGCGCGTCCATGAACTGGCCGCACGTTCGTAACGCTCAGGCACTGGCGGGGAAGCTGGTGAGGGCATTTTGTCGATTGTTTGATCCATGAAAATCCGTATTTCTTCTGTACGCCTTGCAGTACTTGGCCTGGCGCTGCCCGCTGCTTCAGTGGCGCTGGCGCAAAGCCAGTCCACCAGCACTCTCAATGAAGTGGTGGTCACGACCAGCCGTGTGGCCGGGCCGAGCGAAGCCCAGCCCTTCGGCACCAGCGTGATTACCGCTGATGACATTCAACGCTCTGGCGCGGTCACGGTAAACGAAGCCATCATGCGCATTCTGGGCGTGCCAGGGCGCCAGGATTTTTATGGTGGCGGAGACTATGCCCTGGACCTGCGCGGTTTCGGCAGCACATCCGACAGCAACCAGGTTGTGATCGTGGACGGCATCCGCATCAATGAAGCGGATTTAGGGGGTACCCGCCTGGCCGGTATTCCGATTGAGTCTGTGGCGCGAATTGAAGTGATTCGCGGCAGCGGTGCCGTGCTTTACGGCGAAGGCGCAACCGCTGGCGTCATCATCATCACCACGAAGGCTGGAGCAGGAACGGCGCGTAAAAATGCGGCCTCCCTGTATGCAGGGGTAGGCAGCTACGGCCTGCGAGAAGAGCGCGCCAATGCTACGCTTGCCAGCGGCGGGGTTTCGCTGGATGTCAATGCCATGAACCGCAAGGCGGACAACTACCGTGACAATTTTCGCTCCGACACCGATGCGGCCTCGGCTGTAGCCCAGTGGAGCAACGACTGGTTGCGTGTGGGCGCGCGCGTGTCGCACGATGAGCTGGACACCGGCTTGCCTGGTTCGCTCACCGCGGCGCAGTACCAGAACAATCCCAGCCAGACCACGAGCCCTTTAAACAATGCCACGATTGATAACACCCGAAGTGGGTTGTTCGCGGAGGCCGTTGTAGGAAATTGGCAATTAACGGCTGATACTGGTTCGCGTGAAAAAAAGTTGCGTAGCCTGTATGTTTCCTCTTATGGCAGTTCGAACTATGACTTCGATGTCAAGGCCACCAACTATGCGTTGCGCGCCGTTCACAGTGCCAACCTGTCGAAATTTTCAAATAAGCTCACGCTTGGTAATGACTACGCAAGCTGGCAGCGCGATGTGCTGGGTGCCTACGGCTCTACGGCGACCCAGTCTTCACGTGCCTGGTATTTGCGCGATGAGGTCACCCTGGCGTCCACGGGTACCACCTTGTCTTTGGGCCTTCGCACAGAGCGCATCAGCAAAAATAATTCAAATGCGGTGATGGGCCTGGCTGACGACCAAAATGCCTGGGAACTCGGACTGAGCCAACCCCTTGGCAAAGCAGTTTCCATTTATGGGCGCGTCGGCCATAGTTTTCGCTTGGCCAATGTGGATGAATTGGGCTATACAACACCTGGCATGACGTTGCTGCCACAGCGCTCCAGGGATATGGAGCTGGGTTCACGCTACGCCTCTGGACCGGTCAAATTCGATGCCCGCTGGTACCGCAGCGCTTTGACCGATGAGATTGGCTACGATCCTTCAGCCACAGGGCCTGGCAGCCTGTACGGCTTTAATGGCGCGAATGTCAATTTTGACCCCACTCGTCGCTCTGGCATCGAATTGGATGAGAGCTATGCTTATACCAAGAACCTTAGCTTGCGCGTGAATGCGGCATTGCGCAAATCCACCTTTGAATCGGGACCGTATGCGGGCCAAGAGGTGCCGCTGGCACCGCGTCGGACCTTCGCTTTGCATGCCGACTGGACGCTGGTGGCAAACCAGCTTCTCTCCGGTGGAGTGAACTGGGTGTCATCGCAGCATCCTGATTTCGCCAATCAGTGTTCCATGCCTGCCTATACCACGGCAGATGTGCGCTACGCTTATCAGTGGCGGAACCTTGAGGTCTCGCTCGGCGTCGTTAACCTGTTCGACCGAAAGTTCTACACACAGGCTTATGAATGTACTGGTGGTGTGACTAGCGGCATCTATCCTGAAGCCGGACGCGCAGTCACCGCTGCGCTGCGTGCCAAGTTCTAACGTCAATTTGCCGTGAACGCCTGCTTGAAAAGGTATAACCATGACTGAAATAGCGGGCACTTGGCGAATGCTGGTCGCCAGCAAAGACTCCCCAGCCACAACCCGTGACTGGGGCCCGCAGCGCATCGTCTGCCTGACTGAAGAGCCGACCGAGTGGCTGTATCTGCTGGGTGAAGAGCGCCGCATTGTGGGCATTTCGGGCTACACCGTGCGGCCGCCGCGTGCGCGCGAGGAAAACCCCAAGGTCAGCGCCTATCTGAGCGCCAGGATCGACAAGATTGTGGCCTTGCAGCCTGATTGCGTGATTGGCTTTTCTGACCTGCAGGCCGACATTGCGGCGCAACTGATTCGTGCCGGCATTCAGGTCACCATCTTCAACCAGCGCAGCGTGGCGGAAATATTTTCGATGCTGTACCAGCTCGCCGCCATGGTCGGGCAGGCCGAGCATGGCCTGGCGCTGATTCAGACCATGCAAAACCGCTTGCTGGCGATTGAGCAGGCCGCGGCCACGCTCAAGCGTCGTCCGCGCGTGTATTTTGAAGAGTGGTACGAGCCGCATATCAGCGCCATTGCCTGGGTCTCCGAGCTGATCGGCATCGCCGGTGGTGACGACTGCTTTCCTGAACTCGCCGCCAAGGCCATGGGCAGGGACCGCATCATTGCCGACGGCAGCGAGATTGTGTGGCGCAATCCCG
Organism: Polaromonas sp. UBA5171; assembly: GCA_002413395.1. GTDB lineage: Bacteria > Pseudomonadota > Gammaproteobacteria > Burkholderiales > Burkholderiaceae_C > Polaromonas. The sequence continues at coordinate 18,597 of DHWX01000029.1, read as the reverse complement.
ATATCATTTTTGGCTCCTGGTGCGGCCGCAAATTCCATCCTGCGCATGTGGCGGCACGACACGGCTGGGAGAACGTTAACGCCGTCAAAAATCGCCAATTGTTCGAGATCAAGTCTTCCGAAATTCTGCAACCGGGTCCGGCGGCACTGACGGATGGCGTTGAACAATTGCATCGCATCATCATGGCATGGGGAGCCGCCCAGCATGAATGAGCGGGCGGCTCGCATGGCCACCGGTTTGCCGTTCACCCTGAATGACCACCCATGAAACGGATTGCAGCGCCTCGGTCTGACCGATGGGGGGTGGCTTGCCCGGTCATGCTTCTTCAAGGACTGGCCTGGCAAAGCGTCATAGGCAATGTGCTGGACCTGTATTTGCATGGCCCGTTGAAAGACCCGCGCATGCTGAAAAGTGCTACCCCGGCACCCGCTTCAAGGGTCCATAGCAGGCCTTCAGCGACTCGGCCCTGCAGACGACGAGCTGGTCCCGTTTTGGGCTGAACTGAATGAACTGCGTCACGCTGTTGCCCGTCGTTTCATGCAAGTCGCCCGAGCAGTCGCGCTTGCCGTTGGATTGGGTAACCGTTTCCACCAGTTTGTAAAAACCCAGCAGGCCGGGAATCGGAGGTATGTCGTAATCTGCCTGTGTGGTCTCTTCTCCACTGGTGCCGAGCCGGGTGCCGTCTGCGCGGACTTGCCAGGTTTCAGTACATGATTTACCGGGCAGTGTCCAGGTCCAGGTGCCCACGAGTGGGTGCTGCGCTGGCACGGCAGGCACTTCGGATATGGCGGGCCCGGCGGCCTGCGCGGTAGCAAGGCTGCAGAGGAGGGCGGCGAGAAGCGGCAATTTTTGCAAGACATGACTCCTGATGATGAGGTCGGGTTGTGAGTGCCATTATGAAGACGGTTGCGCTGTGAGCAGCTCAAACTCACCCGTATACTTCAGTTCGATCAAGGCTATCAGCCGCTGCGTGAACAGGCAGCCACCTTCATGGAAGCCACGCTCTGCTTTTTGAATCTCTCCCGCTCGTGACCACCACTGTCCCTGCACCCCTTTCCGCGGCGACGCGACGTTCCATCCTGCTGCTGTCCCTGGCCAGCTTCGCCAGCATGTCGGCGCAGCGAATTTGCGATGCCATGCTGCCAGAATTGTCGCGCGTATTTGCCGTCAGCCTGGCCCAAGCCGCGCAGGTGGTGTCGATCTTTGCCATCACCTACGGCGCGTCGCAGCTGTTCTATGGCCCGCTGGGCGACCGGCTCGGCAAGTTCCGCGTCATCACCTTCGCCGCTCTGGGCTGCTGCGTCGGCAGCCTGCTTGCCGTCTTTGCCAACAGTCTGGGTGTGCTGGTGTTTGCGCGCCTGTTGATGGCGCTTGGGGCGGCGGCGCTCATTCCGCTTTCGATGGCCTGGGTCGGCGACGCGGTGCCGTCCGACCAGCTTCAGGAAATGCTCACACGCACCGGGTTGGGCAGCACCCTGGGAATTGTGGGTGGCCAGATGGTCGGTGGTTTGCTGACCGACGCGCTGGGCTGGCGCTGGGCTTTTGCCTTCCTCACGCTGCTGTTCGGCGTGGTGGGCTTGCTGCTGTATATAGATTTTCGCCGGCAGCAGGCCGCGCCCGCCGTGGTGGCACCCGGCCCGCAGCCAGAGCGCCCCGGCTTTGTGAAGCAGGCGCTGATCATCATCACCGGCTCCTGGTCGCGCGTCATCCTGCTGCTGGCCTTTATAGAAGGCGCGGCGGGTTTTGGTGTGCTGGCCATATGGGCCTCGCACCTGCACAAGGCCTTGAGCCTGTCGCTGTCGGCGGCCGGTGCCATCGTGGCGTTATTCGGCCTGGGCGGCGTGCTGTACATGGCGGTGGCGCGGCATTTGATTCGCCGCTTTGGCGGGCGCGGGCTGGTGCTGCCGGGCGGCGTCATCATGGGTCTCGCGTCGCTGGTGGTGGGCTTTACGCCGCACTGGCTACCGGCCATTCCGGCCAGCCTGCTGGCGGGGTTCGGCTTTTTCATGTTTCACAACACCATGCAGGCCAACGCCACTGAGATGGCCCCCGGTGCGCGCGGTACGGCGGTGTCGCTGTTCGCTTCTTTCCTGTTTCTGGGCCAGTCGGTCGGTGTGGTGGTGGCCGCCAGCCTGATGGAGCGTATCGGCACCGGCGCAGTCGTCGCGCTGGGCGGCACCGTGATGCTGGCAGAGGGCATGTCCTTTGCTTGGGCGCTGCACCGGCGTGAAACAACCCGAAAATGATGCTCAGATACTCATCCGGCTCCTATCTATAGCTGATATCTGGCAGCAAATCAGGCGCCCAGCTGTTTGACGCATACTTTAGGGCACCATGGCCATCGCGCTCCGCAAGACCAAAAGGGAAAGCCCGCCGGCGGCAGCTGATGTGGCCCAGGCCAAGCCGCGCGCCAAACAGCCACGCATACCGCGCAGCCACCATTACCATGTCTATGTGATCGAGCTGTCGGACGAGGTATGGAGCGTGGGGCGCTTTCGCCGCGCCAACCCCGACTACCAGCTCGGCCAACCATTTGTCTATGTGGGCATGACGGGGCTGGACCCCGATGTGCGTTTTGACAAACACAAGGCGGGAATTCAGGCCAATGTGTATGTGCTGAAGTACGGCATTCGCCTGCTACCCGGGCTTTATGCCATGTACAACCCGATGCCGTATGAAGGCGCGCGCGACATGGAGGTGGAGTTGGGGATTGCGCTGCGAGAGCTGGGGTATGGGGTTTGGCAGGCGTAATAGGCGCTGCTACAGTCTCACCCATGCGATTCGACGGAACCCTCAAAAGCTGGAGCGACAACCAAGGCCTTGGCTTCATCAATCCCAGCCAGGGCGGGCCGGACATCTTTGTCCGCATCTCGGAGTGCTGCCCTGGCGGTTGCCTGTCGCTCTTCAAATGAAGCGGGAAAGCGGCAGATTGCGCACACATAGATCAACCCGCGCCACCGCAGCCTGCTCCAGGCGCTGGTGTTGCCATCCTACACTTCCAGAATGCGTTCACCCCTAAAATTTGACATCATGAAAACGGTCTTGGCCCGTGCCAAGCCTTTTTCCGCTGAAATTCTTCGTTCCCTGCGCCATCCCACCCGGCGTGGCATCGCGTTGTCGCTGGCTGCGTTGCCGGTGCTGTTGCTGCTGTATGTCCTGGTCCTGATTCCCTTCACGCCGAGCATTGGGGATATCAGGAAGTTCAAATCTGAGCAGCCTGCCATAGTGCTTTCGGCAGATGACAAGGAACTGGCAGTGTTCAAGCGGTCCAACCGCGACTGGGTCAAGCTCGCCGATATTTCCCCCAACGTGGTTGCCGCCTTGCTTGCCACGGAGGACCACCGGTTCTTCCAACACCATGGCATTGATCTGCGGCGGACGGCCTCGGCCGCGTTGCACACCTTCACTGGAGACCTTCAAGGTGGTTCGACCATCACGCAGCAGCTTGCCCGCAACCTCTACCCTGAGGAGATCGGCCGCGCGCAGAACTTGACGCGCAAGATCAAGGAAGCCATCACGGCGTTGAAAATTGAGTCTGTCTATACCAAGAACGAAATTCTGGAGACCTACCTCAACACGGTACCCTTTCTCTACAACGCCTACGGCATCGAAATGGCGGCCCGCACGTACTTCGACAAGTCGGCTGACAAGCTGGATGTGCTGGAGAGCGCAACGCTCATCGGCATGTTGAAGGGCACGAGCTACTACAACCCGGTATTGAACCCCGAGCGATCTTTGGAGCGGCGCAACATTGTTCTCAGCCAGATGGTCAAGCACCAGAAGCTGAAAGCGTCGAAGCTTGATTCCCTGAAGAAAAAGCCGCTGAAGGTGGAATTTGAGCGGCAAATCGAGCCGCTTGGCCCGGCGCCCCACTTCGCGCAGTATTTGCGCCGGTGGCTGATCGACTGGGCCGACCGCAATGACTACAACGTCTACGCCGACGGGCTGGTGGTGCGCACCACCATCGACTCGCGGCTGCAAAAACTGGCCAACCAGGCGGTGACGCGACAGGCCGACAGGCTGCAGGGCGTGGCGAACGGAGAGTGGGGACGGCGGGCGTGGGCCGTAAGGAAAGATATGGTGCTCGCATTCGAGCGCGAAAGCCGCGAGTACAAGGCAGCAAGGGATTCGGGCCTGACGGATGAGCAGGCCCTCAAGCAGGTGCAGGCTGACCCGGCGTTCATGCTGGCGCTGCGGCGGGACAAGACCCGGTTGCAGGCCGGTTTCATGGCCCTGGATCCGAGAAACGGCCATGTGATGGCCTGGGTGGGCAGCCGCGACTTCAGCCTGGATCCGTTCGACCATGCGCAACAGGCCCGCAGACAGCCCGGATCGACCTTCAAGCCCTTCGTTTATGGCGTGGCCTTCGCGCAGGGTGCCCGTCCCACCGATAGTTTTATTGACCAGGCCGTGGAGATTCCGCTGGGAGGCGGCGCAGTCTGGCGGCCCAGCGATGACGGCGAGCCCAGCGGGCGTGCCATGAGCCTGCGCGATGGCCTGGTGTATTCCAACAACATCATTACCGCCCAGGTGATGCAGAGCGTTGGCCCGGCAAAGGTGGCAAAGCTGGCCCAGGCCATGGGCGTGCGGCAAAGCAAGCTTGATCTGGTGCCATCGCTGGCGCTGGGAACCAGCCCGGTAACCTTGAAGGAAATGGTCTCGGCTTACAGCACGATCGTCAACAACGGCAACTACATCGAGCCAATGCTGGTTACGCAGATTGAGGACCGGAATGGCCGGGTGCTTGAAAAATTTCAGGCCAAGGCACCGGAACATGCCCTGTCCGTTGCCGCCTCGCAAACGCTGCTGGACGTGATGCGTGGCGTCATCGACCGGGGCACTGGCGTGGCCATCCGTACCCAGTTTGGCATTCAGGCCGACGTGGCGGGCAAGACCGGCACTACCCAGGGTAACACCGATGGCTGGTTCATTCTGATGCACCCGAACCTGGTGGCCGGTGCCTGGGTCGGCTTTAACGACAATCGCATCACGTTGCAAAGCAACTACTGGGGCCAGGGCGCGCACAGTGCGCTACCCATCGTTGGCGACTTTTTTGAGCATTCCCTGAGGTCCCGGGTGATTGATCCGCGCGCGCGCTTTGACGCGCCGCACGAGGCGAGCGTGCCGGACCCGATACCCGCTCAGGCTCCCGAAGCCGTTCCGACGCCCGAACCGGTCTCACCATCGATCCTTGCCGCGCCGCCAGAGCTCGTCGTCCCGCCCGTTTCCGTAGGCCCGCAAGGTGTAACTCCGCCACGAGTTATTGCCGTTCCGGGGCCCGTTCCCGACGTTCCGCCGGTCCAGCATGTGCCGCAGATGCCGTCTGTGCCAATGGCTCCGCTTCCGGACAGTGCGATCCAGCAAGTGCCGGAGAAAAGCGGCAACGGCCAGTGAATCGAGCCGTGCGGCCGACCGGGACGCGCGCTGGCCAAATTTTCGGCGGCCCCGGTGCCTTTGGCAACCCCGCATTCTGGGTCGGCTCCCGGTGCCTGTTTTGGTGACTGTCCATCACGCCCTTATTTTCCACGCCCGGCGAAGAAGCGCCGCGGTCATGCAAAACCAGCTCACTCATTGCCAGCCAAAACGGCGAATGTAAAAGCGTTTCATCAGCGTCGTCAGCACCGCATAGCTCAACAAGATACCCGCCAGCCAGGCGAAGTAGGGCAAGGGCAGCGCCTCCAGCTTGAAGTAGCTGGCCATCGGGCCCATCGGCAAAAATATGCCCACCACCATGATGAGCAGCGTCATGGTCATCAGCGGCCAGGCGGCGCGGCTCTGGATGAAGGGAATTTTTGGCGTGCGGATCATGTGCACGATCAGCGTTTGCGTGAGCAGGCCGACGACGAACCAGCCGGACTGAAACAGAGTTTGATTCACCACTGAATTGGCCTTGAACACGTACCACATCACGGCGAAAGTGGTGATGTCAAAAATCGAGCTGAGCGGTCCGAAGAAGATCATGAAGCGGCGGATGTCGTCGGGATTCCATTTGAGCGGCTGGCTGACCAGTTCAGCATCCACATTGTCGAATGGAATGGCAATTTGCGAGATGTCGTACAGCAGGTTTTGCACCAGCAGTTGCAGCGGCAGCATCGGCAGGAAGGGCAGGAACACGCTGGCAATCAGCACCGAAAACACATTGCCAAAGTTCGAGCTGGCCGTCATGCGGATGTACTTGAGCATGTTGCTGAAGGTCTTGCGGCCTTCGATCACGCCTTCCTCAAGCACCATCAGGCTGCGTTCGAGCAAAATGATGTCGGCCGCCTCCTTGGCGATATCCACCGCCGTGTCCACCGAAATGCCGATGTCGGCGGCGCGTAGCGCCGGTGCGTCGTTGATGCCGTCGCCCATGAAGCCAACCACATGGCCGTTGCCGCGCAGTGCGCGCACAATGCGCTCCTTGTTCAGCGGCGAGAGCTTGGCAAAGACGGTGTGCGTCTCAACCGCTGCGGCCAGCGCCTCGTCGTCCATGCGGTCAATCTGCGCGCCCATCGCGATGCTTCCGACCGAAAGGCCGACCTGCCGGCACACCTCGGCCGTCACCAGTTCATTGTCGCCGGTCAATATCTTGACGGTGATGCCGTTGTCGGCCAAGGCCTTGAGTGCCGGGGCCGTGGATTCCTTGGGCGGGTCGAGGAAGGCGATATAGCCAATCAGGGTCAGCGCTGACTCGTCGGCCACGGAATAAACCAGTTGGCTGGGCGGAATTTCCTTCACGGCCACCGCCACTACGCGCAAGCCATCTTCGTTCAGGTCACGCGTGACGCGAAGCACCCGCTCCAGCATGGCGGCGTCAAGTGCCACGGTTTGCCCGCCATCGCGCACACTGGTGCAGGCCGCCACCATCTCCTCGACCGCGCCCTTGCAGATCAGCTCGTGGTGGTCATCGCGCTCGGACACCACCACCGACATGCGCCGACGCTGAAAGTCAAATGGAATTTCATCGATTTTTTTGTAGTTTTCGGCCAGTCGCAGTTCTTTTTGCACCTCGACATGCTCCAGTACGGCGCGGTCCAGCAGGTTCTTCAGGCCGGTCTGGTAGAAGCTGTTGAGGTAGGCAAATTCCAGTACCTGCTCGGACTCGTGCCCAAACACGTCGGTGTGGCGCGCCAGAGCGATTTTGTCCTGCGTGAGCGTGCCGGTCTTGTCGGTGCACAGCACATTCATGGCACCGAAGTTCTGGATCGCATCGAGCCGCTTGACGATGACTTTCTTGCGCGACAGCAGCACCGCGCCCTTGGCCAGGGTGGAGGTAACGATCATCGGAAGCATTTCAGGCGTCAGCCCGACCGCCACGGACAGCGCGAACAGAAAGGCCTCAGTCCAGTCGCCCTTGGTGAAGCCATTGATCAGCAACACAATCGGCACCATGACAAAGGCAAAACGGATCAGCAGCCAGCTCACCTTGTTGACGCCCGCCTGGAAGGCATTGGTCTCGCGTGTGCTGGTGGTGACACGCGTCGCCAGGGTGCCAAAATAGGTCTGGTTACCGGTAGCCAATACCACTGCCGCGGCGGAGCCCGACACCACGTTGGTGCCCATGAACACCAGGTTGGCCATTTCCAGCGCGCCACCAGCCTGGCCTTTAGTTTCAGGAAATTTTTCAACCGGCAGCGATTCGCCGGTCATGGCAGACTGGCTGACAAACAGGTCCCTGGCGGACATGACCCGGCAGTCGGCTGGAATCATGTCGCCGGCCGACAGCAGCACCACATCGCCTGGCACCAACTGCTTGATCGGAATTTCGACCGGACTGGCGGGATTGGCGGTATCGCGCCGGATCACGGTGGCCTTGTTGCTGACCAACTCTTTCAGGCTTTGGGCGGCCTGATTGGAGCGCCGCTCCTGAATAAAACGCATGAGGGTGGAAATCACCACCATGCTGCCAATCACAATGGCCGCCTTGATGTCATCGGTCAGCCAGGACACCAAGGCCAATGCGGTCAGCAGCAGGTTGAACGGATTCTTGTAGCTCAGCCACAGGTGCAGCCACCATGGCAGGGGTTTTTCGTGCTCGACCTCGTTGAGGCCGACTTTTTCACGGATGGCGTCTGCCTCGGCGTCGGTCAGTCCGTCCTTGCTGGAATCGAGCCGCGCCAGCAGGCCCGCTAGATCGTCATTTGCATCGCGCACCAGCTTGAGGGACAACTGGTCTGGAAACGCCCCGGTCGAGCCCGCGGTTGACAGGGACTCGAAAATTTCTCGGCGCTGAAACAGGTGACTGGTATGACGTGATTTCAGGAAAACGCCAAACAGTTGGTTGAAAAAATTCACTGGATTTTCCCTATATTCATTCCATGGCTCTAGCGGTCAGGACCAGCCATTGCGTTGAAACATCAAGGCATGCTGCGTCAACGACTATGCGACCGTGTGCAAGGTCGAACTGCGCTCAAGCAACAAAATTACAGAAGCCTGGGAACAAATTGCCGATTGGTTCGGCTTGGACACCGTGCCGGATCAGACACAGGGGAGACGGATTTCCGGGGGCCTGTCAGGCAGCAATATCGATCCGGGATCGACAACTGTCACTGGAACCGTTCCCCACAAGAAATTCCAAAAGTTGAAAATCCGCGAACTTTAGTGATGCGGTGCAACAATGTCAAGTGTTTTTGCAGGTTTGTGTCCGCAGGTCTCATGCGCAGACCTTTGCGCTACCGTTTGCATGACGGCCTCAACATCCGTGAAAGGCGCGTTTTGCGGCCTGAATCGCGCCTAGGTTGCTATTAAACCAGTAGTCATTTGCTCCCGTTCCTATTGAACCAGCGGCTGCTTGACCTTGAAAAACTGGTCAAACAGGGTGGTCAGATCAGTAAAATCCCTGATAAAACGCTCGCGGTTGACGAAGTAGGCCTCGCACGTCACCGCAAAAAATTCGGCCGGCGACTTGGTGCCATAAGCATCCAGCCAGGGCGGCTGACCGCCAAAGCGGTGGGCCATGGCCACCTGCTCGCAAAACGCGTCGTAGGCAGGCTGCATGACCTCATGCCAATACGCATGAGCTTTGCGCGAGGGCAATGGTGGACAGCCGTCGGCCAAGCCGTCGCGCATGTCGATTTTGTGGATGAACTCGTGGATCACCACGTTGTGTCCCCGTTCCACGGTGTCGCCGGAGGCGGCGTCTTGCCAGCTCAGGGTGACTGGTCCGCGATTCATGGCTTCGCCCAGCAGCACTTCGCTGAAATGGTGCACCACGCCACTGCCGTCGGTGACTTCTCGGTGCGCCAGCATGGCACCGGGGTGCACCACAATGCCCTCGAAGTCGTCATACCAGCGCAGGCCCAGGTGCAGCATCGGCAGGCAGGCCTGCGCTGCAATGGCGACCGCCATATCGTCCGTGACCTTCAGTCCGTGCGCGCCGCTGAATTGTTTTTTCTTCAGAAACTGGCTGACCAGGACGCGTAGTCGTAAATGTTCGGCCACCGGTCGCCTGGCCAGAAAAGGGTAGTGCAGCAGGGTGTCCAGCCACAAATTGTCGGGAATGGCGTTGGCGTCGAGCTGCCGACGTCCCAAATTGCGCAACCAGTTCAGCATGAGTTCAGATCCCCTCCGCCGTCGGTTTCGGGTTCAGTGCAGGGCAAGGCGCTTCAGGCCGGTGGTGCGCAGGCGCAGCACGTCGGCGCGTGGCACCGCGTCTTGCGCATCCCAGTCGCTAAGCACCACGCGTGCCAAGCCATGTCCGAGGTCGTGCACCGCCGGTTTGTGAGTGTGGCCATGAATCAGGGTGCGGGCATTGGCGGCCTGCAGCCATTGGCGGGCGGCGTGGCTGTCAACGTCGGCATCGTCGGCCCCTGATTGCCTGCGCTGCGCCTGGTACTGCTGGCTTTGTTGACGCAACCCACGCGCGATGGTTTGGCGCTCGGCCAGGGGCTTGGCTAGAAAGTCGCGCTGCCAGGTTACGCTGCGCACCTGCTGGCGAAACCGCAGGTAGTCTGTGTCGCCCAGGCACAGCGCGTCGCCATGCGAGAGCAGCCAGCGCCGGTCTTTCTGACCGTGAAAAACCAGCACGGTGGGGTCGGCCAGCAGGCGGGCGTTGCAAAGGGCCATCATACGCGGGCCGACCAAAAAATCCCGATTGCCGTGCATGAAAAAAAGCGTCAGCCGCCGTGCTGCCTGACCCAGCACGCGGGCGCAGCGGTCTTCAAAACTGGCCGTGGGTAACGGCCTGGCGGCACTGACTGCGTCGTCATGCACGGCGTCGTCGCCGACCCAGACTTCAAACAAGTCGCCCAAAATAAACACGGCGTCGGCCGGGGTACTTTCCATGTAGTGCCGCCAGACGGTGAAGGTGGCTGGCGCGTCAGCGCTCAGATGCAGGTCCGAAATGAAATCGACAATGCGCCAGGAATCCGGAGCGTTGAGCTCCGTGATCTGGGGCACGGCAGGGATGATCACGCGAAGAATGTCAGGCGGCCAGCACAACCGCTTTTTCGATCACCACGTCGTCCACCGGGACGTCGTCGTGAAAGCCCTTGCGGCCGGTTTTGACGGCCTTGATCTTGTCAACCACATCCTTGCCTTCCACCACTTTGCCAAACACGGCGTAGCCCCAGCCCGAAGGTACGGGTGCGGTGTGGTTCAGGAAGCCGTTGTCCGCCACGTTGATGAAGAATTGCGAACTGGCCGAATGCGGTGCATTGGTGCGGGCCATGGCAACCGTGTAGTTGTCGTTTTTCAGGCCGTTGCTGGCTTCGTTTTCGATCTCGCCGTCGGTGGGTTTTTGCTTCATGCCGGGTTCAAAGCCGCCGCCCTGCACCATGAAGTTGGGGATCACGCGGTGAAACACGGTGTTGGTGTAGTAACCCTTGTTGACATAGTTCAGGAAGTTGGCGACGGTCTTGGGCGCCTTGGCGACGTCCAGTTCGAGCGTGATGACGCCATGGTTGGCGATGTGGAGTGCTACTTTGGGGCTGTTCATAAAGGTCCTGCAGGGGTGAGTCAGTTAAGAAGGGTGGCAGATTTGATCAGTACCGGTGTTTTGGGCACGTCCGAAGGGAAGGGGCCGCCTGCGCCGGTGGGCACCGACTTTATTTTATTGACCACGTCCATGCCGCTCACGACCTTGCCGAACACGGTGTAGCCATCACTCTGCGCGGTGGGGTTCAGGAAATCGTTGTCCTTGACGTTGATGAAAAACTGCGCCGAGGCCGAGTTGGGGTCACTGGTGCGGGCCATGGCGATGGTGCCAACCGTATTTTTTGGGCCACCCCTGGCGATGGCTTCGCGGCCTTCGTGAAGAATCGGCGGGCGCGTGGGTTTTTGCGCGTAGCTGGCGTCAAAGCCGCCGCCCTGCACCATGAAGTTGTTGATCACCCGGTGAAAAATGGTGCCGTCGTAGTGCTTGTCTTTCACATACTGCAAAAAGTTTTCAACCGTTTTGGGAGCTTTGTCCGGGTAAACCTCGACCACAAAGTTGCCCTCGCTGGTGATGAATTTGACCTTGGGCGCGGTCTGCGCCAAGGCTGGGCCGGCAGCGGCCAGCCCGGCCAGACTTGCGGCCGCTAACAGGGCCGTTGCGGCGCGTCGTGTGAGGGTTGTCTTCAATGGGTCACTCCTTGGAAAGAAAAAATCAGGCGGATGGCTTTTCAGGATGCGGCGGCCGGTTTGGGGGTTTTTGCAACGGGCGTCAGCAACTGACGGATCAGGGTCAGCTTGGGGGGCAGGCCGACATTGCTTGCGTTGAGCTGCAGCGCCTTGCTGTAGGCCTGGCTGGCGAGCTGGGCATAGACATCGCCTAGGTTTTCGTAGGCGGTGGCATAGCCCGGATTAATGCGAATTGCCATTTCAAGTGCGGCTCTGGCCTTGTCGAACTGGTTTTGGCTGGCATAGAGTACCGCCAGGTTGTTATAGGGCTCGGGCAGTTCGGGGTAGTCTTCCGTGATGTGGATGAAAGTGGCCATCGCTTCGCTGGGTTTGCCGGTTTCGCTCTGGATGACACCCTTGAGGAAGCGCATTTGTGGGTCGCGCGGCTTGCTGGCCAGGTACGCTTCGGCTTTGGCAAGCGCTTCAACGTACTGGCTGGCCCCGATCAGGCGGTTTATGTCAGCGTACTCGTCGGCATGGGCCAGGGACACCAACAGCGTAGCCGCCAGCGCCAGCACGCGCAGGATGATCAGCAAGGGTTGGCGTGCAAGTAATGCTGGCGTTGGCATAAGAACTTTGGTGATTTTTTTGGCAGATGTGGCAAGCCGTCGGGCACAAAGCCAATATATACGACACGGCTTTCAGTGGGCCGGGCGGGTCATTTATACGCTGTAACACCAACCGAATGGATGGTGCAATTGTAGCTGAGGGGGTTATAGTTCATGGCTTGCGCGGTCTTGAACTTTTCCGGTTGATGGCAGGTTCTTGCGCATCCGCAGTCAGCCTTTTGTCTGACAGCGATCCCCAGAGATACCGCCTTGTGTTCACCTTCTGACCAATTGAAGTCAGGCCACGCACCCAGACCATTCATGAGCCTTCGCATTTACAACACGCTGTCGCGTGGCATGGAAAATTTTTCTCCCCTGGTCCCTGGCCAGGTCCGCATGTATGTCTGCGGCATGACGGTGTATGACCTTTGCCACCTTGGCCATGCGCGCGCCATGGTGGCTTTTGACGTGGTCCAGCGCTGGCTCCGCTTGAGTGGCTTGCAGGTCACCTATGTGCGCAACGTCACCGACATTGACGACAAGATCATCAGGCGCGCGCTTGAAAACGGTGAAAGCATACGCGCGCTGACCAACCGCATGATCGAGGCGCTGCATCAGGATGCCGACGCGCTGGGCATCGAGCGACCGACCCATGAGCCGCGCGCCACCCAGTACGTGCCACAAATGCTCAAGTTGATTGGCGTCCTTGAGCAGAAGGGGCTGGCCTACGCCTCGCATGGCGGCCAGAACGCTGGCGACGTGAACTACGCCGTGCGCAGGTTTGCGGGCTATGGCAAGCTTTCTGGCAAGTCGCCCGATGAGTTGCGTGCTGGCGAGCGGGTGGAGGTGGATGGCGGCAAGGATGACCCGCTGGATTTCGTGCTCTGGAAGAGCGCCAAGCCGGGTGAGCCCGACGATGCCAAATGGGACAGCGCCTATGGCCGCGGCCGTCCTGGCTGGCATATTGAATGCTCGGCCATGGCCTGTGAGTTGCTGGGCGAGTCGTTTGACATTCATGGCGGCGGCGCTGACTTGCAGTTTCCGCACCATGAAAACGAGATTGCCCAGTCCGAGGGTGCCTTTGGCAAGCCGCTGGCCAGTATCTGGATGCACAACGGGTTTGTGCGGGTGGACAACGAAAAGATGTCCAAGTCACTGGGCAACTTTTTTACCATCCGCGAAATTCTGGCCCGGTACGACGCCGAAACAGTGCGGTTTTTCATTCTCCGGGCGCACTACCGCAGCCCGCTCAATTACAGCGATGCGCATTTGGATGATGCCCGTAATTCGCTCAAGCGCCTGTACACCGCGCTCAACCTTGTCGCGCCTGCCAGCGTGAGCATAGACTGGCGTGAATCGTTCGCGGCCCGCTTCAAGGCGGCGATGGACGAAGACTTTGGCACGCCCGAAGCAATTGCCGTGTTGTTTGAGCTGGCCGGCGAAGTCAACAAGACGCGGTCTCCCAAACTGGCCGGTTTGCTCAAAGCCCTGGGCGCGTGTCTGGGGCTGCTGCAGGGCACGCCGGGCCGTTTCCTGCAGGCTGGCGCGGAGCTGGACGACGCCAGCATTCAGGCGTTGATTGCGCAGCGCGCTGAAGCGAAAAAAGCCAGGGACTTCGCGGCGGCCGATCGTATTCGCGACGAGTTGCTGGGCCAAGGCATTGTGCTGAAAGACTCGCCTCAAGGGACAGCCTGGGAAGTGCAATCGTGAGAGTTGAAAACCGTTTTAGCCTTCGGCTCTTTAAAGAAAGGCCTGACAAGCTATGAAAAGAATAGTAAAAAGCGGACCTGCCAGTACTGAGCTGATCGAGGCACCCGAGGAGTTCGGGAAGTGCGGGGCCGCCACCGTGATGCCTGCGTACTGGGCCGACGCCTGCAGGCATCTGGTCAAGAAAGACCGGGTCATGAAGCGGCTGATTCCGCAGTGTGGCGACACCTGTCTGCAAACGCGTGGCGATGCCTTCAGCACTCTGGCGCGCAGCATTGTGGGGCAACAGATTTCGGTCAAGGCTGCGCAAACTGTCTGGCACCGTTTTGCGGCGTTGCCCAAAGAAATGACACCGGCCCATATATTGCGGCTCAAGGTCGATGACATGCGGGCGGCGGGCCTGAGCGCGCGCAAAATCGAGTATCTGGTTGATTTGTCAATTCACTTTGATGCCGGCACACTCCATGTGAGCGACTGGCAGCAGGTGATGGACGACGAGGCGATCATTGCCGAACTGGTGGCGATTCGCGGCATTGGCCGATGGACGGCCGAGATGTTCCTGATTTTTTACCTCATGCGTCCCAACGTGCTGCCGCTGGACGACGTCGGGCTGATCAATGGCATCAGCCACAACTATTTTTCGGGTGAATCGGTCAGTCGCAGCGATGCACGCGAGGTGGCGGATGCCTGGGCACCATACTGCAGTGTGGCGACTTGGTATATTTGGCGCTCTCTCGATCCTTTGCCGGTCCCGGATACCAGGCAGGGTAGTGAGCAGATTCGAGTTTAAGCAAGCCTTGAGGAGCAGTAGATGGCCAAAAAGATATTCCTCGATTTTGAGCAGCCGATTGCTGACCTGGAAGGAAAAATAGAAGAGTTGCGTTATGTGCAAACCGAGTCAGCGGTTGATATTTCAGAAGAAATCGACCAGCTTGCCAAAAAAAGCCAGCAGCTCACCAAGGAAATTTACAGCGTCTTGAGCCCGTGGCAGATCACCAAGATCGCCCGTCACACCGAGCGGCCCTACACGCTCGACTACATCCGGGACATCTTCACCGACTTTGTGGAACTGCACGGTGACCGGCATTTTGCCGACGACCTGAGCATTGTCGGCGGCCTGGCCCGTTTCAATGGCACCGCCTGCATGGTGCTGGGCCATCAAAAAGGACGTGATACCCGCGAGCGCAGCCTGCGCAATTTCGGCATGAGCAAGCCTGAGGGGTACCGCAAGGCGCTGCGGCTCATGAAAACCGCCGAAAAATTCAGGCTGCCGGTGTTCACCTTTGTCGATACACCCGGCGCCTATCCCGGTCTCGACGCCGAAGAGCGCGGCCAGTCGGAAGCCATTGGCCGCAACATTTTTGAAATGGCGCAACTCGAAGTGCCCATCATCACCACCATCATCGGTGAAGGCGGCTCGGGCGGGGCGCTGGCCATTTCTGTGGCCGACCAGGTCGTGATGCTGCAGTATTCGATATACGCCGTCATCAGCCCGGAAGGCTGCGCCTCGATTCTCTGGAAAACCTCCGACAAGGCGCAGGAGGCCGCCGAGGCGATGGGCATCACGGCGCATCGTCTCAAGGCGCTGGGCGTGATCGACAAGATTGTCAATGAACCGGTGGGAGGGGCCCACCGCGACCCCAAGCAGATGGCGGCCTTTCTGAAACGGGCGCTCAATGATGCGTTCCGGCAGGTCAGCGACTTGAAGGTCAAGGAGTTGCTGGACCGTCGCTATGATCGCCTGCAAAGCTATGGCCGATTTACCGACACCAAAGCCGACGCGAGCAAGTAAGCCCCGGGTGGTGGGACGAGGCGCCGGCCAACCCGAATCAGTGAACGCGACGTATCCCGCCAATCCGGCGCTGCGAGTCTTGCAGGCGGTGGCGGGTAGTGCCTGCCCGCCACCGCCTTTGGGCGTTGCCTACAGTGGTGGCGCGGATTCCACCGCCTTGCTGTTGGCCGCCGTGCAGTGCTGGCCCGGCCAGGTTCAGGCCCTTCATGTTCATCATGGGCTTCAGGCCGCAGCCGACGACTTTGTACGCGTCTGCAAGACGGTCTGCGCCAACGCGCAGGTGCCGCTGCATGTGGTGCAGGTCGATGCCGGTCATGCACCGGGCGAAAGCCCTGAAGACGCGGCGCGGCGGGCGCGCTACGCGGCACTGGCGCGGGTGGCCCGGCAAAGTGGCCTTAATGGCGTGCTGCTGGGCCAGCATGCTGACGACCAGGTGGAGACCCTGTTGCTGGCGCTCAGCCGTGGAGCCGGTTTGCCGGGTCTGGCGTCCATGCCCGCAAAGTTTGAGCGCGAGGGGATGGTGTTTTACCGCCCGCTGCTGCAGATTCCGGCGTTCAGTTTGCGCGAATGGGTGGTAGCGCAGAAAATTCCATTTGTCGATGACCCGAGCAACACCGACGAACGCTATACCCGCAACCGCATTCGGGCGCGCCTGCTGCCTGCGCTGGCGCAGGCGTTTCCGCAGTATCGCGAGACCTTTTCCCGCAGTGCCCGGCACGCCGCCCAAGCACAGGCGGTGCTGCTGGAGGTTGCCCGGCAGGATTTGACTGCAGTCGGCACACCGCCAGCCATCAAGGCGTTGCAGGCGTTATCGCCGCCACGCCAGGCCAATGCGCTGCGCTGCTGGCTGCTGCAGCAGCAGGCTACGCCCAGTGCGGCGCAGCTTGAGCAACTGCTGGTGCAAATTGCGTCGTGCACTACCCGCGGGCACCGGATTCACCTCAAGGTGGCTACGGGCCATGTCACTCGGCGAGGGCCTGTTCTGCACTACTCCGTCGAAGCGGACAAGATGGATGAGGCGCGCAGTCGCCCTGGATGACCTGGCTATAATTTCAAACTTTGCTGGCTGTCCAGGCACTGGTGAAAATGGCGCCTTTAACAGCCAGTTGCGACTAAAAAGCTCGCAACCAACAACTGATTGATATCCTGCAATGGCTTTGATCGTTCATAAATACGGCGGCACCTCGATGGGCTCGACCGAGCGCATCCGGAATGTGGCCAAACGTGTTGCCAAATGGGCGCGGGCGGGCCACCAGATGGTTGTCGTTCCCAGTGCCATGAGTGGTGAAACCAACCGTCTGCTGGCCCTGGCCAAAGAGCTGGCACCCGCCCGGCCTGACGATGCCTACAGCCGCGAGCTTGATGCGCTGGCCGCCACCGGCGAGCAGGCCTCCAGCGCGCTGTTGGCCATTGCGCTGCAGGCCGAAGGCATGCCGGCGGTGAGCTATGCCGGTTGGCAAGTCACCATAAAAACCAATAACGCTTACACCAAGGCTCGCATTGAGTCGATTGACGATGAGCGGGTGCGCGCCGACCTGGATGCAGGCAAGGTCGTGATCATTACCGGCTTTCAGGGGGTGGACGACGGTGGCAACGTGACCACGTTGGGTCGCGGCGGTTCGGATACCTCGGCGGTGGCGATTGCCGCGGCGCTGAAAGCCCATGAGTGCCTGATCTATACCGACGTGGACGGCGTTTATACAACTGATCCGCGCGTGGTGCCCGAAGCTCGCCGCCTGCACACTGTGAGCTTTGAAGAGATGCTGGAAATGGCCTCGCTGGGCTCGAAGGTGCTGCAAATCCGCTCGGTCGAGTTTGCCGGCAAGTACAGGGTGCCACTGCGCGTGCTGTCCAGCTTCACTGACTGGGATATCGACATCAATGAAGAAGCCAGTTCAGGCACCCTGATCAGTTTTGAGGAAGACGAACACATGGAAAAAGCCATCATATCGGGCATTGCTTTCAGCCGCGACGAAGCCAAAATTTCTGTTCTCGGCGTGCCGGACACTCCCGGCATTGCCTATCAGATTCTTGGCACCGTGGCCGATGCCAACATCGAGGTTGATGTGATCATTCAAAACATCAGCAGGGACGGCAAGACCGATTTCAGTTTCACCGTGAACCGCAACGACTATGCCAAAGCAGTAGATCTGCTCAAGGCCAGGGTACTGCCCGCACTGGGCGCACAGGAAGTCACTGGTGACGCGAGGATATGCAAGGTCAGCATCGTCGGCATCGGCATGCGCAGCCATGTAGGGATTGCCAGCAAGATGTTTCGCGTGCTCAGCGAGGAGGGAATCAACATCCAGATGATCTCCACCAGCGAGATCAAGACCTCGGTCGTGATTGATGAAAAATACATGGAGCTAGCGGTGCGCGCGTTGCACAAGGCGTTTGACCTGGACCAGCCCGCAGACTGATGCTTGTCGTTTGCAGCGCGCCTGTGCCTGAAGTCGTGAGATAATTGCCTCATTGGAAACGTGACCGAGTGGCCGAAGGTGCTCCCCTGCTAAGGGAGTATGGGGTGTAGAGCCTCATCGAGGGTTCGAATCCCTCCGTTTCCGCCAGATATAACCCTAAGTGATTGATTTACTTAGGGTTTTTTCTTGTCTGTAAAAAGCTACTCACACTTTTACCCACTTGGCTAAAGAACAACAGCAAGTAAATGCACCTTGAGACAGATTGATATCACCCTGATATCGCGCCGTCTCATTACCCGGCACAGCCCGTTTGACGTTGACTCTGGGTGTCTTTTTGCAAAAATACTGCGACATTGAAGGCAAATCAGAAAAACCCAGCAACCTGCGGGTTTGCAGCAAGCTTGGACTGAAGACAAAGTGAAGGCAGTTTTATAAGATGAAATTGATTCAATCTTTCTTATCTATACCCTTTCCGCTTGATCCGTCCAATTTCCGGCCTGCTTCGCGCTTTGTTGGCGGTCTTTGAACCTAACCCATCTTTGTCACTTTC
>DHWX01000046.1 GCA_002413395.1 Polaromonas sp. UBA5171 | reverse complement strand
CTGAGCCCGACAGGCTGCTAGAGCTGGCAGTTGCAGTCAATCGCAGATATCGTACGGAGAGCCCTGAAAAACGGTCGGAATCGCGGTCCGCTGCAGCAACCTGTGATGCGATGAGTTCTGCCGTCCTTTGATGTGCCCGCCATTAGGTGGCGTTCTGCAGAGCAAACTCCCAGTTGATCAGCTTGTCGAGCATGGCATTAACATAGTCGGCACGACGATTCTGATAATCCAGGTAGTAAGCATGCTCCCACACGTCAATGCTAAGCAGTGGCTTCATGCCCGTTGTCAACGGGACATCGGCATTGCCGGTCTTGACCACCTTTAGCTTGCCGCCATCGAGGACAAGCCAAGCCCATCCACTCCCGAACTGTGAAACGGCCGCGCTGGCAAGCTCTTTCTTGCAGGCGTCGACGCTGGCGAAGGATGCCTCGATTCTCTGCTTGAGTGCAGCGGGCGGTTCGCCTCCTCCCTTCGCTCTCATGCTGTTCCAGTAGAAGGTGTGATTCCAGGTTTGCGCCGCGTTGTTGAAGATTGCAGTTTTTTCTGGCTGTCCTGCGGTACTGGTAATAATCTTCTGCAGTGACCGATCAGCGTATTCTGTTCCGGCAATAAGCTTGTTCAGGTTGTCCACATAGCCTTTGTGATGTTTTCCGTAGTGAAAACTCATTGTTTTGGCTGTTATGACCGGTTCCAATGCGTTTTCGGCATAGGGAAGAGCGGGTAAAACGTAGGGCGACGCTGCTCCACGCACGGTTGATGAATTGCTTGTGTCGATCTTGCTCATGTTGGGCTCCTTAGGGTTGGTGGGTGATGTATTTACTTCATTTTCTTGATTTTTTCTTCTACTTCTTTGGTTCCCTTGGCATAAAACTTCTCTTCATTGGGGGCAAGCTCGTGCAGCAATCGGAGAAACTCGCCGGCGTGCACAAGTTCCTCGTCCGCTATTTCCTTGAGCACTTGCACGGCGAGCTTGTTGTCGGTGGACTCGGCAAGCTGCGTGTACAACTGTGTCGCTTCGTACTCTGCGGCCACCATGAAACGAATGGCTCTGACCAGTTCCTCATCCGTGAGCTTCCTGTCATTTGCTAACCCTGAAAAGGGTGATCCGAATGCTGGCATATTTATTCTCCTTGGTTACTTAATTTCGGGCTTCCGTCCAACGGCCTCAAGCCAAGCGGCGCGGCGGAAAAGGGCAACGGCTACTCACCTATGGGGAGTTCGTGTCGTTCAGCGTCTTCAGGAAGGCGACGATCGCCGCCGCCTCCGCCTGCGACGGTCATGGATCAATGCCCCGGTTTAAGAATGACCTTGGTCCAGCCATCCTTGCGCGCATCAAAGTTTTCGTAGCCTTCGGCCGCCCGGTCGAGTGGCAGTTCGTGCGAGATGATGAAGGACGGTTTCGCTTTTCCCTCTGCGATCAGCTTACACAACTTGCGGTTGTATGCTTTTACATTTGCCTGGCCAGTCCCTATGTGCTGGCCCTTGATCCAAAACTGGCCAAAGTCGAACGCAATCTGACCTTGCTTGGCCAATTTATCTTTGGCGTGAGGGTCTTCCGGTACGAAAACTCCCACCACCCCGATACCGCCAGTCGGGCGCACGGTTTTCACTAGATTGTTCATCGTCAGGTTCGGCACCTCATGCCCTTTGTGGTCGCAGCATTGATAGCCCACGCATTCGCACCCCCGATCCGCTCCTTGGCCGGCGGTCAGCGACATGACCTGGTCCACGCCAGACCCATCCGAGTCATCGACCGCAATAGCACCTATTTTTTCTGCCAATGCCAGTCGGTCCTTGTGCATGTCCACGACCATGACCTTGCTGGCCCCTTTGATGATCGAAGAGTACGCTGCCATAAGACCGACCGGCCCAGCGCCGTAAATGACAACCGAATCGCCTGCTTGCACGCCTGCGAGCTCGGTGGCGTGATAACCGGTCGGAAAGATATCGGACAACATAACGTAATCATTTTCCTTTTCCTCCGCATCGGGCGGGAGCACCAGACAGTTGAAGTCGGCATAGGGCACACGTAATAGCTCTGCCTGTCCGCCACTGTATGGCCCCATGCCTGCGAAGCCATACGCTGCGCCCGCGTTGCCGGGGTTGGCAATGAGGCAGAACCCCGTGAGCCCACGCTCGCAATTTTCGCAAAAGCCACAAGCAATATTGAACGGCATGCAGACCCGATCTCCCAGTTTGACGCGTTCGACCGCGCTGCCGATCTCGATGACCGTTCCAAGATTCTCATGCCCAAAAATTCTCCCGGGCTCCATATTAGTCCGGCCTTCATACATATGCAGATCCGAGCCGCAGATGTTCGTGGTCGTGATTTTCACAAGCACATCGGTTGCTTTTTCAATCTTGGCATCAGGGACGTTTTTGACGACGACATCGCGAGGACCTTTATAAACGACTGCTTTCATGATGATTCCTTTTAAACAGATATTTTCCGTTGGCACCTATACCCTTTAAACTCTACGGAACTGGCGGTTATGCCAATGTTCGAACAGACTTTTAATGGGTGATTTTTTCGCGGAGGATGAAATCCTCCAGCAGCGTAGGGCCGCGCGGATTCGACCTGCGCGAGTTTTGATTATCCGAAATCGCGAGGCCCTGGTTGGTAGTGACCGCGGGGTGCTCCCCACCAGCAATCTGGTGCAGTTCGCCACTGGTAGCCGGTTGTGAGTCACGGTTCGTGGCCGTGACCTTTTCCGGTTTGTGTTTTCCAGAATGACTCATTGTCTTTTGTTTGCTCATGATCGATCTCCTTCGTGAATAACGAACCCGTGTCGGACCTTGACGTGTCCTGATGCGTGGGTGGTTATTGGCATTCCACGACTCCCGGCCAGAAGCATGGGTGCAGGCAACTTGCTCCGGAAGAACTCCATCAGCGACGGATGAGGCGGCCAAGCACAAAGCCCGCGACCACAGCCATCCCGACCGCCTTCAGTGGGTTCGCTGAAACGTAACTGCGGGTATCCGCAACCAGTTGCTTCTGTGAGGCGTTTATGCTTTCACCTTGTTCGGTCAGCCAGTCGACCGTCGGAGCGGCGGCGCCAGCCGCCTTGTCCACCGCCTGGTGCGCCATTGCCGCGACCTGGTCGATCGCAGGCTTGGCTTTGCTCGCCGCCTCGTCTGCGGCCCCGGCAATTGAATTGACAACTGCGTGTGCGCTCAAAGAGGCCTTGTTCACGGAGCCTTCCGTGTTATGCAATATTCCAGAAGTCGAGGGAGTGTTGTCGCGTGCGATGGTTTCCATGTGATTCTCCTATAGTTGAACAAAAAAACGGACGTTCCCGTGCCGTGCCCTACGTGAATGCGCCGACCGCGTCGCTCATCCCGACTGGCGGCTCGGCACCGCAGTGCTTGTCGCCAGCTGCGGCATCGGCACGCGCGATCCATGCCGGTTGGCGTACACCCAGGTATATTCCGCGCCGAACAGGAAAATCTGCGCGGAGTAGTAGACCCACGCGATTAGCACCACGAACGAGCCGGCCGCACCGAATCCGGACGCCAGGCTGCTTTTGCCCAGGTACAAGCCGATCAGCACTTTGCCGATGGTAAACAGCAGTGCCGTCACTGCGGCACCGGTCCAGACATCGCGCCAGGGGATGTTTGCGCGCGGCATGATCTTGTAGATCATTGCAAAAAGCAGTGTGAAGATGCCCAACGAGACCGCGAAGTTGAGGATCTCGAGGAACACGTCCCAGCCTTCGAACCAGCCGCCCCACCACTTGCCCAGGGCTGCGAGCGCCGCGCTCACGACCAGCGATACGGTCAGCATAAAGCCCAGGCCGAGCACCAGCCCGAACGACAGCAGACGCGTGCGCAACAGGTGCCAGATGCCCGACTCCGACTCCGCCTGCGGCGCCGGCACGCGCCAGATACGGTCCAGCGCGCTTTGCAACTCTGCGAAGATCGCGGTCGCACCGAGCAGCAGGATGGCGATGCCGACAATGGTCGCGACCACGCCCTTGGCCGGTTCACGCGCGGCTTTGAGAATTCCTTCCACCGCCAGCGCGCCCTGCGCACCCATTATTCCGCGCAATTGCACGACGATCTCTCCTTGCGCCGCCTGCTGACCGAACACCATTCCCGCCACCGCGATCACGATGATGAGCAGCGGAGCGAGCGAAAAAAGCGTGTAGTAGGAAAGAGCGGCACCCATGCTCGGGGCGTAGTCATCCACCCAGGCTTTGACGGCCGCCTTGATCATCTGCCATTGTTGGCTTAGCCAGTTTCCCTGCGGCAGCGTCGCCCACGGCTGCACGGCCGTCTGCTTCTGTGCAGCGCTCTCCGGCTGCGGTAAGACGAGCGGAAACGCGCCTTGGTTTCGCTTAAGAGCCGCCGTGGCGGCGCCGAGCGCGCCAAGCAATGGCAGCAGCATCTGGGCCGTTTTCAGCACGCTCATAAGGCTTCCGCGAGCTGCGGGGCGGGAGGACCGCGCTCGCGGCTTGGCGCTGCGACTAACGGCAAAGTACCCAACGGCGGCAGCGGCGGTGATCAGCCCGCCGATCACGAAGGGCGACGTCACCAGCCGACGCATCTTTAACTTCAACGCCTGACCCTGCGCGACGATGCTCGCCGTGGAGGCGGCAACACGCGCCTCTGCAAGTTCTAGTTCGGCCGGTGTGTTACTCATGGCTCGGTGTGGACACGGAATTCAAGCCGAGCTGGCGCCGCGTTGCGCTAAACAGGAGATCCTGCCTGCGCTTGATGGCGAGGAACACAAGGCCGCCGGCGCCAGCAAAATTTAGCAGCGCGACGAGCAACAGCGACCAGATCCAGCCGAGAATATCGTTTTCCACCAAGGCCGCGATTGCGCACCCGACCAGCGCGAGCCAGCCGGCAATCAACAGAACGGTCGCACCGACACCAAATCCGAGCATCAGCGCGAGTCCGATGCCGGCCTTCTTTCCTTCCAGGACGACGAGGTCGAGGAAACTGTCTAACCAGCCGCGCACGGAATCGATAAGCGAGTGGAGGGTCGACGCAGTCGACGGCGCCGAAGCGTTGACATACTCCGATGATTTATCCATGGCCGCCACGCTCCATCCCGATATCCTGCACAAAGCCTTTCATAAACAATGACCTAAACGCGCACGTCGTCCGCGTACGGTTTTGTCCCGTAGTAATCATGGATGCTCTTCGCCCACGACGGGTCGGCCATATTGGGCCAACTGTCCTGGTCGAATCCTGGGGCGCTTTCCAAGCGGTCCTTCTCCACGTTCAACACGAAGCGCTTGTTCACCGTATCAAGCGTCAATGCAGTCCAGGGTACCGCGAAAAGTTTTTCGCCCATACCGAGGAAACCGCCAAAGGACAACACCGCATAGCTCACTCTGCCACTCCGCACATCGAGCATGATTTCCTTGATGTCACCAAGATTTTCATCTTTTTGGTTGTAGACGTCATTGCCAATGAGCGTGTTAGCGCCCATCAGCGCGGGACCGGGTCCTTGGCGCACGCCGGACCCCGACGCACTGATGGGGTTGACTTTGTACATGCCATAGGTGTCGCGTTCTTCATAGTTCATGTGATTCTCCGTTTGATAGCTTCAGTTGATAAGTATTCAGAAGTTGAATTGGGAAATCATCAGGCGTTGCGGTCGCGAACCATGCCGGACGTTCAACTGAATTGATGTAG
>DHWX01000037.1 GCA_002413395.1 Polaromonas sp. UBA5171 | reverse complement strand
GCGGCAAGCGTGGGGGCCATATCTTTAGGCGGCGAGTTTTTCATGCGCCAGCGGCTTGGCGGGGGGCAGGATTTTAGCCATGATTTTGCCAACCACCTGGTCGGCAGAAAAACCTTCGGAAAGGGCTTCGTAAGACAGTACCAGGCGGTGCCGCAGCACGTCGGGCACCAGGTCGGTCATGTCTTCCGGCAAGGCATAACTGCGGCCGCGCAGCATGGCCAGCGCCCTGGCGCCTTCTGCCAAATTGATGGTGGCGCGCGGGCTGGCGCCAAAGGTGATGAAACGCGCCAGATCCTTGAGCCCATGTCTGGCCGGGTTGCGCGTGGCAGAGACCAGGCGCACCGCGTATTGCACCAGTGAGGGATCGACATAAATGCGTCGGCATTCTGACTGCAGCGCGGCCAGTTGCACGGTGGTGGCTACGGCCGACACCGCCACCGCAGGGCCGGTCACGCGCTGGACAATGACGAACTCTTCCTCGTCGCTGGGGTAGTCCACCAGCACCTTCATCATGAAGCGGTCCACCTGCGCCTCTGGCAGCGGATAGGTGCCCTCGGTTTCAATCGGGTTTTGCGTGGCCATCACCNNCCAGAAAAGGCGATGGCACTTGATGCGACACCCCGGCTATCGTCACCTGTCGCTCCTGCATCACCTCGAGCAGCGCGCTTTGCACCTTGGCGGGCGCGCGGTTGATCTCGTCGGCCAGCAGCAGATTGGCAAACACCGGCCCCAGGGATGTGCTGAACTCGCCGGTTTTCTGGCTGTAGATGCGCGTGCCCACCAGATCGGCCGGTACCAGGTCGGGCGTGAACTGGATGCGTTTGAACTCGCCGCGAATGGTGTCGGCCAGCGTCTTGATGGTCAGGGTTTTGGCCAGACCCGGGACGCCTTCCACCAGCAGGTGGCGCTGCGCCAGGATGGCCACCATGACGCGCTCGAGAAAACGGTCCTGGCCGACCACCACACGCTTGACCTCGTAGAGGATTTGCTCCATCAATTGCGCGGTGTCGTGGCTGGCCGGTGAATGGTTTTGAGTGAGCGATTCCATGCAGGTCTTTCAGAAGGGCGGCATGCCGACCGCCGAGGCGGCGTTTTCAATCGGCACGGCAAAACCAATGCCGATGAAGGTGCGCTGCTGGTTGGGATTCAAAATGGCGGTCACGATGCCAATTACCTCGCCGTCCATGGTGACCAGCGGTCCGCCCGAATTGCCGGGGTTGGCGGCGGCGTCAAACTGGATTAGGTTGGTCATCATCTGTTTGTCGTCGAGAGAGCGGAAACTGCGCTGGAGTCCCGAGATGACACCGCTGGAGGCCGAGGGGCCGATGCCAAATGGGTAGCCCACCACCAGCACCTGGTCGCCTGGCGCCAGGTCGGCGGTGGAACGCATGGTAGCCGCCGCCAGGTCGTCCGGAATGGTGTGTGCCTGCAATACCGCCAGATCGTTTTCCGGCTGCACGCCAATGATCGTTGCAGTGGATTCCAGACCGTCGACAAACGTGACCCTGATGGTTTCAGTGTCCTGCACGACATGCAGGTTGGTCAGGATGACGCCCTTGTCCACGATGACCACGCCGGTTCCCACGCTTCGCTCGGGATTGGGCTTGCCATTCCTGTCCTTGCCTTGGCCCACCACGCGCACCACCGACGGGATGATGGCTTTGTAGGCTTTCAAGGCGGGGGATGGCAGGGTGGTTGTTTCGAGCGTCTGCAAGACTGCTGCGTTGATGTCACCCTGGGTCAGCAGTCGGGCCGCTGGCCGCAGCGTCAGAGAGATGCTTATCGTCAGCAACAAAGCCAGCAAGCCGATCACTGACCAAAGCAGGTACAGCGGCTGGCTGGAGAAACGTTCGATCAGACGGCGCTCATGGGGAGCCGACTGTGGCGCTGTGGCTTCAGCATCGGATGCGTCCGAACCACTGCCACTGAGGCCGTGTCTGGCGCGGCTGGAGCTACTGTAAAGAGCAGGCCTTCGCATCCGTTCACCTGTGAGGCAAATATCAAAACCGGTAGGTCAGGGATGCACCGTATCACGATTCAGTCATCCCTGCACGCTATTACCGCATCATCGCAGGAATGGTGGCGCAGAATGGTTTTTTGCGGTTTTCCAGCGGTCTGCTCCGGGCCTGCAAACCCGGCAGGTATCATGGTTTCCATGACTTTCTGGATTGACACGCACTGTCACCTCGACGCCAACGAGTTCTCCGCCGACGTGGCCGCAGTGCGCGCACGGGCTGCGGCCAGCGGTGTGGCGCATTGCGTGCTGCCCGCTGTGCGCGTGGCCAACTTTGAGGCGGTGCGCCTGCTGGCGCATGAGTTTTCCTTCAGCTATGGGCTGGGCATTCATCCGCTTTGTGTTCCTGCAGCAAAAGAAACCGATCTGCAGACGCTGGATGAGGAACTCACGCGCCGAAAGGCAGATCCGCGCCTGGTGGCCGTGGGTGAAATCGGGCTGGATTATTTTGTACCGGTGCTGACCGAAAGCCCGATGCGGGAGCGGCAGGAGCATTTCTACCGCGAGCAGCTCAAACTGGCACGCAAGCACGGCTTGCCGGTGATTCTGCATGTGCGGCGCTCGGCCGACAAACTGCTCAAACACTTGCGCGAACTTGCACCCATGGGGGGCTGGAGTGGCATTGCCCACGCCTTCAACGGCAGCGCGCAGCAGGCCATGGAATTCATCAAGCTGGGCTTCAAGCTGGGTTTTGGCGGTGCGCTGACGTTTGAGCCGGCCCGGCAACTTCGGCGACTGGCCGCTGAGCTGCCGCTGGAGGCGCTGGTGCTGGAAACCGATTCGCCCGACATGGCGCCGCAGTGGCTTTACACCACGGTGGCGCAGCGTGCGGCAGGCCAGCCGCAGGGTCGCAATGAGCCAGGCCAGCTGCCGCGCATTGCGCAGCAGCTGGCCAGCCTGCGTGGGATATCGTTCGAGGCACTGGCGCTGGTAACCACCGCTAACGCGCTACAGGCCTTGCCCAAGGTGAAGGGCTTGATCGCATGCTGACCGGCTTGCCGCCGCTCGTCTCCAGCCGCACGCGTTTGCTGATTCTGGGCAGTTTTCCGAGTGTGGCCTCGCTGGCAGCGCGGCAGTACTATGGTCACCCACAAAACCATTTCTGGAAAATCTTGCAAGCTGTTTGGCTATCCAGCTCAACAAAAAAAGATGTGGGTAACTATCAAATTCGTAGTGACTGGCTGCTCTCCAAAGGCTTGGGCCTGTGGGACGTGTATGCGGCTTGTGAGCGGGAAGGCAGTCTGGACAGCGCCATTCGCAACCCGATCGTGAACGATTTTGCAGCGCTGCAGCGGCTCTGCCCTGGATTGGAGGTGATTGCCCACAACGGTGGCGAGAGCTTCAAGCATTCAAAACACACCAAGCTGACGGGTTTACCGGTTTACAGACTGCCATCCACCAGCGCGGCGAATGCAGCATGGAGTTTTGAGCGCAAACTCGCTGCCTGGCGCGAAGTTTTTAAGAAACACAGGTTGGTTGATTGAATGTCGAAAAAAGTTACCGTAAAAGCTGCTGCTGATCTGCCTGAGGTCAATTTTTCAGACTACGGCGAGGTGCGCTTTCTGCACCTGGGCACCGAGTGGGTTCAGGGCTCCATGCTGCGCGATGCGCCCTACGACATCGAGCTGGAGTATGTGCAGCGCATGATGGCCGGACTGCTGTTCATGGAGGCCTCGGAAGTGGCGAAGAAGCATGCCATGCAGCTCGGCCTGGGCGCGGCGGCTTTAACCAAGTTCTGCTACAAGAAACTGCGCATGAAAACCACTGCGATCGAGATCAACCCGCAGGTGGTCACGGCCTGCCGGGTATGGTTCAAGTTGCCGCAGGACGACCTCAGGCTGCAGGTCATTGAGGCCGATGCCGGTCCGGAGATCCAAAAAATGGCGCATCAGGGGACGGCGGATCTGTTACACGTTGACCTGTATGACCACGAAGCCGCTGCGCCGGTGCTGGACGATGCTAATTTTTATGACCACTGCCGCGGCCTGCTCACGGAAGATGGCGTGATGACGGTCAACCTCTTTGGCCGCGATTCCAGCTATGTCCAGTCGCTGACCCGGATCGCCGAGGCCTTTGGCCCGGAATCGGTGTGGGCTTTCCGGCCCACGCGCGAGGGCAACACCGTGGTGCTGGCGCAGCGCGAGCCCACGCGACCGCAGCGGGCCGAGCTACTGTTGCGCGCTGACGTGATCCAGTCGCGCTGGGACCTGCCGGCGAAAAAGTGGCTGCGGCTTTTTGCGCCAGTGGCCTGACAGCGAGGATTCTTCGGGCGGCTGTTGCGGTACAGTGCTATTCATGACCGAAGGCAAGCCCCCTCAATCCCCACAGGGCTCCCAGGCTGGAAAAGTCCATGCCGGTCCGCTGGACTGGCGCAGGCTGGTTGAATGGCTCAGCGAAGACGGCATCATCAGCAGCGCCGAGGCGGTGCGCACCATTGCCCGCTGCGCGCAGGTGCAAAGCGCCCAGCATCCGCTGGTTCGCCTGGCCAGTGTCAGCATGACGCGTGTGGCCGATGGCAAACCGCTGGATATTGAAACCATTTCCGAGTGGCTGGCCGGGCGCGCGGGCCTGGACTACCTGCGGATTGACCCACTCAAGGTCGATGTGGGCAAGGTGGCCGACACCATGTCGGCGGGGTATGCCGAGCGCCACAAGGTGTTGCCGGTCCAGGTCATGCCGCATGAGGTGGTGATTGCCACGTCGGAGCCATTCGTCACCGACTGGGTGGCGGAAGTCGAGCGTCAGTCCCGGCGCAAGGTGCGCCTGGTGGTGGCCAATCCACTGGAAATTACCAAGTTTACGGCCGAGTTCTTTTCGCTGGCCAAGTCCATCCGGGCGGCGCTCAAGGCGGGTGGCAGTTCCGGCGCGGCCAGCTTCGAGCAATTGGTGGAACTGAACCGGAGCAACAAGCAGCTCGACGCCAACGATCAGGGCGTCGTGCAGGTGGTCGATTGGCTTTGGCAATACGCCTTTGACCAGCGCGCCAGCGATATCCACCTGGAGCCCAGGCGCGAGCAGGGTGTGATCCGCTTTCGTATTGACGGCGTTCTGCAT
Organism: Polaromonas sp. UBA5171; assembly: GCA_002413395.1. Lineage (GTDB taxonomy): Bacteria > Pseudomonadota > Gammaproteobacteria > Burkholderiales > Burkholderiaceae_C > Polaromonas. Next base: position 11,801 of record DHWX01000037.1, on the reverse strand, counting down.
CCGGTGTACCAGATGCCGACGGGCGTGCTGGTTGCCATGACGGCGCGCATCAAGCTGCTGGGCCGCATGGATGTGGTGGAAAAGCGCCGCCCGCAGGACGGCCGCATCAAGACCCGCAATCCGCGCGGCGACGAGGTGGAAATGCGCCTGTCCACTCTGCCCACCGCGTTTGGTGAAAAAATGGTCATGCGTATTTTTGACCCCGACACCACTGTCAAGAACCTCGATGCACTGGGTTTTTCCCAGCATGATGCCGAGCGCTGGGAGCAACTGGTCAAGCGGCCCCACGGCATTGTGCTGGTGACCGGCCCGACCGGCTCGGGCAAGACCACCACGCTGTATTCCACGCTCAAACGCATTGCCACCGAAGAAGTTAACGTCAACACGATTGAAGATCCGATCGAGATGATCGAGCCCGCGTTCAACCAGACACAGGTTCAGCCGCATCTGGATTTTGATTTTCCGGAGGGGCTGCGCGCGCTGATGCGGCAAGACCCGGACATCATCATGGTGGGCGAGATCCGCGATCTGCAAACCGCTGAAATGGCCGTGCAGGCCGCCCTGACGGGCCACCTTGTTTTCAGCACACTGCACACCAATGATGCGCCATCAGCCGTCACCCGGCTGATGGAACTCGGTGTGCCGTCCTACCTGATCAATGCCACGTTGCTTGGGGTGCTGGCGCAGCGGCTGGTGCGCACCCTGTGCAGCAACTGCCGTGTGCCGGACACGGACGCTTCGCGCGAGTCGCTCACCGAGATCATCAAACCCTGGCAAATCAGCGGCGGCTACAGACCCTACAAGCCGGTGGGCTGTGTCGATTGCCGCATGACCGGTTTCCGGGGGCGGATGGGCTTGTATGAACTGCTGACGGTGACCGAAAGCTTCAGGAAAAAGGTCTCGACGGAACCCGATATGGAGGTGCTGCGCCGCCAGGCTGTTTCCGAAGGAATGCGCCCGCTGCGGCTGGGCGGTGCCCTGAAAGTGGCCGAGGGGCTGACAACCATCGAAGAAATCATGGCGTCCACCCCGCCGCTGTCGTGATCCTGGTGCCGGCCGCACCGTGGCAGGCCTCTTGCTCCGATATGCCTGCCTGCCAGTGCCCGGAAAAGCTCAATGCCTGGAATGGCCGCCGAAACCCCGATGGCCGCCGAAATCCCCGCTATAGCCGAAGTTCAGCGAGAGCCCAATCGGCGAGTAAAACGGCGCGTAGTAAGAAGGCGCGTAGTAGGGCTGAGGGTAATAGCCCGGGTACGCCACGGGAGCCGCCATCATGGGTTGCTGCACATAGACCGGCGGCGCGACGAGTGCCGGCTGGATGTAGGCTTGGGGCTGGTCTGGCGCGGCCGCTTCAGGTGCGGGCGTGATCGCGCCAACGGGAGTGACCTGCAGCCGCACATAGGGGCCTGGGTCGCTGCTCATCTGCACGCTGGATTGGGTGCCCTGGTATTCGTACACCACGTTGTAGTAGCTTGTGCGGTTTTCATAAGAAGTCTGCGTGGCGCATTGCTGCACGTTCTGGACCTGGTTGTTGGGTCCCTCGATGCTGTCGCCGATCATGGCGCCGCCCACCAAGCCAATCATGGTAGCCACGGCCCGGCCGCCGCCGTTGCCGATGGCGTTACCCGCCGCGCCGCCCGCCAGGGCACCCATTAGTGCGCCCGCGCCCGATTTGGGGGCCTGGGTGATGACGGCCTGGGTGTTGCACACCTGCCTGGGCACCGCCACCTGTTGCACCACCGGCGTGCTGGAAATGACCCGCGCCAGAATGTCCGTGGCGAATGCGGGCGCGTAGCCTAGAACTGCCGCGACGGCAGCAGCGGAAATGGCAAGTACTTTTTTCATGATGCAATTCCTTTTTCAGAAACGGACTGAAACTGAACCGTTTTGGCGCGCCCGATGATCCGTACATGCGGGCAGAGGGAACAAGTTCAATTTTAATAATTCAGAGTCGTTTGAGTGCGCAGAGTTCAGTAAACCAATGGTAAAGCCGGTCAACGGGCGTGCTGCATATGCGCGCCGTGGCCCTTGATCGCTTCAAACTCTGGCAACCCAAGCCGCCACGTCAAACCCGACCGTGACACCCTGATCCCATTCAACCACCGGACGCTTGATCACGCTGGGCTGAGCCCGCATCAACGCCTGGGCGCTGGCGGCATCCATCACGGCGGCCTGATCGGCGGCATCCAGCTTGCGCCAGGTCGTGCCTTTGCGGTTCAACAGCTTTTCCCAGCCAACGGCCTGCACCCAAAGCGCCAGTTGTTCAGGTGGCACGCCTTGCTTTCGGAAATCATGGAATTTGTAGCTCTGGCCGTGTTCGGTGAGCCACGCGCGGGCCTTCTTGACGGTGCTGCAATTAACAATGCCGAAAACGGTAATCATGCCAAGAGTTTGCCACAGATATAAAAAAATAGTCTTCAGCCCACATGCAACGCGCGTACCCAGCTACTGAATAGATAGCGAAAACAGCGCCCGCGCGGGCGGCAAATATTGGCGCTGAGCGCGATCGGACCGAGCGGATGGACAACAGGGGAATAATTCAGGCCAGAATTGACTTACTGGCGCGGCGGTGGCGTTGAGCGGCTCCCTTCATGCTGATTTTCACAATGTTTTTCACCCTCACGGACGCTTCATGACTGTTTCAGCCCTCACACCTGCAACCCTCTACCCGCCCATCGAGCCGTTTCGCACCGGGATGCTGAGCACCGGTGAGGGTCATTCGGTTTACTGGGAATTGTGTGGCAACCCGCAAGGTAAACCGGCGGTTTTTTTGCATGGTGGACCAGGCGCGGGCTGCTCGCCGGAGCATCGGCGGTTGTTTGACCCCGAGCGCTATTGCGTGCTGTTGTTCGACCAGCGCGGCTGTGGCCGTTCGCGCCCCAGTGCTTCTCTGAACCACAATACGACCTGGCATTTGGTGGCCGACATCGAGCGGTTGCGCACACTGCTGGGCGTTGAGCGCTGGCTGGTGTTTGGTGGCTCGTGGGGCAGTGCGCTGGCGCTGGCCTATGCCCAGACGCACCCCAGGCGGGTAGCGGAGTTGATCGTGCGCGGCATTTTCACGCTGCGCCGCGCCGAGCTGCTCTGGTATTACCAGGAGGGCGCTTCCTGGCTGTTCCCTGATCTATGGGAAGACTTTCTGGCCCCCATTGCGCCCGCCGAGCGTGGCGACCTGATGGCCGCTTACCGCAAGCGCCTGGTGGGTGCCGACCCGGCCGAACAATTGGCCGCCGCCCGCGCCTGGAGCCTGTGGGAGGGCCAGACCATTACGTTGCTGCCCGACCCTGCGGCAACGGCCCAGCACGGCGGCGATGAGTTTGCGCTGGCCTTTGCGCGCATCGAAAACCATTATTTTGTGCATGGTGGCTGGCTTGAAGAAGGGCAATTGATTCGCGATACCGGCAAGCTTGCCGGCATTCCGGGTGTCATCGTGCAGGGCCGCTACGACATGGCCTGCCCCGCCAGAACCGCCTGGGAACTGCACCGGGCCTGGCCCGAGGCGGATTTCCACCTGATCGCCGATGCCGGTCATGCCTATAACGAACCTGGCATTCTGGCCCAATTGATCGCCGCAACCAACCGCTTTGCGCGCTGAGCGGCGTTCGGAGTCGGCCTACGCGGCAAAAGGGTTTCCGTCGTGAGGGACAATATGGGCCTGTATGGAACCTCTCAAAACCCTCGACAACTGGCTCGCCCATTGCGAGCGCCTGCACCCAACAAGCATCGACTTGGGGCTGGACCGCGTCAGAGCCGTGGCCGAGCGCATGGGCCTGGCATTTGCCTGCCCCGTCATCACGGTGGCCGGCACCAACGGCAAAGGCTCGACTTGCGCCATGCTGGAGGCCATCCTGCTGCAGTCGGGCTATCGCACCGGCCTCTATACCTCGCCGCATCTGGTCGATTTTGAAGAGCGTTGCCGGATTTGCGGCGAGCTCGTTGACGCTACTGAGTTGATAGCATGTTTCGAACGTGTTGAAAGGGCCAGAATCCAAAATGACAATGAAATTTCACTGACCTACTTTGAGTTCACGACGCTCGCCATTCTGCAACTGCTGGCCGACGCAAAGCTGGATGTGGTGATTCTGGAGGTTGGGCTGGGCGGTCGTCTGGACGCCGTCAATATTCTGGATGCCGATTGCGCGGTGATCACCAGCATTGATCTGGATCATACGGCGTTGCTGGGCACTGACCGGGAAAGCATAGGCCTGGAAAAGGCCGGTATCATGCGCGCCGGCAAGCCGGTAGTGGTGAGCGATCCGGTGCCGCCGCAAAGCGTTCTCGACCATGCGGCAAAAGTGGGTGCTGACTTGTGGCGCATGGGCCATGACTTCAATTTCACGGGCGACAAGCAGCAGTGGGCCTGGGCAGGCCGTGGCAGGCGCTATGCCGGACTGGCCTATCCGGCGCTGCGCGGCGCCAACCAGCTGGTCAACGCCGCTGGCGTGCTGGCGGCGTTGACAGCCCTGCGCGAGCGTTTACCCGTCACCGCCCAAGCCGTGCGCAACGGCTTGTCCATGGTCGAGTTGCCCGGGCGCTTTCAGATCATTCCCGGCCAGCCAGCACTGGTGTTCGATGTGGCGCATAACCCGCATTCAGTGGCGGCACTGGCCGAAAACCTTGATGCCATGGGCTATTACCCCTGCACCCACGCTATTTTTGGCGCCATGGCCGACAAGGACCTGACGCAGATGCTGGCGCGCGTCAGTCCAATGATCGACAAGTGGTATTTTACCGACCTGCCGACGGCGCGGGCGGCCACGAGCGAGGTGTTGTACGCCAATTGGCAAGCGATGCGCACCCGGCCTGACATCACCGCCGCGACTTACAAAACTCCCGGGGAAGCCCTGCAGGCCGCCGTCAAGGCCGCAAACCCCGCTGATAGAATTGTAGTGTTCGGCTCGTTTTACACGGTGGGCGGTATCTTGAAAGGCGGCGTGCCGCGCCTTTCGGCCCCACACCTGGCCGCCTGAGGCCGGGAAAGTTGGCCCAACCAGAGCGTGTCGGTGCCTGGGGTCGGCAGTCCGCGCGAACCCTTAACGTGACCCTTAACGGATTCAAGCCAAACCATGTCGTTTTTCAATTTCCGCCGGGGCAGCTCAAGCGCTGCCCCTACTGCCGGGCCAGCCGCTCCACCGGAAAGCGTGGAAACCATCCGCAAACGTGCCAGGCACCGCCTGATTGGCGCGGCCCTGCTGGTGTTGCTTGGGGTGGTGGGGTTCCCGCTGTTGTTTGACACGCAGCCGCGTCCCATCGCAGTCGATATTCCGATTGAAATTCCCGCAAAAAATACCGTCAAACCGTTGACTGTCCCGGCACCGGTCGCCGCTACCGAAGCTGCATCCGTCCCCCTCGCTGCCAGCCTTGCACCCAAAGAAGAAATAGCGCCATCAAAACCGGCGCCAGCCCTTATAGAGCAAGCTCCGGAAGCTGTCAAAAAAGAGGTAAAACCGGACCTTAAACCGGAAGCAAAAACAGCGGCAAAATCCGTCCCCAAGGTGGTTTCTGCGGGCAACGACGCGGCGCGCGCCAGCGCCCTGCTCAACGGCCGGGCCGTGCCGCCAGGCAGCAAGATTGTCGCCGATGAAGGCCGTGTGGTGGTGCAGGTCGGCGCATTTGCCGACGCCACCAAAGCCCGCGAAGTGCGCGCCAAGCTTGAAAAAGCCGGCCTCAAAACCTATGCACAGGTCGTTGAAACCAAGGGCGGCTCGCGCACCCGGGTCCGCGTGGGTCCATTTTCCAGCAAGGCGGAGGCTGAAAAGGTTGCCAGCAAGATCAAGGCGCTCAATTTGCCGACCGCCATCCTGAGTCTCTGAATAGTTTGTACTCCAGTGGTGGCACTTGACTGGATCTTGCTGGCGGTATTGCTTTTGTCCATGGTGCTTGGGGCATGGCGCGGGTTGGTGTATGAGCTGTTGTCGGTGTCGGGGTGGGTGGCGTCGTTTTTCGTGGCGCAATGGGCTGCGCCGCAGGTGGCAACGCGGTTGCCCTGGCAGTCTGCCTCGGAGACGGTGCGTTACGCCGCGGCGTTTATGCTGGTATTTGTTGTAGCGGTATTTGCCGCCGGTTTGCTGGCCTTTTTGTTGAAGAAGCTGGTTGACGCCATCGGCTTGCGGCCAGTGGACCGCACGCTGGGGGCGGCCTTTGGTTTGGTGCGTGGCTTGATCTTGTTGCTGGCCGCGACAGTGGTGATTGACATGACAGCGCTCAAGGCCAGCGCCTGGTGGCAAGAGTCACAAGGTGCGGCAGTGCTGACAGTCACGCTCGGACGCTTGAAGCCGATGTTACCGAAGCAGTTTGCAAAGGTTCTGAATTAATTTTATGGGTCAATACATCATGATCGAAACACCATGTGCGGAATAGTCGGAGTCGTCAGCAATGCCCCGGTGAACCAGCTCATTTATGACGGCTTGCTGTTACTGCAGCACCGCGGTCAGGATGCCGCCGGCATCGTCACGCAGCAAGGCCGCAAGTTTTACATGCACAAGGCCAAGGGCATGGTGCGTGATGTGTTTCGGACCCGCAACATGCGCGCGCTGCCAGGCAATGTCGGGCTGGGACAGGTACGTTACCCCACGGCGGGCAATGCCTACAGCGAAGACGAAGCGCAGCCGTTTTACGTCAACGCCCCGTTTGGCCTGGTGCTTTCCCATAATGGCAATTTAACCAATGCGGCCGTGCTCAAAGGCGAGGTTTTCAATACCGACCATCGCCACATCAACACCGACAGCGACTCCGAGGTGCTGCTCAATGTGCTGGCGCACGAACTGGAAAAAACCACGCGCGGACTGCCGCTCAAGCCCGCCGATGTGTTTTCGGCCGTGCGCGGCGTGCACCAGCGCGTCAAAGGCTCTTACGCCGTGGTGGCGATGATTGCAGGCCACGGCATGCTGGCGTTTCGTGACCCGTTTGGCATTCGCCCGCTGTGCCTGGGACGGGGCGAGAACGAAGCGGGCAGCACCGTGATGGTGGCCAGCGAGTCGGTCGCCCTGGAAGGCACCGCGCACCAGTTTGAGCGTGACATTGCGCCGGGAGAGGCCGTATTTGTGGATATGCAGGGCACGGTGCACGCCGAACAATGTGCCGTCAATGCCAGGCTTTACCCCTGCATTTTCGAGTTTGTCTATCTGGCGCGCCCGGACTCCGTGCTCGACGGAATTTCAGTCTATCAGGCGCGCCTGAATCTTGGTGAAACACTGGCCAAGCGGGTAATTTCCACCGTGCCGCCCAATGAAATCGATGTGATTATTCCCATCCCTGAATCAAGCCGCCCGAGTGCCACCCAACTGGCGCATCTGCTGGGAATCCCCTACCGTGAAGGATTTGTGAAAAACCGCTACGTGGGCCGAACCTTCATCATGCCAGGGCAGGGAGTGCGCAAAAAATCGGTGCGCCAGAAACTCAACGTGATTGCCAGCGAGTTCAAGGGCCGCAATGTGCTGCTGGTCGATGACTCCATCGTGCGCGGTACCACCAGCCGCGAGATCGTGCAGATGGCGCGCGATGCTGGCGCGCGCAAGGTCTATTTCGCCAGCGCCGCGCCCCCGGTGCGTTACCCCAACGTTTATGGCATTGACATGCCCACGCCGGACGAGTTGGTGGCGCACGGCCGAAGCATTGAGGAAATTCGCGAGGTGATTGGTTGCGACGCGCTGATTTACCAGGATGTGGAGGGCATGAAACGAGCGATCGGCTCACTCAATCCCGCGCTCGACGGTTTTGACGCCTCCTGCTTTGACGGCATTTACATTACCGGTGATGTGACGGCTGAAACCATCGCTGAAATGAACTCGCTGCGGGCCGATACTGCGGAACACATCGGTGGCAATATTGACGGCGACGGCGATGTGTCGCGCCTGGCGCTGCCCAATTCGCAGGAAACTTGACCCGGACCTGACCATGACCCGAAAAAAACTACCCGAAAACCTTCACCGCGACACTCTGGCCGTGCGCGCTGCTGCGGACAAAAGCCAGTATGGCGAAAATTCCGAGGCGCTGTTTCTGACCAGCAGCTTTGTGCAGCCCGATGCGGCCAGCGCCGTGCGGCGCTTTGCCAATGAGGAAGAGGGTTTCATCTATTCCCGTTTCAGCAACCCCACGGTAGCGAGCATGGAGCAGCGTCTGGCCGCCATGGAAGGCACCGAGGCCTGCATTGGAACCGCCAGCGGCATGGCGGCCATTTTGCTGATGTGCATGGGACTGCTCAAAAGCGGCGACCATGTGATCTGCTCCCAATCGGTGTTTGGTGCCACCATTAAGCTGATTGGCGGCGAGTTTGGCAAGTTTGGCGTTGAAACCACTTTTGTCTCGCAAACCGATGTGGCCCAGTGGCAAGCGGCTGTCAAGCCCAATACGAAGCTGCTGTTTGCCGAAACGCCGACCAATCCGCTGACCGAGGTTTGCGACATCCGCGCGCTGGCGGCCATCGCGCATGCGGCGGGCGCCTTGCTGGCCGTTGACAACTGCCTTTGCTCACCAGCCCTGTCGCAGCCTGCCACACTGGGGGCTGATCTGGTAATTCATTCGGGTACCAAATACCTTGATGGCCAGGGCCGCGTGATTGCAGGCGCGATTTGCGGGCCAAAAAAGCTCATCGACGAAAAACTCATCCCCATCATGCGCAGTGCCGGCATGACGCTGTCGCCCTTCAATGCCTGGGTTGTGCTCAAGGGTCTGGAGACGCTCTCTATCCGCATGCAGGCGCAAAGCGCCAACGCGCTGGCGTTAGCCACCTGGCTCGAAGCGCAGCCCGGCGTGGCCCGCGTGCATTACCCCGGCCTGAAGTCGCACTGTCAGCATGCGTTGGCCATGCAGCAGCAAACCATTAACGGGCAGGGCTGCGGTGGCGCGGTGTTGGCGTTTGAGCTCAAGGGCCTTGACGCCGACAGCGCCCGCAGAAATGCTTTCCATGTGATTGATAGCACCCAGGTATGCAGCATCACGGCCAACCTGGGCGACACCAAAACCACCATCACGCATCCCGCCACCACGTCGCACGGCCGACTCACCGAAGCGCAGCGCCAGGCCGCCGGCATCGGCCAGGGCCTGATTCGCGTGGCCGTGGGTCTCGAATATATTGACGACTTGAAAGCCGACCTCGCACGTGGTCTGGACAGCCTGACATGACACAGAAAACACGAACAAGATTTGCGCCGTCGCCTACAGGTTTTATTCATCTTGGCAACATCCGCTCGGCGCTGTATCCGTGGGCGTTTGCGCGCGCCACCGGCGGCGTCTTCATTTTGCGCATTGAAGACACCGATGTGGAGCGTTCGAGCCAGGCTGCAGTCGATGTGATCATCGAAGGCATGCGCTGGCTGGGCCTGGACTATGACGAAGGTCCGTTCTACCAGATGCAGCGCATGGANNACAAGACGCTGCCTCCCGTTCCCGCGGGCGTGCAGCCGGTGTTGCGCTTTAAAAATCCGCAAGGCGGTTCGGTGATCTGGGACGATAAAGTCAAGGGCCGCATCGAGATCAGCAACGACGAGCTTGATGACTTGGTGATCGCCCGGCCCGACGGCACGCCGACCTACAACTTCTGCGTGGTAGTGGACGACATGGACATGGCCATCACTCATGTGATTCGCGGCGACGACCATGTCAACAACACGCCGCGCCAGATCAACATCTTTCGCGCGCTCGGCAAAGAGGTGCCGGTGTACGCCCATTTGCCGACCGTGCTCAACGAGCTGGGCGAGAAGATGAGCAAGCGCAATGGCGCCAAACCAGTCACGCAGTACGCTGCCGATGGCTTACCTGCCGGACGCCATGATCAACTACCTCGCACGTCTCGGCTGGAGCCATGGCGATGCCGAAATTTTCAGCCGCGAGCAGTTTCTGCAGTGGTTCAATCTGGATCATCTTGGCAAGAGCGCCGCGCAGTTCGACGAGACCAAGCTGCGCTGGGTCAACGCCCAGCATCTCAAGGCCATGACGGATGCAAAACTTGCTGAACTGGTGAAACCCTTCCTAGCGGTGCAGGGTATTACCGGTCAGGACGATGCATGGCTTGCGCGCGGCTGTAGTTTGTTTAAAGACCGCTGCAGCACGCTGGTTGAGCTGGCCTACTGGCTGCAACTGCTCGTGACGGGCGGGCAGGTGAGCGCTGAGGATGTCAGCGTGCATGTGACCGGGGCGGTGCGCCCGGCGCTCGTCAGTCTGGCCGCGGCGCTGGGCCAATGCGAATGGAACAAGGTGGCGATTGGTGCGGCAATCAAGCAGGTGCTGCTTGATACCGGCCTGAAAATGCCGCAATTGGCCATGCCGGTGCGCATGCTGGCCATGGGAACGCCGCAAACCCCATCCCTGGACGCGGTTCTTGAACTCATGAGGCGGGAAGATGTTGTGGCGCGACTAACGATTGATTGATGGTTCATCGGGGGAGTTATAAATCATCCAATTTTCGGGCTATAATTTGTGGCTCGACTGTTGCAGGGTAACATGCAACATGTTTTGGATTCGGGGGTATAGCTCAGCTGGGAGAGCGCTTGCATGGCATGCAAGAGGTCAGCGGTTCGATCCCGCTTACCTCCACCAAAGAAGTCGAAGAGAATTAAAGAGTTTCGGAAGTTCCAAGGTTTTGACCCCATCGTCTAGAGGCCTAGGACACTACCCTTTCACGGTAGGTACCGGGGTTCGAATCCCCGTGGGGTCGCCAGCATTCATCACAGCAATGTGCTGAGGCAAGGCGCAAGTTATCAGCACTTGGCTCGCAAGAGCAAACGCTTTTCTACCAGGAGTGGTAGTTCAGTTGGTTAGAATACCGGCCTGTCACGCCGGGGGTCGCGGGTTCGAGTCCCGTCCACTCCGCCAAGTATCGAGCAAACACGGGGCTTTTCGCCCCGTGTTTGCTTTCTACCCATCACTCCACCCATCGTTCGGCGTGGTACGTTATGACGCACTCTGATCACTGGTGACACACATCTGTCGTTAGCAAACGCTCAACTTCCAGCCAATTCGATTTTCCACACGTTATCTCCGTTCGTGGCGAGAATTTTCACCAGTGGTGAAATGGGACGGACGCTATGAAAGTGACTGCCCGAAAGCCCTTGCCAGTCCCGGCGATCGTCCCGAATTCTTCTCAGCGATGGGTGAGACGATAGGTATTCAGGCAAGGTGACCGGCAGTGGCGCGGCATCGGGGACGACGATGACGAAATAGCACCGCAGAAGCCTGCATAGCATCAACCGCGAGTAGCATCTTTGGCAGATAACAGTCGGTGGCGACAGGCAGGTGTAGTTGGGGTCGATCCAGAAAATGGAAATAAAGCGCGCTAAGGTTTGGCGGCCAGAACGAAGCCACCGGCGACCAAAGCAAATGATCGGCGATTTATTCATTTGCTAATGATGGGCTAATTCTCGCAACCTAAAGTGATGTCCACGGTGAAGACAAACCCGTCTTCCCGATTTCAATCAACTCTATAGGAACATCATCATGATCGCATCAAAGAAACACGTACTGACCTTGCTGGGCCTGGTTTTAACCGTGGCCGCAGCCAATGTGTTCGCCTACACGGGCCAGAAATTGGCCGCAGAAGCAAAAATCAGTATCGAACAGGCCCGAGCGACTGCTCTGAAGGCCTATCCCGGAAAGATCACAGACGAGGAACTGGAACGAGAGAACGGTGGTAGCGGCCTGCGTTATTCCTTCGACATCCGGCAGGGCAAAGTCACACAGGAAGTGGGTGTGGATGGAGTAACCGGCAAACTGTTGGAAAACGCGCCAGAAGGGCCTAATCCAGACTAACTGGCTGGTGGGCTGCTACTGCGAAATGCGGTGGCGGAGCCTGTCAGAAATTTTGT
>DHWX01000016.1 GCA_002413395.1 Polaromonas sp. UBA5171 | reverse complement strand
CAGCATCAGCGCCGACGCCAGGCACGGCTAGCCTCCCGCAAAATGCTCAAGACGAAGTGCGCGCGCGCCTGCAGCGTCGCAACGCGCTCAGGGCTTCCCGAGGGTTGCCTCCTCTTACCGAATAACATTGCACCTGATTGATCCATTCATGACATCCCTCCCAAAAATTTTTATTGCTGGTCTTGCTGCTGCGGCAATGGGTGTGCACGCGCAAGCCACCGCACCGGCAACGGCAACGGCAACGGAACCAGCCCGCATTATTCGCGGCAACGATCAAGTGCTGGCCCCCATCAGCAACAAGGGACAAATCACCGGCACGGCGGCCGGGCTTAAATTTGAAGACGCCCCCCTGGCCGATGTTGTCAACCTGATTTTGCGCGAGATTGTCAAGGTGGACTACGTCATCCACCCGCCCATCAACGGCACCGTGACCATGGCCACGCAAGGCGAAGTGTCTTCCGACCAGGCCATGCTGCTGCTCGAAGCCGCACTGCAGGCCAACGGCCTGCAAATGGCGCGCGATACGCGCGGTGTTTACCACATTGGTCGCCCCGACGCCCTCAAAGGCATTGTGCCGGCCCTGCGCCAGGCGGGTGGCACCGGGCCCCTGCCGCCGGGTTACGGTGCCATCGTGGTCCCCCTCAAATTCATCGGCGCAACCGAGATGGCCAGCATCCTGCGGCCCATGGCCCCGCCTGAAGCCATCGTGCGGGTGGATCCCCTGCGCAACCTGCTGGTGCTGGTGGGCACCCGCACCCAGGCTGAAGGCTGGCTTGACATTGTGTCCACCTTCGATGTGGACATGCTCAAGGGCATGTCCGTGGGTGTTTTTCCGCTCAAGTACATCAGCACCAGTGAAGTTGAAGCCGCCCTGCGGCTGCTCAGCTCCGGCGGTACTGCCGCCCCGGCAGCGCCCGCAGCAAACGCTGCGGGCGCTGCTGCGGCAAGCGCTCCCACCTCGTTACCCCTGGCCGGCGCGCTGCGCATTCTGCCAATTGCCCGCATCAACAGCGTGATGGTTGTCACCCCGCGCGCCGCCTACCTTGACGAAGCCCGGAGCTGGATCGAAAAGCTCGACCAGCCCGGCGGTAATTCTGCCGAACCCCAACTGTTTGTGTACGCGGTGCAAAACGGCAGCGCCAAGCACCTCGCCGACGTCCTCAACGGCCTTTTTGGCGGTGCTACGGCCGCCAGCAAGCCCGTCACCAGCGGCGTCGCCCCTGGCCTGCAGCAAACCACTGCCACCACCACCGGTTTCAGCAGTACCGGCATGGGGCTATCAGGGAGCACCGCAGGCAAACCAGCTGGCGGCACCAGCGCGCTGCAAGGCAACGGACTGACCACAGTGGCCATCGAAGGCAATCTGCGCGTCATGGCCGATGAAATCAACAACGTCGTCCTGGTCTATGGCACCCGGGGGGAATACGAAAAAATCGAAGCCACCCTCAAACGCCTCGACGTTCCCCCCACCCAGGTGCTGATTGAGGCCAGCATCATTGAAGTCACCCTGACCGACGACCTCAAATACGGCCTGCAATGGGCCTTTACCGACAAGCCGCGCAACGGGCTCACTGGCACCGGCGTGCTCAGCACCGCTGCAGGAGCCGTCTTTGGCGCCACGCCGGCGGGCTTTTCCTACACGCTGAGCAACTCCCTGGGCAATGTGCGCGCCGTGATCAATGCCCTGGCCGACAAATCGCTCGTCAAAGTCATCTCCAGCCCCTCCCTGATGGTGTTGGACAACCACACCGCCAGCATTGCCGTGGGCAACCAGCAGCCCATCCAGGTCGGTGAAACCATCACCATCGGTGGCAACGTCACCAGCAACGTCCAGTACAAAGACACCGGCGTCAGCCTGACCGTCACACCATCGGTCAACTCTGGCAACATGGTCACGATGGACATCAACCAGGCCGTGACCGACGTTGGCGAGGTCGACGCCGCCACCGGCCAGCGCGCCTTTTTACAACGCCAGTTTGCCAGCAAACTGGCTGTGCGCTCTGGTGAAACCATTGTCCTCGGCGGCCTCATCCGCGACAACACCACCACCGGCAATAGCGGCCTGCCCGGTCTGAAAGACATTCCCCTTGTTGGCAGCCTGTTCGGTGCCACCAGCAGCAGCAGCAATCGAACCGAACTGGTGGTCCTCATCACTCCGCGCGTGGTACGAACCACGCAGGACGTGCGCGAAATGGGCCAGGAGCTTAAAGACCGCATGAAGACGCTCTACCCACCCGTTGCATCGACATCGCGACAAGACGGGGCCATGACGCAGCAACCCTTTTCAACCACACCTTAAATCGTCAAACCAAAATGCAGAGCATCAAAACCAAGCCGCAAACTCACCCACGCCGCCGCGCTCACCCCGAATCGAACCACCGTACGCGCTGGGCCACCCTCGGCGCAACGCTGTGTGTCACCCTTGCGCTGTCGGCCTGTGCCAGCCTGGGCCGCGGCAACCCGCAAGAGCAGGTGCGCCAGCGCGCCACGGAACGCTGGCAAGCCCTGGTGGCCGGAGAATTCAGCCGCGCCTACAACTACAACGCCCCCGGCTTCCGGGCCGTCGTCACCCCCGACGGTTACCGCAACCGCATCGGCAGCGCCGTCACCTGGCTGGGTGCTGAAGTCGTTCGTGTGAATTGCCCCGAGGCCAACAAATGCATGGCCCAGGTGCGTGTCGATTACAAACCCGTCCTGATTCGCCAAAAAGACCTTAAAGTATCAACGAACATTGATGAGACATGGCTGTTCGAAGATGGGCAATGGTGGTTTTTCCAGAAAATTTAAAGCGACTGGGCACTCTTGACTCGAACAGGGTCATAATGTTCAAATTCGCCAATAAGGATTCGCCAAATAAGGAGGCAGCTCTATCGAAGGCAAATGATCATTTTCAAACGCGCAGGCAACCGGTTGATCGCTGCAATTGTTGTTTTTAATCAACGCAACAAAAAAATAGCAATGAAAGCCTTAAACCCTATTTGAACGTATGCTAATATTCACCAGCGTTTTCAACCCCTTAAGGGTTGCGCTCAACAATCTTTAATTGGAGTTTTTATGAAAAAAAATGTTCTGTCATTGAGCATTACTGCCGCACTGGTTGGTCTTGGGTTTTCCGGCGGTGCACAGGCAATCGTAGCCATCCCGTTGGGTACCGCCACCGCATTGCAACTTTCCACCGACGGTGTTGGGCACTTCCTTTACGTGCCCTACTACAGCGCTCAAAGTAACAATAACACCATGATCAACTTGGTCAACACGGACACCACCAACGGCAAAGCTGTCAAGGTTCGTTTCCGTGGCGCCTCGAATTCTGATGACGTGTTTGACTTCCAGGTTTTCCTGTCACCTGGCGACGTCTGGACTGCCTCTGTATCCAAAAATGCCGCTGGCCTTGCTTCATTGCATACCACTGACAACAGCTGCACCAAGCCCAATAAAGCTACACTTAACAGCACTCCTTTTGTGACCGCACGTCTTGACACAGCACGCCGCACTGGCGATGCGCTGGCCAATGAAACCCGCGAAGGCTACGTTGAAATTTTCAACATGGCAGACATTCCCCCAGGAACCCCGCTGTTTACCGCTATCAAACACGTGAACAGCGTGCCTCCTTGCACCGGTGCAGCCTGGACCGCGCTTGACACGGACCCAGCCGATCTGACCGCCGCACTTGCCGATGGCCTGAACTTCCCAACCACCGGTTTGATGGCTGACTGGATCATCCTCAACGTGGTTAACGCAGGCGCTTGGTCGCAACGGGCCGTGGCCATTAGCGCTAACGACGCCACAAGAACTCCGGCAAAAGGTAACCTGGTTTACTTCCCGCAAACAGCAGGCGCGTTTAACGGTCTGATTAGCAACTACACGGCAGACCCGGTTCTGAATGCCCATCCTTCGATGGCTGCCATGTATGACACGCCTGACATGTCCATTCCTTACCTGAGCAATGGTTCTACTTTGCCAGTGAACCAGGTCAGTGCATTGTCTGGCGCTATCGCCACCAACAATATCTACAATGAATTCCTGACGGATTCGGCAACCAATTCGACGACGGACTGGGTCCTCTCCATGCCGACTCGCCGCTATAGCGTTGCGATGGACTACAAGGCTTCGGGTGGTTCTGCTCGCGTTTACAGCACGCTGCCAACCCAGTATTTCAACTCGACCAATACGGCGGTGATTGATGGCCAGGTTTGCGTTTTGGGCATCACGCCGCAGCAGTGGGATCGGGAAGAAAACACACCGCAGAATCCGTCACAAGTCATCATTTCGCCAAACGTGCCAGGTTCGCCTTCCGCCACCTGCGGTGAGGCTAACGTCATGAGCGTCAACAATGGTAACACCGCTTCGGTTTCCGGCCTGATCATTGATCCATCGGGTACCTTGCAGGCTACTGTGGCTCGTTCTGACCAAGAAAATGGCTATGCGGCAGGCTGGATATCCCTTGCAACCCCTGGTTTGGGCAATGGACTGCCAATCCTGGGCTACGCAGCGCTTCGCGCTACTGCCGGTGTAAGCACCTTCGGCGCAACGTGGGAACACAAAACCAATCGCATTCAGAAATAGGCCTCGGTCTTGTGTAAGTTGCACCTTGCCGGTGCAACTTCCTAACAAAAAAAGCGGGGGCAACCCCGCTTTTTTTTTCGCTTTTGGCTAGCTCACCCTTCGATTCAAAGACCATCATGTATTTTTCTCAGTTTTTTGCCTCGCCTTTTGTGCGCCAGGGGGTCTTGGCCCTCTTGTTGACGCCACTTTTTTCAAGCGCCATGGCGCAAACTGCACCCCAAACACCCACGGCAAAGCCCGCGCAAGAGGCCGCCAAATCAGCCCCTGCCACACCCCCCTCTGATGCCCTGATTTTGGCCCGCGGGCCCGCCGGTGCCGTCGTCCGGCTCGCCGATGTACTCTCAGAGCTGCGGCGTGCGCCCGCCTCGGACCGCGAAGGCGTGCTGGCACGGCCCGATGTCGTGCAGCAAATTGCCAACAACCTGCTGATGCGCCGTGTGCTGAGTGCCGAGGCCGAGCGTGATGGCCTTGGCAAGGACCCGATCATTGCCGCCACCATGGCCGTTGCGCGAGACCGCGTTTTGTCTGACGCACTGATGGCCCGGCTCGACGATCAAAACACCCCGACCGATGCCGCACTGGATGCCTATGCACGCAATATCTACCAAGCCAACAGCAGCAGATTTGAAAAGCCCGCCCAGACTCGGGCACGTCACATCTTACTGGCCAACAACGGCCCTGAATCACTGAAAAAAGCCAAGGATCTGCTGACGCAGTTGCGCGCCGGTGCTTCTTTTGAAGCGTTGGCCAAGGCCAATTCGATCGACCCCGGCAGCGCTGCCCGCGGCGGCGATCTCGGTTTTTTTGGGCCTGGTCAGATGGTCAAACCGTTTGATGATGCCCTTGACAAACTGAGCAAGCCCGGCGACTTGAGCGAGCCGGTCCAATCGCAGTTTGGTTACCACATCATCCGTCTGGAAGAACGCCGAAAGAAAGGCCTGCAACCCTATTCCGAGGTGCGGGATCAACTGATGGCCGAGGCACGCACGGCCATCCTCAATGAACTACGCCAGCAAAAGGTGCAGGCCCTGAGCAAGAACTTCGTGTTTGAATCCGACGCGATGGCAGCTTTGGCCAAACCCGCAGCACACTAGACCTCTAAAGCGACAGTTGGCCTCATCACCCCTACGGTATTGCTGGCAAGACTGGCAGGCCTTGGGTCGCGCCCGGGGTCTGCTGTGGATCATGACACGCCGCGAGCTGGCCAGCCGCTATGCTGGCTCAGCGGCTGGCGTTTTATGGGCTTACCTGCAGCCGCTGTTAACGGTAGGGGCCTACTTTTTGGTGTTTGACGTGGTATTTGCCATGCGCATGGGCGCCAACGCCCCAACCTCGCGTGTCGGCACTTACCTGGTGGTTGGCGCATTGCCGTGGCTGGCGTTTTGCGAATCACTCGCGCGTGGGGCCAGCTCCCTGGTGGACGCCGGGGGCCTGCTGCAAAAGAACGCCCTGCCGCCAGTGTTGTTTGTGGCGCGCAGTGTACTGGCCGGCTGGGTGGTGTTTGTGCCCCTGATGGTGTTGCTGACACTCGGGTATTTGCCCGTCAGCGGTTTTGGCTGGGCCCTGCTGGCCATCCCCTTGCTGTTGCTGTTGCAGGGCGCGCTGGCCTTGTTGTTGGCGCATGTGCTGGCCATATTGGCGGCTGCCGTGCGCGACACCTTGCAGATACTGGCGTTCATGCTCTCGGTGGGCATCTATCTTTCGCCCATTTTGTTTCCCCTGAGCCTGTTTCCACAGGCGTGGCGCTGGGTCTTGTTTGCCAACCCCATGACGGCGCTGGTGCTGGGCTATCAGGCGGTGCTGCTGCAGGGTGCATGGCCAGGTCTGACCTTGTGGGCGGTTGCCCTGGGCTGGTTGCTGGTGCTGGCCTTGCTGCTCAATGGCCTGATCAGGCGCAGCCGCGATCAATTGGTGGACTGGCTGTGAGCGCTGCGGTCTTGCAGGTTCATGGCCTGGGCAAACGGTACCGCCTGTATGCCTCACCGCGCGAGCGTTTGCTGGCTTTGCTGGGCTGGGCCGACCGCGCGCAGTCGCACTGGGCCTTGAAAGACGTCAGCTTTGAACTGCAGCGCGGCCAGTGCCTGGGTGTGATTGGAGACAACGGCGCGGGTAAAAGCACGCTGCTCAAGCTGTTGGCGGGCACCCTTCAGCCGTCGCATGGGCAACTGCACAGAGTGGGCCGGGTCACCGCCATTCTGGAGTTGGGCGCGGGTTTTCATCCGGACTTCACCGGGCGTGACAATTTGATGTTTGGCGGCAGCTTCATTGGCCTGGGGCCGAGTACGATGCTGCGCTTGTTCGACGAGATCGTTGCCTTCTCGGAGCTGGGTGACGCGATTGACCGCCCGGTCAAAACCTATTCCTCGGGCATGGCGGTGCGCCTGGCTTTCGCACTGGTGACGGCGGTGCAGCCAGAAGTGCTGATCATTGACGAGGCCTTGTCCGTGGGCGACCAGCATTTTCAAAAGAAATGCGTCCAGCGCATTGAAGCGTTTCGCCAGAACGGTTGCACGGTTTTGTTTTGTTCGCACAGTCTCTACCATGTGCGCCAATTGTGCGACCGCGTGCTATGGCTGGACCAGGGCCAGGTGCGGGGTCTGGGCGATACCGAAGCCGTGCTGGCGGGCTATGAGACGCATGTGCGGCTGCAAGACCAGCCGCAGCAGGCCACGGGTTCCGGAAACAACGGCGCCCGGGCAGAGCCACCAATGGGTACTGTGGCGCAAGACTGGGTGGCAGGCGGTCGGCGCGCCGGGCTGGTGGCTGCCGAGGTGATTGGTCTGGACCGTCATTCAGGCCTGGAGTTGACAGGTTCTGATCTTGTCATTCAGGTGCAGGCCGCCTCACGCAGTGATGAAACACCCAGCATCGGCGTGATGCTGGAACAGTTTCAGGGAATTGGCATCACCTCGGTAGCCACCCATGCCGAAGGCGCGCAACTGACCGCGCTGGAGTCAAAAAATGGCTTCACAAGCTGGCAGGTGACCCTGACCTTCCCGCAACTGCCCTTGCATTCGGGCCATTATTGCCTGAGTTTTTATTTGTTTGACGCGCAGGGTTTGGTGGTTTATGACGAGTGGAAGGACTTCATCGAGTTTCAGTGGGTGAGCCCCAGTTTGACGCCCGGACTGGTTCGTTTGCCACATCAATGGTCTTGAACGGCACCACCATGAAGTTACGCTGGCGCACCGAACTGCGCGATGCCCTGGAGCTGGTCTTGCTCCCGGGTCTGGCCGCTATCCTGCCCTGGCGCTGGTGTTTTCCTGTGTTCAAACGGCTGGCCCGCCTGCGCTGCCTGTATCGGGAGCCGTGTGAAGCGGCCTTGCAGCAGGCCCGCAGCCGCGGCTGGGCTGGCGTGGACGAAGCCCACTGGCTGTGGGAGCGGCGGCTGGTGACCCTGGTGGACCATGCAGACCACTACCTCGGCTTGTGGCGCAGCGACGCCTGGATGCCCAAGCACCTGCGGGTCGAAGGCGTGTGGCCCGCACCCGGGCACGGTGTTTTACTGCTGACTTTTCACTGGGGTGCCGGGTATTGGGGTTTGCGGCATGCCGCGGCACAAGGCCTGCGGCCGCATGCCCTGGTGGCTTCACTGGCGTCGCAGGCATTTCAGGGCAGAACGGTCATGTCCTGGTATGCGCGCTCGCGCAATGCGCATGTGGCCCGCACGCTGGGCTCAGCCACCATTGACGTGGCCCAGCATTTAAAACAGGTGATCAGGGCATTGCGCGACAACCATTCCCTGCTGGGCGTGGTGGATGTGCCAGCCGACGCGGCCCAGGCCAGCATGCCCATTGAATTGCTGGGCATGCAGGCCCGGGTACCGCGCGGTTTGTTGCGTCTGGCGGTTGACAGCCAGGTGCCGGTGGTCGTTTATGTCACCGGATTGGACACGCGCAGCGGGCGGCGCTTTTTACGCATCAAAACCTTGGGCATTTACACCGAGGTCACCGACCTGGCGACCCGGGTTTTTGGCGAGTTGGCGCAGCTGATCGCCGAAGACGCCCCAGCCTGGCATTTCTGGGGTATCGCCGAGCGCTTTTTCAGAGCCCCTGCGGCCGTTGACCGGTCGTGATCCGGCTAACAATCATGGCAATGGGATGACATAGCCCGCCACCCCTTCGTCGACCCAGCCTGCGGTGCTGATCAACACACTGCGCTCATTGGCATCCGTCGTCCACAGGTGCAAACCGCCCAAAGCATTGAGATACAAGCGGTACAGAGGCAAGGTGCCCGGCACGGTGGTGGGCAGGATATAGCCGACAATCCCTTCCTGCGTCCAGCCCAGCGTTGCCAGCGTGGTGTATTCGTTCAGATCGGTGGTCCAGTGATGCAGCCCGCTGTTGGGGTTGGACAGGCGATAGTACGGCACCGCAGCAACCCCTGATGAAGAGCCCGGACCCTGAAAGACCTGATAGATCGCGCCTTCCGCCACCCAGCTGCCGCTCTGTGCCAGCGTGTTGTATTCATTGAGGTCGGTGGTGTACAGGTGCTCTTTGGTGACATTGCTGTAAAGGCGGTAGCGCGTGATCAGCGTTCCTGCAACAGCCCCCGAGTTTGTCACGTTCGCACCGACCGTGACGGTGGCACTGGCGGCTGCGCCGGTGCCCACGCTATTGACCCCGGCGACGGTATAGGTGGTGGTAGCCCCAGGCGTGTCCGTGCAGCTTGCCGTTGCCGTGCTGGCGCAGTTGCCACCGGTCCAGACATAGGTCGTGGCGCTCGGGGTGCAACTGGCCGTCAGGGTAGCGGCGCTGCCCGTCGCAATGGAAGCAGGCAACGCCGTCAGCGTGCAGCTCGGCGCGGGCGCCCCTCCCGTCCCATACTGGGTGATGGTGTAGGTTCTTGTATTGGGTGCGTCACCAAAGGACAGCGTACCGGTGCGGAGGCTTGCAGATGGATTGGCAGCAACCGTATAGCCAATGATGTAGCTCGTCGCGCCAACAGCCGTATATGGCGGAAGCGGCGTAATCCAGGCCGGATTATTGTTCGTCACGCCCCAAGCTGAACAACCGGAGCCAGCAACGTTAGTCACGGTCACGCTGCCGTTATGCGCATCCGCGATGGACGTGTCGGTGGGATTGCTCAGCGGGTAGCAGCCGGTGGTGGCCGCTGCGGCGGCGGAAGGCGTCACCGAGACCGCGGCTGAAGGGGCGCTGTTGCCGGCACTGTTGTGCGCCAGTACCGTACAACTGTAGGCCGCGCCGTTGCTCATGCCGGTGATGACAATCGGTGAACCGGGCCCTGTGCCTGTCAGCGGCGTACTGGCGCCTGCGGTGCAGGCGGCGCTGTAGCTTGTTGCGGTGCCCGAGAGACTGAACGCGATGCTTGCACTGCTGTCGCCAGGGATTGCAACCAGGCCGGTCGGGGCACTGGGCGCTACTGTTGATGCCACTGGCGTCACCGAGACCGGGGCAGAGGGGGCGCTGCTGCCGGCACTGTTGCCCGCCGTCACCGTGCAACTGTAGGGCGTGCCGTTGCTCATGCCGGTGATGGCAATCGGTGAAGCGTAGGCCCCGCCTGTCAGCGTACTGGCGCCTGCGATGCAGGTGGCGCTGTAGCTTGTTGCCGTGCCCGAGGAACTGAACGCGATGCTTGCACTGCTGTCGCCGGGGGTTGCAAGCAGGCCGGTCGGGGCGCTGGGCGCGCTTGCCGTTGCGGGGGTGCCACCGCTGAAGTTGGCCGTCACCGCCCTTGCGGCGTTGATGAGCACGGTGCAGCTGTTGCCCGAGGTGCTGCTGCAAAAACCGCTCCAGCCGTTGAAAGTGCCCCCCGAGGCGGTCAGCGTCACGCTGCTGCCGATGCGAGGCGTTGCCAGGCAGGTTCCCGAGAGGCTACTGGCATTGGCCGTGCAGTTGATACTACGCTCGCCAGCGGAAACGGTGCCGCTGCCATTGGCGCTGACCGACAGCAATGAAGTGGCAGGCGGAGCCAATTTGTCAAAGTAATCCCCGCCGCGCACCAGACGAGCGGGCCAGTTAGTGAAGCGTTCCGAGTAGCTGTCCGTGCCGCCGCTGAAATCCACGGTCCACGACCAGTCTCCCCAGCCACTGTAGTTTATTTGGGGGGAACTCGACCAAAAGACCTGAAACGGTGTGGCAGGGAAAATCGCGTCGTTAATGGCGGGGTTGTAACGACACTCCTCGACCAGGCTGCGCAATTCCTTGACGTTGGGCAGGCGCCAATCGGTATAGTCAGCAAAACTGGACGTGCTGGCAGCCGCCAGTGCTTGCCTCCAGGTGTAGCTGTTGGCAGTACCGGTACAGGTGCTGCCATCCCAGTTCTGCCCTTCGCTGCAGCGCTTCCACATCAGGCCGGTTGGCGCATGCGTTGCGGTGCCGTTGGCGAGGAAGGTGTAAGCCGTGTCTGGGTTGCTGGGCAAGCGGCCGGGCTCGCAGGTGACGGCACCGGCTTCTTGAGAAACCAGGCCCATGCAAACCGCCAGAGCGGACAGGATCGAATAAAGTTTCATGATAAATCTTTCTATCTCACGATCCACCGCGCACCAGACGAACGCCCAAGGCAGTACTGCGGAATTCGGCTCTGGCGCTGCCATCCAGGGCATCGACTATCCACGCGTAGTACGAACTGGTCGTAGGCTGGCCATTCGCACTGGCCGTACCCGACCAAAAGTGCAAAACGGGTGTGTTGGGGAAGTAGGTTGTATTGTCAATCGCTGGATTAATGATTCCAAAATCTGACAACCCTTCGAGTTCCTTCACCGTTGGCATGCGCCAAACACCGGTCCCACACAGTCCGGCGTTATTCACATCCTGGACGAACTTTTCGGTGTCGCAACGGTCTGTATTGCTGCAACTGCCCGCTGATGGGTAACCCTGCGCGCCGCCATTGCTGGTGGAGTCGCTGCTGTACCAGCTGTAGGTGTTGCTCTGGCTGCGCAGGCCGAACGGGGTCTTGACTTCCCAGATCAGACCGGTGACGTTGTCACGCGTGCAGGCCCACTCATCCGGACCGCTGCCCAGCGTGGCTGTCGCTGGCAAGTCGCTGCCGCTGTTGCTGATCTTGGTGTAGTCAAAACCTTCGACGCCGTCGCCAATTTTAGTGAGCTGGCCGACACTCGCCTGGGCGTCGCGGCCATAACGGCCATTCTGGCGCGGGTCAGACTGACCATCGACAGATACCGCGCTGCAGGAGACGCCCGAGATGCTGGTGTCACTGGCGCAGAACGCAATCCCGGTACCGTTGATGCCAGCGCAGAACGCAGGCAAGGCAACAAAGGCGAACACAGAGATCGAAGCGCGCAGCAGGAACCCCAGATTTGGCCGGCCGGCCGGCACGCGGCCCGCCCCGTGCAAAACCCGATCACCCGCAAGTTGCGGCTTCGCCCCTTGCAACCCACGCATCATTCGCTGAAACATTGTCTTCTCCTTCGATTCCATCACTCGTCCATTTGCAACCACCACAAGCCATCGTCTGACACCACAATAAGCTATTTCCTGACACCAGATTGCTGGCGATTCTTACAGCATTACGCTGGTTTTCCTAATGGTAAATTGTAGCTTTTTGTCGCCATACTCAAGCATGGCGGCTCAGCGCGTCCAAGAAATTCAGCGGCAACCCGTTAAGTATGGTCACCTTTATGTGTGAAAGTGTGCAAACCGTTGCTTTATAACAACGCAAAACACGGCAGGCTGGATTTTAGTACAACCTTGGCTGAATATGTTGCGATGCAGCAAATTGCCGGGTCCGCGGGCCGGCTGAGCGCCTATCGGCGGTCATTACCGAAGTCAGCCCGGCAGGTCACTTTTCTTGGGCCGTGTACTGCGTTTTCGGACCTTCGGCGGCGGTTTGCGGGCAGTGACAAGAAACCCTTGAACCGGCTGCCCCGCTTCATGGCGCAGCACGCGGCCTTCAGTTGCAATGTCTTCAAACCCGGCCTGCTGGAGCAAACGCTGCACGTACCCGGGCTGGTGGGTGTAACGATAGGTGCTTTGCAGGGCATAGTCGGCTGCGCCATCGGCACCCGTCTCGCATGAAAACACAAAGTGCCCGCCGGGCAGCAGGATGCGGTAGGCATTGGGGATAACGGCATCCAGGCTGCCCACATAACCAAACACATCCAGTGCGGTAATGACGTGGTACAGGTCCGCAGGCGTGGCCTGCAGGGCGTCGAGCAGGTTGACCTGGTGAAAGCGGTCGTAAACGTGGTGGTGCTTGGCCTGCTCAATCCTGTCGCCAGACAACTCCACCCCGACGAGCACGCCTTCAATCGGACCCAGACTAGCACCCAGCAGGCCGGTGCCACAGCCGAGGTCGAGCACATCGCCCTTGCGGTCCGGGTGCCATTGGCTGATCATTTGGGCCACGTCGCCTGGCAGTTTGCGCTGCAACTGCACATTCATCGGGTCACCAAGGCGTGCCGCATCGGCGTCAACCAAGTCAGCGACCAGTGCGACCGGCAGCGTTTGGGGCGTCAGGCCGCGCGCAAGGTCCAGATAAAACTGGTACTCCTCATTGGCGGGCTCGATGGCCAGCAGGGCCTCGCCGTCACGGATGGCTTGCGTGGTTTGCTGCGCGCTCAGGCAGGCTTGCATGCGAGCGCTGAGCAAGGCTGGATTGTTGGGCTGTTGCAGCAGCAGGTCGGTGAAGAGGGCAATGGCGCTGGCAGGCTCGCCGCCGTAGCTGAGGGTGAGGCCGATCTTGTAGCGAATGCTCAAGTCGGCGGGGCTGATTTGTTCGGCCTGCCGCAACCATTGCAAGGCTTGCGGGTAGCGGCCCAGGCGCTGGGCTACGGCGGCGGCCTTGGTCAGCAGTTCGGTGTCAAGGCTGGCTTGGGTCGCTTGCGCAGTGGCTTGCTCGATGGCTTGGGCGGCCAGGGTCATGGCTTCTGCGGCCTCGCCCCGGCGAGCCAGCACGCCAGCGAGGTGAATGCTGGCAACCGGCCACTGGGGGCCAAGCTCATGCGCTTTGCGCGCCGCCTGGAGCATGCCGTCCGGGTTGCGGGCGGCTTCGGCCAGGCGCGATCCAAGCAGAAACAGGCGGGGGTCGTGGGATTGGGTCTTGACCAGCAGGTTCAACTGCCGGGCGGCTTCTTGCAGCTGGTTTTGGTTGATTTGCTGCTCGATGCTTTTGAGTTGCGCAAGGTACTGCTTGGTGTGCGAAAAGGGGTTGTTCATTCCGTTGGAGATGTTCGGGTAGTGAGATGACGCACCGCTAGGTGAATTCGCTCCGAGTTTACATGCGGTACGTTTCGCTGGGCATGTTACGCTGCGCCGGGCAGGGTCAATCACGAAGGAGTCAGGGTGTCGTTATCTGTTCGCAGGTTCGGGCTGTTGCTGGGTTTGCTGGTGGCTGTTGGCGTGGGCTTGCGGTTTCATGACCTGGAGAAAAGAAGCCTGTGGGCCGATGAGCTGTTTACCCTTTCGATAGCACAGTACCACCCGTTATGGCCCGAGGCGGGCCAGCCCTGGTTTCGCCGCATCCAGCTCCTGCAGATTGGCGACGGCGACACATTTTTGACCGCCAAGGCAGCCGACCAAAGCCCGCCTCTCAATGAATTGCTTGAAAAGGCCACGGCCAATTGGCTGGGTGCGACAGAGCTGGCCGCACGTTTGCCAGCGGCGCTGGCAGCCTGTGCGCTGCTGTTGTGGTTTGCCGGGTTTGCCTGGCGCCACCCCGATCCGCATGTGCGGCGCGTGCTGGGCTGGAGTTTGCTGTTGCTGGTGTTGTACCCGGCTTTGGTGATGTACGCGAAGGAGGGGCGTGCCTACAGCATTGGGGTGTCTTTGGCCGGTATGGCGGGCCTGCTGTGGATGCTGCGTTGGCGCAATGGCTGGCGCGCCTGGCAACCGCCGGGCTGGACCGAGATCGGCCTGTTTGCCCTGGCCTGTTATGCGCACTACAACGCGGCGCTGCTGGTGGTGTTGCTGTTGTCGGCGGATGCGGTGATGGCAACGAAACTGCGATCGCGCCGAGCTTGGGGTCGCTTGCTGGCGCTGGGTTTGGTGTTCCTGGTCTGGCTGGTGCTGAATGCACACGCGATTTTGTTCACCTCCAGAGGCGGGGTGACCTGGCCGCCGGGGAGTGCCTGGAATGATGTCTTGTTGACGCTGAACGACGCGCTGGCGGCCCTGCATCCGTATTGGATCGGGCTGGCTGGCTTGGTTTTGCTTGGCTTAATCCTTCTGCGCAGCTTGCGCGGCCAGAACTTGTGGCCCACCCAGGGCGCCGTTCAATTATGGGTGTTGGCTGGGTTGACGCTGTTGTATGTGGCACTTGTCGGCATGGTGACGGCCAAGGCCGGCATGTCGCACCCCCGATTTTTTATTTTTATCCTGCCGTTTGTGGCGGTGCTGATGGGGCTGGTGTTTGCGGAACTGCGCCAGCGCTGGCTGATCGCTGGCGTTGCGCTGCTGTTGGTGGCCTTGGCTCAACCGTCAATGCGCCTGACGCTGTCAAGCAACAATGATGATTTCAGGGCGATGACGCTGGCTGGCGTGCGCGGCAGTGATCGAGATACCCTGTTTTTGTACCATTGGGTGCCGAACCGCAATGTGTACCGGGTTTATCTGGAGCGATTCCTGGGAGAAGACCCACGCTCGCGAATGATCGGCATCTCCACTTTTCAGGATGTTGCGCAGGTCTGTGAGCAGCTCAAGGGGCATGCCCATGTGGCGGTTCTGGGTCATATTTATGGCAAGGGGGAGATTGATGCGGTGTACGCGTATTGCGGTGTGCGATGGCCACAGCGTAGCCATGAACAGTTTCACAACACGTTTGCCGAGCATTGGCGAGCTCAATGACTGGGTTTCGCCTTTTACCTTTGATCGATGGGGTCATGCGGCCGGTCATTTCCCTGGACCAGCGGCGCAGCAGATGATCGACGGGTACCGTGCACGCCGAGCATTGCCAGCTCAGATCCTGAGCTTGTTAAAAATGATATCGGGCAAATGGCGAATGACCCACATGATTATTTTCCATTTGCCCGGCACATAGACAAGCGCCCGACCGCATTCAACCGCAGCGACAATATTTTTCGCAACCGCCTCAACCGAAGCGAGTTTTGCGCCCTGCCCTTTAAGCTGCGCCGTCATTGGGGTATCCGTTGGGCCAGGCTTGATCAGCACGACCTTGACACCGGTTCCGGCAAAGCGGTGCTGCAAGCCCTGCGCATAGCGCGTCACCAAGCCTTTTGCCGCGCCATAAACGTAGTTGGACTGGCGCCCTCGGTCACCGGCGACCGAACCGATCAGTGCCAGCGTGCCGCGATTCGCCTGGGCCATGGGCCTGGCAAAAGCCTCGGCGTAAAGCACGGGCGAAATGCCATTGAGCTCCAGCGCCTCGCGGCAGGCTGTCAGGTTCGTTTGGCAAATGTTCTGATCGGGCAAGGAGCCGTGGGCGATCAAGACCACATCGATTGACCCCGATTCAACAATGGCATCCACCGTCTGTTGAATCGCAATCGGATCAAGGAATTCGGCCTGAACCACGCGGATGTCCGACTGTGGACTGCGTACCCGCAGGTCTGCCGCGACCCGTTCAGTTCGGCTTGCGTCACGGCCCACGAGAGTCAGGTCAACTGAGTGGCCCTGGACCCAGAGCCGGGCGCAGTATTCGGCAATCGCCGAGGTGGCGCCGATGATGACAATTCTTTGGCTATTTTTCATTTCAGCTGCCCATCAAGCGTCGCGACAAGGCCGAACTGATGCCCGGGTCACGGTATTTCAAAAAGTCATTGAGACGCGGATAGCCGGCTTCAAAAAGATCGCGTGGCATCCGGGCATCCTTGGCGGGATAAATACGGCCGCTGGCTGCGCGCACGATGGCGTCCAGGCGCTCAAACAGCTGGTGCGTTTGCGCGCCCTTGTTGGGAAAGTCCAGTGCCAGGGTGACGCCCGGTTGCGGGAAGCTCAGCAGCCCAACCGGCTGGCGGTTGCCAAAGGTTTTCAGGACGGCGAGGAAGGAGCCATCACCGGCTCTGGCAATCTCGCCCAGCATGGCCTGCACTGCGTCCTGCCCAAGCGCGCGTGGCACCACGCTTTGATACTGGAAGAAGCCCTTGGGGCCGTACATCCGGTTCCATTCGAGCAGGTTGTCGAGCGGATAGAAAAACGGTTCGTAGTGCGCAATGGCACGACCAGCTTGCCATTTCTTCAGATGAAAGTAGGCCATGTTGAATGGCCGCAGCGACAGCCGATTCACCAATGACACGGGCGGCACCACCGGCATGGTCAATTGACGGCCTTGCGGCCGCGGACGGTCACCAACGTCGATGGGGTTGCCTCGCATGAATATCCCTCGCCCCCCACCGCCAGAGATGCAGTCGATCCACGAGACGGTATGTTCCCATGTGGCTTCGGAGTTGTCGGCCAGCTGGAAGAATTCATTCAGGTTGGCATAGGGCACCGTCTCGGTATCCAGCCATGGGCCAGCGACCCTGCGCAGCTGAATCTCTGCTTCAACGATGACTCCCGTCAGCCCCAGTCCGCCCACCGTCGCAGCGAACCAGTCAGACTGCAGCTGGGGCCCGCACGCGATGAGCTCACCGTCGGTGCGCACCAGCCTGATTCGCTGGACGTGATCGCCGAAGGAGCCGAACGCATGGTGGTTCTTGCCATGCACGTCATTGGCAATGGCACCGCCCACGGTCACCATTTGCGTGCCAGGGGTGACCGGCAGCATCCAGCCACGCGGAATCAGCAGCCGCTGAATATCACGCAGCAGCACGCCCGCTTCACACACCAGCTTGCCAGTGACTTCATCGAATTGGATGAAGTGATCAAATCCGGTGGTGTTCCAGAGCACTCCTTCGGGGTTCAGGCACACGTCGCCATAGCTGCGTCCCATGCCGTGGGCGATACCGGGGCGATGGGTGGCCAACTGCTCGGCAACCCTGGCGGGATCGTTCAGCATCACGACATCATGAAGGTGGGCGCTCAAGCGCCCCCAGGAAGAAACCCGTCTCATGCGCGCTCCGTGCGAAAGACGTAGCGCTTGTCCAGGTGATATTTAATGACGTAGCCGAGCGTCAGGCCAATGGCACCGCCCAGGTAGCGCATGGCGTCGGTGCCGAAAGCCTGGTGAAAGGCGTACTCGACGCCCCAGAACAGCGCGGTAGTGAACACGCCCATGAAGCTGTAGAGCGCGAACAGCCTGCCGTCATGCGCCAGATTGGCAGACTCAAAGCCGAAGATGTGGCGCTTTTCCAGCACGTATTTGATCGGCAGCCCGGCCGCCGTGCCCAGCAGAATGGACAGCGCCACCGCATGCGGCCCCGTGTAGAGCCAGATCACCAGCGCCTGGCAGCCGATGTTGACAGCAGTGGCGATGACGGCAAACACGGCGTAGAGCACTGCAATACGGGCAACGCCTTTCATGACACCACCTTGGCCAGCACGAACACCAGGGCAAATAGCGCGGCCACGGCCCAGCTCACACGGTCTTTGAGCGCAAAGACGATGGGGTCGTCATGCATATTCCCCCGGTGGGCGATGAGCCAGGCACGCGAAATCCAGAACAGCAGCAGCGGGCAAGCCAGCCAGATGAACCTGGGCGTGGCGTAAAGGCTGGCGGTGTGGCTGTCCTGGATGTAGAGCGCCAGCACCAGCACCGCAATATAGCCGGCGCTGCCGCCCAGGCTGGAAACCAGCTCCAGGTCTTGCGGGTCGTAGCCGCGGCCGCGCAGGGCGCTGCTCTGGCTGGCTTCGCGTGCCTGGCGCAGCTCGCTGTAGCGCTTGATGAACGCCAGACTCAAAAACAGGAACATGGAAAACGACAGCAGCCAGAACGACAGCGGCACGGCAACGGCGGCGGCACCCGCGATGATGCGCAGCGTGTAGAGCCCCGCCAGCGTCAGCACATCCACAATGGGCATTTGCTTGAGCCGCAGCGAATATGCGACGGTGAGCACAAAGTAAGCCGCCAGACTGGCCGTAAAGCGCCACGGCAGCCCCAGGCCGGCCAGCGTGAAGGCCAGCGCCAGCAGCAGCGGCCAGGCCAGCCAGCCATGCAGCAAGCTGAGGTGCCCGGCCGCAAATGGGCGCGCCCGTTTGCGCGGGTGGTGGCGATCGTCCGTCACATCGACCAGGTCATTGAGCAGATAAACGCTGGAAGCCGTGAGCCCGAAAACGACGAAGGCCAGCAGCGCCTGCAGCACGCTGGTGCTGACGCCGTAGCGGTGAGCCGCCAGCAGCGGAATAAAGACCAGCAGGTTCTTCATCCATTGGTGCGGACGCATGGCCTTGAACAGGGCCACGGCCAGTGGCGGCTTGCCGTCGTCCATGGTCAGCCCAAGGTTGCCATGACTGCGGACTTTGTCAATCAGGCGCGGCAAACGGCTGACCACATGCGCCTGCGCCGCAGACTGCCAGACCGCCACGTCGGGCCAGTCGTTGCCAACGTAGTCGAAGCCGCGTTTGCCGTAACGACTGACCAGGGCGTCGCGCTTGGCGTTGGCCTTGAGGTTGGTATTGCCGTCGGTGGCGAAGACCTCATCAAAAAGGGCCAGGTGCTCGGCGACCTGATCAGCCAGCAGACGGTGGCTGGCGGTGGCCAGCACGATGCTGCGGCCCCGTGCTTTTTCTTGGCGCAACCAGCTCAGCAGCGCTTCGTTGTAAGGCAGCGCCGCTACGTCAATGCAGATGGACTCCGCCAGGCGCAACTTGAGTGCGCTCCTTCCCTGCGTCAGCCAGACCAGCAACATGAAGAAACGAAAGGGCTGTTTGATCAGAAAACGGCTTGCCGTTTCAGCCAGCAGGTCCGTCTTGATCAGCGTGCCATCAAGGTCGACGACGAGTGGGAGATGGGTGGAACTTGGCAACGTGATGAACAGTAGCGTGAATGACGCGACTATAAAGCCAGATAAGGCCTCAGAGATGGCCACCAGATGCGGTAACCGGCTGCAAGACGCAGTAAAACCATTTGCCAATCACTGATGGCTGGCGCTGCTGGCTGTGGGGAAGGAACCGACGCTCGCCGATTGGAGCGGGAGCGAGAATTAGAAGTTGTTCACTGAATCGGCGCAGTCGTGCGATGGAAGCGCGTTTCAATGAAGCGCCAACTGGCCCAACTTATGCCCAACGCCAACAAAGATGCAAGCGGCAGCTTCCATTGCCATTCAACTTCAGGAAGATACTTCCTGGCCAAAATAGCGGGAAACAAATGATAAATATAAAGGCTGAAGCTTATTTTCCCAAGCCATGGCAGGCCTGAATAATGAAGCATTTTACTGTATTGCATATTGGCACAGGCAGCGATTATTATGGCAAAACCAGCTGCCAGGCTGCTTCTCCATAATATGGCCGTCCATCCCAGTGCCCAATAATGGCCGGCATGATGCGCCACATAATTCAGACTCAGCGCCGTAACAACGAGTCCTATAACCAAAACTGGCCACCGCCACAGACTCAAGAGCTGGTTCAGTTTTTCATGCCGGACAAGACCGGCCGCCATGCCGCCAAAGGCGAATGCATCCAGCGTGCCCGGTAGCTGGGTCGAGGCGAAAAATCGGCCCATGTCAGTTGGTATAAATAGAAAAACCCCAGCACGCCACACCAGACAGAGCACCAGCATGACAACAGACGTGATCCAGAAGGATTTCCATGTTCTAAGAAAATAGCTGATTGCCAGCATGAAAAAATAATAAGGGAACTCAACCCCCAGAGTCCAGTAGGTTCCATTGATCGAGCCGCCAATACCTGGAATTAAATTGTGAAGCATCAACGAATGAAGCATGATGTTCGTCAACAGATATAAATCAAATGTTTTCTCATTAAAAATTTTCAGACCGACAAAAAATGCCAGAGAAAACAAAAAAGCCGGGTATATTCTTGTAACCCGGGCCAGCAGAAAACTTCCTGGATTCCAGATGGCGGGACTTATTATTGCCTTGGTAATAAAAAATCCGCTTAACACATAAAAAAGATCAACCCCGAACATGCCAAACATTGGTACAACCGTGTACGGCGATGGCAGGGCTGGAAAAATTCCAAATTCTCTGAAGTGAAAAACAACAACTATCAGGATGGCAACCCCGCGAACGGCATCCAGCGACAGCGATCGTTTTGTATATTTGGAATTCGAATTTCTAAAACTCATAAGCATTTTCTATTCACGATGCGGGGCCATCAATCTTCTGTTTCCATGACCAGACCGGCATACAGCAAGGCCTGCTCACCATTACGCGCCATGGCAGTTATTTCAACAAATGGTACGTCCCCACCAAGGCTCCGCTCATGAGACAGTTCCCACCCGGACCACCGAAGCCTGGAATCTTGAAAGGCTGCTTCCGCATCCCTGCGTTCGACATCGGTGCGGCACCGGTATATCGCGCCATCGAACGAGATAGATACAAAATCAATTCCTCCTTCATCGAATGAGGTCGCCCATCCCGAAAATTGCAGTGCTCCGCTGGCAAGAATATGACGTACATCGACCCATCCCCACGGTCCCCAGCGAAAAGAACCAAGCGCAGTCAGACTCCGCAGAGGGTCTTTCGCGACGACGTATATATCCTGTTGATACGCGAGTCCTCGCTTGATCCGAAAGTGCGGATGCAATTTTCCAAAAGCCCGTTCGATTGCTTGACCAACAAAAGCTTCGCTAACGTGAGTTGTACCGTATGCATGGCGATCCAGCTCTGAGTTTTCACTCTCTGGGGCAAACAGAATTCCAGTTCCGGGCATAGGTCGTCCGGGCGGCAACAGGCATTCATCGTGCACGCTGAAGCAAAGCACTCCACGCGGGCTCAAAAGCGCAGACAGCTTTGAAAGCCAAGCATCAAACAGAGAAGCAGGCAAATGAGAGAACAGCGATGCCACCCAGATAAAGTCAAATTTTCTTCCGGGATCAAACTGTGAAGGGTTGGCATCCGAATAGATACCATTCACGCCGAACTGCGTCGAAACAAAATCGACTGCTTCTCGCTGAATATCAGACGCCCAGATCTGGGTTGGAGGAATGGCGTGCGCGAGGAACCTGAGCATGCGCCCATACCCACAGGCGAAATCAAGAATTGAGACGCCCGCGAGATCCGGAAAAAACGTTTTCAGTATCTGTTCCGCAGCCCGGTGCTGTTCCAGCGCCACCCCAAAATATTGGCTGACAGCCGGGCCCGCTTCTCGAAAGCGCCTCAGCGAATGATCCAGCATCTGATCATTTGGATGAATTGCCAGGTTCACTTGGGAACCCAAGGGGCTCTCCAGCGGTAAACCCATGTGACGTGCGATCACGTCACGAAAGGCAGTGCTCGCACACAAGCCATTTGCGCGAGTCTGAAGACAATTTTGTTCAGTTGGCTTTTTTTGCATGGGCGGGTGTTGAGGGGGTTTTAGTTGCCGAGCCACGATTTGACGCGTCTTTGCAGGTGCATGGGCACAACCCTGGCCAGGGGTGAAAGCGCACGGCTGGTACGCAGGCGCACCAGTGCGCGCAGTGTGGCCGATTTGATGGCGGTACTGCCCGGGTATTTCAGGTTGGGGCCAATCTGCTGCTGCAGTTCGATCAGCTCGTGGCTGTTGAGTGCCCTGGGGCGCGGCAGCGATTCCAGATAGTTTTCACGATAAGTGAGCACTGACATCTCGATATGGCCACTTTGGGGCACCGCAGGGATCGGGCCGGGGCCGACAGCGCTGCAAAAGTGCTGTTGCCGAATATGGTTGAAGAATTCGAGCCACTGGCTGGCGCTCTGCTGCCAGTCGCACAGCCAGGTCCAGTCGCGGTTTTGCAGGCGTTCGGCAAATGCGCCGAGGTTGGGGGCGATGATGGGCAGGCCGCTTTCCAGACTGGCACTGAGGGTGTAGCTGTAGGTCTCTGGCCAGACGGCGGGGAACCACACGGCGTCGGGCTGCAGCCATTGCAGCAACAGCGGCAAGTCTTTTTCTTCATAGCCGCCATGCACGGTGAGCCGGGTTTTTGGCTGGGTGCCCAAGCTGCGGTAAGCATAGCCGAGCAAATGAAATTCGACCGGAATATCAAGGCGGGCGGCCAGCATGGCGACCTCTTCCAGAGTGTCGGCGCCCTTGATCTTGCTTAAGGCGCCAAGCACCACTATTTTCAGCGGCTGGCCGCTGGGCAAGGGCCTGGGGGCGGGCTTGGGGTGGACGGCGGGCAGGAGATCCAGCGCAGCGTGGGGGACAAACTGGATGCGGGCAGCGGGCACATAGCGCTGAAAGCGCCGTGCCGCATCAGCGCTGGGGCTGATGAGGTAGCGCGCCTGGCTCAGCAGGCGGGCGTGGCGCGCGCGCCAGCTGTCGATGCTTTCGCCGCCGGGGGCGGGGTTGCGCTTGAGGCACAGGCGGCATTGTTCAATGCCTGGTTCACCACAGTAGCGGTCGGTGTAGTCGGTCAGGGATATCTGTGGGCAGTAGCTGTAGTAGTCGTGCGCGGTGAAGTCGTGAGTGACGCCAAGCTGGGCGGGCAGCTCAACGATGTCGGCCGCATGGCCCAGCAAGTGGTGGTAATGAATATGGCCCACTTGCAGTTGACGCAGGGTTTGCAGCAGGCGGGAATGTTCGTCTGGCAATGTGAAGCGCAGCACCAGGGCCTCGCTCAGGCCTTCGAGCCGCAGCTCCACCCCGCCGGCGGCGGGTGCGAGGCTCAGAAATATGGCTTGGCCGCCCAGTTGCTGGGCCAGCTCCTGGATATGGCGCAGGGTGCCGCCTTCGCGGTTGTGGGTCACATTGAGAATGACGGGGAGGCCGCGGGTGGTGATGCGGACGAGGTCGATGCACAGCCGCGCCAGCCGCGCCGGGTCGCGCTGCACGTAGGCGTGCACATCGCTGTCGTAGCGGGGATGCAGGCGGCGCAAGGTCTCCACGGCCTGGAGCTCGCGGGCGCTTTTGGAGTCGCCAAAGCTGATGCCCCCGGCATGGCGCACAAAAGTGTCCAGCGCGTGCAGATGGGTCCAGCCGGCCTGTTGCGCACGGACGCAAAAGTCGTTTTCCTCGCCATAGCCCTGGCCGAAGTTGTCGACATCAAAAAAACCGACTGTCTGCAGGCACTCGCGCCGGATGTACATGCAAAAGCCCACGCCGGTGGGGACTTCCACGCTCTGGCCGGCCAGATGCTGGGCAAACAGGCGGTCCAGGCTGGCGGTGTCGTAGCCGCTGGGCAACTCGTTGGCCTGGCAGAAGCGGGGGTAGCTGCAGATGGTGGCATTGTTGGAGAACGGGGTCACGCTGGCCACGCGCAGGCCGCTGTAAGCCGCGTGCTGGAGGCGGTCGAGCCAGTCATTGGCAACTTCGGCGTCGCTGTTGAGCAGCAGCACGTCATTGTCCTGGCTCAGGGCCATGCCGCGGTTGACGGTGGCCACAAAGCCAAGATTTTCGGGGTTTTCCAGCAGCTCAATGCGCGGGTCGCGCCGGGCAAAAACGCGCAGCCATTCGGTGACTTCGGGCTCGGGGCTGCAGTCGTTGATGACGATGAGCCGCCAGGCGGTCTGGCAGGGGGCTGCAAGCACCGATTCGAGGCAGATGCGGGTGTCTTCAAACCCACGGTAAACCGGGACGATGATGTCAACCGGGTGCGGCGGAACGGGCACAGGTTGCGTCTGTGGACTCAGTGAAGGCCTGTAGTTCGTTTTGGCGGCACGGCCCAGCAGGCGGTCAAGGCGCATTTTCATGCGGATCAACGGCCGCGTGGCGCGGAACAGGGTGGACTGTTCAATACTTTGCAGGTGCAGGGCGATTTGATTGAACTGTGCCAGAAAGACGTTGCGTTCACGCTGCGCAGAGCGCAGCTCGTCGATCAGCTGCTGCTTTTCGTTCTGCACCTCACGCGTGGCGTGGCTGAGACTATCGAGCTGGGACTGGAGCTCAAGCCGGCTGTTCTCCAGCTGCGCATGCTCTTGACTCAAGCGCTGGATTTCCTGGTGAAGTGACGCCGAAGATTGCTGGTGCGTAGCCTGCAGGGTGTTGATCGCCGTGCTGGCCTGCAAGTAATCGGCCGACATCGGCCAACCGGCGCAGACCTCCAGTCTGGCGCCGCTTTGGGCTATTTGTTGAAGCAAGCCGTGGTCAAGGGGCAGTTCCACCCAGGGGTCGTCACCCAGCAGCAGCAACAGGGCCCCGGTCGACATTTCCCATGGCGACGAAACCAGCATTTGCTGCTGGGGGGCATTGGCCAGCAGGTCCAGTGGGTCTTGCCCGGCTTGCCATTGCCAAAGCAGCTGGCCATCGGGGAACCGGATCTGCAGGTGGTGCAGCCTGAAGAAACCGGGGCGGTCTGCCGGGTCAAGCCGAACGTGGCTGTAGGGCTGTGGACTGGCAGGTATGTCAAAGGCCAATGTTTGCCGGGGGTCGCCGATGCGGCCGGGACTGACGAGTTTGGCGGCCTCATCGTACTGACCCTGGATGGCCAAATGAAGTTCGGCTGAAAAAAGGGCCACGGCTGGTCCTGTGGACTCAACTGCGGGGCGGCCGTCCGTTGCTGGGCCGGCAGCGGGCTGATGCGCCGGATCGGCTGGCTGCAGAACCGAGATGAACTGGTAAGTCAGCGCATCTGGGTGGGCCAGCAGGTGGCGGGCCACAGCCGGTGGCAGACTGTCAAAAGCCACCCGAAATTCTGACGCCGGCAAATCGCGTTGGGTGATCCTGATGGACTGAGTGGTCCAGCCATTTTCGTCAAAAAACCGCTGCAGGGAGGTGCGGGTGAAAAAGCGCAGATGGGTGCTATCAAGCAGGCCTTCGGACCGGTAGCGAAAATCGCCCTGAATGAGTTCGGCCACCAATCCGCAGTAGCCCGCATTGGGCACCGACGTGAGCAGCCGCCCGCCGGGCTTGAGCAGGGCTTGGCATTGCGCCAGAATGTTTTGTGGCGCCTTGAGGTGCTCCAGCACGTCGGCGCAGACGATGCAGTCGTAACGCTGCGCACCAAAGAGGGCGCCGAGATCGTCGCGGTCCAGGTCGGCCACCAGGGCGTGGCGGTACCAGGCGCGGGCGAT
The DNA here is from genome assembly GCA_002413395.1 of Polaromonas sp. UBA5171. Lineage (GTDB taxonomy): Bacteria > Pseudomonadota > Gammaproteobacteria > Burkholderiales > Burkholderiaceae_C > Polaromonas. The sequence continues at coordinate 35,913 of DHWX01000016.1, read as the reverse complement.
CTCCGCCTCGGCCGGATTGAGGGTGACGCCATCGGCCACAATGGCGTGGCGCTGGCTCAGGAATTGCCCCAGGCCGCCGGTGCCCATGCCCAGGTCCAGAAGGGTTTGTCCCGGCTCAATCAGGCTGGCAATGACTGACAAAGAGTCCTGCGTGTCGCCGTCCACGGTGCGCTGGTAAAGGTGGAATGATGCGTCTGCATTTGACATGGGCGCAATTATCCCCTGACGGGCCAGTCGCTCGAAGCTGCGCGCCAGCGTGCAGCGCCCTCCCCGGCATCTCTGACAAACTCAGGTAGCATCAAGACCCATGGCCCAGCGCGTTCTTCACATCGGCAAATTTTTCCCACCCGACCGCGGCGGCATGGAATCTTTTTTGTCCGACCTGCTGCAGACCCAACGCGCCCAGGGCATCGACAGCCACGCTCTCGTGCATGGCCAGGCACTGGCAGATGACCCACCGTGGCTGCGCCGTGTGCCAGTTCAGCTGCATTTGATCTACACCCCCATTGCGCTGGGATTCAGGGCCGCACTCAAGCGCGCCATTCACGACATCCGGCCCCAGGTGCTGCACCTGCACATGCCCAATGTTTCGGCTTTCTGGGCTTTGACCCTGATCAGTGCCTACAAAATTCCATGGGTGGTGCATTGGCATTCAGATGTCGTCGTCTCAGAGGTCAGGTTGGCCCTGCGCCTGGCCTACATCCTGTACCGGCCGTTTGAGCAAGCCATCCTGGATCGCGCCGAGCGCATCATCGCCACGTCCTTGCCCTACCTGTATGCCAGCGAGCCGCTGTACCGCTGGCAATACAAGTGCGTGGTGGTGCCACTGGGCATCCAGACCGATTTACCAAGTTTTGCAGATGGGGAACTCCCCTGGCTGCCTGGCCGCCTCAAACTCTTTTCGATGGGCCGCCTGGCGCATTACAAGGGCTTTGACACGCTGATCCGTGCGGTCAGCGCCTCGCCCCAGCTGCAGCTCATCATTGCCGGTCAAGGTGAATCGATGACCCGCTTGCAAGCCTTGGTCAAAGGCAGCACCCCGGCGGGCACCACACCCAACGTGCAACTGCTCGGTGAAGTCAGCGAAGACGTGAAACACCAGCTGCTGGCCAGTTGCGATGCTTTTTGTCTTGCCTCCATCGAACGCACCGAAGCCTTTGGCGTCGTCCTGCTTGAGGCCATGGCCCACGCCAAACCCTGCATCGTCAGCAACCTGCCTGGCTCTGGCATGTCGTGGCTGGTATCGTCCAGCGGCTCGGGCCTCTGCCACCTGCCGCCCGGCGACGCGCCTGCATGGCGAATTGCGCTGGAGCAACTGAGCGCTCAACCTGAAAAGCTCAAACAATGGGGTGCCGAAGGCAGGCGAGCCTTGCATGAACGCTTTTCCATGACCGGCTGCGCTCTGAGCCTGGCAGCTGAATACTTCATTTCCGAGAATGAATCGCGGCCCTGCACCGACAACTCGTCAATCCTGGTCGTCATACCCGCTCGCGACGAAGCCGCCACCATAGGCCAGGTTGTCGGCACCCTCATTGCAGCGGGCTGGCGGCATATTTTTGTCATCGACGATCACAGCAGCGACGACACCGGCAACATTGCGCGCCGCGCTGGCGCCACCGTGGTGCGCCCGGTGCTGCCACTGGGGGCGTGGGGCGGCATGCAGCTGGGTGTTCGGCATGCCTTGGCCCGTGGATACCGGGCCGTCATCACCATGGATGCCGACGGCCAGCACGAAGTGCAAGAAATTCCCGCCCTGCTCACAGGTGGCGCCAACGCTGACGTGGTGATCGGCGCCCACCTGGAACGCGCCAGCCGCTTGCGCCGGATTGCCTGGCGCTGGTTTCGCGCCATTGCCGGCTTTGAACTGCGCGACCTCACCTCCGGCTTTCGTTACTACAGCCGCCCGGCCATCGAACTCCTCGCCGCCAGCGAAGCGACCCTGCTCGACTACCAGGACGTCGGCGTACTCTTTTTACTGCGCAAAGCCGGCTTGCGCATTGCCGAAGTGCCCGTCAGCATGAACCCCCGCCAGACCGGCAAATCCCGCATCTTCTACTCCTGGTTCAGCGTAGCCCGCTACATGATCACCACCACTCTGCTGTGCCTGGCGCGCTGGCAAGTTTCACCCAACACCCCGCCCCGACCTCGCTCATGAGGCTGCGCTTAATTGGGGTCCGCTTAATTCAGCGCGGGAACCCATGACCGGGGTTTATGACCAGGTGAATGCCTTATTCACTATAAATTCAATAGCTGCTTGCGCAATATACACTTGGGCCAGAGTCTCAAAAGGCATGAATCTTTATAATGCCGCATGAACACCCCACTGGCGAGTTCTCCGCCTGAGCTGATCCGCCATTTGCCAGCGACTGAATTCATAAGCAGCGACCATGATGTCGGTTACACCGTCATCAACTACAACACGGCGGCCCAAACCCTGCGCTGCGTCGCGTCTTTGACCCAATGCACCGAACCACCGGCATGGATTCTGGTACTTGACAACGGGTCTGCCGAACCAGACTTTGACACCCTGCTACGCGGCCTCGGGAGCGCCGCGCAAAGCCATATCCAGCTCTTTCGCAGCAGCACCAACCTGGGTTTTGCCGCTGGCAGCAATTTTCTGATTGACCAGCTGCTGGCCATCCCCAACTGCAATTACATCGGATTGCTCAACAATGACGCGGTAGCGCAACCCGCGCTGGTCCACCTGCTGCGCGGCGCCTTGCGCTCCAGCAGCGGCCCGGCTGGCATGTCGGGTGGCCGCATGCACAAGCTCAACCACCCGGAAGAAATCGACACCCTGGGCATTACCCTGTATGCCAGCTTGATGCCGGCCGACCGCAAGGACACCCAAGACCCCTACCTGGGCCCCACGGGTGGCTGCTGCCTGATGACCCGCGCCTTCGTGCAAGACATTAAAGCCACCAGCGGCTACTGCTTTGACGCACGTTTCTTTTGCTACTGCGAAGACACCGACCTGGTGCTGCGCGCCAACCTGCTGGGCTACCGGCCCGCCTACGTGGACCAGCTGGTGGCCCTGCACGAGGGGCAAGCCAGCAGCCGCGCCAGGCACCACACCTTCATCGCCTACCACGGCCTGCGCAACGCCATCTGGATGCACTGGAAGCTGATTCCTGCGTCGCTTTTGATCAGGAATTCCCCCTGGCTGCTACTGGCCCACCTGCTGACGGTCGCCCGACAAACCCTCTCCGGGCGGCCCGGCGTGGTGCTGGTGTTGTATCGCGACGCCTTCAGGCAGTTGCCTGCCATGCTTCGGGAACGCGCCCGGTTTCAAATTGCAGCGCGGGTGGCCCCATCCGTCCTTGCAAAAGCAGTGAGCAAACGGTTTTACCGCGCCGGTTATGCCGGGGTGGTGCTCTCTGAATGGCGGAACCGTTTCCGAAATGACAGCCCCCCCGGCAGGTAGAATCTGCAGGTTTTGGGGTCTGGCAGCCTGCAAATTCAAACTTTCCTGTTCGCCATTTATGCAGCAGGCTAAAAAATAAGCAATTCAGGTATTAAAAATGATTTTGGTCACAGGCGGTGCCGGCTTTATCGGTGCCAATTTTGTATTGGACTGGCTGGCGCAATCCGCCGAAGCGGTCGTTAACCTCGACTTGCTGACCTACGCCGGCAATCGCGAAAACCTCGCCTCGCTGGCTGGCGATGATCGGCATCTTTTTGTGCAAGGCAACATTGGCGACTCCGCCCTGGTGGCCAGCCTGCTCGCCCGGCACCAGCCGCGCGCCATCATCAATTTCGCCGCCGAGAGCCATGTGGACCGCTCCATCCACGGCCCGGAAGACTTCATCCAGACCAACATCGTCGGCACCTTCCACCTGCTGGAAGCGGTGCGCGCCTATTGGAGCGCGCGGCAAGACCAAGCCAGGCAAGACTTTCGCTTCCTGCATGTCAGCACCGACGAGGTCTATGGCAGTCTGGCCAAAGACGAAGCCGCTTTTACCGAGGCCCACCGCTATGAGCCCAACAGCCCCTACTCGGCCAGCAAAGCTGCCAGCGACCACCTGGTGCGCGCCTACCACCACACCTATGGCCTGCCGGTGCTCACCACCAACTGCTCCAACAACTACGGCCCNNGTCCAGTGGTATCTGGAAAATCAAAGCTGGGTCGCCAACGTCCAATCCGGCAGCTACCGCGAATGGGTTGAAAAAAACTACAGCGGGCGTGCCGCGTGAAAATCCTCCTGTTCGGCAAAGGCGGGCAGGTGGGCTGGGAGTTGCAACGCAGCCTGGCGCCGCTGGGCGAGCTGGTGACACTGGACCATGACAGCCAGCACCTGTGCGGTGACTTTAGCAACCTGTCAGGCATCGCGCAAACCATTCGCGCCGTCGCCCCCGACATCATCGTCAACGCCGCCGCGCATACCGCCGTCGACAAGGCCGAAAGCGAGCCCGAGCTCTGCCGCATCCTCAACGCGCTGGCCCCCGGCGTTCTTGCCCTGGAGGCCAAACGCAGCGGTGCCTGGCTGGTGCATTACTCCACCGACTATGTTTTTGATGGCAGTGGCGACCAGCCGTGGCTTGAAACCGACGCCACCGGCCCACTCAGCGTTTACGGCACCACCAAGCTCGAAGGTGAAGAAGCCATCCGCGCCACGGGCTGCCAGCACCTCATCTTTCGCACCAGCTGGGTTTATGCCGCGCGTGGCGCCAATTTTGCCAAGACCATGCTGAAACTGGCACAAGAGCGTGACAGTTTGAAAGTCATCAACGACCAGATCGGCGCCCCCACCGGTGCCGACTTGCTGGCCGACGTCACCGCCCACGCCATCCGCAGCGCCCTGCAGCACCCGGATTTGGGCGGTCTGTATCACCTGGTGGCAGGCGGCCAGACTTCGTGGCATGGCTACGCCAGCTTCGTCATTGATTTTGCGCGCCACGCCGGCCGCAACATCAAGGTGGCACCAGCAGCCATCCAGCCGGTGCCGACCAGCGCATTTCCTACACCTGCCGCGCGCCCCAACAACTCGCGCCTGGATACCCGCAAACTGCAAGACAGCTTCGGTCTGCAGCTGCCCCACTGGCAAGGCGGCGTCACCCGCATGCTGACCGAAATTCTTGAGAAACAATCATGACCCAGCACCAAAAAAATATTCAAGGGAAAAAATGCAGTTAATTCCAACCATTCTTTGCGGTGGGGCCGGCTCCCGGCTGTGGCCGGTCTCTCGTGAGTTGCACCCCAAGCCGTTCATACGCTTGGCCGATGGGCAAAGCCTCTTGCAGAAGGCCTTTCTGCGCGGCGCTTTATTGCCGGGGGTGCAAGAGGTTCTCACCGTCACCAACCGCGAGTTGCTTTTTAAAACACAAGACGAGTTTCGTGAGGTCAACACGGCCGGGCTGGCAACTTCCTTCATCCTTGAACCCTTCGGGCGCAATACCGCCGCCGCCATTGCCGCCGCCGCCCTCCAGGTTGCCCAAAAATACGGCCAGGACGCAGTCATGCTGGTGCTTGCCGCCGACCACCTGATTACTGACCAGCCCGCCTTCGAGCAAGCCGTGATCAAAGCCGCTGAACTGGCCGCTGCGGGCAAACTGGTCACGTTCGGCATCCAGCCCGATGCCGCCGAGGTCGCCTACGGCTACATCGAGGCCGAAGGCAGCAAGGTGCTGCGTTTCGTCGAAAAGCCCTCGCTTGAAAAAGCCCAGGAATACCTGGTCTCTGGCCGCTACCTGTGGAACTCCGGCATGTTCTGCTTCACCGCTGGCACCATGCTGCAGCAATTGCAACAGCATTGCCCGCAGATTCTCGCCGCCACAAGGGCTTGCATCGAACAATCCCGCTCCGCCCAAGGCCAAGGCTTTAGCCAGCTCGCCCTTGATCCTGAAACCTTCGCCAAGGTGCCCGATAACTCCATCGACTACGCCGTGATGGAGAAGTCTGATCAGGTTGCCGTGGTCCCCTGCACCATCGGCTGGAGCGACATCGGCTCCTGGACTGCGCTGGGCGATCTTGCCAAGCCCGACGGCAACGGCAACCGCCTCCAGGGCGACACCCTGCTGCACAATACCCGCAACTGCACGATCCAGAGCAATCACCGCCTGGTCGGCACCGTCGGCATTGACAACCTCATCATCATCGACACGCCCGATGCCGTTCTGGTGGCCCACAAATCCTGCGCGCAAGACGTCAAACACATCTACGCCGAGCTCAAGGCCAAAGGCCACGAGGCCTACAAACTTCACCGCACCGTGCACCGCCCGTGGGGCACCTATACCGTGCTGGAAGAAGGCAAGGGCTTCAAAATCAAGCGCATCGAAGTCAAGCCCGGCGCCAGCCTCAGCCTGCAAATGCACCATCACCGCAGCGAACACTGGATCGTGGTGCACGGCATGGCCAAGGTCGTCAATGGCGAGCGCGAGCTTTTTGTCAACACCAACGAATCCACCTATATCCCCGCCGGCCACAGGCACCGCCTGGAAAACCCCGGCTTGCTCAGCCTGGTCATGATCGAAGTCCAAAGTGGCGGCTATCTGGGCGAAGATGACATCGTTCGATTTGAAGACAACTATGGGCGTGCTTGAACCAGCAAGAACCATCCCAGACGTGTTGGGCCGCCTTGGCCTCACGCCGCAGCGTTACTTGATTTACCCTGCCGATTTTCAGCAGCTCAACAACCACGAAATGCTTCTCACCGCATTCGGCATGGCTTGTCACCAGGGCCTGGCGGCGGATATCAAGCTGGTCTGTAACGGTGCGCCGGATGCCCGACAAACGTGGCTGCTACGCGCTGCACACGGCATGAACCTGGGTGATCGCGTCCTTTTTCCCGGATTTCTCCCCAGCGCAGAATGGGCCACCTTGCTAAGCCATTGCGCCGGGCTCATGTACCCCTCCTTGTCCGAAGGCGTCGGTTTGTCCGTTATCGAGGCCGTGGCCGCAGGCGCTCCGGTAGCCTGCAGCAACACTACCGCAAGGCCCAAAGTGGCCGTTAACGCCGCCCTTCTGTTCGACCCGCGCATTCCCACCCAGATGGCGCAAGCCATCATTTCTCTGGTGCAAGACAAAGCCTTGCGCGCCCGTTCAAGCCATACGGGGATCTTTTCCAACATCATCGCCTCAGTACAACGAGTCGCTCAAAGACTCTTAGCGCTTTTTCCGCTAGCCAGCCATAAATAAGTCGATCACGCGCCAGCCGTGGCGAGGCAATGAGAGTCACTACCAACTCGACCAGTGCCGCACCATAACGACGCTTGATCAATGCGTCTGAAGCGCGCCTTGCATGGTGGCGGGCACGCTCGTGCCGCCAACGCAAGGGTTTCATCGCTTAGCCACCATAAAACTCGTCATGCACACGTTGGTAGATTGCCATAGTCTGAACAGCGCTGCGCTGGGCAGAAAATAGTGGACGGCGGCGCACTGCCGCCGCGCCAAGCGCCAGTCGCAGCGCGGGTTGGGTCGCAACATCCAGCAAACCTCTGGCGATTTCTTCAACGCTGTTCGGATCGAACATCAGCGCTGCCTCCCCAGCCACTTCTGGTAGTGCTGTCACGTTGGAACACAACACTGGCTTTCCGACAATAATCGCTTCTGCCACGGGCATGCCAAAGCCTTCAAACAGCGATGGAAACACCAGCGCCAGACATCCCTGAAAAAGCGCCCGCACCTCCAGCGGCGACCGATAGCCCAGGTGCATCACGCGTGTGGACAATTTGTGGTTGCCAATCAATATCGCCGCCGGGTGGTCTTCCGGCAATGGCCGGCCCGTCATCACCAGTTGGATACCTGTTGGCAGCTCAGACGCAATGCGCGCAAAAGCCTCAACCAGCCTTGCGTGGTTTTTGTGCGGCCAGCAATGCGCCGGGAAGAAAAAGAAGGGGGTCGTCATTGTGAGTTGCATTCCCGCCAGCAAGGTGCTCCTTGCCGATTCACTCAGGGGCTGCCATACATTGCGGCTTGGGATGATCCAGACGGTGCTCATTTTTTCCAGTGGAATGCCGTACTGGCGGTGCACATCCTGTCGGGTAAATTCCGAAATACAAATAATATGCTTGGCCCGTTCAGCCGATTCCCGGTACAAGCGTTCTCTTTCTGCGAATTCCTCTGGCGAGAAAAACTGCGGATAGTGCAGGTGTTGCAGGTCATTGATGGTCAGCACCCCAGGGAATCCGATCAGGTCCGGGGCGGTGTAACCCGCGACCGAATGAACCATATCAAAATCCAGTTTGTGGTAAGCCGCCAGTGAGCGCATATGCGGCGTCAACACCGGGCGCCTGCCTAAACCTTCTGCCAGTTTATTGGTCAAGAATGAACGGGCGACTTCAAACTGTCTTGAGACCGGGTCGGAGTAATGTAGTTTTGCCTGGAAGCCTGCAGGGAAGTCCCACTCGGTACAGGCACTGCGGGGCGCAAGAATACGATAAGCATTGCGTCGGTCCAATTGGCTGATGGCAGACACCAATTCGTAGGTGGCCTGTTCTATGCCGCCCGCCTGGCCCAGTTCCATCCAGCGCAAATCAAACAGCACCTTGAACGAGCGTCGCTTTCTGACATCTATGGCGCGTTCAACCAAGGTTTGGACTTCTGGGGTAGTGGCATCCTGCAAATAAGCCAGCTTGACCCCGCAGGTCGGCAGGTAGTCGAGCCAGGGGTCAAGGCCTTTCTCGGTCAACACCATGGCGTGCCACTGCTCCTGGCTTAGGGCACTTAATAGCTGTGGGGCAATGTCGGCCAGCTTGGCCAGCTTGTCAAAAGCATCAGCAGGCTGTTTTTGAATTTTCAGCAGTCGCCTCAACGCCCACCAGCGCACTCGCCTTGGCAGGCGTCCAATCCAGGGCATTAGTTGCCCCTGGTAGGTAGTCGAAACCAGAAGTGGCACTTTGTCGGTGGGGCGCGGCCAGCAATTCGAGCCCAAGAGGACTGGCAGATCGCTTGTAACGAATAGAATACGGGTCATAGGGGCGGTTTCTCAACCACATTCTCCCAGCAAAAAACATATATCGGATTTAAATGATTTCAGTGGGCATGTTGCGCGACGTCTGGGCGTTTCGTGGCTTCATTATTAGCAACGTCAAGCGCGAGTTTCAAAGCCGCTACCTGGGCACACAGTTTGGCGCTTTCTGGAATATCGCTCAACCTTTGACGATGATTGTTATCTACACCATCGTGTTCGCCAAGCTCATGCGGCCCTCGCTGCCCCATCACAACTCGGAGTTCGCCTACAGCATCTACCTGTGCGCCGGTGTGCTCACCTGGGGCCTGTTTGGCGAAATGCTGGGGCGTTGTGTCAATATCTTTGTTGAACACGCCAGCATTTTGAAAAAAGTGAGCTTCCCCAAGCTTTGCTTGCCCATTATCGTCCTGGCTTCCAGCTGGCTGCACTTCGCCATTGTGCTTTGCCTCTTCCTTGTTTTTCTCTTGTTGAGTGGAAACTTTCCGGGCTGGGTGCTCTTGGCCGGCATTCCGGTGATGCTCATTCAAGCCGCCTTCACTGTGAGTCTTGGCGTGTTACTGGCCACCATCAATGTCTTTTACCGCGACGTCAGCCAGTCGGTCAGCGTCATCCTGCAGTTCTGGTTTTGGGCAACGCCCATCATTTACGCACCCGCAGTGATCCCCGAGCGCATCCGCGTGGTACTGGAATTGAACCCGATGTGGCCGCTGATCCATGCCTACCAGGGCATTTTCCTGGACAAGGTAGCGCCAGACTGGGCCTCACTTATTTATCCCACGGTGCTCGCGCTAGTACTTGGTTTTTTTGGCATGTATGCCTTCCTTCGCCTCCAGGGCGAAATTGTGGACGAGCTATGAGCCACCTGCGGGTCACTAATCTAGGCAAGGCCTACAAACGCTACGCCCGCAAATCGGGGCGGCTGGCCGAATGGCTGGGCCTCGGCGTTCAGCATGAATTGAAGTGGGTGCTGCGCGATATCTCATTTGAGGTCTCGCCCGGCGAGGCGGTGGGCATCATCGGCATCAACGGCGCCGGCAAGAGCACGCTCTTGAAGATCATCACCGGCACCACCCGTGCCACCACCGGCCACGTCGAGTCCGGTGGCCGCATTGCCGCCCTGCTGGAACTCGGCATGGGCTTTAACCCTGAGTTTACGGGCAGGCAAAACGTTTTCATGTCCGGGCAGTTGTACGGCATGAACAGCGAATCCATAGCCCGCCTCATGCCCGAGATCGAAGCCTTCGCCGAGATCGGCGACTATATCGACCACCCGGTGCGGGTTTACTCCAGCGGCATGCAAATGCGCCTGGCCTTCAGTGTTGCCACCGCTGTGCGGCCCGCGATTTTGATCATCGACGAAGCGCTGTCGGTGGGCGACACCTATTTTCAGCATAAGAGCTTTGACCGTATTCGCCAGTTTCGCGACGCCGGCACCACCCTGCTGTTTGTCTCGCACAGCGCGGGCGCCATCAAAACGCTTTGCAACCGCGCCATACTTCTAGATGCCGGCGTCATCCTGCGCGACGACGCACCCGACGCGGTGATGGACTATTACAACGCGGTCATTGCCAAACAGCAGGCCGACAATGAAATCCAGCAGACCGAGCAGTTAACCGGCCAAAAAATCACCCGCTCCGGCTCGGGCAATGCCACGGTCGAATCGATTGAACTGCTCGTCAATGGCGTGCCGGCACGCGCCCTTTCAAGCGGGGCGGCCGCAACCCTGCAAATTACCGGCAAAGCCACCGCCCCGGTCGAACAGCTCACGGTCGGCATCTTGATACGTGATCGCTTGGGCAACGACGTTTTCGGCACCAACACCTACCACCATGCGCTCAGCCGAAATAACCTGGCACAGGGTGACGCCTTCACAGTTGATTTCAATTTTGCCGCTCTAAACCTTGGCCGCGGCAGCTTCAGCGTGACTGTTGCCCTGCATAGCCGCGATGTGCATGTTGCGGCTAATTACGACTGGTGGGATCGCGCCCTCGTGTTCCAGGTCTTCCCAGGCACCGCACCCCAGTCCATCGGCGTCTGCGATTTGCCACTTACAATTAATTGGTCCCCGCCCCCCTCTCCGCCATTACGAGCGGCCGATCCGTCATTGCGAGCGTAGCGCGGCAATCCATCAGCCAACCACCAAATAAATGCTAGCCACTGTCAACCCCGAAATCAACGTCGAAGACCTGATGCGCCGCATCCGCCAGGAAGTGGCCCAGCGCAAGGCCCAGATGCCGCCAATGGCGGAGGCAACAGTGCCTTGGACGCCCTACACGCAAACCGTCGTTGCATTGCCCCGCCTGCCCGAGAACACCGAGTGCATCGCCAGCAAACCCGAATACACCCTGGCTGAATTGCTCAACTACGACGACGACTGCTTTATCCGCAGCGCCTATCTGGCCGTCCTGCGCCGCGAGCCGGACGCGGTCGGCTACGCGCATTGGCTCACCGCACTGCGTACCGGCCAGTTGAGCAAAACCGAAATCCTGGGTCGGCTGCGCTACTCGCCCGAAGGCAAAGCCTGCGCGGTCCCGGTAAGCGGGCTGCTGCTGCCCTTTGTGGTGCAAAGCGCCTACCGCATTCCGGTGCTGGGCTATGGCGTGGCGCTGGCCAATTTTGTGCTCCGGCTGCCGGTCATCATCCGCAACCGGGTCAGCTTCGAGGCCAACACCCTGCGCCAGCAGCGCGAGCAGCTGGCGCAAATAAATGCACTGGCCGCCCAGATCGAAAGCGCCATTGGCCAGATGCAACAGAGCTTTGTCGAATGCGATACACAGTTCGGCCAACGCATCCAGAAAAAAGTTGCGTCGACAGTGATGATCGAGTGGCTTTCCAGCACTCTCACCGAAGTATCCAAAAAAGTGGATTTGGAAACTCTGGCACAAAAGGCCAGTGTGGCGCAGATGGAAGCCCTGGCGGCGCAAACTGACGAAAAGATTCTTGGTCTGACGCAAACAGTGGAGGCCAAAGCTGCTGTGGCGCAGATGGAAGCCCTGGCGGCGCAAACTGGCGAAAAGATTCTTGGTCTGACGCAAGCGGTGGAGGCCAAGGCTGCTGTGGCGCAGGTAGAAGCGTTGGCGGCGCAAACCGAAGAAAGAGTCTTTGGCTTGAGCAAAGCACTGGAAACCAAAGCCGATAACGAACGCCTCACCCAGCTCACAAACCACCTGGTCGAGCTTGTGCAGCACAAGGCAGGCGCTGTCGATCTGGCCGCCGCGGTAACTCGCCTTGGCGAAGAGTTAGCACAAAAGGCTGGCGTGGCGCAGGTGGACGCCCTGGCCACACAGACCGGTGAAAAAATCCTCGGTCTGACCGAAGCGCTGGAAACCAAGGCCGAAGAGGACCACCTGCTTGACGCCTTCTATGTCAGTTTTGAAGACCGCTTCCGCGGCACGCGCGAAGACATCAAACAGCGCGTTGCCATTTACCTTCCCGTTGTCAAAGAAGCCAAGGCCGGCACAAAAAACGCCCTCATCCTCGACATCGGCTGCGGTCGCGGCGAGTGGCTTCAACTACTCCGGGAAAACGACCTTGTCGCTCGCGGTGTTGATCTCAACCGCGTCATGGTCAGCCAGTGCCAGGCGTTGGGGCTGGAAGTCACTGAGACTGATGCCATCGCCTATCTGCGCGGCCTGGAAGCCAACTCGCTCGGCGCGGTAACCGGCATGCACATCATCGAGCACATCCCGTTCAAGCGGCTGGTCGCGCTGTTCGACGAAGTACTGCGGGTGCTGAAGCCGGGCGGGGTGGCAATCTTCGAAACGCCGAATCCAGAGAATCTAATTGTCGGGGCGTGCAATTTCTATTACGATCCAACGCACCTGAACCCGCTGCCACCAGAGCCCATGAAGTTTGTGATGGAAGCGCGCGGATTTGGTCGTGTCGAGATCATGCGCCTGCATCCGCAGCCAGAATCGGCGATGCTGAGGGAAGGCGCGGCGCAGGTGCAGCAGATCGTGAATGGCTTGCTGTTCGGGGCGCAAGACTATGCGCTGGTGGCATACAAGAGTTAACAACTAAAGGAGATAAAAATGAATCGGTTTTCCATCGCGGGGGTGGTTGTTTTGGCAGGCGTTTTCGCGCTTTCCGGCTGTAGCGAAAAGCCGGAGCCAAAAGTGCAAATCACAGTTGGGGATACAGCGCCTGCAGCCGCCCCGGCTACGGCTACGGCCAACGCGCTTGGCCCGCGCTATGAGGCGACGATGGCTGAGGGGATAGATTTCAAGAAACAAGGTTATCCGAATTTTCTGGCCGAAGTATCCGGCATGTCCGGCTATGAGGTGTGGGGGCGCTGGACGCAAGGGGGTCCAGTAGCAAAGTTCCGTTTCAAACAAGCACTGCCCAAAAAATTTACTTTGGAAATAACCGCCACTGCGTTTGGCCCGAATGTTGGCACGCCGGTCAAAGTGCGTGCAGGTAGCGTTGAGAAGACCTTTGCGATCACAAATAAAGAGCCTAACACTTACCGCCTGACATTTGAAACCGACGGCACTGCCGACGCCCTGGAAATCACGCCGCCCAAACCAACCAGTCCCAGTGAAATCCTCCCGAATAATGGCGACACTCGCAAGCTTGGTATCGGCTTTATCTTGCTAAAGATAAGTGAATAAACCCGTGGCATTAGTGCCCGGGCCTAAGCGCCATCCAGTGGCGATCATCATCCCCTGGTTCGGCGCCAACCTCAAGGGCGGTGCCGAACAGCAGGCTTGGCAGATCGCCACCCGCTTGGCTGCGCGCGGCCACGCGGTGGAGGTGCTGACGACCTGCTGTCGCTCGTTTTTCGATGACTGGGCAGAAAATCACCTGCCAGCAGGAGAAGCGCGCGAGGCCGGCCTTGTCATTCGCCGCTTTCCGGTGGATACGCGAGACCGTCCTGCGTTCGACGACCTCAATCGCGAACTGCTGGAAATGCCCCACAACAGTTTCTTGCCTGCCGTGTCACCCATGGGCCACGAATGCGCTGCAATCTGGACCCGTGAAAACATCAATTCACAAGCGCTTGAAAGCTATTTGAGCCTGCACAAACACGACTACCAAGCGTTCATTTTCCTGCCCTATCTCTACGGCATTATTTTGCGCGGCTTGCCGCTGGTGGCAGACCGTGCCTGGCTGCAACCGTGCCTGCACGACGAGGCTTATGCCTATCTGCCGGACGTGGCCAGCATCCTTTATCAAGCGCGTGGCTTGCTGTTCATTTCAGCAGGAGAAATGCAACTCGCCGCCCGGCTCTATGGCCCGATGATTTTTGGCAAAGGCGCGGTGGCTGGTGCAGGCATCGAACTGGACATTCTGGCAGCTGATCACCAAACCGCCTTGCCGTTGGTGCTCGCCAATCGCCGCTTTGTGCTTTGTCTAGGGCGACGCGATGCGGGCAAGGGAACCGACCGCTTGCTTGCCGCCTTTCGGGCCTTTCGCCTGTCACACCCTTCCTCCAACTTGCAGCTGGTATTGGCAGGGCCAGGAGAAAGTAATTATGGCGATGAGGCGCATGGCGTGATCGATCTCGGCTTGGTCAGCGAGGCGGAAAAGACGGCTCTGCTACAGTCTTGCATAGCGCTTTGCCAGCCCAGCAGCAACGAGAGCTTTTCCCGGGTCCTGTTCGAAGCCTGGGCGTGTGGCAAGCCCGTGGTGGCGCAACGGGATTGTCTGGCCACGGCCGTGGCAGTGCAGGCTGCAAGTGGCGGCTGGATCGCCGGCACGCAAGACGAATGGATCGCGCAACTATCCCGCATCAACTCGGCTGCTGCATTGGAGCTTTCTGTGGCTGGAGCGAAAGGCCGTGCCTACGCGAGCGAGATGGCGGATTGGGATAAAGCCATGGCGCGCTATGAGCGTCTGCTTGGCTTGGGTGAGGTAGCGCAGCAGCCCCCCAAGCCCGCCCCCAAACTCAAGACGGTTCACCAGTTGCTGCCCAACCTTGCCTATGGCGACGCCATCTCCAACGAAGCGATCCGCATCCGTGACTGGTTGCGCGAGGATGGCTACGCGTCTGAAATCTTCGTGCGCCATGTCGACCCGCGCATTGCCAGCCAATGCCGCCGATACGCTGAGGACGAGCTGGACGCGCAAGATGGCCTTATTTACCATCACTCGATAGGCAGCGACATAACCCCGGTGGCTGTCGCCCACCGCGGCCCCAAATGCCTCATCTACCACAACATTACACCGGCGGAATTCTTCCAACCCTATCGTCCGGAGTTTGCCCCGCTGCTACGCCAGGGGCGCGAAGAAATGTGGCAACTAGCCAAGGCCTTCCCCCATAGTGACGGGGATTCCGCCTATAACGCCGAGGAACTCGCGCTTTATGGTTTTGCGGCGCCCGGTGTGTTGCCCTTGGCCATTGATCCGAGCCACTGGAACACGCCGCCGGACGAGGCCTTGATGCGACAGTTGCAGGATGGCAAACACAACCTGCTATTTGTCGGACGCTATGCGCCCAACAAATGCCAGCACCATCTGGTGGAAGCCTTTGTGCACTACTTGGCACTGGTGCCCGATGCGCGCCTGATTCTGGTGGGAAATGGCGGCCAACCCGATCCCTACGTGCAACATCTGCTGCAGACGATTGACAGCCTAGGGGTGCGTGACCAGGTGCTTATGCCCGGCCACATCACCGATGCCCAACTCTGCGCGTATTACCGAACCGCCCATTTGTTCTGGAGCATGAGTGAGCATGAGGGATTTTGCGTGCCCCTGATCGAAGCCATGTGGTTCGATGTGCCAGCGCTGGCCTTTGCCTCCTCGGCAATACCGGAAACTCTCGCGGATGCCGGATGGGTATTCACGGACAAGAGCGACCTGGTAGGTGCGGCCGCACTGGCGTTGAAGATAACAACGGACGCGTCGGCAAGGGATTCCATTTTGGCCCAGCAGCGGCAACGCCGCCAGAATTTCTTGCCTGGTTCGGTGCGCCCCAGGCTGACTGAGCTGATTCACAAACTTGGCGCCTAATACAGTGAGCACAGATTACATGTCGCTCAGAACTTCGCTGCCAAAAGTAGCCTTCGTCGTCCAGCGCTGTGGCCGCGAGGTCAACGGCGGGGCTGAGGCGCTCTGTCTCATCATCGCACAGCGCATGGCTGCTTACTGGCAAACCGAAGTGCTGACGACTTGCGCGTTGGATTATGTCGATTGGGCCAATCACTATACGTCGGGAGAAGAAAGTGTTGACGCTGTTCCGGTGCGCCGCTTTCCGGTGGCTGCACCCCGGGATATTGAGGTCTTCAATCGCCTGTCATCGCAGCTTCAACCGCGCTGCGCCAGCGCCAGCCTGGAGGAACAGGAAGCCTGGATGAAGGCTCAGGGCCCTTGGTCGCCGGCACTTCTGGCTTACATCGAAACGCACGCCTGTGACTATGATGCCTTTATTTTCTTCGGCTACTTGTACGCACAAACTTATTTTGGCTTGCCCAAGGTTGCCAATAAGGCCATTTTGGCCCCCTTGGCTCACGACGAATGGACGATACACCTGAATATGTGGAATCAGTTCTTTTTGTTACCGAAGGCTTTTGTTTTCAATACTATAGAAGAGCGTGATTTCTTGCGCCGCCGCTTCCCGGCCGTGTGCCTGGGTGGCTCGGTGGTAGGTGTGGCGGTGGACCGGCCGGTGGATATTGATCCACAAAGATTCCGCCGCAATTGCGGCGTGCATGACGGATTTCTGCTCTATATCGGCCGAATCGATCCCTCCAAGGGCTGCGACGAACTCTTTGACTTTTTCATCCGCCAGCGCGCGTCCGGGCTGGGGCCGGCGAAACTGGTGCTCATCGGCAAGGCCGTCATGCCAATCCCGGTTCATCCCGACATCGTTTCGCTCGGCTTCGTTTCGGAGCAAACCAAGTGGGACGCCCTTGCCGCCTGCGATGCACTGGTCATGCCCTCGTCGTATGAAAGCCTTTCCATGGTGCTGCTCGAAGCTTGGGCGGTAGGTAAACCGGTGATCGTCAATGGCCGCTGCGAGGTGCTGGTGGGCCAGTGTCGCCGGGCAAACGGCGGTGTCTGGTACGAGAACTTCGAGGAGTTCTCGCAGGGGCTGGCCTTCCTGCAGGAAGGGCGTAATCCGGGTGTGCTGGGGCGCCAAGGTTGGCGTTTTGTCAATGAGCACTACACTTGGCCGGTGATTGAGCAAGCCTATCTGGATGTTGTAGCGTCAATCGCACCATGACTCCTATTTTTTTCGATCACACCCCCAAGGCTGGGGGAATGTCTCTTGTAAGAGTCTTTGAAGACATTGTGGGGAAGTCAGGCCGTCCTACATGTCAACGGCCAGCATGCCGGCGCAGTTTGCAGTCATTCGGTGGATATACCGGTTGTAAGTGGCCATTTCTTTTTTACCCCGGGAGAAGCGTTGCCAGCAGACCGGTTTTGTCTGACGATGCTGCGCGAGCCGCTTGACCGCGTGTTGTCCAATTACTATTTTTCACGCAACAACGCCAGTACGACACTGGCCGCTAACGTAAAATTCGCGCAGTCAATGGAGCTGGAAGAATATATCGAATGCGAAGATTTTGAAATTCGCAGTGACGTTTCAAACGCGCAAACCAACCATTTCTATCCGTTGATCTGGAGTGCAAGCGGCAAACCTGATAACGAACAAAAACTATCGTCTGCCAAGTTGGCACTGGAACAGTTTCACCTCGTTGGTGTACTGGAGCAGTATCAGGATTTTGTTGATGTACTTTGCTATGAGCAAGGCTGGCCGCCTGTCCTGAAGGTGCCTCTTGAAAACACCACGTTGCGGCGTCAAAAGGTTCCCGAGCTACCCTCTCATGTATTGGCCCGTTTGCGGGCACTGAACGAACTCGATATTGAGCTCTACGAACACGCGCGCCAACTTTTTCACTCACATCGACGGCGCATCATGGTGGCCTGCATTGAGCGACGCAGTGCCAATGGCAGTGGAAAGGTGGCTGAACTCACAGGCGCATTGAAGGCGGATTCCTTGCGCAGTGTTCAATCTGCCCCCCTGTCAAGCAAGGAGGTGGATTTCGGCGACCACGGCGCCGAAATTGTTTCTGTCGATTTGCTTGGCGACTTGATTGCAAGCCCACAGTTACTTGCCGGCGAATCATTCGTTTGCCGGGTGATATTCAAGGCGAACGAAGATATCCCTGATTTGACCGTCGGGATATACATCCGCGACGAACAGGGTCGTCTGGTATTTGGCACCAATAGCAGATTGCATGGCTCAAAGCTCTCGGTTACCAAGGGGGCAGAGTATTTCGTCGATTTTGCCGCACGCTGCGACTTGGGAATGGCCAAATACACTGTTGGCGCGGCGCTACACCCAGGTACCAGCCATCTCCAGCGTTGTTTTCACTGGCGTGAAAGCGTCGCGGGGTTCGAGGTCATCGGGCAGTTGGGCTATCATAGCGTGGGCGCGTTCAAACTTCATCCCACACTTTCCTACGGCCCGCTTGATCCAACAAAAGGCATTCTCGAAGCCGAGCAGGCAATTGAGAGCAATGGCGGTTTTCAGCTCTTGGCGCATCACACCGCCGCGCTGCCCGAATTCAGCGCATCAATCAAGGCACTGAACGCCGAGCCGATCACGGTTGCTGCCGGCCAGGTATTTGAAATCGAAGTCGAGGTGAGCAACACCAGCCAATGCAACTGGCCCTCCATCGGTATGCGCGCCGTTTGCATCAGCTACCACTGGCTTGACAGCGCTGGAAGCATGCTCGTTTACGATGGCAAGCGAACGCCTCTGTTGCGCGATGTGTCACCTGCCGCCACTGTACACATGTGGGCTTCCATCATTGCCCCGGAGCAAACAGGCGATGCGCACCTGCAATTGACCCTGGTTCAGGAGCATGTTGGATGGTTTGATGAAAGAGGATGCCCTCCGGCGGAGATTGAGGTCATGGTTGAAACGGTGGACAGAGCTTTATGAATACTCAATTCAATGATGGACCACGTGCGTAATAAATGAAAACAACCCATCCCTTTGGCAAAGAAATAAATTATCTTCTTTTGATAATTCTGGCAATAACACTTCCGTGGTGTTGGGTGTATGGCATCAGAGGTGTGGCTGACCTTCAGGTGCCCAACGGCTATGTGGGTGATGGGGTGGGGGTTTATGCGGTTATAAAAGGTTTTGCATCTGGTGAATTGTGGCCGCTGTTATTCAAGTTTGTAGGTACTCTCAATGCCCCATTCACAGCCAACTGGAATGACTATCCCATAGAAGATTTCATCTATTTACCTGCGGGGTGGTTGGCTTATTTTGTTGGGCTGAGCGCCGGAACCTGGCTTTATCTGCTATTCATCCAGTTACTGGCCGGTTTCAGCATGTATTTTGCAGCGCGTGCGCTTGATCTGGAAAAGAGTATTTCTGCCGCCTGTTCAGTGCTATTTGCTCTCGCGCCTTTTGCATTTCATAGAAGTCTGTGGCATTTAAATATTGCCATGTATTGGCATATACCCTTGCTGCTGGTTTCCATGCTCTGGTGCCTGAATCCGTCCAAGGTGACGTTGACTTTGCGGCAGGGCCTGTGGCTGAGTATCGTATCTGCGCTGTTTGCAGGACTGTACAGCCCATATTACTGGGTAATATTTCTTTTCTTATTGATCATTATTCTTACAGGTTTAATATACAGAAAAGAGTGGCAACATCTTTACCGTGTAGCGACTATCGTGGCTGTAGCGATGGCGGGGTTTTTGATCTCCAACGGCGATACACTTCTGTTTTGGTTGATGTACGGTAAAGGCGGTGCAATCAACAGGGATATATGGGGACTGGTTGTCTATGGGCTAAGACTGCCCGATCTAATTACCCCTTATGGAAGCAGATTTGATGCGTTTAGCTCGATATTTAGCAACTATCGTGACATGTATCCAGGGGCTCTTAAGGGAGAAGCGCAAACGGCATATGTCGGTGTCGTAGCTTTATCTGGCCTTTCTGTACTTATTTTCATGGGAACAGTGCGCCTAGCTGCACGAGCTTTTGAACGTATCAACGACCTTTACTGGATTGCACTCGCAATATTCGCCTTTGCCGTCGTGGGTGGCATTAATTATTTCCTGGGCTCAATTGGCTTCGTCTTGCTGCGCGCTACCAATCGCTATTCCATCATATTTATGGCGATAGGACTATTGGTCGTGGCGCAAATCGTCAGCTCAATCAAAAGAAAATGGGTGGTTGCTTTTTTCGCAACCGCCATTCTCTTGATAGGATTTTATGATCAATTACCTGCACCTGTTTCACCGGTTACCAAAGACGCCAGCCTGTCCAAGATGTCTGAAGACAAAGCTGTCGCAGCCGCTCTGGAAAGGAATTTGGGATCAGGCTCGATGGTGTTCCAGCTCCCCGTAAAGGACTACCCGGAAACAGGTCATCTTCTCGACATGGGAGACTACGATCATTTCCGTCCCTGGCTTTGGTCAAAAAATATTCATTTCAGCTACGGCACGATGAAGGGGCGCAGTGATGCAGATTGGCAGACCCAGCTGACCAACAAACCTGCTGACCAGATGCTGGATGACCTGGAATCGGTATGGGTTTTCGGCGCTGTTGATAAATCGTAGCGCCTATAAAGACGGAGCCAATGAACTTAAGGAAAAGTTTATACAATTGGGTTATGAGATTTTTATTGACCAACCTGGTTACTATGGGTTCAAACTTAAACCATTTGTCAAACCTGAATTACCACATATTGAGAAATATATAGCAACTTATGAAAAAGGGTTTTACGGACTTGAACTGGATGGCTCCGGGCCGTTTCACTGGGCAAATAGCGACGCTATTGTGAAGATAACACCAAGTTGGGTTCATGCGAGAGCGACGGGCGCGCGTGAATCAGACCAGCTTCTTGTTACGTTTGAGGTGCAGAGTATCGGTGGCAGATCGGTTTGGTTGGAGGTTGGTTCGAACAAGTCGTTGATTTCTTCTCCAGGTGACAAATCCCGGGAGGTGAAGCTGGAAATAATGACTGACAGCCTGCCGGCTAAGCTCCATATCTACAGCGACAGACCAGGGGTGTTGCCAGGCAATGACGACTCCAGGAAATTAGCTTTTCAGGTGAGAAACTTGAGGATAGACAACCTGCCCATAAAATAAGCAGTTTCATCTTCAAAGCGCTGGCTTTAAGACGTTCTTCGCCTGGGAGACTGGAGATTTTGACGAGCAGATAATTGAATGAGATGACTTGGGCAGTCCAACAACAATGCCAAATGAACTCGGTTCGACGGCATGCATTTTTGAAGCACTTATTTAATGACTTACATAGTATCTAATTCATCAGCATTGAAACCAGTAAGTAAAGCATGGTTCTTGTGCGTGGTCGGCATGCTGACTTGGTTCGTACTTAGTTTCTTTTGGGGCGAGAGGATTCAGGCAGGCGATGGCTTAGGTTGGGATGGGAGAGTTTATGCAGAGTTAGCTCAAGCTGACCCTCTGGCATGGTTAGGCAGCAGAACCGTTGACATCTATCGTATGTCCAGAATCCTGCCATCGATCATAGTGCACTATTTTGCACAGTTATTTAATTACCCACTGGGGCAGTCAGCAGAAGTTATTAAGGCATTCATTGTATTTAATAGTGCAATGATTATGGGAAGCACCGTTTTGCTGTATTTGATAGCGACGCACCTTAAGTGGAGCCAACCCGTATTAGTACTGGGTTTCGTTGCATTATTTTTAAATTTTCCAATATTAAAACATTCGAATTACAATCCCACGTTAACTGATTTCTCCGCCTTCTTTTTTGGTCTTGCCTCTTTGTATGCGTTCCTAAAAAATCGGCAACTTACGTTGTTTTTAATCTCAGTACTTGCCATATTTGTTTGGCCCACTTTTCTTTACACGGCTTTACCGTTGTTAATATTTAGAGTCCAAAAACTGACTCCAACGATTCCTGAACCGTCAAATCTCAGTAATTTGATATCGGCGTTGATTAGCGGTGCAGTGGTGGCAGGCGCTTTGTATACCTATTATGTTACTGGACTAAGGCTCCCCAATGGTGCTACGCAAGTAAATGAGAATGTTATTCTATTAAGTGCAATTCTTTTTTTCACTTTTGTATGGCTATTTGCACGCCCATTAGTTGATGTGACGTTCTTTCGACTAAATCTATTTAGGGGTGCAAGTTGGATGGGGGTTATATTGTCGATTGCTTTGGTTGTAATTTTTAAGCTTGCAATTGCTGTCTACTCTTCAAATCTTACAGGTGGTTATTCGGCTCTTATGTATGTTCAATTTATTGGCGTGACAGCACTCGTGAAGCCGCTTATTAACGTAGTTTCACATGTAAGCTATTTTGGGCCGGCAGTAATCTTGCTATTCCTACTTTGGAAAGACGTTGCGAATATTGCAAAGCAATATGGTTTAGGATTGATTTTTTTCTTGCTAATCAGTGGTTTTTTATCTATTGACACCGAATCAAGACACCTTATTGCGTTCTGGCCAGTCTTCGCAGTACTTACATGCGAGGCTCTAAATAGGCGTGGCGTAACGTGGGTGTTTGTATACACTACCCTAGTTGCAGGTTTGCTGACGTCAAGGTTTTGGTTACTCTTGAACACTAAAGAACCTTGGGTGGGTGCGTTTCAGGACTTCCCTTTTCAAATGTTTTTTATGAATTTTGGCCCGTGGATGTCTGACACCATGTACGTCGTGTTTGTTGCCTTTTCTCTGATTCTTTTTATAGTACTGTGGTTGCAGATGAGGAATATGGGAGAAGAAATTTGCCCACCGCCGTCGGCCACGGTGGTGTCGCGAAGATTAGATTAGAAAAATGAGGTTTAACAGGCTGCTAAAATACTCCATCAATGCGACCCAAGCGCAGAATTTTAGGTGGTAATGCTCATTTCGTTTACAAAACAGGTCAATTCATGCAAAACCTTGCTACCTAGCATTAAGATTCAAAGGCTTTCGGCACTCAATGAAAAGTGTGTGTGTTTTTCGCGCATTCGAAGCGCGCTACTGGTTCTATTCGCTCTCCCATGCAGATTGCTGCACGCTTGTAAGCAGCGCCAGTCTCAGGCGGCGCCCCAAAGTGGGGTGCTGGTGTACCTGTTGGAACCCAGCTTTACGCTGAAATGATCTGTCGCGGGTTCTGCTTACCGAAGGCCCAATGCCGAACGAGTCGATAGCGGTTTTTTCAACGTTTTTTAAGTGGACCTGCGATGTCATCTGAAGTATTACAGGGCGAATTTGTCAATCTGCGGCGTCTACAGGTTGCCGATGCCGAACTGACCTATAACTGGCGCCACGCGCAGCGCGCAAAGTACCTGAACCTAGGCGCCGCCAGTGTTGAGGTGCAGGCAAAATGGATCGCCTCGCGTCCCGCGGCAGAACACAATTTTGTAGTGGAATTGAAAACTGGCCGGCCAGTCGGCATGTTGTCGCTGCTTGAAGTCGATATGGCGAATCGCCATGGTGAGCCTGGCCGTTTCCTGATCGGCGACGAAGATGCAGCTAAGGGGATACCAGTAGCAGTCGAAGCCATGAAATTGTTGTACGAATTGGCATTTGACGATCTCGGATTGGTGCGTGTTAGCGGCATCGTAGCAGCCAATAACCACTTGATGGTCAAGTGGCAGAAATACATGGGCATGAAGGAAGAAGGACGGCTGCGTAACCATCTTTGCCAAGACGGAACATTTTACGACGCGATTCTTCTCGGCTTACTCGTTGATGAGTACCGCAAGATCACATTGCCACGCATGAATGCCCTGATCAGGGTTGGCCGCAGGTAAAATTAACTCAATTCAACCATACAAGGATATTAAATGCTCAACAAGGACTCGGTGCAGGGGATCATCCTGAAGGCACTGAAAAATATCAACGATGAACGCGGGCCGGATGAGCAGATTCAGATCTGCTTTGACACACGCCTATTCGGCACTGATGCGGTGCTCGATTCACTTTCGCTAGTATCACTGATCGTCGACGTCGAAGCTGCGATCTCGGATACCAGCGGGCGCGACATCAGCCTGACCGATGATCGTGCGATGAACCAAGCGATCTCGCCGTTTTCCGACGTTAGCACGCTGACCGACTACATTTTGCTGCTGGTGTCGGAAGCGGCATGACACAGACTGGGTCAGCTTATGCTGGAAAGCTCGCGCTGGTAACCGGAAGCCGCCGCGGTGTTGGCCGCCTGATCACAGAACATTTTTTGCAAAATGGCGGTTCAGTGGCTGGCTTTGCTCTCGGCGAATCGACCATTGACCATCTGCATTACCATCACTTCCAGGTCGACGTAGGCGATCCGGCTGCGGTCCAGACGGGTTTTGCCGAATTGAAGAAGGTGACAGATTCGGTGCAGATCGTAGTCAATAATGCCGCTGTCCTGACTTCTCAATACGCGATGATCATGCCGCCGGCCGCGGCGCAGGCGATGCTGAATGTGAATCTGATGGGCGCCTTCATGGTGTCGCGTGAGGCTTCCAAAATGATGCGCAAGAGGAAATGGGGGCGCATCATCAACATCAGTTCGATGGCTGCTAGTCTCGAGCCGATCGGCGATTCGATGTACTGCGCCAGTAAGGCGGGTCTGGCTTCGATGTCCAATGTGATGGCCAGGGAACTGGCGCCGATGAACGTGACCTGCAATACGCTGGCCATCACAGCGATCGCTACCGATATGTTGGCCCAGCTCTCGCAAGACAAGATCTCCGAGGTGATCGCCGAATTGCCGATTCCGCGCTTTGCGGAGCCGGATGATATCCTCAACGTGGTTGATTTTTTGGCTTCGGAACGCAGCGCCTACATCACTGCTCAGACGATTTATCTGGGTGGAGTGAACTGACCATGGCGACCCTAGAAGGCGATTGGGGCGGCGGGGCGATCTGGCGTGTGACCAGCGGCACTTTTCCGTCCAATGCCTATATTTGCGAGGCGGACGTGCCGGGTGGCTGCATCCTGATCGATGCTGGACTGGACGGCCCGGCCATCGACGCCGAGATGGCTGAACGAGGCTTGCGTCCATACCAAGTATTTTGCACCCATGGGCATTTCGACCATGCCGGCAGCGCTTCCTTCTTTCAAAAGAAATATGACTGCCAGATTTTCATGCACAAGGCCGATGCGCGAACACTGAAGTCGTCTAATTTTTTGCTGATGGTCCTGCGGATTCCGCAAAAGGTTGACATGCCAGAGGTCACCTACATCGAAGATGGGTTCCGTATCGATATTGCCGGCCAGCCACTGACTTACATGCCGACTCCGGGACATACCCCGGGGTCCTGTGTGCTCGAGTTCGGTAGCGCGTGGTTTACCGGCGATACGCTGTACAGCCGCGGTGTAGGACTGTCAGCTATGCCGGGCGAAGACGCCGAAATGCTAAAGGAAAGCATTCATAGCTTGTGGGATGGATTGACTGCCGAGCGCATCATTTATCCAGGCCATGGCAATTCGGCCGACGGCGCGACGATATGTAGAGAGAACCGCGCGTTATTAAAATTTTTAGGACTGATCGAGGTATAAGGAGATGATCAACCAATCTAAATGTCCAATGACATTCTTTACTCAATAAACGAAATTTGAGATTTAATTGTGAAACAATTTCCAGGTTCTCTATTAGACATAGAATACCACTTGCCTGATCAAGTCGTTACTAATATCGATTTTCAGGCAAGCTTTCCGGACTGGCGCGTGGAACAAACTGAAAAGCGCACAGGCGTTTTCGAAAGGCGAATTGCCCGACCCGATGAAACGGCTTACGACCTCGCATTGATTGCAGCTAAAAAACTGTTCGAAAAAACCCCGTCATTGAAGGATAAAGTCGACGCCATCATCTTTTGTACTCAATCGCCTGATTACGTGATGCCTTCTAATGCATTCTTGCTGCAGCGCGACTTGGGGTTGCAAAATAACGTCCTGGCCTTTGACTACAATCTGGCTTGTTCGGGATATATCTACGGCCTGCTGATGGCGTCCAGTTTCATCAAGACCGGTATAGCGAAGAACGTGCTCTTGGTTACCGCCGATACCTATTCAAAATATATCGCAGACAGCGACCGTTCAACTCGAATGCTGTTTGGCGATGGCGCTTCGGCTTCATGGATCGGCTTTGCCAACCAATGTGAAACCCAGCCAATGATTGCGTCATTTGATGATTTTAAATGCGCTTCTGATGGCAAGGGATGGGACAAATTTTTCATCAAATCGGGTGGGGGCCGGCAGCCGGTTTCTGATAATGCGGAAGCTGACTATAACGACAAAATCTTCATGAATGGTTTGCAGGTCCTGAATCTGGTTAATGATCGGGTTATTAAGCAGCTGTTCGAATTGCTGCGCAAGAATGAATTGGAGGCTGAACAAATCGATCAGTTCTTTCTACATCAGGCCAGCGGGCTGGCACTCGACAGTCTCAGGAAAAAACTAAAGGTGGGCGCCGACAAGGTGTTTTCAAATCTGGGAACTGTCGGCAATACCGTGTCGTCGTCGATCCCGATTCTCATCAAAGATTATTTTTCGCAGGCCAGCCTACCGCAAGGGAGTCGGCTGTTTCTCTGTGGTTTCGGAGTTGGCTACTCTTGGGGGAGCCTGCTAGCCACCAAATAGAAACTTGTGTATCTGCCCTAGGCAAGCTTGAAGTACAAGAGGGTAAGGAAAACTATGGACTGGTTAATCGATCGTTTTCGGACTGAGCCGAATAGATGCGCGTTTATTCACGAAGGCCGCGAGGTCACTTATGGTGATGTGCTTATCACTATTGCTTCCTTCCGCACCCGGATCGACGCTACTGGCATCAGCAAGGGTGACGCCGTGGTTGTTCTTGGAGATTATTCGCCCGAAGTGTTTTGCCTGATGCTGGCGCTAGCTCAAAACGGCAGTATCGTGATCCCGCTGACAAAAAATTCCGTGATCGAAGAGTCGGTCGCGCTTGATGTTTCGGGTTGCGACTGGTATGTCGAATTTGCAGCCGACGGCATCGGCGCCACAATCACTCCGCGCGTGATCGCATCAGACAATGCGTTGCTGGCGAGTTTTCGCGAGCGCGGCTCGCCCGGGTTGGTGCTGTTTTCGTCCGGATCGACCGGCAAGCCGAAGGGCATCCTGCACGACTTCAATCAGGTCGTTGAAAAATTCCGCAAACAGCGTCAAGCGGTGGTCGCGATTCCTTTCCTGATGATCGACCATTTCGGCGGCATCAACACTATTTTGGCCATCACGGCGAGCCTCGGCACGGTAGTGACCGTGTCGGATCGCTCATTGGCGAAAATATGCGGAGCAATCGAGTGCTTTAAGGTCGAGCTGTTGCCAGCTACACCTTCTTTCCTGACTTTGCTGATGGCGTCGAAGTTGCACAGTAATTTTGATTTGTCTTCGTTAAAGCGCATCACCTATGGTACTGAAGTGATGCCGCAGTCAACTCTCGACCGCCTGATTAAGGCTTTTCCGGGCGTGAACCTGCAGCAGACCTATGGCCTGTCGGAAGTCGGCGTATTACGTTCGCAGTCACGTAACGACGGATCGCTCTGGGTGCGCATTGGTGGCGAGGGCTTCCAGACCAAAATTGTGAATGATGTCTTGTGGATTAAATCCGAGTACGCCATGGTCGGTTACCTGAACGCGCCGTCAGAATTCGATGCCGGTGGTTGGTTCAACACGCAGGATCAGGTCGAAGTCGATGGTGAATATTTCCGCATCCTCGGCCGCGTGACCGACCTGATCAACGTCGGCGGGCAAAAAGTATATCCGGCAGAAGTGGAAAGCGTGATCCTCGATGTTGAGAATGTGCAGGATGTCGCGGTGTTCGGTGAAACGCATAACCTGCTTGGGCAGATCGTGGTGGCCAAGATTGTGCTGGATCAGCCGGAAGCGGTAGAGAATGTCAAAAGACGGGTGCGACAGGCATGCTTGGCCCAACTGGCTTCTTTCAAGGTGCCCGCCAAGGTGGTGCTGGCAGAGGGCGTATTACACAGTACGCGGCAAAAGAAAATCCGACGCGAGTAGTGCGTTGGCGCCATACATTTTTAACCAGTTGTCCTACATTCGCTTATGAACATTGATATCTGCCAGATTGTCCAGTTGCCAAAGATCACAGACGCTCGGGGTAACCTTTCCTTTGTGGAAGGCGGTAATCAAATTCCCTTCGACATCCAGCGTGTCTATTACCTCTATGACGTTCCGGGTGGCGCTGAACGCGGCGGCCACGCGCACAAGGGATTGCAACAACTCATCATTGCCATGTCTGGCAGCTTTGATGTGGTGTTGGATGACGGCGCCAACAAGAA
The DNA here is from genome assembly GCA_002413395.1 of Polaromonas sp. UBA5171. Classification (GTDB taxonomy): domain Bacteria; phylum Pseudomonadota; class Gammaproteobacteria; order Burkholderiales; family Burkholderiaceae_C; genus Polaromonas. The sequence goes on along the minus strand of DHWX01000016.1, from coordinate 7,819 downwards.
GCGGGTGCACCTGAGCCGATCTTACAACGGACTGTATGTGTGCCCGATGATCTGGCGCGAATTGGACAACTTTTCGTCCGGCTCGGTCTGCATGGTGCTGGCTTCCAACAAATACGACGAAGAAGACTATTACCGGGACTACGCACAATTCATGCGTGCACGGTGGCAACCATGAGCATTCCATTTTTAGACTTGGGCGCAGCCTACCGAGAGCTGCAAAGCGAGATTGACACAGCCGTAGCCAGATCATTAGCGTCGGGCTACTACATTGGTGGGCCGGAGGTGGATGCGTTTGAAGGCGAATTTGCCGCGTATTGCGGCGCCTCCCATGCGGTTGGCGTTGCTAATGGCCTAGACGCCCTGCACCTGGCCCTGCGCGCCATGGATGTTGGGCCGGGAGACGAGGTCATTGTGCCCAGCAATACCTACATCGCCACTTGGCTGGCAGTCAGCCAGTGCGGGGCAACGCCGGTGCCGGTGGAGCCGAATGCGCGCACTTTCAACATTGATCCAGACCGCATCGAGGCTGCCATCACCCCACGCACCAAGGTGATTCTGCCGGTGCACCTGTATGGCCAACCCGCAAACATGGACCCCATTCTGGCCATTGCACGCAAGCACGGCCTGCGCGTGCTGGAAGACGGGGCGCAAGCGCACGGCGCGCGCTACAAGGGCCAACGTCTGGGTGCGCATGGCGATGTGGTGACCTGGAGCTTCTACCCCGGCAAAAACCTGGGCGCCGTGGGCGACGGCGGCGCGGTGACCACCAATGACGCCCAACTGGCCCACCGCATCCGGGTGCTCGGAAATTACGGGTCACGTGTGAAGTATGTTAATGATGTGCAGGGCTACAACAGCCGACTGGACCCACTGCAAGCTGCCATTTTGAGCGTTAAGTTGCGACACTTGGATGAATGGAATAGCCGTCGCAAAATACTGGCTAAACAATACTTGGACGGCTTGTCGTCAGCTTCGCTGGTGTTGCCATACGTACCGAATTGGGCCGAACCTGTGTGGCATCTGTTTGTCGTACAGCATGAGCACAGAGATGCGCTCCAAAAAGACCTAACCGACGAAGGTATCACCACCCTTATCCATTACCCGATTCCGCCCCATCGCCAGCAGGCATATTCGGAATTACAAATAGCGGGAAATGTTTTTCCTATTGCCGAGCATATGGCTGCGCGCGTCGTCAGCCTTCCGATCGGGCCGCAATTGTTAGCTCAGGATGTGGCGAAGGTGATTGCGTGCGTTAAAGCACGCGGGCAGTGATTGTCGCATCGGTAACCAAACCCCATGGTAGGTTTTTTGGTTGTCAGCGCAAAAAGAATATCAAGAATTAATGGGATGAAAAGGTCAGAAATGAAAAAGAAAATTTCAATCGTTATTCCAGTATATTTTAATGCTGGTTCACTGCCGCCACTATTCGAAAGACTGCAAGCGATTGAGAGTCAACTGGCTTCCATCGAAATGGAGGTTGAGCTGATCTTTGTGGATGACGGATCAGGTGACAGTTCGCTTTCAGAATTACTCCGCATTAAGAAATCCCGTCCCGAAACGAAAATAGTTAAGTTGACACGAAATTTCGGCGTCGTCCATGCAACGAAATGTGGATTGAAATTTGTAACTGGCGATTGCTTTATGATCTTGGCGGCCGATCTCCAGGATCCGCCAGAATTGATAATACAGATGGTTGCAAAGTGGCAAACTGGTTCTAAGTTTACGATATGCCAGCGCATCAGTCGTGAAGATCCATTTTTGTCCAAAATTTATTCGGCTTTGTTTTACCGGTTGTTGCATACCTTGGTTATGAGTGACTATCCTGAAGGTGGATATGATATGGCCTTGATGGACAAGTCGTTGTTGCCGCATATTTTGCACAGTTCAAAGAGTATGTATACTCCCTTGCTGGCGTATTGGTTGGGCTACAAGCCAGAAGTTATTAGTTATCACCGCGTCAAACGCGAACATGGCAAGTCGCGTTGGACATTCCGGAAAAAATTTAAGGCATTTGTCGATATAATGCTGGGGTTTTCTGTCACGCCAATCCGGCTTATTTCAGCATTTGGTGCCATTATTGCTTCTCTTAGTTTTATCTACGGAATCGTGGTAATCTTTAATGCACTTCTCGGTAATGTGCCTGTCGCCGGTTTCGCTTCACTGGCAGCTCTTATTAGTTTCCTTCTCGGTTTGGTGATTATTATGCTGGGAATTATTGGTGAATATTTGTGGCGAATATTCGATGAAGTAAACAAGCGGCCGGAGGCGGTAATTGACGAAGTCTACTAAAGCCCAAGCTATTAGCTTTCTGTTTGCCGGTGGTCTTAATACACTCATATCATACGGTATTTATTTTGCTCTGCTGAATGTCATGGGCTACCGAATCGCATTTTCAATAACATTTTGTTTTGGAATTTTTATTGCTTATTATCTAAACACTCGTTTTGTATTCGGTACACCATTTTCATGGCGCAACTTGGTTCAGTATCCTCTGATATATTTCTTCCAATACATAGCTGGTTTGCTTCTTCTCATGTTTCTGGTTGACATTCTTGAAATTGACAACCGTCTTGCTCCACTCATTAATGTGATTCTGTTGACTCCACTTACTTTTTTAATGAGCAGATGGATTCTTACGCGAAAGAATAAAAAATGAGGAGAGCCGAAACTTCGGGTGTCCGCGCTTCAACATCGACGATGTGGCAGATGACGGATGCCTGAGTGCCAAACAAAAGAAGTGGCTTAAACGGCGTTCGGCGGTAGAGCCCGCTATTGGGCACTTGAAGTCCGATCACCGCATGGAGCGCTGCTGGCTCAAAGGAGCCCTTGGCGATGCTTTGTATTCCATCAGTTGTGCCGCGCGGGCTACAACCTGCGCTGGCTGCTGCGCGCCATTGCCCGGCTGGGCATAGGGGCACTTTTTTTGCGCTTGTTGCTGACCGTGGTTGTCGCAGCGACGTACCACAGGAGCGTCATACGGCACACCTGGGCGTATGTGGACAGCGCGAGTGAGCAATTGGTTCGAAAGTGTGATTGTCAGAGAACCGATTTTTTGGCCCACCGTTGGGGGCGCCTAAATGGCGAGTGAATTTTGCAGGGCCGACTAATAATTTTGGCTTAAAGGGCGCTATGTCTAGCGCAAAGCGGTAGTAGCAAAAAAATTGATATCAATGCGTTGCGGGCTTGCCCCAGTAAGGCGCAAAAGCGAAACGAAATCATCATCCCCAACCTTGGTCATCTCAAAATGCTGAGTTTTACGACCGTTCACGCCAACACTCTGCACCGCCCCATAGCCTTTTGGAATTTTTACGGCAAGTCGATTCAATGCCAAGCCGCCAAGACGTACCGTTAAGGACACACGTCTTTTTTCATCGTCCCGTTCGTATTTGTAGCCGACAGTTTTGTAGTTAGCCAATTGCCTGAGTGAAATCTCTTCGTGCAGCCCCCTAACGCGGGAGATTATGTTGACCTCTTTCCCGGCTACTTCAATGCCAAAGTACCCCTCCACCAAGGCGCGCGCCAACACACCTGCAGCCCCCGCGTAATAGCTGCTACCGCGGGGCTGCCCGGTGCGTGTTTCCCACTCATAGATTCCTTGATTGGCAGACACTTTGCGGGCAATTTCATCGAGCTTGGCGGTTGCTAAATCTGACATGCCAAGGCGATACATCTGCAGGATCAATCTGGCGCCAAACCAGTCCCATTGACCTCCGTTTTGGTAATGCCACGGCTCCCTGACAAGTGCGTGCTTATAGGTGTTTGCGGCATAGGGTGGGAGCAATACGCCCGAAACTGTTGACACCCCATAGAGCGCCTGCCGTTCAATGGCCACGTTCACAATGCGCCGCGCCATGGCTGCGGTCGCTATCCCTGCTTCTATGGCGACCGCGTTGCCGCCCATAGGGAACAAGTCATCTTCCTCAAAGGCATGAGAATATGGCGTGATATGTTTGTGCATGACAAAATAGCCGCGCGCATCGCTCCAGAGAATTTTGCGGGTTTTGCCCTGAATCTCAATCCCCCTGTTGCGCCACAGGTGAGCTTGCGTCGGATTGCCTGCCCGGGTATACAGATCGGCAAGGGCGTTTGCAGCCAGCACAAACATCGATTGATCGTAAATGTCTACGGTCCAGACCGTGTTGACCCCGGTGTGGGTCACTGGGTGCTTGGCGCCATCATGCATTTCTACGTCGCCCCAATCGATCGTGTGGGCGCCAATCACCAAACCGGTGCTTGGGTCCCGCTTGTCATGCCAGACATACCCAAGCGCAGCGTCCAGTTGTTCAAGTAATTTGCCGAGAGCAGCCCGGTTGGCGTAGGGTGCCCGATCGCCGGTGGCGCGAACAACCGCCGAGGCCAGTTGCACCAGACTGGTTTCCTGGTCGGTTTCGACGGTATTTTTGTCGGCGCCGCCACGGGCATCGACCCAGTCAAAAACATAGCCATCGGCACGCTGGCGTGCCAGGTGAGCAAGAACACAGCCGTCGAGCGATGCACTGCCGTAAAACCAGCGGGCCGCGTGAAAGGTGGTGTTGCAGTCACGGATCCACACTTGGGGATAGCCGCCACCGGCAACAAAACCTGAAAACTCTTTATCGCCAATTTTGAATTGGCTATGCGTAAATTCGAGAGATTTGGCGATATGCCACCACAACAAACCAAAATTCGGATTGGAACTCTGCAATTGGCTCAGCGTGGGATGCGCCAGCTCAGTTGGCGATATGGGCGCCACCGATGGCGCCACAAAGGGTGCCACCACCACGGGCACGGTTTGCACATTGGCAGCAGCCGAAGAGCCAAACCAGGCGACGCCTTCATAAACCACGTCAAACTGCGCCTGGTAACTGCCTTGCCCCGGGAAATTGGTGCTTAAGAGGCGAACCGCAACCTTGGCATGCGCGCCCGGCGCGACGGGTGCTGGCAGCCCGAAGCGCTGATTGTCCCAACGCAACACGGCTCCCTTGTCATTAAGGAGGTGATACGACAGGGCGAAGCGTTTGGCGGGGTCGAGCACGCCGTTGCCCCGATTCTCGATGTCGCAGCCAAAATCAGCCCAGGCACCTTGCGCGATGGTTGCTATTGAGGGTTGGCATTTGATGCGCACCGAATAAACCGGCGGCACATTTTGGGCCTGTGCCGGGCTGATGATTCCCGTGGCCGCGCCAACCAAGAGCGTGCACAGGAAGATGGCTGTCTTTATGAGATTTTTCTGCATGGCGTTAGCGGGTGGGGATCAGTGTAGCCTCCGTCATTGCGAGCATCGCGCGGCAACCCTTACGACGGCCACATCCTGAGCGCCGTCCTGGAACAGGCAACCAATTTGACGCAAGACTTGTCCATCAAACTAAAGCACATCGTGGTCGATCTGGGCTTTCGTGGCGTGGACGCTGACAACCCAGGCCGGGAGATCATTCACAGAGGCAAATTCAAGAGCCTGGGTGCCAAACAAAAGAAGTGGCTCAGGCGAAGATCAGCGGTAGAACCCGTCATTGGGCACTTGAAGTCCGATCACCGCATGGATCGTTGCTGGCTGCTGGCTGCAGGGTGCGCTGGGTGATGCCTTGGACTCCATCAGCTGTGCTGCGGGCTACAACCTGCGCTGGCTGCTGCGCGCCATTGCACGGCTGGGCATAGGGGACGTTTTTTTGCGCCTGTTGCAGGCAGCGTTGTCGCAGCCACGGGCCATAGGAGCGTCATACGGCAGTCAGGGGCGCGCATGGACTGGGGGTGTGAGCAATTGGTTCGGCACCGCGATTGTCAAAAAACCGTTTTTTGGTTACGCCGCATGGGGTGCCTAAATGATGAGTGAATTTTGCAGGGCCGACTAGTTAATGTGTTGTGTTTGCAGCGATGCCTAGTCGAGAGCTTGCGACAAGCAAGCGCTTATCGCGGGTCCAGAGCCCTGAACCTGGCGTCAGAAGTACCGCAGCCAAAAGGTGTGCGTCAATGTAGCCAATGCCGATGCCGAAAAGGCACTTTTCCCCAATGAAGCAAAGCACTTCGTCATCAGTGGCCACTTGAGCCTGCGGCAAGTCTTTCAAGGCATTCAGCACCCCGTTACGGTTGTGAAGATTACCCAACGCCAACTCGCCGGTCACGAACGGATGGGCCATTACCTGGCCATCGTCCAGCATTCGGGCCAGCCTTTCATCACTCGCTCGCAAATGATCAATCCAAATGGATGTATCGACCAAAATCATACGGGCTCCGTTTGGCGTCTTGGCACTTTTTTCAAACTTGGCTCAGAACCTCCCAAGAGTGCGAGTCGCTTTGCGCTTTCACGCTGTATTAGCGCTCGCAAGGCCTCGCGTACCAATGCCGTTTTTTCTGAAACACCGGTTAATGCCTCTGCCTTGGCAAGCAAATCATCATCAAGTGCAATGGTGGTGCGCATAGCGATTTCCTTTGAATAAAGGCATTAATAGTAGCACCAAATGATGCATTTTCAAGTGCCTACCCCCATTCGTGATGAGGCGCCGAAAGGCTCGCGCTTGCCAAGGTCTAGTGGCACGCGTCATTGGCTGTGGCTTTGGCTTTGTGGGGCCAACCCATTTCAATTTTTGCATCAAGTCTCTGGCTGTGCCAGAATATGGCTATCCATAATTTCCAGGACCAAGGCCATGAAAACTTTTGCGGTATTTGAGGCCAAGAACCGGTTTTCCGAGTTGCTTGCTGCCGTGGCGCAAGGCGAAGAAATTACCATTACCCGCCATGGCTCACCGGTGGCGCGGCTGGTGGCGCTTGACGCTGCTGCGCCGCCTTCGTCGCCGGAGCAGCGCCAACGTGTGTCTGGTGCCATTCAGCGCTTGCGTGCACTGGGTGGTGGTGCCGAGCTGGGCTGCACTGTGCAGCAAGCAATTCAGGCGGGCCGCGACTAATGCCCTTTGTGCTTGACAACTCGGTGGTCACGGGCTGGTATCTGCCAGACCAGGCCACAGAGTACTGCGAGGCCATCGCGGTCCGGCTCGAAGACGACAAAGCGCTGGTGCCGGCGCTGTGGCAGCTGGAACTGACCAATGTACTCAAAACCGCCTGCACCCGCGGCAATCTCAGCCTGGATGCTGCCCGACAAATCCTCGATGCCCTGGGCACCCTGCCGATCGAAATCGATGCAGGCCCTGCTCCCGGTCAACGCCAGTTGTTTGAGCTGGCCATGCGCTGCAAGCTCAGTAGCTACGGCGCGGCTTACCTGGAACTGGCCATGCGCCACGGTCTGCCCCTCGCCACCCAGGATGAACAGCTCAAAGAGGCAGCAATTGCTGCAGGCATTGCAATTTTGTGAATTGACATTAATTGGGGTCAGATTCCAATTAATTCAGTGCTGCTGCGGTGCTGCAACTTTACGATGAGGTGCTGGCTTCGCCAAAGCGGCCGAGGGTGGGATGCCCGCCCTTCTCAGGCCACCAGCAGCTCTTGATCTCGCCGCAGTGGGTAGGGTTTGACCAACACCTCGGCAGGGAGCTTCAAATGGTCAACCAGGCGTCGAATCATCTCCAAGGTCAAAGGACGAGTACGGTTAAGAATGTCTGCCACGCGTCCTCTCGCACCAATGTAGGGTTCCATATCCTTACGCGTCAGGCCCCGACTTTCCATGACATGGTTGATGAACTCGATCGGATCCGGGTCTGCAATGGGGTGATGAATGCTCTCATAGTGTTGCACCAACAGTGTGAGGATATCGAGCTTGTCTGCATCAGAGGACTTGGCTGGCGCGTTCCATAGGCGCTCAATGTTTGCCAAAGCAGACAGGTAGTCTTTCTTGGTCTGGATCGGTTTGAGTTCCATGTTCACTTATATGGATGCCGCGCGGATAGCAAGA
>DHWX01000045.1 GCA_002413395.1 Polaromonas sp. UBA5171 | reverse complement strand
TAACTGCCGGATCTAGGTTGAATCGCTGGACGGATTCGAGCACTGGTTGCGGCAGCATCGCGCGTGGATCGGTGCGTTCGATTTTCCATTCGGCCTGCCGCGCGAACTGGTCATCGCCCTCGACTGGCCCATGCATTGGGCTGAGCTGATTCATCACTACGCGGCCTTGAGCCGACCCCAGATACGCAGCATTTTCGCGGCCTTTTGTGATGCGCGCCCCGCTGGCCGGAAATTTTCCCACCGTGCCACCGACCGGCCGGCGGGTTCCAGCCCTTCCATGAAGTGGGTCAATCCGCCAGTGGCCTATATGTTGCATGCCGGTGTGCCGCGGCTGCTGGCCGCTGGCGTGCACCTGCCATGCCTGCACGATGGCGATAGCAACCGGGTTGCATTGGAAGGTTACCCGGGCCTGTTGGCGCGCGAGGTGCTGGGTCAACGCTCGTACAAAAGCGACGCCAGAGCCAGGCAGACGCCTGACCGCCTGATTGCGCGCAAGGACCTGATCACCGCGCTGGAGCATGGGCAAACCCGGCTCGGTCTGCACCTGAAAGTCAGCCATGCCCAGCGCGACGCCTTGGTGGATGACGCCAGCGGCGACCGCCTCGATGCCGTGCTGTGCCTGCTGCAGGCGGCCTGGGCTGCAGGGCAGGGGGCGCCGAGCTACGGCTTGCCACCGGAAACAGACCCGCTGGAAGGCTGGATTGTCACGGCGCAAGCGGTCCAATCAGTTAAGTGCACGTGATTAGAAAAGTTTTAATTGAGGCGCGCAGCCCGGTTGTGGCGGTATTGGCGCGACCGGTCGAGGCTGCCAAGTTGCCTCCCCGAGTGGGCCAGGCCGTTGGCGCAAGGGATCATGTCCGTAGTGAGCGCTGTTACTGCTGCCACCCGGCTGACTGGAGAGGTCGCCACAGCGCGAAACAATCTTGTTGCCCAACTGGCCACCCACATCGTGGTGGCACACGCCAGCCCTGGCGGCGCGTTGGAAGGCATGTGTGCGCAGTGCCAAGCGCAGGGATGGCAAGTCATTCGCCTGTCGAACATGTGAAAACGGCACCCCAAGGTGCAGTTTTCATGACGGGTTTAAGTACAAAATTGGCATCTAACCACCGTCACTACTGAGCAAGCAGCTATCAATTAGATAGTATTTATCAGACGGACCCAGTCTTGACCTTCAGGTGCAGTTCGGGCGTGATCGGCACCACGTCCATCCAGAGGGTCGGCACGATCAGCCAGTGCAGCAGAAAACGGTCAAGGCAGCTTACGGCGCATCGGTCTGGTTGCAGGCGGCGCAAATGCAGGCCTTGCGGCGCGCGTGTTCCGGGACGCACGCCAGCAATTCGGCCTCGAACTTGACGTCGTTGCACCAGCACGGCGGCTGCTTCACGCCGGTGGTGCGTTCCACTTCCCCGGCGCACTGGTTGGATTGCCTGCACAGCGGACACAGGTTCGGATCGGCGGGCAGGGCTACTTGCATGACGGGGCTCCATCACCGGGAATTTCGGCATGCGTAAAGTGTAGCCAGCACTTAAGACTGCCATCTCGCAGGCCCCATAATTCAAGAAAACTTGGAACATGGCTGCTTTGTTAGCAGCTATTACCTCTTATCAGTCCCTGTGCTTCGCTTGGCTCATGTCGCGCCGCATGGGTACGGACTCCGCAGACATGCTGGCCTCTACCTTGGTCGACGCGCAGATTCAACTTGTGTGTCTGCTTGACCGTGATACATTGGGGATCTCGTTCCGGTCGCCGACCCGCTCTGACGAAGCGAGACCCTCCTTAATGGGAGTTATCGATCCAACCTGGGTGGGCCAACGCACAGGGATCGTCATGGCAAGTCTGCAAGCGATGAAGTCACTATGAGCTTCGAGCACGAGGCCTTGGACAAGGTGCTCTCCCGCCACGGGCGCGACCCGCATGCGCTGGTTCAGATCCTGCGTGAGATGCAGGAGCAGATGGGCTGGCTGTCTCGGGACCTGCTCGGTGTAGTCGCCCGCGAACTGAAGCTGACCCTGGCCCACGTGGAAGGTGTGGCCAGCTTCTACCGCTTTCTTCACACCCGGCCGGTGGGCCGCTACCGCGTGCTGTTCAGCGACAACATCACCGACCGCATGCTGGGCAGCGTGGCCTTGATGGCTGATCTGTGCAGTCGGCTGGGCATAGCGCCCGGCCAGGTCAGCGCCGACGGCCTGGTGAGCGTGGACCTCACCTCGTGCACGGGCCTGTGCGACCAGGGTCCGGCGCTGCTCATCAACCACCGCCATATGATCACACGGCTCGACGCAGCGCGGGTGGCGCAGATGGCCGAGCTGATCCGCACCCAAGTGCCGGTATTGCAGTGGCCCGCGCCATGGTTCGCCATCGACGACGGCATCCGCCGCGCCGACGTGCTGCTCGGCCCGCCGCTTGCGCGTGGCGCGGCCATCGCGGCGGCGCTTGCGCGCGGCGCGCAGACCATGCTCGACGACATGAAGCGTTCCAACCTGCGCGGCCGCGGCGGCGCGGGCTTTGCGACCGGTTTGAAGTGGGAGCTGTGCCGCAATGCGACCGGTTCGATGCCCGGTGCGGCGCACTACGTGGTGTGCAACGCCGACGAAGGCGAGCCCGGCACCTTCAAGGATCGCGTGCTGCTCACCCGCCAGGCCGACGACGTGTTCGAAGGCATGACCGTGGCCGCACTTGTCATCGGCGCCAGACAAGGCTTGGTCTATCTGCGCGGCGAGTACCGCTATCTGCTGGAGCACTTGCATGCAGTCTTGCAGCGGCGGCGCGAACAGCACCTGCTCGGTCCCGCCATCCTGGGCCAGCCGGGATTCGATTTCGACATCGACATCCACGTCGGTGCCGGCGCCTATGTATGCGGCGAAGAGTCGGCCTTGATCGAGTCGCTCGAAGGCAAGCGCGGCACACCGCGCATCCGCCCGCCGTTTCCGGTCGAGCGGGGCTACCTGGACCAGCCGACCACCGTCAACAACGTCGAGACCTACTGCGCCGCCGCACACATCGCCGTGCATGGCGGCACGTGGTGGGCGGGCATCGGCACTCAGAAGTCCACCGGCACCAAGATCCATTCGGTCTGCGGAGACTGCGAACGACCCGGTCTGTACGAGTACCCATTCGGCACGCGCATCGACCACATTCTCGAAGACTGCGGCGCACGCGACACGCAGGCGGTGCAGGTGGGCGGGCCCTCGGGCGTGTGTCTGTCGGCGTTTGAATTCAGCCGGCGCATTGCGTTCGAGGATGTACCGACGGCGGGTGCCTTCATGGTGTTCGACCGTTCGCGCGACATGTTCGAGGTGGCGCGCAACTTCGCGCATTTCTTCGCGCACGAGAGTTGCGGTTTCTGCACGCCGTGCCGCGTCGGCACCGAGCTGGTGGTGCGGCGCCTGGACAAGCTGGCAAATGCAACAGGCGGGGGCCGTGGCTCACGGTACGACATCAACGTGCTGTTCGAGCTTGATAAGTTGATGCACACTGCCAGCCATTGCGGCCTGGGCGCGTCGGCCTGCAACCCGCTGCGCGATACGATTGCCAAGTTCCGCCCAGCCTACGAGCGGCACCTGAAGTCGCTGCACTTCGAACCCGGCTTCGATCTCGACGCCGAGCTGTCGATCGCGCGCCGCATGACCGGCCGCGACGACGCGGCGGCGCACCTGGAGAACCGGCCATGACAGATGAAGTGAGTCCCGGTCAGAGCTTCTCGCTTGACGGTGAAGACGTGCCGTTCCGCCTCGGTGAGACCGTCATCCAGGCCGCCACACGCGCCGGCCGCTACATCCCGCACCTGTGCTGGCACCCGGAATTTGCGGCGCACGGCTCATGCCGGCTGTGCAGCGTGAAGGTCAACGGTCGTGTCGGCGCCGCCTGCACCGTACGGGCCGCAGCCGCTCTGGAGGTCGAAAGCGACACCGAGGAGCTCAACGCGCATCGCAAGACGCTGTTGCAGATGCTGTTCGTCGAAGGCAACCACTTCTGCCCCAGCTGCGAGAAGAGCGGCAACTGCCTGCTGCAGGCAACCGCCTACCAGATGGGGATGGAAGGCCCACACTTCGAGGAGTTCTATCCCGACCGACCGGTCGACGCCAGCCACCCCGACATCCTGCTCGACTTCAACCGCTGCATCCTGTGTGAACTGTGCGTGCGCGCCAGCCGCGATGTCGACCGCAAGAACGTCTTCGCGATCAGCGGCCACGGCATTCAGACGCACCTGCTGGTCAACAGCGCCAGCGGCCGGCTGGTCGACACGCCGATGACGCTTGAGGACCGCGCCACGAGCATCTGTCCGGTGGGCGTGATCCTGCCCAAGCGACGCGGTTTCGCGATCCCGATCGGGCAGCGGCGTTTTGACGCGAAGCCGGTGTCGGAGCAGGTGGAGGGTGGGCCAGAATGACCCTGCCTGCCATGCCCCATGAAGCGCGCAAGCTGAAGGTCGCCACGGTCTCGCTGGCCGGCTGCTTCGGCTGCCACATGTCTTTCCTCGACATCGACGAGCGGCTGTTCGAACTGATCGAGCACATCGAGTTCGACCGCTCACCCTTCACCGACATCAAGGAGGTCGGCGCTTGCGACATCGGTTTGATCGAGGGCGGCCTGTGCAATGCCGAGAACGTGATGCTGCTGCGCGAGTTCCGCGCGCGCTGCAAGACGCTGGTGGCGGTGGGCGCCTGTGCCATCACTGGCGGCCTGCCGGCGCAGCGCAACCACCTCGACCTGGGCACACTGCTGGCCGACGTGTACTGCAGCCGACAGGGCATGAGTATGTGCAGAGCCATTCCCAATGACCCCGAGCTGCCGCTGCTGCTGAACAAGGTGCACCCGATCCATGAGGTGGTGCATGTGGACTACTTCCTGCCCGGTTGCCCGCCCTCGGCCGACGCGTTCTGGCGCTTCCTGACCGATCTGATGGCCGGGCGCACACCGCACCTCGGGCCTGGCCTGATGCACTATGACTGACCATGACCCCATCGCTTGAAACCGCTGCACCCGAAGTCGTCGCACAAGGCCTGCGCCGGGTCGCCATCGACCCGGTCTCGCGGGTCGAAGGCCATGGCAAGGTCACGATCCTGCTCGATGCGCAAAACCGCGTGCAGCAGGTGCGGCTGCACATCGTCGAGTTCCGTGGCTTCGAGAAATTCATTGAAGGCCGGCCCTACTGGGAAGTGCCGGTGATGGTGCAGCGGCTGTGCGGTATCTGCCCGGTGTCGCACCACCTGGCGGCATCGAAAGCGTTCGACCGGGTGGTGGGGGCACTGCCCGTGACGCCCTCGGCCGACAAGATCCGCCGGCTGATGCACTATGGGCAAGTGATGCAGTCGCACGCCTTGCACTTCTTTTACCTGTCAGCGCCTGACCTGCTGTTCGGCTTTGACTCCGAAGTAAACCGGCGCAACATCGTTGGCGTGGCGCAGGCGCACCCCGACATCGCCAGGAAGGGCGTATTGCTGCGCAAGTTCGGCCAGGAGGTGATTCGCGCCACCGCGGGCAAGCGGGTGCATGGCACCGGCTCGGTGCCGGGCGGTGTCAACAAGCATGTCAGCCTGGAAGACCGCGCGCTGCTACAGCGTGACGTGGCGCAAATGATCGCCTGGGCGCAGGACGCCGTGGAGATCGCCAAACAACTGCACGCGCAGAACCCGGCGCTGTACGACGGCTTCGGCTGCGTCCGCTCCAACATGCTGTCGCTGGTGCGCGCCGATGGGGCGCTGGACCTGTACGACGGTGTCATCCGGGCGCGCGACGGGGCCGGCAAGATCCTCTTCGACGGCGCCAGCGATCAGGGCTACCTCGACCTGATCGAAGAAGAAGTCAAGCCCTGGACTTACATGAAGTTCCCCTTCCTCAAAAGCCTGGGGGCCGAGCTGGGCTGGTACCGGGTGGGGCCGCTGGCGCGGCTGCAAAACTGCGACTTCATCCCCAGCCCCCTGGCCGAAGCGCAACGTCGCTTGTTTCTGGACTGGGGCCAGGGCGAGCCCATCCATGCGACGCTGGCCTACCACTGGGCGCGCATGATCGAGGTGCTGCATTGCATCGAGGTCATCAAAGAACTGCTGGATGACCCCGACATCCTGTCCGGCGAGCTGATGGCCTTTGGTCCGCGCCGGCGCGGCGGCGTGGGGGTGATCGAGGCGCCGCGCGGCACGCTGATCCATCATTACGAGGTCAGCGACGACGACCTGGTGACGAGGTGCAACCTGATCGTCGCGACCACCCACAACAACCAGGCGATGAACGAAGCGGTGCGCTCGGTGGCGCGCGAGTACCTCGACGGGCGCGAACTAACCGAAGGCCTGCTGAATCACATTGAAGTGGCGATCCGCGCCTACGACCCCTGCCTGTCGTGCGCCACCCATGCGCTGGGGCAGATGCCGCTGGATGTGGCGCTGGTCGGGCCTGAGGGCGAGCTGATCGACCGCGTCGTGAAGTCGCACGACGGTGTCTTCCTGCATGACCTGGGTTCGCCGGTGGGCTTGCCGACATGATGGCTCAGCCTGCGTCGGTGGCGCCGCTGCTGGTGTTCGGGTGGGGCAATCTGAGCCGCGGCGACGACGCGCTGGGGCCCTTGTGCATTGAACGCTTGCGCGCCACGCTGGTGCCTGCCGCATGTGTGGAATACCTCGATGACTACCAGTTGCAGATTGAACATGCCCTCGACCTGGTGGGCCGGCAGCGCGTGCTGTTTGTCGATGCCAGCCTGAGTTGCCGGGCGCCGTTCGAGGTGACGCAGCTGCGGGCCGCGCAGGACGCGAGCTTCACCACGCATGCCCTGTCACCGCAGGCACTGATGCAGCTGTTTCGCGACCTGCAGGGCGAAGATCCGCCGCCTTGCACGCTGCTGGCGATTCGCGGCGAATGTTTCGAGCTCGGCGAACCACCCAGCGTCGGTGCGCTGGATCACCTGGCCGCAGCACTGCAATGGGCCGATGTCTGGCTCTCCGCCCATGCATGAGCTGAGCCTGGCCGACGAGATCGTGCGCATGGTGGAGGCCGCCGCTGCGCGCGAGCATTTCAAGCGTGTGGCCACGCTGCGCCTGGAGGCCGGTGCTCTGGCAGGCGTGGAAGTGCCGGCGCTGCGTTTTGCCCTTGACGCCATCGTGCCCGGCACCTGCCTGGAGGGGGCGCAGATTCACATCGATCAGCCGCCCGGGCGCGCCTGGTGCGCCCGCTGCGGGGCCGAGGTGATAATCGCCAGCCGTGCCGACCCCTGCCCGCGCTGCGACGGCTATCCTGTGCAAGTTACCGGCGGCAGCGAATTGCGCGTGCGCGACCTGGTCGTGTTGAACGATTGAAGGAGACAACGATGTGTGTCGTCTGTGGATGCAATAACGCGGAGGATCATGGCGCGCATGAACATGCCGCGCCCGGGGCACTGGACCCGTCCAGCGGCGATCTGCACTATGGCGCGGGCCCCGCGCTGGCGTCGGTGCCCGGCTTGAGCCAGGCGCGCACGGTCAAGCTCGAAGCCGATGTGTTGGGCGCCAACCAGCGCCTGGCCGAGCGCAACCGCGCACACCTCAAAGCGCATGGGGTCACCGCCTACAACCTGATGTCCAGTCCAGGCGCGGGCAAGACCACGCTGCTGTGCGCCACGATTGAGGCGCTGCGGCGCCGCGCACCGGAACTGCCGCTGGCGGTGATCGAAGGCGACCAGCAGACCCGCCTGGACGCCGAGCGCATCTGCGCGGCCGGTGCGCCAGCCATCCAGATCAACACCGGGCGTGGCTGCCACCTCGATGCGCAGATGGTGGGCGACGCCTTTGCCCGCCTCGATCTGCATGCTCAGGCCCACCACCATGGGCACCACAGCCCCGAGGCGCTGCTGTTCATCGAAAACGTCGGCAACCTGGTCTGCCCGGCGCTGTGGGATTTGGGCGAAGCCGCCAAGGTGGTGATCCTGTCGGTCACGGAAGGCGAAGACAAACCCCTGAAATACCCCGACATGTTCGCCGCCGCCACGCTGATGGTCATCAACAAGATCGACCTGCTGCCGTATGTCCATTTCGATGTGACGAAATGCATCGAATACGCACGCCGCGTCAACCCCGGCATCGCGGTACTGCAGCTCTCGGCCACGCGCGGCGAGGGCATGCCGGCCTGGCTGGACTGGCTGCTGCGTGAAGACGCCGCGCTGCAAGAACGTCCATGAACGAGCTGGCCCATACGACCCGCATGCCGCGCGCTGCACCCGCGCGCGTGCTGGCCTGTGGCGCCTACCTGAAGAACCGCGCCTGCCTGGTCGATGGCGACCAGGTTCATTGGTCACCTTTGCATGGCGACTTGGGCGAAGCCGCGAACTGCGCGGCACTGGAGCGCTCGATCGAGTCGCTGCTGTCCCGGGCGTTGGGCCCGCTGCAGGCGGTGGCACACGACCTGCACCCCGACTTCCACAGCACCCGCGTCGCTTTGGCGCTGGCCGAGCAGATGCAGGTGCCGGCCATCGGCGTGCAGCACCACCACGCGCACATCGGCGTGGCCCTGGCCGAACACGCCGTCGCAGGCCCGGTGATCGGCCTGGCGCTCGACGGCGTGGGTCTCGGCGACGACGGCAGCGCCTGGGGCGGCGAGGTGCTGTGGGTGAATGGGCTTGCCGCGGCGCACCAGTGGCAGCGCCTGGACCATCTGGTGCCGCTGGCCTTGCCCGGCGCAGACGCGGCGGCACGTGAGCCCTGGCGCATGGCTGCGGCTGCGCTGTTTGCCCTGGGCCGCGGTGACGAGATCGAGGCACGCTTTGCGCCGGCGGTCGGCGCGCCGGCGGCGAGAGGGGTGCACACGCTGCTGCAGCGCGACCTGCAGTGCCCACGCAGCAGCAGCGCAGGCCGCTGGTTCGACGCCGCGGCCGGCGCGCTGGCCTTAAGCGTGCGCCAGGCCTTCGAGGCCGAGGCGGCCATGACGCTGGAGGTGCGGGCGCGCGAGTGGCTACAGGCGCACCCCGAATTCGAGCTGCCGTGGACCTCGCTCGACTTGCGTCCGCTGCTGGCCGAGTTGTTTACCCTGGCGGGCAGCGGCAGTCAGGCGCAGGGTGCAGCCATGTTCCACCTGGCCTTGGCCGGGGGCCTGGCGCATCGTGCCATTGAGGCAGCACGCACCCACGGCACGCACACCGTGGTGGTCGGCGGCGGCTGTTTCGCCAACCGGGTGCTGACCGAGCGCCTGGGCGCCGCGCTGCAGCGCGCCGGGCTCGGCGTGTTTCAGCCACAAGGCGCAGGCTGCGGCGATGCCGGCCTGGCATTGGGCCAGGCCTGGATCGCGGCGTGCGCCGTGCGGCATGGCCAAGCTCTGGCTGTGCAATGCGCACCGTCCGTTGCGCGGGAAGCCTGACCATGTGCCTCGCCCTGCCCGCTCGCATCGTGAAACTCATCGACGCCGAGACTGCCATCGTCGACCTCGGCGGCGTGCGCAAGCAGATCTCCATCGCCCTGGTACCCGACGCGCAGCCGGGCGACTACGTGATCGTGCATGTGGGCCATGCCATCGGCACGCTCGACGAGGCAGAGGCGCAAGCCACGCTGGCGCTGTTCGCCGAATTGGCAAGGAGCGAGGTATGAAATACGTGGATGAGTTCCGCGACGGCGCGCTGGCACAAAACCTTGCCGCGAGTCTGCAAGCTGAGGTCGACCCGTCGCGCAACTACAGCTTCATGGAGTTCTGCGGCGGTCACACCCATGCGCTGGCGCGTTACGGCGTCGTCGATCTGCTGCCGGACAACGTGCGCATGATCCACGGCCCCGGCTGCCCGGTGTGCGTGTTGCCGATCGGCCGCATCGACATGGCCATCCAGCTGGCACTGGACCAGGGCGTGATGCTGTGCACCTATGGCGACGTGATGCGCGTGCCGGCCTCCGAGGGCTTGTCGCTGCTGCGGGCCAAGGCCCGCGGCGCCGACATCCGCATGGTGTATTCGCCGGCTGACGCCTTGACGCTCGCGCGCGAACAGCCCAGCCGCGACGTGGTGTTCCTGGCGATCGGCTTCGAGACCACCACGCCGCCCACGGCTCTGGTGATCCTGCAGGCCGCTCGCGAGGCGCTGAAGAATTTCAGCGTGATGTGCTGCCATGTGCTGACGCCGAGTGCCATCACCCACATCCTGGAGTCGCCCGAGGTACGGCAGTACGGAACGCTGCCGCTGGACGGGTTTGTCGGCCCGGCGCATGTGAGCATCATCATCGGCTCGGCACCGTACGAGCCCTTCGCACGGGCGTACCGAAAGCCGGTGGTGATCGCCGGTTTCGAACCGCTGGACGTGATGCAGGCCATTGTCATGCTGGTGCGCCAGGTCAATGAAGGCCGCGCTTGTGTCGAGAACGAATTCACCCGGGCCGTGACGCCGCAGGGTAATGCCGCCGCGCAGGCCGTGATGGCGCAGGTATTCGAGTTGCGCGACAGCTTCGAATGGCGGGGACTCGGTGAGGTGCCGTCCAGTGCCCTGAAGATTCGCCCCGGGCTCAAAGCCTTCGATGCCGAGCAGCGTTTCGATCTGAACTACCGGAGCGTGCCCGACCACAAGCAATGCGAGTGCGGCGCCATCCTGCGCGGGGTCAAGCGGCCAACCGACTGCAAGCTGTTCGGCACGGTCTGCACGCCCGAGAACCCGATGGGATCGTGCATGGTCTCGAGCGAGGGCTCATGCGCGGCGCACTACACCTATGGGCGGTTTCGGGACATTCCGGTGGGGGCCGCATGAGCACTCGCTGGGCCGCCCCAAGAGTGCTCGCTCCCCCTCGGGGGGAAGGCGCGGAACGCGCCAAAGGGGCCACATGAGCAGCGCGAAGAGGGACTACATCCGCCCGCTCGACTTCAGGCACGGCCGCATCGACATGAACCATGGCGCCGGCGGCCGGGTGTCGGCGCAACTGATCGAGGAACTGTTCGTGCGCGCCTTTGACAACGACGTCCTGCGCCAGGGCAACGACGGTGCGCTGCTGCCGGTGCCGCCGCCCGGCCATCGGCTGGTGATGGCCACCGACGCGCATGTGATCTCGCCGCTGTTCTTTCCCGGCGGCGACATCGGCTGCCTGGCGGTGCATGGCACGATCAATGACGTGGCGATGCTCGGTGCGACGCCGCTGTACCTGAGTGCGAGCTTCATCCTCGAAGAAGGCTTCCCGTTGGGGGACCTCCAGCGCATTGTCGAGTCCATGGCAGCGGCGTCACGCGCGGCCGCTGTTCCCATCGTCACCGGTGACACCAAGGTGGTTGAACGGGGCAAGGGCGATGGCGTCTTCATCAGCACCACCGGCCTGGGCGTGGTGCCCGAGGGGCGTGACATCGGTGGCGCCAACGCGCAGGCGGGCGATGCGGTGCTGCTGTCGGGCAGCATCGGCGAGCATGGCGTGGCGGTGCTGTCGCAGCGCGAGTCACTGCAGTTCGAGACCGCCACCCTATCCGACAGCGCGGCGCTGCACACACTGGTGGCCACTATGCTGGCCGCCGCTCCCGAGGGTGCGGTGCGCGTGCTGCGCGACCCGACGCGCGGCGGCCTGGCCACTACGCTCAACGAAATCGCGCGCCAGTCCAGGGTGGGTATGTTGTTGCAGGAGGCAGCGATACCGGTGCTGCCGCAGGTGGCTGCGGCCTGCGAGTTGCTCGGGCTGGACCCGCTGTACATCGCTAACGAGGGCAAGCTGGTGGCGATCGTCGCGCCCGAGGCCGCCGATGCGGTGCTGGCGGCGATGCGTGCACACCCGCTCGGTCGCTCGGCAGCCCGCATCGGCCACGTCAGCGCGGACCCGCACCGCTTCGTGCAGATGACCACGGCCTTCGGGGGGCGCCGGGTGGTGGACTGGTTGAGCGGCGAGCCGCTGCCACGCATCTGCTGAACGCAGCGCATCGATCTCGCCTTCATCGTGCAGTGCCTTCCACGTGTACACGGTTTGCCGGGCTACGCCACTAGGGGCGAGGTGAAAGTGGTGTTTATTCCGGCGATCCATTGCTCAACCGTGAGGGATGAGAATGGCAAGGACATCCACGAGGGCGGCAACCCGGGCGGATTTCTGATCACGGCGAAGTCACTTTTTGCGTTCGCGAGGCTGGGTGTTGCGGCTTTTNNCTTGTCCCTTTTTTTAGTGGCATGACATTTCTCCAATCCGTAGAATTAAATTCAGCCAAATTGCGCCAACTGCGCGGACGTGTCCCGCGAGTTGGTTTGACGATCATTCAGCGCTAATGACCACACCTCAATGTGATATTGCAAGGGGTTCTAACGCCATCGCGCGTTCCCCTTATTTTCTACTTCGCAGCCCGTACACACTATGCGCTTGCGCACATTCGGCAAAAGATTTTCTACTCTCGCAGCACGGCGAAATTAGCCGGGCGAAAGGGGCCAAGACCTGGGAGATGTCTGAGATTTTGCCTTTTCATTTCCCCCGTGACCCACACGAAAGCCGGATGAACCTTATTTTGTGGGGAGAGCGTTCCCGTGTAGTCGGTGACAACTATTTTGGCTGGTTAAGGGCCGAGACCAGCAGGTCCGCAAGGCGGGGATACCGTGAACCGACGATTACAAATCGGAGTTACGCGACAATGCCCGACAAGAAGAACCAGTCTTGGCCGCCAACACTTCCGTCTATTTGAACCGTTGGCCCTGCAGGTGGCCGATCTACTGGATGGCTAACCACCGGTCAAGAACCGTCGAATTTGACTGGGCGGCGCGTGATGAATGCATCAATCCCTTCCCTGAAATCGCTGGTGCCAGTGCAAGCGCAGAATGCATCGCACTCCGCATCCATCTGTTCCTGCAGTGACCGGTTCCATGAATTTCGCAGCAACCGCTTCATCTGGCCGTAGGCGAAGGTCGGACCTTGCGCCAACCGTTGTGCCAGTTGCTCCGTCGCTGCGGTCAGCGCGTCGCGCTTCACCATGCGGTTGATCATCCCGAGCCGCAACGCCTCCGCTGCATCAATATCATCCGACAGCAACGCGATCTCCATCGCCTTACGCAGTCCGACAATGCGCGGCAGCGTCCACGACACAGAGCCGTCAGCGCTGGCGCCGATCCGCGCATACGCGAGGTTAAAAGTTGCATCGTCCGCCGCGATCGCGAGATCACATGCCAGCATGAGGCTGACGCCAGCGCCAGCGACTGGCCCATGCACACTTGCCAGTACCGGCTGCCGGAGCGTGGCCAGGATAGCGAGCGCCTCATGCAAAGGGTCGATCAGTTGCTGGGCAGTTTGCCCCGCCTGTGTCGGATCGGTATGAAACTTTGCCAAGTCCCCTCCCGCCATGAATGAACGCCCTTCGCCGCTCAGCACGACGACCCGGATGTCGTCGGCAGACTGGATTGTTTTGCATACGGCCAGAAACGCTTGTGCCATCGATTGATCGAGCGCATTCAATACCTTGGGGCGATTGAGCCGAATGTGTGCCATCACTCCTTTCCGCGAGTAAAGAACCGGTTCGTTAGTTGTCGTCATATGATTTCACCTGTCAGTTTGTGATGCGTATGGTGTCGACCGGCGGTGTGTAGTAGGCGGCCGTGCTGCCGAGTGCAGCCTCAATCACCGGCGCGTTTCAACCGGAGTTTTTCAACAAAATTTGTCTCTTAAGAAACACCACCTGAGCAATTGCTTTTCAATGGTCTTTTCAGATGGCAAGTTTAGCGGCCACGAGCGTCATGCCGATTTTCATACATAGCGCGCTGGTTTAGTTGTCGCAGGACGCGTTCGCGGTAACGTTCCTCGTAGTAGCCTTGGCCTTGATCTGTGTACTCCTCGCCCTTGGTCAGCATGGTGTAAATCAGCCGAGCCAGTTTGTGCGCGGCAGCGCGGTCACTGCCTTGGGCTTATCCATGCGTGAGCGCGTGCGTCTGAAGTACGCCCCCAACGCTGACTTGCCGGTGCGGAGCGCTGCGGCGGCCAGCTTCAGAGCTTGGGCAACCCGGTTGGCGCAGGGGTTGGTCTTTCCACTCATCACCTTGCCGCCAGTGATCTTGGTGCCCGGACACAAGCCCATCCAACTGGCAAAGTGCGCCCGCGTTGGAAAGCGTGACATGTCGGTGCCGGCCTCGCTGATCACGGCCAACGCGGTGGTGACGTCGATGCCGTCGATACGTGCGCAAATCGAACTTTGGCGCGTTGCATGCGCGTCCCCGCTTCTTTCCCTTGGCCGGTTCGCCATCATGAGCTTGCAGGCGTTGCAGTTGCTGCTCGATCTCCTGGTCGCACTCGCTGAGTTGTATGCCAACAAAATCGAAAGCTCCCAGCGTCTGCTTGAGCGCAAACATGTGCTTTGGAATGTGGCGCCGCATCGGGTAGGTCGTCTTGCTCACTCTCTTAAACGGGATCTCGGAACAACGGCTGCAAACCGCCATGCCGATTCACCAATGTCGATGACGTCACTCAGGACCACGCTAACCCGCGGGCAATTTGCACCATTGCTACTTCGGTCTTCAGTGGCACCGCATTCCACGCGAAAAGACATTCAAAAGTGGCCACAGAATTGCAAGCTTCGACCAAAATTGGCTATTCGCCCGTCCTGGCTGATTGACTGCCTTACACTAATTCGTACCGATTGTCCCTTCGAGCCAAGGGCGCTTGCTGAATTTTGAGCTTTGAGCGGCGACACTCGAATTCCCGGATTTAGTGAATTTTTTAAAATGAGTACGTTATGAACCCCACCATTCGCCGCCAGACTTTGGGCGATGTGCTGCGCCGCACGGCACTGCGCGTTCCTGGAAAAACCGCCATCATTTGTGGCGAGACCCAATGGAGCTATGCCGAGCTTGATGCCCTGGTTTCGAGGCTGGCGGCTGGCTTGGCGCAGATGGGTGTGGTGCAGGGTGAACGGGTAGCCATACTGGCCCGCAATTCACACGGATTTGCCGCCCTTCGTTTTGCGCTGGCTCGGTTGGGTGCCGTGCTTGTGCCGATCAATTTCATGCTCAAGGCTGAAGAGGTAGCGTACATTTTGCGCCATGCTGGTGCCCGCACGCTGGCGACTGACAGCGGGTCGGCGCAGCTGGCGCGCGCCGCTGCGGCGCTTCAGACCGAGGTGCGCGAATTCATCTGGCTGCCCTCAGAAGACCCCAGCGAAGCCGCTACTGGCATGCATCGCTTTGACACCCTGGCCTCCTGTCAAGAATCATTGCCGATGGTGACACTGGCCAGCACGGATTTGCTGCAGATCGTCTACACCAGTGGCACGGAATCAAGCCCCAAGGGGGTGATGCTGACGCACGACGCCGTGCTCTGGCAGTACGTCAGCTGTGTTGTAGATGCAGAGATCGCCGCTGAAGACTTGACATTGCACGCGTTGCCGCTTTATCACTGCGCGCAACTGGATGTGTTTTTTGGTCCGGCCGTTTTTATGGGCGGCACCAGTGTCATCACCTCCAAGCCGGTTCCAGACAACCTGTTGGCCCTGATCGAAAAATTCAAAATTACCAGTTTTTTTGCGCCGCCAACTGTCTGGATTGCACTGCTGCGTTCGCCTGCGTTTGACGCCAAAAGGATCGCCAGTCTTGTCAAGGGCTACTACGGCGCTTCCATCATGCCCGTCGAAGTGCTGCGAGAACTTGCAGCTCGATTGCCTAAAGTTCGACTGTGGAATCTCTACGGTCAGACCGAAATCGCGCCCTTGGCCACCATGCTCGGTCCCGACGATCAACTTCGCAAGCCGGGCTCCTGCGGTCGCGCCGTGCTGAACGTCGAAACGCGCGTGGTGGACGATCAACTGCATGACGTGCGACCCGGCGAGGTGGGCGAGATCGTGCACCGCTCGCCGCATCTGATGCTTGGCTACTTTCATGACGATGAGCGAACCCGCGCGGCTTTCGAGGGCGACTGGTTTCACAGCGGGGACCTTGCCACCATTGACGACGAAGGGTTCATCACTGTGGTGGATCGGAAGAAGGACATGATCAAGTCTGGCGGGGAAAATGTCGCGAGCCGCGAGGTCGAAGAAATGATCTACCGGCTGCCGCAGGTTAGTGAGGTGGCCGTGATCGGGCTGGCAGATCCGATCTGGGTAGAGTCCGTCACTGCCGTGATCGTGCTCAAGACCGGCCAGTCGCTCAGCGCGGCTGAAGTGATGGCACATTGCAGCACGCACATGGCCAGTTTCAAAAGTCCCAAGCGCGTGGTGTTCACCGACTCCTTACCCAAAAATCCGAGTGGAAAACTTCTCAAGCGTGAATTGCGCCAAAGTTACGCCAACGTCGCTTGACCCTGCTGATTCCCTCGGGTGTTGCTACCGGTCCAGACTTGAGCAGGGGTTCGAGAACTGACTGACAAGGCCAGCCGATTTAAACAGGGCATAGTGCGCCATTAATCGGGTAGAAAATGGAAAACACAGTACGACTCCTCAGGCCAAAAGCGCTGGTCACACTGGCTTTGGCGGCAACGCTGGGGTGGTGTCCTTCGGCCACACCTGCTGAAATGCCCGAGGCGCTGTGGTGGGGTGTCGTGACGTATGTGGTGGATGGCGACACCGTCCATGTGCGCCCCGACGATGGCGGCAAGCCGGTCAGCGTTCGCGTCGATGGCATCGACGCGCCAGAAATTTGCCAGCCTGGTGGCGTCGCATCGCGCGATGCGCTCGGACAGCGGGCACTTGGCCAGCGCGTGGCCGTTCACGGCAGGTATCAAGACGACTATGGTCGCCTGCTGGCTCGAATTGTCTTGAATGACGAAGACCTGGGGCAATGGATGGTTGCGCAGGGGCTGGCCTGGTCCTACCGCTACCGCCGCAGCGCCGGACCCTATGCCATGCAGCAAGGACTTGCGCAAGCTGAGCAGCGCGGAATATTCTCGCCAATTTATGCGGTGTCCGCTGTCTATCCAAGGATGTTCCGGAAGCAGCATGGAAGCTGCTATGTGCAACCTTGACATTAACCTGGTGCAGTCGGCAGGGCTTTACGCTTCGGAAACCAGACTTTTATGGCCATTTATCCTACGGCCGTTTCAGTACCGGCTGACTTGCGGCAGGCCAGGCCCTGGCTAAAGTGAAGCGGTGCGATTTCACCATCGCCGTTCTGGTGTGCATGTCCCGGGAACGTTTCGGGCACGCCCATTTTTACCAACAGGAGTCATCATGAAAAATCAGCTATCAGACCGATTGCCAGCCAGTCAGCGTTTCAACACATCCCTGGTCGTACTCGGCTCCGTGGCCCTTGTGCTTGCATTGAGCGCTTGCGGCAAGAAAGACGACGATAAAACAGCGGGCCAGCAACTCGATTCGGCGATTGGAAAAACCGATCAGGCCGCAGCCGACGTCAAGGCGAAAACCGAAAGCAGCATGGCCAACGCTGGGACCGCGTTGAAAGATGCCACGCAGAATGCGGAGTCTTCGGCCAAAGAACTTGCAAGCAAAGCGGCTGAAACACTGGATGACGTGGCCATTACCACGGCCGTGTCGGCGGGACTCGCCAAAGACCCGGACCTGAGCGCGATCAAAATCAACGTGGATACAAAAAATGGTGCCGTGACCCTGAATGGCTCGGCGCCCACCGAAGCCGCCCGCGACAAGGCCAGCAGCATTGCCAAGGCGGTCAAGGGTGTCAACTCGGTGGAGAACAAGCTGGTCTTGAAAGCGGGTTAAGGCCTCATCATTGCGGTCACGTCAGTTGACCATCAAGACTTGGGCCACCCGTCGGCTTTTTGATGTAACTGCCGGGACTGGCAGAAGGCAAAAAGGCAGGCGATGAAAGCTTCATCGCCTGCCAGCGAGCCAGAACAATTCCGGGCTTCGCCGCCGAGGTGGCGAAGCAAAAAACACACTTAAGGGCGAACGACGATATCGTTGCGCACAGCCCTGACGTTTTTGACGTGATGGGCAATATTTGCAGCCTGGGTTTTCTCGGCAATCGACTTGGCAAAACCGGACAGCTGAACCGTGCCATTGAGCGTTTCAACGCTGATGGAAGTGCCTGAGACGGTCTTGTCCTCGAGGAGCTTGGCCTTGACGGAGGTCGTGATGGCTGCATCATCAACATAGGCGCCGGCTGTTTCCTGGCCACGCCCCACGGCGCAGCCGGTGCCGATGATGGTGATGCCTGCCAGGGCGGCGAATGCAATTGCGCGAACGTATTTCATTTTGGTTTCCTCTTGAATTTGATCTAATTGAACCAGTGCAAGGTTTAAAAGCCTGTCAATCAGCGGCACCACGCCCATCGACCTGCGGTAATCGGTATTTCTCAGGCGCCCTGGGCTTCAGTGGTGATCCTGAAATACAGTCATGGCTTTAGTAACGGTTCCGGTTGCGATGACGTGAAAAAGAAATCAGCAAGGCCACCGTGGCACCTACTGCCGCGGCAATCAGCACGGAACGCAGAGGCTGATCGGCAACGTAGCGCGTGGTGGCCCTGGAGGCGTTTTTGAGGGACCGCTCGGCGCGGTATTTCGCCTCTGATGCCAAGTCGAGGCTGTGCCGGGCCAGCTTTTGTGCTTTGGAAGTCAGCATGTCCACGACCGGGTCAACACTGCCGCGAAGCTCACGTATCCTGCTTTCTGCCTTGTCAAGAGCATCGTTGGCGTAGTCACGGGTCGAATCCACTGCATTGCCGGCGGTCTTGAGCAATTCGTCGGAGGCGTGGCGCATGGCGGGTGTGGCGTCATGGGCAATTTTGGTGGCGGTATTGGTGGTCATGTTCAGGTCCTTGATGAATTGAAGTTGAATTGTTCGCACAATGAACGTGGGCAGTGAATGTTTGTTGATGTGGATCGAACGCTTCAGTGACTTGTGTCAGTTCTTCCTGAACACACTGAGCGCAAAGCCTACGATGGCCATGATGGCAAAAATGAAGAAAAGAACCTTGGCGATTTCAACGGCGCCTGCCGCGATGCCACCAAAGCCGAATACGGCGGCAATCAGTGCGATCACCAGAAAAACGATGGAATAGTGCAACATCTCGATCTCCTTGCCTTGGCTGCCTAGGGTGCGTTTCTTTTGAATCGCCTGCAACAAGGTTAATGAAGACGCGGGCTTTTCCTCATCGGCCGTGAACGTGAGCCCTTGTAGGTTCCGGGTCGGGCAGGCTGTAGGAAGAGACTGACGGGCCGCTTGGCAGCGGCGTCGCTGCACACGCGCAGGTGTTCAGCTTGTCTTGGGAAGTACAGCTAAAATCTGTGTACCGCTTCCCTCGGTGCTGGTGACGGTCAAACGGCCACCCGCCGCTTCCACGCGGTGGCGCATGCCTGCCAGGCCATGGCTGGCAGGGCCTATGCTTTGCAGATTGAAACCTTTGCCGTTGTCCTTGACCTCGACCGTGATATAGCTGTCAAAATTGTGCAGGCTGATGTCGGCCAAGCTGGCCTGTGCATATTTACCCATGTTGGTCAGCGACTCCTGGACCAGCCGATAGACGGTCAGTTGAGCCGCGCCTCCAAGGTCGACGGGCTCAAGGTCGGTGGTGATCGACAGCCCCGATTGCACTTCAAATTCCCGGGCAAGAATTTCAAGCGAAGCCACCAGACCCAGATGGGACAGCGCGGAAGGCCGCAAATCTTCAACTACGCGGCGTGAAAACGCAATGCCGCTGTTCAGGGTTTCAGTCAGATGCTGCAGGCGTTCTGTCGCCTCCGGCAGATTGTCAGCCAGACGTGACCGCAGCCGGGCCGCGTCCAGCTTGGCGGCTGTCAAGATGGCGCCCAGTTCATCGTGCAGTTCGCGTGCCAGATGACCCCGTTCATCCTCCCGCACGTTTTGCAGGTGGGTGGCAAGCTGGGCCAGATCGGCAGTGCGCTCACGTACCTGCGATTCCAGCAGGTCCCGCTCGCGCTGCAGGGACTCCTGTTCGCGCTGACTTGAGGCGAGCAGTGCATAGGTTTGCAACAGATACTTGGTAAAAACAAGCAATCCGACCAGAGCCATGAGAAAAACGCCGAGCCGCGACAACTGTAGCGCTTCTCTGATCTTAGGCTGATTCACTCCCATGTTTTCGATGCTGCTGGCAATCATCCGGTCAGACTGCTCATGGATCGCGTCCATCTGCTCCTTGCCGACGTCCGTGGACAAGACAAACTTCCAGGTGTCTTCATTGCCCTTCTGGCGCATGCGAACGCTCAGTTCCATCTCTGCGAGCTTGCGTGAAACATGCTCGGACAGGATGAGGAACTCCTTGAGCTGGTCCGGATTGGGAGTGACCAATTCGCGAAGGGTGTCCATGCTTTTACCGATCTCGGCAGTGGCTTTGGTGTAGGGAGCCAGATAGCGTGCGTCGCCAGTCAGCAGATAGCCCCGTTGTCCGGTTTCCGCTTCCAGTACCTGCTGCAGCAGTATGTCAACAGCGGCGCGGGTTTGTTGCGCCGTTTCAATTCTGACTGCGGCCGTCGTCGATTTGTTAAAACTGACCTCGTTGATGAAAATCAGCAAAGCGGTGCCTAGCACCGCCAAGAGCAGGCTGAGGGTCATTTTTGGGGAGGTAAATCTTTTCACGGCAAACTCCGTTCAGTGCTTCAGCAAATAATTCGTCAATAATAGGCCCTGAAAATCAATGCAAATGCCTGAACCCGACCGCTCTTGTTCATTGCATTGCCCGCTTGCATTGACCTTATAGAAAGACCGCGACATGATAAAAATTGGAATTGTGGACGACCATGCCATTGTGCGTTCAGGACTCAAACAATTTTTTTCCGACCAGGTGGATCTGCGTGTCGTCGGCGAGGCCGGCAGCGGCCGCGAGGCGATTGACCTGGTTCGCAATGTCGAGATTGACATTCTGGTCATGGACCTGTCCATGCCCGGCCAGAGCGGGATCGATGCGATGGCCATGATCCGTGCCAAGGCGCCTGACGTGGCCATTCTCATTTTGAGTGGCTACCCCGAGGAGCACTACGCCGTGAACCTGATTCGCCAGGGCGCCAGCGGCTACCTTAACAAGGAATGTGATCCATCGGAAATCGTGGATGCCATCCGGGTGATTTCCTTGGGCAAGCGCTACATCACCCCGGCTGTGGCGGAACTGCTGGCGCAACAATTGAACCGGCCACATGACATGGCGGCCCACGAGCAATTGTCGGAACGGGAGTTTCAGGTTTTCCTCAAACTGGCCAAGGGAGAAACGGCTGGCGATATTGCAAAGGCGCTTTCCCTGAGCGTCAAAACTGTCAGCACCTACCGAACCCGCGTGATGGAAAAGATGAGCCTTGCCTCCAACAGCGACCTTACCTACTACGCGCTGAAGAACAAGCTGATCGACTGATTTCAAGGAGCGATGGCGCTGTGCTGGTTGCAGTAGTCCACCAGAGCGTCAATTTCATTGGATTTGTCGAAAACCGCGTCAACGCCCAACTGGTCGCATCTTCGGCGAATGTCCGCAGTGGCGTAGTTGCTCAGAACCACGATCTTTTGCTGCGCTGGCCGACCCTGGCAGGCGGCGAGCACGCCCAGACCGCTGCCCTGTTTCAAAAACAGATCAACAATGGCCAGATCCCATTTTTCACTGTTTTCAATCAGCCAAGCCTTACCCTCATTTTCGGTTTCACCGGTTCCCACGGTGGTCACGCCAGCCAGTTCTTCCAGCGTCTCAATCAGGTTCTCGCGAATGGTAGGGTTGTCTTCGACGATATAGGCTTTTAGTCGCACTTCGCGGGTCCAGGTAATAGTGGCGCGGACTTCGGCGGATGACGAAAGACCTAAAAATGCATACACGCCTCGTTTTTTAATATATCTTTGTTGTTGCGTTGATTCTGCCAGTGACCGCATTCAGCGCTTGTAGGATGATTCCTACAATGTATCGCGGATCACTGTAGGCAAAGACCCACAGCTTTTCATCGCGCTCGCCGATTGTTCCGGGTCAGCTATTCATTCCATGATGAATAGGTCTGTCAGCCAGAGCGCTTCATGGCTGTTGCAGGGCACGCGCAACCACCCTTCACGCATGAATACCTCCCTACTTCAATCCGTTATTGTTCGCAAATGGCTTGCTGGCTTTGCTGCCTTGCTTGTCGCGTGCGCGTTGCTGATTTATTTTTTCCCGTGGGATGCGCTGCGCGGGCCGATCAATCGCCATGTGTCAGACCAACTGGGGCGGCGCTTCGAAATCACGCGACATCTTTCGGTGCACCTGGGACGAACCACCACGGTGGTTGCGGACGGCGTGGAGTTCGCCAACCCCAAGTGGGCCAGTGAGCCTTATCTTGTCAAGGCGAGCGCCGCAGAATTTGACATCAAGCTTTTACCACTGCTGTTTGGCAAGATCGAGTTGTCGCGGCTGGTGCTGAATGAAGCAGAACTTGGGCTGCAGATTGAGCCGGATGGGCGGCGTACCTGGGCGCTATCACGCGATACCTCAGACGAAACCGCAGTGCCGGACATTGGGGTCTTGCTGGTTGATCAGGGTACCGTCAAATACCGGGCGGTGGCGCAGGGCGCCAACGTGACGGCCGAATTTTCCGTTGTTCAGGAGTCGGCTGGGTCCTTGCCCTTGAACTTCAAGGCCCGTGGCACCTGGAAAAATGAGCCGTTTACCGCCGAGGGGCGATCCGGTGGCGCGCTGCAACTGAGCAAGAGTACGGAAGCACCTTTCCCTTTTGAAGTAAACGCCGTGGCTGGAGGAACCGGCCTCAAGGCCACGGGTTCAATTGCCCATCTCGCGGAGTTCTCGGGCATTGACGCGACCTTTGATTTGCACGGGAAAAATCTGCAAGATTTGTACAAATTTCTGGGCATCGTGCTGCCTTCCACCCCCCCCTACAAGCTTCGTGGCAAGCTGGACAGGCATGGCAAGGTGTCGGCTGTGAGCCAGATCCAGGGCGTGCTGGGCAAGTCAGACATTGGCGGGGACCTCACTTTCGATCAATCGGCAGTGGTGCCCTTGTTGACCGGCAAGATGCGGTCCAAGCTGCTCGATTTTTCGGACCTCGGGACGGTGATTGGCATGGTGCCCGCTGCCGGCAAAGCCAGCTCGCGCGACGCGGGTAAGGTGCTGCCTGTGGCGATCCTGGACGTGGCCAGGCTCCAGGCCATGAACGCCGACGTGACGTATTCGGCGGCGGACATCAGGCATGCGCGGGCGCTACCGCTGGACAAGGGCAGTGTTCACATCAAGCTGAACCAAGGGGTCTTGCAGCTTGATCCCGTTTCGCTGGGGGTTGCCGGTGGGTCGGTGGCTGGCAGCATTCGCATCGACGCCAATGTTGCACCAGCAGCCTTCACCACCAAGCTGGATGTACGCGCATTGCAGTTGAATCAGCTCTTGCCGGAAGTGAAGACAAGCAAGAGCGCGCTCGGGAAAATCAGCGGACAGTTCAATCTGACGGGACATGGCAACTCTGTTGCGCAAATGCTGGGGTCTGCCTCCGGGGATGTGGCGATGCTGATGGGAAAAGGCGAGATCAGCAATATCCTGCTCGAATACCTGGGCCTGGACGGGGGAGAAATCATCAAGTTTTTGCTGCGCGGTGACCGCAATGTGCTGCTGCGTTGCGCGGCCGCAGCCTTCGACGTCAAGCAAGGCCTGATGAGCAGCCGGGTCATCGTGCTCGATACCAGCGATACGGTGATCAATGGCCATGGTCAGATCAGCCTGGCCCATGAAACGCTGGATATCATTCTGGATCCGGTGCCTAAAGACCGCAGTATTCTGAGCTTGCGCTCACCGCTGCGCATTGGCGGCACCTTTGCCGCGCCATCAGCCGGACCGGACAAGGCCGCGCTTGCGGGTCGGGTAGGCATTGCCTTGGTGCTGGGAGCCATCAATCCCCTGCTGGCGCTGGCTGCCACGGTGGAAACGGGCGGGGGTCAGGATGCAGATTGCCATGCCGTTCTGGCGCAAGCCACCAAGCCCAAAGCGGCCTCACGATCTGCTGCAGTTGGCACAAGGTAATTTCAGGGCAGCGGTGGGTTCAATGATTACCGCAAACTGCGCATGCAGGGTTCCGCGCGAGCTTCATTTCGTTCCACGCCATGCTTCGGCCATCAAGCATCAGCAGCCGCCCGGTCAGCGGCTGCCCCACATCGCACAGCAGCTTCAAGGCTTCGGCGGCCTGCACCGTGCCGACGATGCCGACCAGGGGCGCAAATACGCCCATGGTGGCGCAGCGGGTTTCTTCCAGCAAGTCCGACTCCGGAAACACGCAGGCATAACACGGCGACTGCTCGCTGCGCGAGTCATAGACGCTTATCTGTCCGTCAAAGCGGATGGCGGCCCCCGAGACCAGCGGCTTGCGGTGCTTGACACAAGCGCGGTTGATGGCATGGCGGGTGGCAAAGTTGTCGGTGCAGTCGATCACCAGGTCTGCTTGGTGCACCAACGGGTCAAGCAACTCATCATCGGCTCGTTCAATGACGGGAACAACCTCCACGTCCGGGTTGATGGCGGCAATCGCCTGCACCACGGACACCGCCTTAAACTCACCGATGCTCGCCAGGTTGTGGGCAATTTGCCGCTGCAGGTTGGTGGCATCCACGCGGTCATGATCAACGACGGTGATGCGACCAACACCGGCACTGCCAAGGTACAAAGCCACTGGGGAGCCCAGCCCGCCCACGCCGACCATCAGCACATGCGATGACAGGAGTTTTTCCTGGCCTTCAATGCCGATTTCGTCGAGCAGAATGTGCCGGGAATAGCGAAGCAGCTGTTTCGTCGTTCATGAAAGTGGAGCCCGTCGGGGTTTTGCCCCTGTTTTGTCAGGGAAAAACAAACAGGCCGACTGGGGTCAAGTGACACGAGTNNTCTGATCTGATCTGATCTGATTAATCCAGGTCAGGTTTAGTTTTCCTTTTTCTCGTTTTTGGTCTCGACCACTGCGGTCTTGCTGACCAGTACCGGGTGGCCTTTGAGCTTGTTGATAGCCTGCGCCAACTGGAAGTCCTTGTCGCTGCCAAGTTCGGGTGGCCGGAGCTGTTCGGGCGTTTTCTTGGCATCTTCCTCGAGGCGTTTCAAGGCATCGTCTTCCAGGCGCTTCAAGGCTGCTTCGCGGGCTTTTTCCCTGCCCGGGTCTTTGACTTCAGCGCCCTGGCCACTGTCGAGGTGCTTGTCGAGATCGGCTTCGCGTGTGCGCAGCACGGCAAACGGGCTGCCATCGGCGGTATCGTCAACCAGCACATCGGGCACAATTCCGCGAGCCTGGATCGACCGGCCGCTCGGCGTGTAATAGCGTGCGGTCGTCAGCTTGATGCCGGTATCGGGACCTAGCGGACGAACGGTCTGAACCGAGCCTTTGCCGAAGGTCTGCGTGCCCATGATGGTGCCACGCTTGTAATCCTGGAGGGCGCCCGCCACAATTTCGCTGGCGGACGCTGAGCCTTCATTGACCAGCACCACCAGTGGCACGCTCTTGAGCGCGGCAGGCAAACCCTTGAGAGGGTCGGAGCCGCCGCGACGCTGGTAAAACTCCGGCGCAGCCTTGTAGGTGGATTTACTTTCTGCCAGCTGGCCGTTGGTGGATACCACGGTCACATTCTCTGGCAAAAAGGTTGAGGACACCGCAACCGCCGCGTCCAGCAAACCACCCGGGTCGTTACGCAGATCCAGCACCAGACCTTTGAGATGGGGCTCCTGCTTGTAAATCTGCTCAAGCTTGGCCACAAAATCGTCCACCGTGCGTTCCTGGAACTGGCTCAGGCGAATCCAGGCATAGCCGGGTTCCACGACCTTGCCGCGAACCGACTGCGTGCGAATTTCTTCGCGCGTGATGGTCACCGGGAAAGTCCGGTTTTCATCCTTGCGGAAAATGGTGAGCCGTACCTTCGTCTGGGGCTCGCCGCGCATTTTCTTGACGGCATCGTTGAGGCTCAAGCCCTTGACGGCGGTATCGTCAATCCGGGTAATCAGGTCGTTGGGCTTCAGGCCGGCCCGATCGGCGGGCGAGCCTTCAATGGGAGAAATCACCTTGACCAGCCCGTCTTCCTGGCTGATCTCGATGCCGACACCGACAAAGCGGCCGCTTGTGCCCTCCCGGAATTCCTTGAACGATTTCTTGTCGAAATAGACCGAGTGCGGGTCCAGGCTGGAGACCATGCCGGAAATGGCATCGGTGATGAGTTTTTTCTCGTCAACCGGCTCCACATAGTCGGTTTTAACCATCCCGAAGACGGCAGCGAACTGCTGCAACTCTTCAAGTGGCAGTGGCGCCAGGCCGCCGCGCGCGACGGCTTGCAATTGCACCGTGGTGAGGGCCCCAGCCACGACACCCACTGAAATCCACCCTGCGATCTTGAGCTTTTGACCCATAAAAAAATACCTTCGTAAACCTATTGAGGAACCCTTGTTCCTTTGTAACTGGAGCAATATACACCTTGGAGAGAGGCCTTGCGCCACAGTTCCATTTCCAGCGCCATGCACCACAGAAAAAGTACTGAAACAGCCCGTTTTTACAGGACCTTTACAAAACGCCGCTGGAAGAGCCGCTTGTTGCTCAGGCCTTGCCCTGTGCGCCCACGGCCGCCGCTGCTTGGGCGGCTGCTTCGCTATCGCCCAGATAGTAGTGGCGCAGTGGCTGGAGCGCGGCGTCCAGTTCATACACCAGCGGAATGCCATTGGGGATGTTCAAGCCCACGATGTCGCTGTCAGAGATGCGGTCCAGGTGTTTCACCAACGCGCGAATGGAGTTGCCGTGGGCCACCACCACAACGCGCTTGCCGGCCTTGATGACGGGTGCCATGGATTCATTCCAGAAGGGCAGCACGCGCGCCACCGTGTCTTTCAGGCACTCGGTCAGGGGCACCTGTTCAGGCGGCAGTTTGGCGTAGCGCGGGTCGCTGCGCTCGCAGCGTTCGTCTTCAGGGTTCAGTGGTGGAGGGGCGATGTCATAACTGCGACGCCAGAGCAGCACCTGTTCGTCGCCATATTTTCTGGCGGTCTCGGCCTTGTTCAGCCCCTGCAAGGCACCGTAATGCCGCTCGTTGAGCCGCCAGTTGTGCACCACGGGTAGCCAGGTGCGGTCCAGCTCGTCCAGGACGTGCCAGAGCGTGCGGGTGGCGCGTTTGAGGACGCTGGTGTAGGCCAGGTCGAAGTCGTAGCCTTCTTTTTTAAGCAGCTTGCCCGCGTTTTTGGCCTGTGTGATGCCGGTTTCCGTGAGATCGACGTCGGTCCAGCCGGTGAATTGGTTGTCAAGGTTCCAGGTCGATTCACCATGGCGGATGAGCACGAGTTTGTACATGGGGAGGGAGAGTTTGAATGGGAAAGGAGGGGGAAATGGGAACCGGACGGTTGGGGGGAAAAAGGCAGTCGGCACGCGGGTTTTGCCCTCCATTCTAGAATCACCCGCTAGTTGAAAAACATACAAAGGGTAAAAAGTGAAATTTCTGATCGATAACTGGATGCTGATTGCGGTCGCATTGGCCTCTGGCGGCATGCTGTTCTGGCCCATGATTTCAAGTGGCATGAATGCCGGCGCGTTGAGCGCCAGCGCTGCCGTGCAACTGATCAACCGCGAAAAAGCCGTGGTGGTGGATGTTTGCGAAGCCAGCGAATTCGCGGCGGGCCATGTCACCGGCGCCAAAAACGTGCCGCTCAGCGAGCTTGAAGGCAAACTCCCTGGTGTGGCCAAGAACAAGGCCGTGCCATTGATCCTGGTATGCGCCAGTGGCGCACGCTCCAGCCGCGCTGTCGCCATCGCCAAAAAACTCGGTTACCAGCAGGTTCAATCGCTGGGCGGCGGGATCAAGGCGTGGAAAGAGGCTAACCTTCCCATTGAAAAAAACTGAAACAACGCAAGGCTGCCAGCGGCCTGGTCCTGCGCCTGGCAACTGCCTGCACCCACCGGAGAGTTCATGCAACTCGTCAAGATATACACCACCGCGACCTGCCCTTACTGCATTCACGCCAAACAGTTGCTCAAAGAGCGTGGCGTGACCGAGCTCCATGAAATTCGGGTCGATAAGGAGCCTGATGAGCGCCAAAAAATGATGGACATCACGGGCCGACGCACGGTGCCGCAAATTTTCATTGGTGACACGCATGTTGGCGGCTGTGACGAACTGGTGGCGCTTGATGGCCGGGGTGATCTGCTGCCGCTGCTGAACACGGCGACCTGACACGGCATTTTCTGGTAAAAATCAATCCACCCGCGTCGCCGCGCGCCAGGGATGGAGACTCGCCCTTTTTGCCTGAGATAATGTGCTCATGCCTGCCGCAGCAGATAATTCAATTCCGCACGGCAGGCCTTGCCAACCCTCCTTTTTTCCCAGTACCCGAAAGAGCACCATGGCCGAAGCCAATCTTGACCCCGTATTCCTGATCCAGCGCGTTTATCTCAAGGACGTGTCGCTGGAGCAACCCAATTCCCCGGAGATTCTCCTGAATCAGGAGCAACCCGCCCTTGACATTCAACTCGGCGTGAACACCGCGCCCGTGGCTGAGGGCCTTTTTGAAGTCAGCGTGACGGCCACCATTCACACCAAGATCGCTGACAAAACGGTGTTTCTGGTTGAAGCCAAGCAAGCGGGCATTTTTGAAATCCGCAATATCGAGGGCGATCAACTCGGCGCCATTCTGGGGATTGCCTGCCCGCAAATTGTCTATCCCTACCTGCGCGGCAATGTGGCTGACGTGATTCAGCGCGGTGGTTTTCCTCCTGTGCACATGGCCGAAATCAACTTCCAGGCCATGTACGAGCAGCAGCAGGCACAGGTCAGCGCCGCAGCGCCGACCGCACCACAAATCATCGTTTGAGGGTCGGCTAAGGCGCTTCCCGCGCGTGCCGGTTTGTGACCATGAAGATTGTCGTGATTGGTGCCGGCGCCTGGGGCACGGCGCTGGCGGTTAACGCCGCGTCTCGGCATCAGGTGACCCTGTGGGCGCGTGATGCGGCGCTGGTCAAGGCCTTGCAAACCGGGTGCGTCAATGCGCGCTATCTGCCCGGCATTGCCTTGCCAGAAGGTCTGCTGGTGCAGGGCGGCACAGAGGCTTCACTGGCCCAAGCCGTCAGCGGGCAAGATCTCATCATCCTGGCGACGCCGGTTTCAGCAGCGCGCGGTTTGTTGCACAGCCTGCGCAACGCCAGCGTGCCGGTGGCTTGGTTGAGCAAAGGCTTTGAGGCCGCACTGGCGGGTGCCCCTGCCGCAGCCCCATCTTCAGCCTCATTTGGGCTGCTGGTTCACGAAATACGGGCACAGGTAGCTATCAATTTAAGAACTGGCGTGCTTAGCGGCCCGAGCTTCGCGCTGGAAGTGGCGCGCGGCCAGCCAACGGCGCTGGTGGCCGCCAGCGAGCACGCCGCCGTGCGTGATGCTTTGGTTGCGGCGTTTCACGGCCCCACGCTGCGCGTGTACGCCAGTGATGACGTCGTTGGCGTTGAGGTCGGTGGCGCGGTCAAGAATGTGCTGGCCATCGCCGCGGGTTTGTGTGACGGTCTGCAGCTGGGCCTCAATGCCCGCGCCGCGCTGATTACGCGTGGGCTGGCGGAAATGACGCGGCTGGGCGTCGCGCTGGGGGCTCGCGCCGAAACCTTCACCGGCCTGTCGGGGCTGGGCGACCTGGTATTGACCGCCACCGGAGACCTCAGCCGCAATCGCCAGGTGGGCTTGCTGCTGGCACAGGGCAAAACCCTGGCGGAAGCGGTCGAGTCGCTCGGCCATGTGGCCGAGGGCGTCTATTGCGCCCGCTCGGTGGTGCAGCGCGCCGCCAGCGTGGGAGTCGAGATGCCGATCGCGCAGAGCGTGGTGGCGCTGCTGGATGGCAAGCTGCATCCGGCAGAAGCGGTGGTGACATTGATGGGGCGCGAGCCAACGGCGGAACTCGGATGAAGGCCCGTAGCAGGCGGGCTTGTCCCAATCCCGGTCGCGTGATCGCTGGCGCCGTTTGATTTTATGAGTCGAATCGATTTACAGCCTATACAGGGCGGTCATATCCTGACGCGCTGCGCTGCGTCAAATTTCCAGGTTGTCAATCAGCCGGGTGTTGCCCAGTTTGGCCGCGCCCAACACTACCAGCGGCTGCCCGGCGAGCGGGCCTTGTGGCGCCAGCAGGTCAGCGCGGCGGCGCACGGTGAGGTAATCGGGTTTCCAGCCGCGGCGTGCCAGCGCCTGCATGGCCTGGGCTTCCAGGGCGGGCAGGTCAGGCGTGTTGCTGGCCCTGGCGGCATCGCCCAGCGCCTGTAGCGCCTGGGAAAGTTGCGCGGCTTCCAGTCGCTCGGCGGAGTTGAGGTAGCCATTGCGCGATGACAGGGCCAAGCCGTCTTGCGCGCGCTGGGTTTCACCGGCCAGTATGTCAATCGGCAGGGCAAACTGCTGGACCATGCGGCGCACCACCAGTACCTGCTGGTAGTCTTTCTTGCCGAAGGCGGCCACGCCCGAGGGCATGCCGGCATACACGCACGAAAAGAGCTTGAGCACCACGGTACTGACGCCGATGAAAAAGCCGGGGCGGAAGTGCCCCTCCAGGATGTCGCTCAGGTCGCTTGCGGGGTGGACTCTGTAGGTTTGTGGCTCGGGATAGAGTTCTTGCTCGCGCGGGGCAAACAGCACATTGCAGCCCGCTGCTTCCAGGCGCTGGGCGTCAGCGTCCAGCGTGCGGGGGTAGCTGTCGAAGTCTTCGTTCGGCGCAAACTGCAGGCGGTTCACAAAAATGCTGGACACCGTGACATCGCCCATCGGTTTGGCCTGTTTGACCAGCGCGATATGGCCGTCGTGCAGATTGCCCATGGTGGGCACAAAGGCCGGGCGCTTGAAGGGGCTGAGGCGCTCACGCAACTCGGCAATAGTGTGGACGATGTGCATCTTGTTTCCTTAATGGGGGGTGGGTTACCACGCGTGGGTGGCGTTCACCGGAAAGCTGCCGTCTTTCACGGCATGTACATAGGCTTGCATGGCGCCGCGCACGCTGTGTGCGCCCTCCATGAAGTTATGCACAAATTTCGGCATCTTGCCCAGATTCATGCCCAGCATGTCGTGCAGTACCAGCACCTGACCGGCGGTGCCATTGCCCGCGCCAATGCCGATGGTGGGGCAGTGCGCCAATTCCTGGGTGAGCGCAGCCGACAAAGCCGCTGGGACCATCTCCAGCACCAGCATAGCGGCACCGGCATCCTGCAACTCGTGTGCTTCGCGTTTGAGGGTGCTGGCGGCTTCGTCGGTTTTGCCCTGTACGCGGTAACCGCCCAGCGCATGCACGGTTTGCGGCGTGAGCCCCAGGTGGGCGCACACTGGAATGCCGCGCTCGACCAGAAAGCGCACGGTATCAGCGGTCCAGCCGCCGCCTTCCAACTTGACCATGTGGGCACCGGCCTGCATCAGCACCACGGCGCTGCGCAGGGCCTGCTCCTTCGACTCGTGGTAGCTGCCAAACGGCAAGTCGCCAATCAGCCAGGCGGTCGCTTGCGAGCGGCGCAGGCCGCGGGCCACGCATTCGGTGTGGTGGCGCATGGTTTCCAGCGTTACGCCGACGGTGCTGCTCAAACCCTGGCAAACCATGCCGAGCGAGTCGCCGACCAGAATGCATTCCACACCCGCAGCATCGGCCACGGCGGCAAAGGTGGCGTCGTAGGCGGTGAGCATCGTTATTTTTTCTCCCTGCGCGTGCATTTCGCGCAGGCGCGGCAGGCTCATTGGCTTGCGCGCCGAGGGCGTGGAAGAGGGCGGCAGCGTGCCGTATGGTGTTGCCGACGGCTTTGCGGAAGACGGATTAGAAGGATTTGCTGGGGCCATGGTTAAGTCCGGAGTTGGCGAGAGTCTGCTTATCTGCACTGCAAACTAGCACCTGCATTGCGGGTTGGTGAGGCGCAGGCGAGGGACATCTTAACGTCTGGAGGAGGTGCCTGGTTTCTTGATCGCCCAACCTCTGGGCAAACGTTTCCGGATGGGCGTTGCCTTGCACGCCCGCACCTGGGTCAATCAACCCAATCTGAATAGCGTCAGCCCGAATAGATCATGCGGCAATGGTAAGTCAGCGAACATGAAACTGAAGCCTTCGTGGACGCGTTTTTATCCTACAGATTGACGGGAAAAGCACCGGGATATCTTTTGAAACGCTGCCTTAGCATGGAGCCAGACAAAGACGGAGCAAACCATGTTTTCTGATTACTTGCAAAAAATTGACCATATATCATATAAAGCGTTGTTCGGCGTGGCGGCCGTTCTGGTCATTCTGTGCCAGTTGGTTGCCATGGCGCTGGTGGTCGATGGGCAGGTCAGCAAAGCCAGCCTGCGCGATGCCCAATACGCGTCCGAGCGTGTGGCGATAGCCTATTGCATTGAGAGCAACAATGGGGTTGCGCGAAACAACTGCATGCAGCAGGTTCAGGCTGTCACACACCCGCCCCGGGATGCCGACAGCGGCTCGGGTGTGCAGGCAGTTGCCAGCACTTCCGGTCTGATCAGTGCCGCCATGCCTTCCCAACTGCTGCCAGGCTTCATACCTTCATCTTTTTCGGTGCATTAAAGTGGTCGCTCTTGGCGCGCACGTGCTGACTTACCGGAAACAGCAGGGTTGACCAGGCAACGGGCGCGCCTTGCCCGGCCAAGCCAACCAGCCCCTTTGAGGGCTGGAGTCATGATCACATCGGGATTGCCAGACACGCGGTCAAGACGCGCCGATACCGTCACCGACTCCTGAGTGTCCAGCCGGGTGAAACGGATTTGACCCGCGACGGGCACGCCAAACGTCAATAGCTTGCGGCGATCAAATCGGCCGCCAATGCCGATCTGGCCATCAGGTATGCTGAGGCGACGGTTGGGCAGAAGTGGTTTGCCTGCCGGTCTTTAACGAACACGCATTCCAGGCGTTGCGCCCACCAAGGGTTCCAGCACATAAATGCCGGGCCGGGCCTTTTCGTTGGCGTGGCTGGCGGCCAGCACCATGCCTTCGCTGATGCCGAACTTCATCTTGCGCGGCGCCAGGTTGGCCACCAGCACCGTGTGTTTGCCTATGAGTTGCTCGGGCTGGTAAGCCGAGGCGATGCCGCTGAAGACGTTGCGCAGCTTGCCTTCGCCCGCATCCAGCGTCAGGCGCAGCAGCTTGGTGGAGCCTTCCACGGCCTCGCAGTTAACGATCTTGGCAATGCGCAGATCAATCTTGGCGAAGTCGTCGATGGTGATGGTAGGGGCGAGTTCCTCGCCGCCGGGTGCTATTGTTTCGATAGCTTCTTGCTCCGGTGTTTCCTGCGCTGGAGGCTCAAACAATGCGTCAAGCTGCTTCACATCGACGCGCTGCATCAGGTGCTGGTAGTCGCCGATCTGGTGGCCTTGCCCCAGGCTGGCTGCGGCGTCCGGGAAGCTTAGTGGACCGGTTTTCAAGAAGTGTTCAACCTGCGCGGCTAATGCAGGCAGCACCGGCTTGAGGTAGATCGTCAGCAGGCGGAAGGCCTCGATGCACTCCGTGCAGACCTCATGCAGCCGTGCCTCCATGCCGGCTTGCCTGGCCAGTTCCCAAGGTTTGTTCTGGTCCACGTGGGCATTGACGCGGTCGGCCAGCAGCATGGTTTCGCGCAGTGCCTTGGCGAATTCCCGGCTTTCATACAGTTGCTCGATGCTTCCCTTTTGCGCGCGCAGAGTGTTCAGCAGTTGTGCACCATCGGCCGACACCGCGCCCAGTTTGCCAGCAAAGCGTTTGGCAACAAAGCCCGCCGCGCGGCTGGCAATGTTGATGTACTTGCCCACCAGGTCGCTGTTGACTCGCGCCATGAAGTCGTCGGCATTGAAGTCGATGTCTTCATTGCGCGCATTGAGCTTGGCCGCCAGGTAGTAGCGCAGCCATTCCGGGTTCATGCCCAGGCTGAGGTACTTGAGGGGGTCAAGCCCGGTGCCGCGGCTTTTGCTCATCTTCTCGCCGTTATTCACGGTCAAAAAGCCGTGAACGAAGATGTTGTTGGGCGTCTTGCGGCCGCTGAAATGCAGCGTGGCGGGCCAGAACAGGGTGTGGAAGGTGACGATGTCCTTGCCGATGAAGTGGTACTGCTCCAGCGCAGGGTCGGCCATGTAGCTGTCATAGCTCTTACCGCGCTTGTCCAGCAAGTTTTTCAGCGACGCCAGATAGCCAATCGGCGCGTCCAGCCAGACGTAAAAATACTTGCCCGGCGCATCGGGAATCTCAATGCCGAAGTAAGGTGCGTCGCGGGAAATGTCCCAGTCGCCCAAGCCTTCGCTTTGCGTGCCATCGGCGTTCTCGCGCACGGAAAACCATTCTTTGACCTTGTTGGCCACCTCGGGCTGCAGCCGGGGCTTGCCGCTTTCGTCGTTGCCTTGCGTCCAGCCTTCGAGAAATTCCACGCAGCGCGGGTCGGACAGCTTGAAAAAGAAATGTTCCGAGCTTTTGAGCACCGGCGTCACGCCCGACAGGGCTGAGTAGGGTGCAATCAGGTCGGTCG
This sequence comes from Polaromonas sp. UBA5171, assembly GCA_002413395.1. Lineage (GTDB taxonomy): Bacteria > Pseudomonadota > Gammaproteobacteria > Burkholderiales > Burkholderiaceae_C > Polaromonas. The sequence continues at coordinate 20,158 of DHWX01000045.1, read as the reverse complement.
GTGCATAGACCGAGCCGCAAACTTCGCAGTTGTCACCGTACTGGTCCTTGGCGTGGCATTTCGGGCATTCGCCCTTGATGAAGCGGTCGGGCAGGAACATGTTCTTTTCTGGGTCAAAGAACTGCTCTATGGTTTTGGTTTCAATCAGTGAACCTTGTGGGTTGTCACGCAGGTCGCGATAAATCTGCCGGGCCAGTTCATGGTTTTCCGGCGAATCGGTGGAACTCCAGTTGTCAAAGCTGATGTGAAAGCCGTCCAGGTAAGGCTTGCGGCCAGCAGCAATGTCAGCCACAAACTGCTGCGGCGTTTTGCCCGCTTTTTCAGCGGCGATCATGATGGGCGCGCCGTGGGCGTCGTCGGCACCGACAAAATTCACCTCGTGGCCCTGCATGCGCTGGAACCGCACCCAGATATCGGCCTGGATGTATTCCATGATATGGCCGATGTGGAACTTGCCATTGGCGTAGGGTAGGGCGGTGGTAACAAAGAGGCGGCGCTGGGACATAGAAAAAGCTCTGAGGCTGTTGAGGGCTGACCCGTGATTTTAGGTCCCGCGGCGGAATCTCTTGCGGCAATCCCTGATGACCCCATGGTTCGTGTCCCGGCGTTAGACTTCATGGCACACCGTTGCAGCCGGGCTTTCGCAAAAGCGCCCAGTCTGCCCTGTCCGATTCAACTGGAGAATTTCCCGATGTCCCTAGAACAACAGACCGTTTTGAATGCCCTGCAAACCGTGTTGGACCCCAACACGAGCAAGGATTTTGTCAGTACCAAAGCACTTAAAAATCTGCACATCAGCGGCAGCGATGTGTCATTTGACGTGGAACTGGGGTACCCGGCAAAGAGCCAGATCCCGGCGCTGCGCAAGAGCCTGATTGCAGCCGTCAAGGGCGTTGAGGGTGTTGACAACGTATCGGTCAATGTGACGGTCAAGATCGCCAGCCACAGCGTGCAGCGCGGTGTTCAGCTGTTGCCCCAGGTGAAAAACATCATTGCCGTGGCCTCAGGCAAGGGCGGCGTGGGCAAAAGCACCACGGCGGTCAACCTAGCGCTGGCGCTGGCCGCAGAAGGTGCCAGCGTGGGCTTGCTCGATGCCGACATTTACGGGCCCAGCCTGCCCATGATGATGGGAATTGAAGGCCGGCCAGAAAGCGTGGATGGCAAGAACATGGAGCCGATGGAAAATTACGGCCTGCAGGTCATGTCGATTGGTTTTCTGGTGGCCCAGGACGAAGCCATGATCTGGCGCGGCCCCATGGCCACGCAGGCGCTGGAGCAGCTGCTGCGCCAGACCAACTGGAGAGACCTTGATTACCTGATTGTGGACATGCCGCCTGGCACGGGTGACATCCAACTCACTTTGAGCCAGCGCGTTCCCATGACGGGTGCCGTGATCGTCACCACGCCGCAGGATATTGCGCTGATGGACGCCAAGAAAGGCATCAAGATGTTCGAGAAGGTGGGTGTGCCGATTCTGGGCATCGTGGAAAACATGGCGGTGCATGTGTGCAGCCAGTGCGGCCACACCGAGCACATTTTTGGTGCCGACGGTGGCAAGAAAATGGCCGCGGAGTATGGCATGGATTACCTGGGCGCGCTGCCGCTGGACATACAGATCCGGCTGCAGGCTGACAGCGGCAAGCCCACGGTGGTGGCCGACCCCGACGGCGATGTGGCGGCCATCTACAAGGCGGTCGCGCGCAAGGTGGCGATCACGGTGGCGGCGAAGGCCAAGGATTTCTCCGCCAAATTCCCGACCATCACGATCAGCAAGAACACCTGACTAGCAACGGCAGGAAAAACAGGGCGGTGGGATGGGCCGCCCGGTGCAATTACGGGCGACCCTGATCGCGTTCGTCGTTCTTGTTGCCCCGACCCTGGTCTTGAGGCGTAGCCTTCTTATCCTGAGCTTTGCCTTGCGGTGCAGTTTGGGGACGTTGCTGTTCTTGTTGCCGCTGCGGTTGTGCTTGTGGCTGCTGCTGATGTTGCTGCACGCGTTGNNTTGCCGTTGCTGCAGTTGTTGTTGCCGATCCGGTTGTGATAGCTGATTCGGCTGCGCCGGCGGTTGAAAATATTGCTGCGTTATAGCTTCACGCGGCTGGTAGCGGTAATTCCCGGATCGAATCGAATTTTGTTGTTCTGCCGCGCGAGGATAGCGATTCCCCGAATACTGCCGTTGGTAAGCTGGCAATGGTGCGGCACGCGGGACGGCGCGGCGGTCCCATTGGTCCCAGCCACTGCGACGCTGTTCCCAATCGTTGCCCCAGTGATCACCCCAACGTGGCGGCTCGTCGGCCCGCCAGCCGCGAAAATACACCGGAGGCCGACGATAGTAGCGCACCGGAATGCGCAGCACAAACAGCGGTACATACTCGGGTGCCATCAGCTGCCACGGCCCGTTGTACCAACTGCTCGCATACCAGTTGTCTCCCTGATACACCCAGTAAAGGCCATCGTAAAAGAAGTAATTGGAATTCATTTGAGGAGCGTAGTAGACGGGATAGCCCGGCACCTGGACGAACTGCGGATACGCCGGTACGTTGATACCGATGTTGACACCTGGAAGTGAGATGCCGACACCGACGCTGATCTGGGCTTGAGCTGAGGTGACCGAGCCAAGCAGCATGGACAACACAATAGGCAAGTAACGCATTTTTTTCTCCTGTTTCAATATTGGGTATCAAGGCAATGAAACGTGCATGTAAACCAGCTTAGGCGCGAGCACTGTAGCTTGTCAGTGCGGTATAACACATACCGACGCGTTACGCAAAGCCAACAATGAACCCTCCTGGTCAGCCGACTGAAGTCAAAACCGTGGCAATTGCCACGGTCGATGAATTGCGCCAGCGCATTCGCCGCAGCGGCCAGCTCAAGGGCCACCAGGCCGATGAGGCCTCCCTCACTGAAGTGCGTTCGCTGATTGGCGCGCCGCCGTACCGGCGCGATCTGCTGATCGAGTTTTTGCACAAGCTGAACGACGCTTACCGCTGCCTGTATGAGCGCCATCTGGTCGCACTGGCCAGGGAAATGAACATTCCAATGGCCGAGGTCTATGAGGTGGCTACCTTTTATCATCACTTCGAGGTTGTGCAGGGTGACCGCAAGGCCCCAGCATTGACAGTGCGCGTGTGCGACGGGCTGGCCTGTGAGATGGCTGGCGCGCAGGAGCTGCTGGCGCGTTTGCCCGCCTTGCTGGGGACGGACGTGCGGGTCATCGCCACGCCGTGTGTCGGTCGCTGTGAGCAGGCACCGGCGGCGGTGGTGCACCAATACCCGGTGCCCTTGGCGACGGTCGAAACCGTGGTTGCTGCGGTAACTGGCGGTTCTACCCAACATCCATGGATGCAAAATGCAATTAATTTTTCGGCATCTGATTGGGCCGGAAAAAGTATGGTGGATTTGTCGGGCTACACCGGCTATGAAACCTACCTCGCCCATGGCGGCTACGCTCTTGCCGCGGCGCTGGTCAATGGTGAAGAAGACGTCGATCGCATCATTCAAACCATGGAAGACTCCGGCCTGCGTGGTCTGGGCGGTGCGGGCTTTCCGGCGGGCCGAAAATGGCGCATCGTGCGCGATCAGCCCGCCCCCAGGCTGATGGCTGTGAACATTGACGAAGGCGAGCCGGGCACCTTCAAGGACCGCTACTACCTGGAGCGCGACCCGCACCGTCTTCTCGAAGGCATGCTGATTGCCGCGCAGGTAGTGGGCATCGAGGCCTGCTACATCTACCTGCGCGACGAGTACCACGGCTGCCGCGCGATGCTGGAAGCCGAAATTGCCAGACTGCAAGCCGATCCACCCTGCCATTTGCCCGTGATTGAACTGCGGCGCGGTGCGGGTGCCTACATCTGCGGCGAGGAGTCCGCGATGATTGAAAGCATTGAAGGCAAACGCGGCGAGCCGCGCATGCGCCCGCCCTACATCGCCGAGGTGGGCCTGTTTGGCCGGCCCACGCTGGAGCACAACTTTGAAACGCTGTATTGGGTGCGCGACATTGTGGAGAAAGGCCCGCAGTGGTTCAACGGCTTTGGTCGCCATGGGCGCAAAGGACTTCGGTCTTTTAGCGTCAGTGGCCGCGTCAGGCAACCGGGTGTCAAGCTGGCACCGGCGGGCATCACGGTGCAGGAGCTGATTGACGAGTATTGCGGCGGCATGGCGGACGGCCACACGCTGTATGCCTATCTGCCTGGCGGCGCGTCGGGTGGCATTTTGCCGGCCAGCCTGAACAATATTCCGCTGGACTTTGATACCTTGCTGCCCCATGGCGCGTTCATCGGTTCGGCGGCGGTGATCGTGCTCGGCCACCAGGACCGGGCACGCAATGCCGCGCTGAACATGATGCGTTTCTTCGCGCGTGAGAGTTGCGGACAGTGCACACCTTGCCGCGTCGGCACGGCCAAAGCAGCCAGGCTGATGGAGGCCGAACGGTGGGACAACGCGACGCTTGAAGACCTGAGCCAGGTGATGACGGATGCGTCGATTTGCGGACTGGGGCAAGCGGCCCCCAATCCGGTTCGCAGCATCCGGAAATATTTTTCGCACGAGATTGGCGGCTCGTCATGAAATTAACGACCGGGCAGGCCGAAGCTACGCCGCAAAGCATTGAATTCACGCTTGATGGAAAACCCCTCCGCGCTTATGACAGCGAAACCATTTTCAATGCCGCCCGGCGCCACGGGGTCGAGATTCCCCACCTTTGCCATAAGGACGGCTTGCGCGCTGACGGCAATTGCCGCGCCTGCATGGTCGAGATCAAGGGCGAACGAACTTTGGCGCCGAGTTGCTGCCGCAGCGCCACGGCGGGCATGGAAGTCCAGACGCGCAGCGCGCGCGCCGTCGGAAGCCAGAAAATGGTGCTGGAGATGCTGCTGTCGGACCTGCCCGATCAGGGCTACAAGTGGAATGAACATGATGAGTCGTTGCCGCACGGCGAACTCAGCGATTGGGCCGCGCGCCTGGGCGTCACGGTGCGGCCCGCGTTCAAGGCGCTGCGCCGCGAGCAACCCGCAGCCGACCTGTCGCACCCTGCAATGGCCGTCAACCTCGCTGCCTGCATCCAGTGCACGCGCTGCGTGCGGGCTTGCCGTGAAGTGCAGGTGAACGATGTGATCGGCTACGCCCTGCGTGGCAGTCACAGCAGCATCGTGTTTGACCTGAACGCCCCCCTGGGCGACAGCAGCTGCGTGGCCTGCGGCGAATGTGTGCAGGCCTGCCCGACGGGTGCGCTGATGCCCAAAACGCAGATCGGCTCGCAGATCGTTGACAAAAAGGTTGATTCGGTCTGCCCATTTTGCGGCGTCGGCTGCCTCGTGACCTACAACGTCAAGGGCAACACCATTGTGAGTGTGGACGGGCGCAATGGGCCGGCGAATCATTCAAGGCTGTGCGTCAAAGGACGTTTTGGCTTTGACTATGTTCACAGTCCGCAGCGTCTGACGACGCCGCTAATTCGCAAGCCGGGTGTCCCCAAGGACCCTGCTGCTTTGCAGCATCTCAACCGCAATACTGGCGATTGGTCCGAGGTGTTTCGTGAGGCGAGCTGGGATGAAGCGTTGGCGCTGGCTGCGGGCAAGCTGAAAAGTCTGCGCGACACCCAGGGCAAAAAATCACTGGCGGGCTTTGGCTCGGCCAAGGGCAGCAATGAAGAGGCTTACCTGTTTCAGAAACTGGTGCGCACTGGCTTTGGCAGCAACAACGTGGACCATTGCACGCGGCTGTGCCATGCATCAAGCGTGGTGGCGCTGCTCGAAGGTGTAGGGTCAGGCGCGGTGAGCAATCAGGTCAATGACGTGGCGCATTCTGAACTGATTTTTGTGATCGGCTCCAATCCCACATCCAACCATCCGGTGGCTGCCACCTGGATGAAAAACGCGGCCAGGAAGGGTGCCAGGATTGTGCTGGCTGACCCGCGCATCACGGACCTTGGCAAGCATGCATGGCGCACGCTGCCGTTCAAGGCCGACACTGATGTGGCGATGCTCAATGCGCTGGTCCATACGGTGATTGATGAGGGGTTGGTCGATCAGGCGTTCATTGAAAAACGCGCCAGCAATTACGCCGCCCTGAAAGAAAACGTCAAGGGCTACAGCCCCGAGGCCATGGCACCGATCTGCGGCATTCCGGCGCACACCCTGCGGGAAGTGGCGCGTGCATTTGCCAAGGCCAAAAGCGCCATGATTCTGTGGGGCATGGGCATCAGCCAGCATGTGCATGGCACTGACAATGTCCGTTGCCTGATTGCCCTGGTCACCGTGACCGGACAAATCGGCAAGCCGGGCTCGGGCCTGCACCCATTGCGCGGCCAGAACAATGTGCAGGGTGCCAGCGATGCGGGCCTGATTCCGATGATGTTTCCCAACTACCAGCGTGTGACCGATCAAGCCGCTCACGCCTGGTTTGAAAACTTCTGGGAAACACCGCTGGATGACCAGCCGGGTTATACCGTGGTCGAGATCCTGCACAAGGCGCTGGCTCCTGAGAGCGATCCGCACAAGATTCGTGGCATGTACATCATGGGCGAAAACCCTGCCATGAGCGACCCTGATCTGAACCATGCGCGCCGCGCGCTGGCCAGTCTGGAGCACCTGGTGGTACAGGACATTTTCATGACTGAAACCGCTTGGCTGGCCGATGTGGTACTGCCCGCCACCGCCTGGCCCGAGAAATCCGGCACCGTCACCAACACTGATCGCATGGTGCAACTCGGCAAGCAGGCGATCGACCCACCCGGCCAGGCCCGACCCGATTTGTGGATCATCCAGCAGATGGCTGACGGCATGGGCTTGAACTGGAATTACCACGGCCCGGATGCGGGCTTGGCCGCCGTGTACGAGGAAATGCGCCAGACCATGCACAGCGCCATTGCAGGCATCACCTGGGAGCGCCTGAAGCGCGAATCGAGTGTGACCTATCCCTGCCTGAGCAAGGATGATCCCGGTGCGCCGACGGTGTTCATTGACCGCTTTGATACCGAAGACGGTCGCGTGCATCTGGTGCCCGCCGACATCATTCCCGCCAACGAGCGGCCCGATGCCGACTACCCGTTTGTGCTTATCACTGGCCGCCAGCTGGAACACTGGCACACCGGCAGCATGACGCGCCGCGCCGTGGTGCTCGACGCCCTCGAACCGATGGCCACAGCCTCGCTGTGTGATGCTGACCTGCTGGCACTAGGCTTGGCGCCGGGGGACGTGATCACGGTGCAGTCGCGTCGCGGCCAGGTCGCCATTCGTGTACGCCGCGACGATGGAACACCCCAAGGCGCGGTGTTTATCCCCTTTGCCTATTACGAAGCTGCAGCGAACCTGATGACCAATGCGGCACTGGACCCGTTCGGAAAAATTCCGGAGTTCAAGTACTGTGCCGTGGCCATTCGCCGCGGCGGCGACCTGGCCACGGCGGCGGGCTATGGCGTGGGGGGCTGATCATGCGGCGCCAACACTCACCCCCTGTTTTCCCCCAAGAGGAGAGGGTCTAAATCCAGAGCCAGCGCAGGCCATTTCAGCAGGGATCGCAAAGACCACCGTACACTGGGTGCATGTCCGATTTTTTGTTGCAGTCGCCAGAAGCAGAAGGGGTTCATCGCCGTCCATGTGTGGCGGTGGCGGTGGTCATGCGCCGCGAATACATTGGGAACGCCTGGCAAACATGGCGCTGGGTACTGGCCGACATTGTGCCGAATGAAGACGCCTTTGGTGGACAGCCGCGTTTGCTGCTCAAGGATGAGCGCGAGGAGCGCTGGCTGCATCCGGGCTTCAAGGTCGAGCTGTTTGCCGACGACGCAGAAGGTTACTACCTCAACGTCACCACGTCGCAGCCCTGCTTCTGGGTGGTTTGGCGCATGGAAGAAGAGGCCAAATTGGCCGATGAACCAGTGGCAGTGCCGCAGATTGTCACGCTGAGCTACCATGACGCAGGGCGCTGGCTCGATGCTCAGGAGACGGTCGAGCAGGTGCCCGCACCGCCGCAGGTGGTGCAGTGGCTACAGGCTTTTGTTGACGCGCATTACGTGCTGGAGCCCAAGCGCCGCCAGCGTCCGCAAAGTTTCAAGCCCCTGCAGGATCGTTTTGGCAAGCCGGCACGGGTGAGCACTGAAAAGAAATTTGGCGGAGGCGGCAATGGCTGAAGCGCCGAAGGGATTTTTGGGCCGCTGGGCGTACCGCAAGACTGAGTCCTTACAGGGCAAGCCGCTGGATGAGCCGGTCGCCGTCATGCAACCCGGCACACCGGGCGTCGCGGAGGTTTCCTTGCTCGCCGTGGCTACTCCGTCCGCCGCCCAAGAGCCGCCCCAAGGCGAGGTGCTGTCCCTTGACGATGTGAAACTGCTGACGCAGGCCTCGGACTTCAAGCCCTTCATGGCAAATAATGTCGCTGCCGAGGTGCGCAACGCCGCAATGAAAAAGCTGTTTGCCGATCCGCACTTCAACGTAATGGACGGGCTGGATACTTACATTGGTGACTACTCGCAACCCGATCCTGTTTCCCCGTCCATGCTGCGGCAGATGGCTGGGGCGAAGTTTCTCAACTTGTTTGATAGCGAAAAAAAAGGCGAAGCAGCGGTCGAAGCTGGCGCTGAAAAACAAAACGTCACCACCTCCTTGCCGTGGGAAAATGCACATGGCCCCAACACTAAAATCGAGGCACAGTCCCCTGAAAATCTGGAGAAAATCAGAATGGGCGCCCCAGGCGCTGCCGCCGGCCCGTCGGATCCCACTTCTGCGGCCCTGGATGCGGGGCCTGGCACGTCATGAAACCTTGCTCAGGCGGATATATATGGCGAAAACCAGTTTGATATAAAGTCCGGGAAATATGTCATCACAATGTCATGTTGAATTATTATTTTTTTCAGGGAGCCATGGAGGACGCCCGAAGGTATTTAAATTTACGCTTGATGGACAGCGCAGTTAAGAGTCAAGGCGATATTTCTCGGCAGTTATCTGGTAATTTTATAATTTACAACATTGAAGCAAAGTATCGCAAATATTATGGAAAAACAGCACAGTTTTACGCGTGAAGAATTACTGAAGTCCGGCAGGGGAGAGCTGTACGGGCCGAAAAATGCGCAGTTGCCACTACCCAATATGTTGATGATGGATCGCATTACCCATATATCGGATAAAGGCGGTGCCTATGGAAAGGGTGAGATTATTGCGGAGCTGGATATCAGGCCTGATTTATGGTTTTTTGCCTGTCATTTTCAGGGCGACCCCGTGATGCCCGGTTGTCTGGGGTTGGACGCCATGTGGCAGCTTGTTGGCTTCTATCTGTGCTGGATGGGTGGCCCTGGCAAGGGCCGCGCTCTGGGTGTAGGTGAAGTCAAATTTTCTGGGCAAGTACTTCCCACCGCCAAAAAAGTGGTATATCGAATCAATTTGAAAAGAGTGATCATGCGAAAGCTGGTGATGGGTATTGCTGACGCCACCATGGAAGTTGATGGCAAGGTCATTTACGAGGCAACCGATTTGCGGGTTGGCTTATTTGTTCAGACAGAAAGTTTTTAGGGGGCGCGAATGATGAAAAGAGTCGTAGTCACCGGTTTGGGTATTGTTTCCAGTATTGGAAATAACCGGAAAGAAGTTGTCGATTCCCTGAAAGAAGGCCGTTCTGGAATCAGTTTCTCGGAGGTTTACCGGGAAATGGGTTTCCGCTGTCATGTTCATGGTGCTATCAATATAGATGTTGACGCATTCATTGACCGCAAGATAAAACGCTTTATGGGTGATGGCGCTGCGTTCAACTATATTGCCATGCAGCAGGCCATTGATGATTCCGGGCTGCGTGAATCGGAGGTGTCAAATTTTAAAACCGGCCTGGTGATGGGCTCTGGCGGTCCGTCCACCTCGAATATTGTTGAGGCGGCTGATATTCTGCGCGCAAAAGGCATCAAGCGAGTGGGGCCGTACATGGTGCCCAGAAGCATGTCCAGCACCAACACCGCCTGCCTGGCAACGCCTTACAAGATTAAAGGTGTCAACTATACGATCACTTCAGCCTGCGCCACCAGTGCCCACTGCATTGGCCATGCAATGGAACTGATCCAGATGGGCAAGCAGGATGTGGTGTTTGCCGGCGGCGGCGAAGAAGTGCATTGGACCATGTCCATGTTGTTTGATGCGATGGGCGCGTTATCTTCCAAATACAATGGCACGCCAACGACAGCGTCCAGGCCCTTTGACGAAACCCGGGACGGGTTTGTGATCTCTGGCGGCGGCGGGGTACTGGTGATTGAAGAGCTGGAACACGCCAAGGCGCGTGGCGCAAAAATCTATGCGGAACTGACAGGTTACGGAGCAACTTCAGATGGCTATGACATGGTTCAGCCCTCAGGCGAAGGTGCGGTGCGGTGCATGCAACAAGCGATGGCAACCATTGGCGGCAGCAAGATTGATTACGTCAATGCCCACGGCACCAGTACGCCGGTTGGCGATACCAAGGAGCTTGACGCCCTGCGCACGGTGTTTGGCCCGGGGGGCGTGCCGAGGGTCAGTTCCACAAAATCGCTGACGGGCCACGCATTGGGCGCGGCAGGCGTCAATGAGGCGATTTATTCCCTGTTGATGATGGAAGAAAATTTCCTGAGTGCTTCAGCCAACATTACGCAGTTGGACCCGGGAGCGCAGGGCATTCCCATCGTGCGTGAACGCCAGGACAACGTCACGTTAAATACCATCATGTCGAACAGTTTTGGTTTTGGTGGAACTAACGCCACACTGATTTTTCAGCGTTACAACGGATAAGGAACTCCGCATCCTCTTCCTTTAAGATGTTTCCTGCTCCTGATCGTCAGGTGCGAATCAAGATGAGCCGCCAGACCATCGTCCCGTCAATGTGATGGGTGAGTTGGCGGTCCGTGCTTTGACCCTCGGGCAACGACCCAACGGAACGAACCGGCGTTTTCCCCGCGGGAAAATGCGAATATCCCCGACAGGGAAATCGTGGCACAGTCTCCTGAAATCGTGGCGCCAGCCCGCTTCTCCGCATTAGTCTCAAACCCCCAGCCAACCCACGCTTTTGTCTGACGCCGGTGCCAGCCCACAAAACCTCATGCCCACACTCATTTGCGACTGCAACCAAACCATGCCCCTACAGCCCCAGGCACTGGGCGAGGCACTTCATGAAAATTTGACGCTGCATTCGGCGCTGTGCCGCCGCCAGGTGGGCGCGTTCCAGAAAGCGATTCTGTCGGGCGATGATGTCATGGTGGCTTGTACCCAGGAAAAGCGCCTGTTTGCCGAGATCGGGCAGCAAACCGAAGGCGCCAGCTCGGTCATCAGATTTGTCAATATCCGTGAGACCGGCGGATGGAGCAAGGACGCCGCCCAAGCCAGCCCGAAGATCGCGGCCCTGCTCGCTGTGGCCCACCTGCCTGAGGCCGAACCGGTGCCCACCGTCAGCTACAGCAGCACGGGCCGCCTGTTGATCATTGGTGAACTCGATGCGGCTGAGCGCGCGGCCGGGTTGCTGTCGGATACGCTGGATGTCACGCTGTTCAGCCTGGGGGCTGGCCGCGACGGTGGTGTGCAGGAACGGCGCTACCCGGTACTGGCCGGGAAAATTCAGAACCTGACGGGCTGGCTGGGCGCGTTCGAGCTGAAATGGCAGTGCAGCAATCCGATCGATCTGGACCTGTGTACCCGCTGTAATGCCTGCGTGGCTGCATGTCCCGAAGGCGCAATTGGATTTGACTATCAAATTGATAGCTCTTTATGTAAATCCCACAGGGCTTGTGTCAAGGCCTGCGCCGTGGCCGGGGCGATCGACTTCAGCCGCGAACCCGAGGGCTTGAGCGAATCATTTGATCTGGTGCTCGACCTGCGAGCTAAGCCCGCTTTCACGCAACACGCGCTGCCCCAGGGCTACTTCCGCTGGGATGGTCACGACAGCCGCACACTGCTGCAGTTGCAGGCGCTCGTGGGTGAGTTTGAAAAGCCCCGGTTTGTGGTCTATAAGCAAAAGCTGTGTGCCCACAGCCGGAACGAGAAAATCGGCTGCACTGCCTGCATCGATGTCTGTTCGGCTTCAGCCATCAGCAGCGAGCGTGGACGCCAGCAGATTGTGGTCAATGCCAATCTGTGCGTGGGCTGCGGTGCCTGTACCACGGTCTGCCCCAGCGGTGCGCTGGGTTATAGCTATCCGCGCGCTGGCGACCAGGGCACGAAAATCAAGACCCTGCTGGCCACCTACACCCGTGCTGGCGGCAAGCAGGCCGCCCTGTTGCTGCACAGCCAGGAAGCGGGCTCGCGTCTGCTCGGTGATCTGGGGCGCCTGGCCCGGCTTGATCCAGCGACGCATGGCGTGCCAGCGCGCGTGCTGCCCGTGGCGATGTGGCATACCGCCTCGACCGGGCTGGAACTGTGGCTCTCGGCCATCGCTCATGGGGCCTCGCAGGTCTGGCTGCTCATGACGGATGAGGAAGCACTCCAGTACACGGATGCCGTGCGCGCGCAGATGGATGTGGCACAGGCCATCCTCAGTGGCTTGGGTTATCAAGGCGAACATTTCCGGCTTCTTCATGCGAGGGATGCACGCGATCTGGCCGGGCTTGACGCTGATTTGCAGGCCGCGTCAGCCCAGGGTGTGGCCAAGTCAGCGGGATTTTCCGTGCTGGCCGACAAGCGCGCCACGCTGGAGTTGGCGCTTGATCATCTGGTGGCTCAGGCTGCTGCTCAGCCCGAGGTGATCGCGCTGCCAGCCACCGGCTCGCCGCTGGGCGCACTGGCCATCAACAGGGATGCCTGTACCCTGTGCCTGAGCTGCGTCAACGCCTGTCCCGCCAGCGCCCTGCAGGACAATCCGCAAGCCCCCCAGCTCAAATTCATTGAGAAGAACTGCGTGCAATGCGGCCTGTGCATCAAGACCTGTCCCGAGAAAGCCCTTTCGCTGGTGCCGCAGCTCAGGCTCACGGCGCAGCGCAAGGAAGCGATCGTGCTCAATGAGCTGCAGCCCTATGCCTGCGTGCGTTGCGGCAAACCCTTTGGCACCCTCAAGGCAATCGAATCCATGCTCGGCAAGCTGGCCGGGCACGCCATGTTTCAGGGCGCGGCCGCCGACCGCCTCAAGATGTGCAGTGACTGCAGGGTGATAGATATTTACTCGGCGGACAATGAAATCGCGATCAACGATATTCGCCAAGCCTGAAGCCACACATGACGCAAGCCCAACTCGCCATCTCCACCCTGGATGAAGAAACCGCGCGCGCCGAAGTCTATGGGCTGCTTGCCGCGCTGTACTATGCAGCGCCGTCGGCTGAGCTGTATCAAAATCTTCGTGTTGCAGTGACCGAAGCGCCTGCCGCGGGCGCCTTGCTTGAGAGTTCCTGGGGTGACCTGGTGGCTGCCGCGCGCGACCAAAGCCTGGCAAAAATCAGTGAGGAGTATGACGCCCTGTTTGGTGGCGTGGGCAAGCCAGAGCTGTATCTTTTTGGCTCCCACTATCTCAGCGGATTCCTTAATGAAAAACCGTTGGCCGCCTTGCGCACTGACATCTCGGCGCTCGGGTTGGCACGCGACGAAACCTTGCCGGAAACCGAAGACCATGTGGCCTACCTGTGCGAAGTCATGCGTTACCTGATTGCCGGCGATGATGTGGAAGTGGCCAACCTGACACGCCAGCGCGAGTTTTTTGCGCGACATGTGCAGCCCTGGGTACCCATGATGTGTGAGGCGCTCATGAACCATCCCAAGGCTGGTTTTTACCGGACGCTCGCGGCGTTCACTCAAATCTTTATCAGTATCGAGGCCCAGGGGTTCGACATGCTGGTGTGATGGCGCGGTGCCTTTGTGGCTCTGATTCGTCTCAAGTTGAAACACTCGCATTCCGGCAAGTGCCGCGTCAACGACAAGACCCTCTATCGTTTTTCCTTGAATTCATGGTTTGACTGGTACAAACCTTGCCGAGCACGCTACGTTGGCGTAGAGTATGTCAATTAGTGCATACCAGTCACAATTCCCTGGAGATCAAGATGCAGGACAACCAGCCAAAACCATCGCGCCGGGGTTTCTTTTTCGGCGCAGCCGCCACGGGTGCCGCAGCCGCTGTGATTGTGGCCTTGCCTGGTGTAGCCGCACCGGGGGCCGTACTCCAGGAGCTCAAACCGGCTCCTGAAAAAGGCGGTGGCTACAGTCTCTCCGACCATGTCAAGCACTACTACAAAACCGCGCGCGTCTGATTCATTCCTGTTCTATTCTTACGGAGAGCTTTATGCTGCTCACGAAAAAATCTCAAGGTGTTCATAACGGTCTGGCGCAACGCACCGGCTCTGCACGTTTTGTACAAAGCCTATCGCGCGGTCTGTCGAATGCCCTGCCCACCATGGACCGACGCGCTTTTTTGCGGCGCTCGGGCTTGGGTGTGGGCGTGGGTCTGGCGGCAACCCAGTTGATGCTGGTTAAAAAAGCCAATGCTGCAACCTCCAGTGCGGACAATGGCAGCGGAAAAATAGAAGTCAAACGCACCGTCTGCACCCACTGCTCGGTGGGTTGCGCGGTCGATGCGGTGGTTGAAAACGGTATCTGGGTTCGGCAGGAACCGGTGTTTGACTCGCCTATCAACCTCGGCGCCCATTGCGCCAAAGGTGCTGCATTGCGTGAACACGGACATGGCGAATACCGCCTGCGTTACCCCATGAAGCTGGTCAATGGCAAATACGAACGCATCACCTGGGACACGGCACTCAATGAAATCACGGCGCGCATGCTGGAGCTGCGCAAGGAAAGTGGCCCTGATTCAGTCTATCTGATCGGTTCTTCCAAGCACAACAACGAGCAGGCCTACCTGATGCGCAAGTTCGTGAGTTTCTGGGGCAGCAACAATTGCGATCACCAGGCGCGCATCTGCCATTCCACTACGGTGGCCGGCGTGGCCAACACCTGGGGTTATGGCGCCATGACCAATTCGTACAACGACATGCAAAACAGCAAGTGTGCGCTGTACATCGGTTCCAATGCCGCCGAGGCGCACCCGGTCAGCATGCTGCATATGCTGCATGCCAAAGAGACAGGTTGCAAACTGGTTGTGGTCGACCCGCGCTTTACTCGTACGGCCGCCAAGGCCGATGAATATGTCCGCATCCGTTCGGGCTCGGACATTCCCTTCCTGTTCGGTGTGCTGTACCACATCTTCAACAATGGCTGGGAAGACAAGCAGTACATCAACGACCGTGTTTACGGCATGGAACAGGTCAAGGCCGACGTGATGGCCAAATGGACGCCAGACAAGGTGCTGGAAGCCTGCGGCGTGGACGAAGCCACCACACTCAAGGTAGCGACCATGATGAGCCAGAACCGACCGAGCACCATCGTGTGGTGCATGGGCCAGACCCAGCACACAACGGGCAATGCAATCGTCCGCGCTTCCTGCATTGTGCAGTTGGCGCTAGGCAATGTGGGTGTCTCCGGCGGCGGTGCCAATATCTTCCGGGGTCACGACAACGTGCAGGGCGCGACCGACGTCGGCCCCAATCCCGATTCGCTGCCCGGTTACTACGGCTTGGCGGAGGGCTCGTGGAAGCACTTTGCGAAAACCTGGGGTGTTGACTTTGACTGGATCAAGACGCGTTACGCCTCGCCAGAAATGATGGGCAAGCCTGGCATCACCGTTTCGCGCTGGATTGACGGCGTGCTGGAGAAAAACGAATTCATTGACCAGGATTCCAACCTGCGCGGCGTGTTCTTCTGGGGTCATGCGCCCAACTCCCTGACCCGCGGTCTGGAGATGAAGCGCGCGATGGACAAGCTGGATTTGCTGGTCGTCATTGACCCTTATCCTTCGGCAACAGCCGCCATGGCGGCGATGCCGGGCAAGGCTGAAGACCTCAACCCCAACCGTGCGGTGTACCTGCTGCCGGCGGCCACCCAGTTCGAGACCAGCGGCTCCGTGACGGCCTCCAACCGTTCCCTGCAGTGGCGCGAAAAAGTGATTGAGCCTCTGTGGGAAAGCCGCAGCGATCACATGATCATGCACCAGTTCGCGGAAAAGCTGGGCTTTGCCAAGGAACTCTCCAAAAACTACAAAATGCAGAAGGTCAAGGGCATGGACGAGCCCGTGCCTGAGGACATCCTGCGTGAAATCAACAAATGTGTCTGGACTATTGGCTATACCGGTCAGAGCCCTGAGCGCCTCAAGGCACATATGCGCAATATGCATCTGTTTGACGTCAAGACCCTCAAGTCCAAAGGCGGCAAAGACAAGGAAACCGGCTACGACACGACGGGCGATTATTTCGGCTTGCCCTGGCCGTGCTATGGCAGGCCGGAGCTCAAGCACCCGGGTTCGCCCAATCTTTATGACACCTCCAAGCACGTCATGGACGGCGGCGGTAATTTCCGCGCCAACTTCGGTGTCGAACGCGAAGGCAAAAACCTGCTGGCGGAAGACGGATCACACTCACTGGGCGCCGACATCACCACGGGCTATCCTGAGTTTGACCACCTGCTGGTGAAAAAGCTGGGCTGGTGGGACGAGCTGACCGATGCCGAAAAAACTGCGGCTGAAGGCAAGAACTGGAAGACCGATTCATCCGGCGGCATCATCCGCGTGGTCATGAAAAACCATGGCTGCTATCCCTTTGGCAACGCCAAGGCCCGTGCCGTGGTGTGGAATTTCCCCGATGCCATTCCACAGCACCGCGAGCCGCTATACGGCACCCGCCCCGATCTAGTGGCCAAGTACCCGACGCACGACGACAAAAAAACGTTCTGGCGCCTGCCAACGCTGTACAAAACCGTGCAGCAGAAAAACATCGCCGACAAGCTGTATGAAAAATTTCCGCTGATCATGACTTCCGGCCGCCTGGTCGAATACGAAGGCGGCGGCGAGGAAACCCGGTCCAACCCCTGGCTGGCCGAGTTGCAGCAGGAAATGTTCATCGAAATCAATCCCAAGGTGGCTGCCGAAAAAGGCATTCGCAATGGCGAGCGGGCATGGGTCAGCACGCCTACCGGAGCACGTCTCAATGTTCAGGCTATGGTGACCGAACGTGTGGGTCCCGACACCGTGTTCCTGCCCTTCCACTTTTCGGGGCGCTGGCAGGGCGCTGACATGCTGGCCTATTACCCCAGTGGTGCGCACCCGATAGTCCGCGGTGAGGCCATCAACACCGGAACCACCTACGGCTACGACAGTGTGACGATGATGCAGGAAACCAAGACGACGGTCTGCAACGTCGAAAAGGCATAAATATGGCCCCCCACGCTCGCCACTTCGTGTGCTTCGCGAGGCCTTGCAGGCTGCTGCTCGCGAGGCGCTTCGCCTCTGTCGCCTGTCCGAAGCTGCTCAAGCAGCTTCGGAGCCGCAGGCTCCAGCCCCTTGGGGGCTGTGCTTGCTTGGGCGGCCCGGCGCTGCACACGACCACCTTCACCACCTTCACCTATTTTTATACGCTGCATTCAGCGCAGGCCAGTGCCTCGCCGGAAGCGGGTCGTCAGGAGACACCATGGCACGCATGAAATTTGTTTGTGACGCCGAGCGCTGTATTGAGTGCAACGGTTGCGTCACCGCCTGTAAAAACGAACACGAAGTCCCGTGGGGCGTCAACCGTCGCCGCGTGGTCACGCTTAACGACGGTGTCCCTGGCGAAAAATCCATTTCGGTGGCCTGCATGCACTGCAGCGATGCGCCCTGCATGGCTGTCTGCCCCGTCAACTGTTTTTACCGCACTGAGGAAGGTGTGGTGTTGCATGACAAGGACGTCTGCATTGGCTGCGGCTACTGCTCTTACGCCTGCCCCTTCGGCGCACCGCAGTTCCCTTCACAAGGTGCCTTCGGTGTGCGCGGCAAGATGGATAAATGCACCTTCTGCGCCGGTGGCCCGGAAGTCAATGGCAGCCAGGCTGAATTTGAAAAATACGGCCGCAACCGCCTGGCTGAAGGCAAGTTGCCCATCTGCGCCGAGATGTGCTCGACCAAGGCCTTGCTGGCGGGCGATGGCGATGTGATCGCGGACATCTTCCGCAACCGCGTGGTGCAGCGGGGCAAGGGTGCCGAGGTCTGGGGCTGGGGTACGGCTTATGGGTCGAAACAGGCAGGTCAGCCGCCTGCAGGAGCCAAATCATGATGCGTCTTGTACTGATGACTGCTGCCGTCATGGCACTTGCCGCCTGCGGCGAAAAACCGCAGACCGGTTATGGCGTCAAAAGCGACGTTCCGGCATTTCAAGGGGCAAAAGACCCGTTTGTGGCGCCGGGCTGGAAGCCGGGCGACAAAGGCAGCTGGGAGCAAAGGCTCAAGGCTCGTGCGCAGAACACCCAGAACGACTACGTCAGGATGAAGTGACCGGAGGTCATATGGAACGCGCACGAACAGCTATATTTTTAATAGCCATTGGCTTGACTGGGCTTGCCGGGGCGCAGCCGCCTGCGCCTCAGTTGGCACCATCGGCTCAGTCCTCGATCGTTGTCACGCCAGCGCCTGTGGCACCAGCGGTGGCTGGTGGCATTCAGGGTCAGAACATTTTCGAGGTCAAGCCCGACGCCAGCGCCGAGCCCAACTATGCCAGGCAAAGCAACGGCGAGCGGGCCAAGGTCCAGCCGGGCAACAATGCACCCATGTGGCGCCAGGTCGGCTCGGGCGTGACGGGTTACAGCAGCCTGCCCAAAAGCGAGGCGCCCGAGGCCGGCAACCTGATTCAGCCGTTTGTTCAATATCCGGGCTCGCGCCCGACCAATGCCGGTGAGGCATGGCGCCAGGTACGCAATAACTGGCTGATTCCTTATGGCGGGGCGCTTTTGCTGATCGTTCTCGGTGCCCTTGCCCTGTTCTACTTTGGCAAGGGGAGCATCAAGCTGCACGCTGCCGAGACGGGCCGCAAAATAGAGCGGTTCACATCTTTTGAGCGCTCGGCACACTGGTCCAATGCCATTGCATTTTCCATTCTGGCCATCTCGGGCATCGTCATGGCGTTTGGCAAGTTCTTTTTGCTGCCGCTAATGGGACTTACGCTGTTTGGCTGGCTCACCTATGCCCTGAAAAACCTGCACAACTTCGCCGGCCCGGTGTTTGCTGTTTCCCTGCTGGTTATCATCGTGACCTTCGTGCGCGACAACCTCCCGACCAGGGGTGACCTGAACTGGCTGCTCAAGGGCGGCGGCATGCTGTCAGGGCATGAAGTCAAATCGGGCCGCTTCAACGCGGGCGAGAAAGTCGTGTTCTGGGGTGGCGTATTTTTGCTGGGTCTGATCGTGGTGGCCTCCGGGCTGGCCATGGACAAACTGTTGCCAGGTCTGAGTTACGAGCGCAGTACCATGCAGGTGGCCCACATGGTGCATTCGGCATCCAATATTCTGATGATCGCCATGTTCATGGCCCACATTTATCTGGGCACCATCGGCATGCAGGGCGCCTACCAGGGCATGAAAACCGGCTATGTCGACGAAACCTGGGCCAGGGAACACCATGAACTCTGGTATGACGATGTCAAGGCGGGTCGTATTCCTGCCCAGCGCAGTAAGCCGGTGCCACCTGGCCAGACGGTCCAGGCATAAAAAGCGAGAATTTCATGAAAAAACTTTTAATCGTGAGTTTGTTGTCCAGTGCGTCGGCACTGGCGCTGGCCAAACTTCCGCCACCCACCGATGAAGCCAAGGCCAAAGCCGCCGAGGCAGCCGCCAAGGCAGCCTGGGCCGACAAGGTGGACGCTTATCGGTTGTGCAAGTCGCAAGACGCAGTGGCGGCCGCTTACTTCAAGTCGGCCAAGGCGGCCGGCAAGGAAGCCAAGCAAGCAACAGCAACGGCCGCCTGCGCAGAGCCGGGCGCCTTTGTGTACCCGCCGCCCGAAGCGGTCAAGCCTTTAGAGGCCTCGGGCGCGCATTCTCCGGCGGCCACGGCAACCGGCCCGCCCAGCAGCAAAACGCCTGCGGCCGAGATTGCACCTGCCAAAAAACCCTGAGACCGCTCCTCACTAAAAGGCCAGCCTGCTCAGGTTTGGCCTTTTTTGTTGTAGTCTTCCACCATGACGTTACCTTTGCCCCGCCTGACGCTGGCCCAAGCGCCTTTGACCTGCGATATTGATACCGTCAACGAATTCGGCGAACACCACACGGTCTCCATTCCCGCAGAGCGCGCCCTCACGGTGTATGTCGACAAGCGCGAGTTGGTCACCCTGATGACGCTGGGGGCGTATCCTGAGCTGCTGGTGCTTGGCTACCTGCGCAACCAGCGC
>DHWX01000088.1 GCA_002413395.1 Polaromonas sp. UBA5171 | reverse complement strand
TTAGCGTGTTGATGTACTAGGAACGAACCGTGTTCGATTTGTCGGAGTTGAGCCGGATCGATGACGGCACGAGATTTGACATTCAGGGTTCCGGTGCAAAGTGGCGGCTCGCAAGCAAAAGGTTCTGCGTTAAAACGACAAAGCCAGTCGCAAACCTCAATCCCCCAAAGCGAACCATCCCAAAGATCCTATGACATGACCCTCTAAACAACGACATTCGTTCCCGTCCAACCGGAAGGGATGATTGGCGTTGAACAGGCCATCCCGCTTGTCGCCCTCCAGACCTCAAGATCTCTATTTTTAGCAATTACCAGATCCGTACCAAGGCACCAAGACCAGGATGAAACCCCCGATCCGGCGAGGTGATGTCCATTCGGGCGAGACGTGTGGTGACGACTCGCGTTAGTCCTCAAATGAAGGAACAAATGCAATCCACAAGCGACCTGGGTACCCAAGCTTCTGCCTTGGCCAATTCGCCGGCTTCTCTGTCGGATGACAATCAAACGCTATACCGATTGGTCGGTCAGGAACCTTCTATGACACATCCTCCCAAACTGACAAATTCAATCTTGTTTGTTACAACTTCTTCGGTACAGTCTGACATTCGCAGTCCTCGTTGTTGCTTAGCCTTGAATACCAATAACGGTGCGCCGTAGGGAGGGGCTGCCGTCCTCACTTCCAAGGGGCAATGAAATATTCGGGCTAACGCGAAGTCATGCGGGGCGGCCACGAACCCGGGTACCGCTTTTCTCTTCAACGACTTGGAGGATGGTGGTGAAGTCTTCTCCACCTCGGCCTGCCGCATAAGCCGCGTGCCAGATCGTGCGCGCCTTGTCGGTGACAGGCATCGCAACGCCCAGCAGGGACGCTTCGTGAAGGCCCACACTTACATCCTTTTCGATGATTGATAAAGCAGCTCCAAAATTGAAAACGCCGCTGATGGCATTCTTTAGAATCGCGGATGAGGCGAAGCTGGCGCCTGTGCCCGCGTGAAGAACTCGCAACATCATGTCCGCGTCCAGTCCGGCCTTGGCACCAAAAACCAGACCTTCCGACGCGACGATCATGTTACTGGCCATGACCAAGTTGTTTACCAGCTTCATGACTTGCGCCATGCCCGGATGGTCGCCCATGGAGTAGACATCTTTTCCGATAACCCTGAGCAGGGGGTAAATGGTTTCAATGCTTGAGGGCGAACCAGAGACCAACATCGCAAGCGTGCCGGCACGAGCGCCCGGCAAACCGCCGGTAATGGGTGCGTCTACGGTTTCTATACCTTTTTCAATCAAAGCCAAGGCGATCTGCTCAACCGCATCTTTCCCAATAGTGGACATTTCCGCATAAATGCGGATTGCCGACCCGTGCACCACGCCCCCTGGCCCAAAGGCGGCCTGTCGGGACACTTCCTGACTGGGAAGGCATGCAAACACAATTGAGGCGGCATTGGCGACCGACACGGGCGAGTTGTGGGCCACCGCACCGCTTTGGGTGAAGCGCTCCATCGCAGCGGCACGGGGATCGAACACATGCAGGCGAAAGTCGGCCCCCAGGAGCCGTTCTGCCATCGCGCCACCCATCTGTCCAAGACCTAAAAAACCGACATTCTGAAAAGGTTTCATATCGACTGCTCCAAACTTGAATTTTTGGAAAACCTCCAGAGGTCTCGGGTTCTCCAATTACTTGCGGTGTGCTCCAGACCAATGACTGGCTTGCTCTCCACCGCGCCACAATGAATAATGACTTCGCTCCTCATCTGGGCTGATGTTTGCCTGATGTTAATGAATGCGCATGACGACGGGCAAGCAGGCGAGGCAATTCGTTCCGTACTTTGAGCAGTTTTCCTGGGATGCCCTTGGCATAACGGGCTCGCACTTTCGCCTGCGCTGTTGCGTGCGGCTTTCTTTATGAAGGGTCTCACCAACAAGTATTGAAGAGCGAAACGCGCGGGACTTGAGCTTTGTACAGTACAAACACAGTCGCAACGCCAAAGACGTGTTGCGTGGCCTGAACTACCAGGTCCGACAAGCGCCAGGTGTTGGCGCGCGGTCCGGGTTTGATGTGGCGGCAGAGATTCTCAAATGGTCGCCCACGTTTTGCAAATGGGTGGGTGGTTAACTGACTGAAAGAAACCAAAAACAACTTCGTGTGACACCTAGCCTCGCCCACGGATTTCTGGTCACCAACGAATCGGCTGACTGTTGGTCCAAGACAACTGACCATTACACACGCAAACACGAACGATGCATAGCTTGGAACGACCCAGCGAGTGGGTCCAAACGACCATTGACTTAGAAGCCACTCCCGTTGGCAAAGCGCCGGGGGATGCGCGCGGCCTGCGCATGGCGCATCAACGCAGTACCCGCCGCTGTCAGCCTGAGCCCAATGGTGGCGAGTCCGGCAGTGCAGAGAAATGGTGCTGCTGAATTTCCCATCTATTTCCCCTCCGCACTACGATTAGGGTGGTGCGCAGCACCGTTCGAGAGAGTAGCCCGTTTGAGAGCTTCAATTCCAGTTGGCCAAAACCTTGCGCAAGAAATGTTCCTGGCGCCAGCCGGACCACTTGCTGGCCAACCATGGTGAGGGCGGCGGAATCAATGACTCCAACATATGAGGCAAAGTACTTGCGCACCTCGCCTCGGCCCACAGACTGACCCGGCCGCCCTCCAAACAGCAGCGCATCACCGCTATAGACGGCGGCAAACGCGTCAAGGTCCCAGTGGAATGCAGCGACATTCCACGCGTCTTGGATAGCGGTGAGGGCGCGCCGGCCTTCGCTGTCTTGATCACCTTTATTGCCTCCGGCGACATGTCTCTGCTGTTTATGCAATAGATGCACCACTGTCTATGGAAAAAACCTGGCCAGTCACCACCCGCGACTCACTGCTGGCCAGGTAGACCGCCATTTCCGCGACTTCCTGCGGGGTTACAAGACCCAACAAATGTTTGGCGGCGAGTTTGTGGACATCACCTGGTTTTGACATTCGCTCCCTGACGCGCTCTGTAAGCGTGACTGCTGGCGCCAGCGCGTTGACACGGATTGCTTGCGGCGCGTATTCCACCGCCATTGAGCGCGTCAATGACGCTACGCCGCCTTTCGCAGCGGTGTAGCAGTCATGCCCCGGAAATGCCTTGATGGCCGCTATGGACGCGGTGTTGATGATGGAACCGCCCCCAGATTTGATGAGTTCAGGAATGGCGATCTTGCAGCAGAGAAACGTCCCGTACAAATCCAGCGTGATGGCACGCCAGAACTCTTCATCAGCGGCTTCGGTCACCATGCCGTCGGCCACCGTCGAACCGCCGGCGTTGTTGTACAGGATGTCTAGGCGCCCATAGCGTCCGATGGCGGCCGTAATCGCCGCCTCGACGCTGGGCCGGTTACTGACGTCGCAACGAATCGCGAATGCATCACCACCCGTTAAAGCGCCGCGCTCACGCGCCGCACAAGCTGCTGCCTGACCGCTTACTTCGTCTATTTCGGCAATCACTACCTTGGCGCCCTCTTCCGCAAACCGTTCCGCGGCTGCGCGGCCGATGCCGCTGCCCGAGCCCGTGATGAATGCCACCTTCTCCTGCAATCTGCCCATATGCCTCATTTTCTGCTCCATTTCATTTAACCATTCTGAAAGTCGGTCGCCGGATGTCCGAATCGACTAAGTCGGCGTTGCGGGCGGCAAGTTCACGCTGACCGCCAGACTCCCTTCTACTTCATCCAGCCAACCCGCTCGCCATCGACGATTTCGCAGTGAAAGGTCTCGATGGCGTAGCTGCCAATAACCAGCACATTTGCAGCATCCTCCGTGCACCTTACCCTCCTTGGCCCAAAGCTTAGGCGCACCGCTGGTGATCCTCCTAGCCATCGGTATCAAAGTCACACTATCGCCCGCGCGGCGAGATGCCCCTCCCGGATCGCAGGCTGCAGGTCGCGAGGCGAGACTGCGTCACCGACGAGATGCAACTGCTCAAATCGTCCTCGCAGCGCGTGCCAGAGTTCGTTCTCCGATTGGCGAAAAGCCACAATCACCACCGTTTCCGCAGGGATCGCCTCGGAATGACGGCCGAAAATCTGCCTGATTTCGGAATGATCATCGTCGATTGCAATCAGCTCGGCCTGCGTCACTACGCGAAATCGACCGGCCGAATAGAGCCGCCTGAGCGCGGCCTGCGCACGCCCGGTAACCTCAATCGCCGGGGCGAACATCAGGTGTCGCGTAACGTAGGTGACCTCAAGTCCTCTGCCGATCAGTTCCTCGCAACAGCCAATCGCCTCGTAATGGCCGACATCGTCGAACACCATTGCAGTCCTTCCCAAATCCTTGCCTCGATCCGAAAAGAGGTCAAACGAGGTGATCACCCGCGCATTAGGGGAGATCATGACCTTGGTGGCCGGATCGGCTACCTGGAGGATGTCGCGCGGATTGGTCGGTTGCGATCCTGTCGCGACGATTACGACATCGGGCGCTTCGGCAATCACATCAGCAACATCCATATATGTAGACAACCGTACGTCCGCGCTGAGACGGTACAGTTCGCTTTCTAGCCAGATACCGATATCGCCGATCGCCTGCAGTTTTGGCAGGCGCTTGGCATGGCTCAGCATACCGCCCAGGTTCGGAGCGGCCTCCGCCAGCATCACATGATGCCCAAACAACAACGCGATCCGTGCAGCCTCCATACCGGCCGGTCCCCCACCGATCACAAGCACTCGCCGCGAGGTACTAGCCTTGGGCAATATTCGCTTCCGAAAGAGTCGCCTCAAAGCCGACGGCCGGATTAACCGTGCATGACATTCGACCGGCGAACACCCCCCCAATGCAACCCTGATTACATCCAATACATGGTCGGATCTCAGATGCCTTGCCTTCCCGCCCCTTTACGACCAGCATCGGATCGGCGATCGTGGCACGGACCATGTTGACAAGATCCGCGTCGCCAGCACGCAGCGCCTGTTCGGCATCGTCAAGAGTGGCGTACCGTCCAATGATAATCTTCGGAACAGTGATTCCTCGGCCGATACGCTCGCTGAACGGCAGTTGATATCCAACGGGCTGATCCATGCCGGCGTAACGATCGACATGAAAATAGTAGTCTCCATGCGTGATGTTCAAATAGTCGATCAATCCTTCAGACTGAACCCTGACCGCAACGGCATTGACCTCCTCCGATGACAATATGCGCTGGTCGGAACTGTCGCCGATCCGGATGCCGAGCGCGAATCCCGACGATGTTGCAGTTCGGATCGCCTGAAGCGTCTCAAGCAAGAACCGTATGCGATTCTGAAATGTGCCACCATATTCGTCTAGACGCTGATTGAGCACAGGTGACAGAAACTGCGAGTGGAGATATCCATTGCCGGCCAGGATCTCGACCCCGTGGACACCGGCCTCCTCGACACGCGCCGCCGCCTTGGCATAGGCATCGATAAGTTCGGCGATCTGATCGGTTGACATCGCTATCGGGGGCGCCATCGAGTACCGCCCTGGTATCGCAGAAACCGCCCAGGGCGGTCCACCGTTCGCGGCAGGGTCGGTGTAACCACCGTGCCAGAGCTGCTGGAACAGCTTCATTCCTGTCGGAGCGATCGCTCGAACCAGTCGCCGATATTGCGGGATGACGGAATCATCACGAACGCTTAGTGCAAAAGTTGACGATGCGTGGACCGACGCTCCCTCGATAATGGACAGACCCACGCCACCTCGGGCCCGCTCGAGGTGATACGCGATCAAATCATCATTAATAGGACCGCGTGAAAAGGCAGTCGCATGCGCCGTTCGAACGATCCGGTTTGGCACCTCAACAGCCCCGATCCGAATGGGCGAGAAGACGCGATCAAACATCGTGCGACTCAGATGCAAGCGCGCACCTCACGCTCATTGCCAGTTCCTCTTCAATTTTCTGCATTGACAGCTCCATGTCTTTCGATTTTTCTGAACGGCACGATCCAGACGTCTGGATCGACTAAGTCGGCGTTAAGGCCGGCCGAGTCCCTTCTAGAACATTTGACCCACCCGCTCGCCATCGACGATGACATGCAGATCGACATGCCGGCCCTACAAGATGCGGTAAAGCGTGTCGATGGCCTAGTTGCCAATGGTCGGCACCGCCGAGTCAACGCCGTCCCGCCCCAGTACAAACAGGTAAAGTGGGCACGGCAAAGCACGTTGCCCGGCGCAACGCTCAGCATGAGCGTATGTGAGCACATGCGCAAACCCTGCCGCGCCAGGCTCCGGTAAGCGGCCACCATTGCCGTATCGTTGACCATGTCGATGTTGCCGAGCGGCGTGGCCTTGAGGTTGCCTCCCCAACTGGCCAGCTCAGAAAACGAGGGCAGCCTCCGGAAGTTGCTCATCACGATCACGTCGACGCCGCCCTTCGCTCGTTCGGCGTGGTAGTCGATGACGCTCTCCACCCCACTGCCGTGGCCGCTGGGAAACACGACACCATGCGGTGCCATGGCGATGCGACCGGGCGGGGTCATGGAGTCAATGCTCAGCAGCGAAAACAGGTGTTGTGGCAGAGGTGGGGAAGGCATATTGGTACTCACGACGTGTTGATGCTGATTTGAGGGCGTCTTCACTGGGGGCGTTCTTCAGATGCCAAGGTAAGCGCGCTTGACATCCTCATTGCGCGCCAACTCCTGTGCGTCGCCCTGCATCACGACGTGACCCTCTTCCAAAACATAACCGTAGTCGGAGATCGACAACGCCACCTCGGCGTTTTGCTCGACCAGTATCACGTCAACGCCGTCCTTACGGATGTTGGCGATCACGCTGGCAATAGTGTCTACCACGGCCGGAGCCAAGCCTATAGTTGGCTCGTCGAGCAGCAGCACGCGCGGCGCGCTCATCAGGGCGCGGCCGACGGCCAACATCTGCTGCTGGCCGCCGCTGAGCCTACCGGCGAGCGCTGACAGACGGTCACTGAGAGCGGGAAAATACGACAGCGTGCGCTCAAGGTCTTGCGCTAGCGTGCCGACACCCACGCGGGAGTAGGCACCTAGCTCTAGGTTCTCGCGCACCGTCATCTCGCCGAACAGCCGGCGCCCTTCGGGTACCAGCGACAGCCCGCGCGACACCAGTTTGTCGGCGCTCAGGCCAACCACCTCTTCGCCAAACAGCCGCACCGATCCCGCAGCGGGCGCGAGAAGGCCGCTGACCGCTTTCATCAACGTGGACTTGCCCGCGCCGTTGGCGCCGATGATGGTTACGATCTGGCCCCTGCGCACGGTCAGACTCACGTCAAGCAGCGCCGGCACGATGCCGTAGCTGACCGACATGCCCTTAACCTCAACCGAATATTCATGCGCCATGATGTTTTCCCAGGTAGGCTGACACCACACTCTCGTTTTCGCGAACCTCTTGGGGCGTGCCGGTGGCCAGCATTTGCCCATGGTGCAGTACCACGATACGGTCGCAGATTTTCATGACGGCCTTCATGTTGTGTTCGACCAGCAAGATGGTGCAATCAAAGTCACGGCGTATGCGCGCAAACACCTCCAGCGTGGTGCCGACTTCAGTCTGATTCAAGCCGGTGAGCGGCTCATCCAGGCACAGCAGGCGGGGTCGGGGTGCAAATGCAATGGCAATGCTAACCAACCTCTGGATGCCGTGTGGCAGGTTGGCTGCGACCTCGTCCAAATAGGGCGTGAGGCCGAGGATAGCGGCGGTCTCGTTGACTCGTGTCGGGCGCTCGTTGCGGCGTGAGCCCTTCAGTGCGCCAATTGCGCCGATCAGGATATTGTCCCGCACAGTCATGGAGCGCATCAGGCTGCCATGCTGGAATGTTCGCACCAACCCGCCGCGACTGATCTTCACCGGGGATTTGCCAGTCATGTCCTCGCCGTCAAAAAAAAGGCTGCCAGACGAGGGCTTGCAAAAACCGCTGATCAGGTTGAAGGTAGTGCTTTTACCGGCACCGTTGGGACCGATCAGGCCGAGGATCTCGCCCTTGCGGATGTCGATGCTGAGGCCCGACACGGCAATCAGGCCGCCAAAGCGGCGCGTCAGGCTTCTGGTTTCGGCCAGCACGTTTTCGGTATTAGCCATGCGACCTGCCCTCCTTGGTCCGCAGCTGCAGCGCATTGCCGGCCTTGTTCGACTTGCGCGCTTTTCCCAGCGACGCGGCAACTCCTGCCAGACCGACGATGCCCTTGGGCATTAGCAGGACTGCGAATACGATGGCCGCACCATAAAACACATGCTCACCAGCACCCATGCGCGTGGCGAGGCTCCCGAGCCCAACCAGCAATATAGCGCCAGTGATCGGTCCATAGGGGCTATCTTCACCACCGACCTTCATATAGGCCAAGGCGAAGGTGGACAACATGAATCCAAAGTCGCCCGGGCTGATGACGTTGTTGGCAAACCCGTGCAGCGCACCCGCAATGCCAGCGACGAAAGAACCTATGCAAAAGCACGCGACTTTCATCAGGTGCACGTCGATGCCAACGGAAAGAACAACGTTGTCGTTGTCGCGGATCGCCATAAAGACCTTGCCAAGGTCCGATCGTTCGACGGCATAGAGCAACACGATGAAAGCGCCGCATAGCAACACCACGAATGTTGAGAAATAGGCGCCAAAAAAAGATGGCGGAAAAATCCCAACCATTCCGGAATTGCCCCCTAGCCAATCGGACCGTGTGTAGAGAATGCGCATTACCTCTGTGAACGCAAAGCCGATCAGCAGGAAATACGGGCCCTTGGTCTTGAGCATGATATAACCAAACACAGCGCTGACCACCAGCGCCACAATTCCGCCAGCCAGTAGAGCCACTGCGAACGGCAAGTTCAGCAAAGTGACCGCCGTGCCAGCGCCATAGGCACCCAGGCCGTAGAAGGCCGCAGTAGCAAAGTTCAGCTCACCAATCAGCGAGACAAAGCGCAGACTCGTGGCTGTCAAGGCGGCGATGGCCATCCACGTCACTAGGTTGGATGAGTAGGCATCCCTCACGAACAGGCTGACAGCAGCCAGTGCAATCACAGCCAGAGTCATCAACACATGCTTGTTTCTAATCACAATTTTCACCTGCTTCCCAATAACCCATTTGGCTTCACTAGAAGGACGACCATGACGAGTACGAAGATCGCTAGATTTGCGACCGAGGGGTCGAAGTAAAATCCGCCGATACTCTCGATCATGGCAATAAAAAGGCTGCCGATGATTGCACCCGGAACACTGCCAAGCCCGCCAATGATCACGGCGATAAACCCCTTGATGAGGTAGTCAGAACCGAGCACCGGTGTGATCACAGAGATCGGCGCCAGCAGCGCACCGGCGACGGCGGCCAGGAAAGTAGCAACCGCGAAACCCTGGAACGCGAGACGCTTGTAGGGAATTCCCTGCAGCATCGCTGCCTCATGGTCGATGGACACTGCGCGCATGGCCTTGCCAAAGCGCGTGGCCGACAGCACCCAGTACATCGCCCCGGTGGCCGTGATGGCGACCAAGCCAAGCAGCAGACGCTGCGACGTGAGGTTCACGCCGAAGATATTTACATTGCCAGAGACCAACGGCGGTACGGTTCGCACCGCGCCGCCGAAGTAGTGCAGAAAAGCGCCTTCTAGCAACAATACCAGACCAGTGGAAAGGATGAACGATCCGGCAAGGTCACGCTGGAAAAACCTGAACCCAAACTGGTAGATCAACATGCCGAGCAGCACCGAGGCAACCACCCCGATACCAGCCGCAAACAGATAGGCCAGCGTGACGCTATAGCCGTGAGCAGCGAACCACGGCACCAGGGCAGCGACTAGCAATGCAGACAGCGTAAAGAATTGGCCGTGCGCGAAGTTGACAATCTTCATCACACCGAAAATCAGCGTCAGACCCAGCGAGAAAAGAATATATATCGAGCCTATCTGAAGCGCCGTCACGATCAACTGCAATGCTGTCTGCATGTGTTTGTCTCCAGTGCGTTTACTTACACGTTCACTTACGCGTTTTCATTTCGGCCGACTCGATGCGGCGCACTTCCGTCAGCTTGCCGCTCTTGATCTGCGTGACAATGACCGGCACCAATATCTGCTGCGCCGAGCCATACGTGTCCTTGCCGCCAAAGCCGCTGGGGCCGTAGAAGGAATTGAATTTCACGTTGGGAAGCGCCGCAGCAACCGCCTTGGGCTCGACACTCTGCGCCAGTTCCATCGCGGCCTTTAGTGCCTTGACCGAGTCATAAAAGCCCAATTGCACAGAGTTGAGCGATTCGCCGATAGCGGCCTTCCCGGCTTCATTGAGCTTACGCTGCTTGTCGGTTACCTGTGCACCGTCAAAGACCACGGCGGCGCCCATGTAGACGCCTTCGGCGGCGGAGCCACCGGTTGCAATCAAGCCGTCGGCGCCAGTGCCGACTTCAACTACTTTCACGCCCTTCCATCCGATGGCCTGCAACTCCTTGAAAACCAGGCCGCTGTCTGATGGCGGCGTGCCGCCTAGGTCCACCACGTCCGCCTTGGTCGCCGCAATTTTCGAGGCGATCGGCTGGAACTCGGTCGTGCCGCGGTCGTACCAGTCGCTTGACACCACGCTGACGCCCGCTGCGGCCCAGGCCTTGCGCGCCACCACTTCCGTCTCTTGCCCCGACGCATCGTTAGGATTGAGCAGCGCGACCGTCTTGATGGCCGGATTGACCTCCTTGATGTACCCGATCAGTGGGAAGGTAATCTCGTTTGGCGTGTTCATGATGGTGAACGTCAGCGGGAATTTCGGACCCTTGATACTCGAACCCCATGCGGTGGTCATGTGCAGCACGCCCTCACGCTCGGACAGCGACTGCAGCGCCTTCACCGGCGCGGTACCAAGGCTGCCGCCGATGAACTTAATGCCGTCGCGGTTCAGCAGCGCCTGCGCGACCCTGGTGCCTTCCGCAGCGTTGTATTTGTTGTCGTAGGCCACACAACTGTAGTTGTAGACCTTACCCTTCACCTTGATGCCGCCTTCCTGGGCGATTTCTTTAGCGGCTTCATTACAAAGCCATTCGCTGCCCTTGCCCCAGTTAGCTGCTGCACCTGATAGTGGAATGGACAGCCCGAGCTTAATGATTTCCTGGGCGGTGGCCGGCATCGCACCGGCACAGGCGAGCAGAGCCGCGCTGGCGCACAGTTTGTAAATACTTTTTTTCTTGAACATAGTTGTCTCCTGATTGGTATCACTCGAAAAGTTTACTCCTGCACACATTGCGAGGCGTCCGGCCGCCTCGCGCCGGTCTGCAATGCATGTCGGTCTATTACACGTGCGCCCTATTTCACGGTCAATGTGACACTGCATTGCCTTCCGTACTTCGAAATGCGCGGCGCGGCGTAAGACACTGGCGATCACGTATTGTGAAAGGTCGCACCGCTCTCAAATGCAAGCGCCATGTTTTCACGGGGCGCCTTGGCGCCATGGCTGCCAGGTCGACCGCGACTGCCTGCGCAGCTGCGATTTCGATTCGACCACCGAGGAGTTGCGATTTCCACATCAGATGCGTTTTCGGCTCGAGTTAGCTCACTGCAAAGTCGCGCGCGACCTCGTTTTGACCGTGTATTTCCGGCACAGCGTCGAGCAGCATGAAAGACGCGGTCTTCATCCACGCCACCGTCGCGGCATTGCGTTCGATAGGCGCAAGCCAAAACTCAGTCACATTCAATCTGGGCAAGGCACATCTCACGCGGACCGGGCCGCAGCGGGTCTGCGCCAACATAATAATTGCGTACAAGCCTTTGGCAAAGGATCCCAGCCGCAGCTTTTCACACTCGTCCACCAGGTCCATACGCCTCATGGATAAAACCAGTAATTACGTTTCATTAAATTTCCAATTCATTGATGTAATAATATATCCATCAACCCAGATGGAGAAAGTCATGTCACGTCCTGCCAGCGGAGATGATCGAATATTGATGAATGCCCGCGAGGCAATAGCCTCAGCCCAGACGGTCGAGCAGTTGCGTCAGGCGCAGGCAGTTGTGTTGCCACTGGACTACGCCATGAGCTTGGCGGACACGGCCCAGGTTATTGGCGTGTCGCCAGGTTGGGCCTGCCAACTGCGGCGGCGCTTCATGCGTGGCCACAAAGCAGGAGCGCCAGATGCACCCACTGCGGGCGGGCGCAAGCGCCAGAACATGAGTCTGGAAGAAGAGTGTGAGTTTCTGGCCCCCTTCCTGGAGTCCGCCGCTGCCGGTGGCGTACTCGTCGTCGGCCAAATAAAGGCGGCGCTGGACAAGCGCTTGGGGCGTGAGGTGGCGCTAGCCTCAGCCTACAACCTGCTGCATCGCCACGGCTGGAGAAAGCTCGCACCCGACAAACGCCATCCTCAAAGTGACCCGCTGGCTCAGGAGGAGTGGAAAAAAAACTCCCCAAAGCGCTCGCCGAAATCCGCAAAGGCTGGGCGCAAGGCAAAACCATCAAGCTGATGTTTCAAGACGAGGCGCGCTTTGGACGCATCTCGGACGTACGCAGGTGCTGGGCTCCCAAGCCACTACGCCCAGTCTGCCAAGGCATGCTGACGCACGAATACACCTATGCCTATGGTGCAGTGGATGTCTGCACTGGCGAGCTCGACAGCCTGATCCTGCCGCACGTCAACACCGAGTGCATGCAGCTGTTCCTCAATGAAGTCTCGGCACGCCATCCCGATGAGTGCATTGTCATGGTGATCGACGGTGCTGGCTGGCATCGTAGTGATGCACTCAAAGCACCAGAAAACATCTACCTGCTGAAACTTCCCCCTTACGCGCCCGAGCTCAACCCGATTGAGCACGTCTGGGATGAGCTGCGTGAGAAGTTCTTTCATAACCGCGTCTTCAAGAGCCTTGATGCGCTGGAGGATCACCTGACGCTGGCGCTGAAAACCTTGGAAGATGACCCCAGCACGGTGGGCTCCATCGTATCCTGGCCCTGGATTATTGGTGCTTTTTTAACTTCATTTATGAATTAGAAATTGAATCAGGTGTAGTCAATTCATTCTCCTTCGGCCTGCAAACGAGAGGGGGCGAAGACACGAGAATGCAAGCTGGCCGGTTGCAAGTCAAAGGTGTGCGGGCATGCGCTCCGTACAGTGAACACGCTGGGCGCGCTTATGGCCAGTGCGTCAGACAAACTATAGGGCGCAGCGACACGCTCTGTGCGGAGCAAGCGCCGGAAGGAGTGCCTTGTAAAAGTGGTTATTCCCGACGCAGCATGGCCTTGCGACTTACATGGGTCAAATTAAATTGCTGTCCAATCCCTTCATCGCCTGCTTGATGGCATCGGCGGCTTTCATAAGGTCGGGCACCAGCACGTTTCGGATGTGCGCATCAGGTGGCGCCGGTAGAATGGCACCGCAGTTCAGGGCCAGCGAAACCGCGGGCTCACCCAGGTAGACGGGCACGCTAATGCCATACGAGTCGCGCTGGACCTCCCCGCTTGCCATACAGTAGCCAAAACGTTCGAGGTGTTCAAACGCGCGGTAAGTGGGCGCCAACGCATGCGGATTGCCTTTACCGGCTTTTTGCGTGATCTCGGCGAGCAGAGCCGCGCGCTCGCGTGGCTGCTGGGCCCAGAGGTAGGCGCGCCCTATGGAGGTCAGCTCCATAGGCATGCGGCTGCCGATTTCAAGCCTGAGGGTCGCGATTCGCGGACTCTTGCAGTATTCAATGTAGAGGGTATCAGTGCCGTCACCGATTGCCAGTGCAACCGACAAGTCGTGCTTGTCCGCAAAGGCTTGCATGGCCGGCCTGCACAGCGCGCTGACCGGGTTGTTGGCGCGGTAGGTGTGGCCCAACAGCGGGCCTCGCATGCCGATTTGGAAACGCACCCCATCGGAAGCGCGGTCCAGGTAGCCCAGGGTCACCAGCGTTCTGGTGATGCGGGAAATCGAAGCTTTGGAAAAACCGGTGCGGCGCACCAACACCGCGTTGGCAAGGGGACCGGCATGTCCGCCGAAGGCCTTGAGGACTGCCAACGCGCGCTCCAGCGTGTGGGTCCCGCACTGCTTCTCATCCGCCATGGCTGGGCATGGCGGATGAACCAGGCCGTACTCTTCAAGACCGGTGTCTAACTCGCGATGCGCGTCAAGCATGCTGTTTCGCTCCCTGATCGTAGCGCTGGGTGGAAAGTCCCTCCAGCGTGCCAACCAAGTCTACTAGGCGCGGGCCTATGAAATCGCTCAGCCGGGCCTTGGTCACTGATTTGACCGGGCCGGCGCAGGCAATGGCCACTGGCGGCCGGTCTGCGATGTGAAGCGGCGCCGCTACAACCACCAGGTCCGCGCCCCAGTCACCCACCGAGACGCAATATCCTTTTTGCGAGACTTGCGCCAGGGCATCGGCCGCACGCTGGCGCAGCTTCACGCGATACTCTGGTTTAAAGCGCAGACGGATACGGTCGATCAGGTAACTGCGTTCGGCCTCGGGCAGACCGCTGAGCAGGGCCAGTCCCAGGGGCGACGAGATGATCGGCAGGCGCCCGCCCGCGCTCAGTGCCAGCGTCGTCAGGGTCGTCGCACTGTGGCAGTTTTCGATCATCACAATATCCAGCCCGTCGCGCCCCACGAGCGAGACAAAAACTCCGCATTCGTCGGCCAGCTTTTGCATCAGCGGCCGGGCCACGGTGGCGATTTCGGCGTTTTTGATGGATGCAAAACCCAGGCCCAGCACGGCAGCTGCCAGCCGGTATTTACGCAGCTGCAGCGAATGGTTCAGGAAGCCCTCGCTGGTCAGGGTCTGCGTCAGCCGAGTCACGGTTGCCTTAGGTATATCAGTACGCAGAGAGATTTCCTGGTTGCCTAGCCAACCATCACCTACACGGAAGGATGCCAACACCGCAAGCCCGCGCTCGATGGGGGTAATCAGGTTGCCGGCGGGCGCCAGCTCACGCGCCTCCGCGCAATCGCGCGGCGCGCGCAACACCATTCGCACGTCGGTGATGTGGGTGTCGGGATAGCTTTTACTCAGGCTCCGTAAACGGGCGCTTTTTTGAAGGTTGGAAATCTGTTTCATTGGATTACACTTATTGCACCGACTAATTAATGTGCAAGCGGGTTTCTGACCCGAATCATTCATCGCCCGCACAACCTAGACAGTGCACCCGGTGCGAAGTGCAGACAATTACACCACCATTATCGTTCCGTACTTCGGTTTTTATCGCCACAACAACCCGTAGGGACTTTGTATGCGGGTTTATACCAACCCGTTGGCCCGCGCGGTTGAACCTCCGGCGAGGTTGATACGGGCATGGCGCCAGGGCAGTGCCGTTGACAGCGCTAGATAATTCCACCGGCCCGTAGACCAGCGATGGCTTCTCGGTTGTACCCCACCTCTGCCAGGATCTGTTCTGTGTGCTCGCCCAAGACCGGCGCTCTCACGCGGATTTGCGGCGGCGTACGAGAAAGGTTAGCCGGGCTGGCAATCACGGGAATCGGCTCCTGCAAGCCTGGATAGTCCATCATCCGGAAAAGTCCGCGCGCCTGCATGGCTTCGTCTTTTAACGCCTGTGCCGGGGAAAATACCGGTCCCGCCGGTATTTTTGCGCTCTCCAGCGCCGCCATCGCCTCGGCGGTGGTTCTGGTGGCGCACCAAGAACTCATCACGCCGCTGATCTCCTCGCCATTTTTTCCTCGCAGGATGTCATTGGTAAAACGGGGGTCGTCTAGCATATCGGGCCGTCCGACCAGTTTGGTCCAGCGCTTGAACAGGGGTTGTCCGATGGCCTGCACAATGATCCAGCCATCCGTGACCAGGAAGATGTCCGACGGCGCGGCTATCTGGCTGCGGTTGCCGGTGGCACGGCGTCCCAGCTTCAGGGCATGCTCTTCGATCAGGCAACCGCTGGCCACGTTGAGCGCGGTTCTCAGGAGGGATGCATCCACCTTCTGGCCCCGGCCACTGGACTTGCGCTCAAGAAGCGCGGCGAAGGCACCCATCGCACAGGCAAGCGCGGTTGAAAAGTCGACAAACGGGACCATGGATTTCGCGGGCTGCTCCTCAGTGCCGGAAAGGTAGACGGCGCCGCTCATTGCCTGTGCCACGCCGTCAAACCCGACGCGGTGGCTGTCACTTCCGAGTTCGCCAAAAGCCGAGGCGGCAACCATGATTATGGTCGGGTCCATGCTGCTGAGCGTGTCGTAGTCGAGGCCTAGTTTCTTCAGCGTCATGGGAGGCATGTTGACGACGACCACGTCAGCAGTCTGCACCAGTCGCCGGACTACTTCACGGCCTTCCGTGCTATCAATATCCAGGGCAATCGAACGCTTGTTGCGGTTGACCTGGAGGAAGTATGCGCCCTCGCCGCCATCGGTGATCGGCGTGACGAAGCGGTCTTCGCTGCCGCCCAGCTTGTCGACGCGGATCACATCGGCACCGAAGTCGGCCAACATGGCCGCACAAAACGGTCCAGCGATAAACCGCCCGAAATCCAGTACGCGAATTCCCTCTAGTACCTGTGACATATGAATGACCTTTTTTAGTGTGAGCCGTGCTATTTAAGCGACCAAACTGGGGATTCCGGCGCAAACGCGGCCAGGGCCTCCGCGCTTGCCAGATATGCCTGCCGCTGCCTAGATAGACCGATTGGAGGAGATGCCGCCGTCCACCGTCAGGATCACACCCGAGGTGTAGCCCGAACGCGGCGACGCGATGAAGACGAACAGGTCGGCGATCTCGGCAACCGACGCAGGCCGACCCAGCGGGTAGTTGCGCATCAGCTCTTCATAACGGCTGGCATCCCCCAGGCGATCACTGGCGCGCTTTCTCCAGACATTGCGGATGCGGTCCGTGTCGACTGGCCCGGGATTGATGCCGACCACGCGGATGTTGTCTTTCAGGCTCTTGCCGCCCATGGCCCGCGTAAAAGCCATTAGCGCGGCATTGCCGGTCGTCCCTGCGATGTAATCGAAGTCGAAGTTCTCGCCGCCATTGCCGATGTTATTGAGAATAACGCCGCCCCCGTGAGCCGCCATCAGCCGGTAGAACACCCGCGTCATGTTGATGTAGCCGAAAACCTTGAGGTTCCAGCCGGCACGCCAGGCGGCTTCATCGACATCCCACAGATTGCCGCCTGGGATAGCCCCTGCGTTGTTGACCAGGATGTCGGCATCGCCCCCGAACGCGGCAATGCAGTCCACCGCGCCGGCCAGCATCAGGTCGATAGCGAGGACTTCTGCCGCAACGCCATACTGTCGGCGCAGCACCTCGGCAAGCGCCTCGAGCTTGTCAGCCGACCGCGCCACCAAGCGCAACTGGCAGCCTTGCTCCGCGAAAGCACGCGCCAGACCCTCGCCTATACCCTTTGACGCCCCGGTAATGAGGACTTTTTTATCTTGTATTCCAAGGTCCATGATGTCTGCTGTTGCTCCTGTTGTTTTATTCCGCATGACCATGCCGGCCAGCCTCAGGTAGGAATCGTGGTCCTGATCTCGTCTAGCGACGTCAGGTTGTCCAGTGCCGAGATATCGCCCAACGGCTGACTGGTGTAGACGGCCCGAATCAGGCGGCGCATGATCTTGGAGCTGCGTGTCTTGGGAAACTGCTGCACGATGTGTACATTGCCCGGGCGAAACGGTTTGCCAAGGCGCTCGTCAACTTGGCGCGTGACGGCTGCCACCAGCTTGGGACTGTCACCGTCCCACTCGCGAGACGGGATGACGAAGACCACCAGCTTCTGCCCTTTCACCGGATCATTGACGCCGATGGCTGCGGCCTCCGCCACGGAGCGCAATTCCAGCAAGACTTCCTCGACCTCTGCTGGCCCTAGCCGCTTGCCGGCAACCTTAATGGTGTCGTCGGAACGCCCCAGCAGTTGGAATGAGTTGTCGCCGACGCGCTGCGCCAAGTCGCCGTGAATCCACATGCCGGGCACCGTTTGCCAATAAGACTCGAGGTAGCGCGCATCGTCCTGCCAGAACGACCTCGTCATGCCGACGAAAGGCTTGAGGACGGCCAATTCACCGATCTGGTCGCGCACAGGCTTACCGGACGCGTCGACTACGTCAACCTGCACGCCGGGCGAGCAAGTGTTGAATGCGCCCGGCAGTATGGTCTTGACCACGACGTTGGCCAGTAGTGCACCAGACACCTCGGTGCCGCCGGTGTAGTTGATGACCGGGCAGACGCCACGGCCAAAATTTGTCTGGTACCAGATGAAGTGCTCCGGGTCTATGCCCTCGCCCGCGGTGATCAGCACGCGCAACGTCGACAGGTCGCCGGCCAGCGCCAGCTCGGGGTTGGCCGACATGCCGCGTATCAGGGTCGGGGCGGAGCCGAAATGGGTGACCTTGTAGCGCTCTACCAGGCGCGACATGCGCGACCAGTCGGGAAAGTCGGGTGCGCCGTCATAGCATACTGAGGTCGCGCCGCGCAGCAGCGCGCTCGACATCATGAGGGCACCGGCGATCCAGCCCATGTCCGCCGGAAAACACAGCACGTCGCCGGGTTTGATGTTGAAATGGATTGCCGAGTCGTGAGCGATCTTGAGCGGAAAGCCGCCATGGGTATGAACGGGCCCCTTGGGTTTCCCGGTAGTGCCAGAGGTGTAAATCACCATGAACGGATCATTGGCCGACATCGCCGCGGAAGCGGTCAGCGGCTTGTTGCCCACACCCACGCTGGTCCAGTCGATGAAGCCATCGGGCAGCGTTTCTTCCAGGCCGCGCTTCCAGATAACACGCTCAAGCTGGGGCACTTTCTGCAAAACCTCGTCGACCAGCGCGCGCGTATGGACACGTCTGCCGCGGCGCGAGAAGCCGGAGGTGGCGATCAGCAACCGCGCGCCGCAAGCGGACAACCGCGACACCACAGCATCGGCGCCGAACCCGGAAAATAGGGGTACGGCAATCGCCCCAATATAGGCTAGCGAAAGGAAAGAGACTGTCGCCTCGATGCCACTCTCCACCAACAGGCCTACGCGATCCCCGCGCGCGATACCCAGAGCGGAAAGGCCAGCGGAAAAACCTTGCACTTTTGATTTGAGTTCGGCATAGGTGACAGATGCTGTATTGCCGTCTTCGTGTTCGCCGACGACTGCGATGCGTGTGGCCTGCGCCGGTTCGTCCGCCCAAGCCAGGACGGTGTCCACCCAGTTCAACTGGCCGCCAACGAACCATTCGGGAAAGGCTTCGGTTCTTGACACATCAATGTAATCTGAATAGTCGCGCTTCCACTTAATCTGGCAAAAAACGATAACCTCGCGCCAGTAAGCATCCGGTTTGTGGATGGAGAATTGGTACAAGTCTTCGTAGTTGTCAAAGCCCAGCCGGTGCATCAATGCCGTCACATTGGCATTGTTGATGTCGTCTTCCTGGGGATCCCACGCATCGGGGCTGTCATCACTCATGTCCGTCTCCAAATCGTTTTAAACCATGCCCGCAGGCACCCGTCAACTGGATGCCAAGGATGCGTTAGCCCCGGCATTGCGTCAACCGGGGCTCCGACAGCGTTCCGTACAGTGAACCCATGCGGCAGGCCAAACAAACATACGGCCGGCTTCGGCATCCGGGTTAACCATGACTCGTCATCCTGATGTACGGAACACTGCATGCCGGCGTCTTGACCCGGTGCGTCCAGCGACTGTAAGCTTGTGGTGCCGTCCGCATCGCCATGCTGCCGTTCAGTCGCTGGCGGTGCGTCCGCAAGGCGATCTGGCAACAGCTTCAATGTTTTTTCCCCCGACAAAGGCCCAACATGTCCCCAATTTATGAAAAGTACACCCGCCTGCTGATTGAAATGCCGGAGCCCCACATCCTGAAAGTCACAATGAACCGACCGGCGCAGCTTAATGCGGCGGACGCGACCATGCACCGGGAGCTGGTGAATATCTGGAAGGACGTCGACGCAGATCCTGAAGTATCGGCAGTGATCATCACCGGTGCCGGCAAGGCCTTCTCGGCGGGCGGCGATCTCGAGGTAGTGCGGGGCATGATCGACGAATTTTCAACCCGCATGACCGTGTGGAAGGAGGCGCGCGACCTGGTCTACAACATGATCAATTGCTCCAAGCCCATCATCAGTGCGATACGCGGACCTGCCGTCGGCGCTGGACTGGCGGCCGGCATCCTGGCAGACATTTCAATCGCGAGTCGCACCGCCAAAATCGTGGACGGGCACACAAGGCTCGGCGTTGCGGCTGGCGACCACGCCGCCATTATCTGGCCGTTGCTGTGCGGCATGGCCAAGGCCAAGTACTACTTGATGCTGTGCGAGCCGCTCTCCGGCGAAGAAGCCGAGCGTATCGGCCTGGTGTCCAAAGTGGTTGATGACGCCGACCTGGACAAAACCGCGATGGACGTGGCGCGCAGGCTGGCCAACGGCGCTCCCTCGGCCATACGCTGGACCAAGTACGCGCTCAACAATTGGCTGCGTTCGGCCGGGCCCACCTTCGACGCCTCATTGGCGCTTGAAATGCTCGGCTTCGGCGGCCCGGAAGTGTTGGAGGGTCTGTCGTCGCACAGGGAAAAACGCAAACCCGAGTTCAACCAGGATTCGCCGATTTAGGCCAGCGCAGTGCGCGCGCAGGCTGGCACTGTCGTACACGGCTTCTTCGCAGACCAGAACTGCCAGGTTGAATCAGTGGATGAAGTGGATGCGTAGCATGCATTCCAGACCAGTGGGTGGGCGCCCGTTGCTCGCTTTGGCGAAGTGGGGTTCGCCTCCTGCACACAGCTCAGCCAACTGCATGATGGGTTGAATGGTCTGGAGAAATTCATCGAGCCGCGCGGGATTTCGGTAATGCTCGTATCCTGGTTTTTGATCGGCCATTATGGCCAAGGTTTGTTGTTTCATCGGCCTGTACCGCTTCACCCCCGGGAGAAGTCCATACAAATTTTGTCCCACGCGCCAGTTCTCCACGAAACCATCTACACCCTCTCAATTCCCTGACTCGCGGTGAGCTGCGTCGCCAGCTTATTGCCTGCTGGCGCCATGGCTACCGGTTTGTCCTTCGCAGCCTCGTCCCCGCCGCCACGCTGGTGGAGACGGACGCACTGAAGGGGCTAGAGGTCGCAACCTAGCAGCCTGTCGGACTCTGGACTCCTGAATTTCTTTTTTTATATTGCTACCAAAAGCAT
>DHWX01000036.1 GCA_002413395.1 Polaromonas sp. UBA5171 | reverse complement strand
CTCGCCCGCTGCCGCCGTGGCATCGTACGGACCAACTCGCGATGGTCGGGTAACTGCCGGATCTAGGGTGAATTGAAGGAAGGCTCAGCCTGCGATGCGAGTGCACACGGCCGCAGTGACTTGCGCCGTCGTGGCCTTGCCGCCCAGGTCGCCCGTGTGCAGTGCCGTGTCAGCCGTCACTTGTTCAATGGCAGCCATCAGGCGCTTGGCAGCTGCGGCCTCACCCAGATGCTCCAACAGCATCACGCAGCTCCAGAAGGTTCCAACCGGATTGGCCAGGCCTTTGCCCATGATGTCAAAGGCCGAGCCGTGAATGGGTTCGAACATGGAAGGGTAACGATGCTCAGGGTCGATATTGCCGGTAGGCGCAATCCCCAAACTGCCAGCCAGTGCTGCAGCCAAATCACTCAAAATGTCGGCATGGAGGTTGGTTGCGACGATGGTATCCAGCGTGGCTGGGCGGTTCACCATACGGGCCGTGGCGGCGTCCACCAGTTCTTTGTCCCACTTCACATTCGGAAACTCTTTCGAAATCTGCACCGCGATCTCATCCCACATCACCATGGCATGGCGCTGCGCATTGGACTTGGTGACCACCGTCAACAGCTTGCGGGGGCGCGACTGTGCCAGCTTGAAAGCGAAGCGCATGATGCGCTCCACACCCGCACGGGTCATCACTGACAGATCGGTCGCAACTTCGATGGGGTGGCCCTGGTGAACCCGGCCGCCAACACCGGCGTACTCGCCCTCGGAGTTTTCACGCACGATGACCCAGTCCAGGTCTGCGGGCTTGCAGCGCTTGAGCGGTGCATCGATGCCAGGCAATATGCGGGTTGGGCGCACATTGGCATACTGGTCAAAGCCTTGGCAGATTTTGAGGCGCAGACCCCACAGCGTGATGTGGTCGGGGATGTGGGGATCACCGGCAGAACCAAACAATATCGCATCTTTGTTGCGCAGCGCGTCCAAGCCATCGGCCGGCATCATTTCGCCGTGCGCGCGGTACCAGTCACCGCCCCAGCCAAAGTTCTCGAAGTCGAACTTGAATGCGCTGCCGGATGCCGCCAGCGCCTCCAGCACGGTCTGACCGGCTGGTACGACTTCCTTGCCAATCCCGTCTCCAGGGATGCAGGCGATTTTGTATGTCTTCATGGGGTCTCCAAAACAGGTGGTGGTGGAGATGGACTGTAGCCATTGCAACATTTAATTAACATCGCTAAAGTGAAGCTACTGTTCACTTTGATTTAACAATGTCCACACCCGCTTCCGCACCTTCCGAGATGGCTTTTTTTAGCTTGCTGGTGCGCATGGGGAGTTTTTCAACTACCGCGCGCGAGCTTGGCATCACTACCCCGGCAGTGAGCAAGCGACTCTTCCAGATGGAGACGAGATTGGGCGCGCAATTGCTCAATCGCACAACCCGCCGCATCAGCCTCACTCCCGAAGGCGAGGTTTACCTGGAACACGCGCGGCGCATCCTCGCCGATATTGGTGACATGGAGCAATTGGTTTCCAGCTCGGTTGCCGCTCCTAAAGGCCTGTTGCGCGTGAATGCCACTTTAGGCTTTGGACGCAGTCACATTGCTCAGCTCATCTCGGATTTCGCAAAGCTTTATCCGGAAGTGCAGGTCCAACTCCAGCTCACGGTCAATCCACCGCCCTTGACGGAAGACGCATTTGATGTCTGCATCCGCTTCGGCGAGCTGCCCGATGCGCGGTTGATCGCAAGACGTATTGCAGCCAACAAACGCTTGATTTGTGCCGCTCCGGCCTATCTGGACCGGCAGGGTATTCCGCTGGTGCCAAATGACCTTGCGCAGCACAACTGCATTGGTATTCGACAGGGAGACGAAGCCTATGGCATCTGGCGCCTGACTTCAGGTCAGCGCAGCGAGACGGTCAAAGTGCGGGGCTCGTTAAGCACCAACGATGGCGAGATTGCCGTGAACTGGGCCCTTGCCGGCCATGGACTCGTCATGCGTGCGGAGTGGGACATCACGAAGTATCTGGACAGCGGGCGTTTGCGCCAAGTCCTGGGAGGCTGGCAAACACCGCCTGCTGATATTCATGCGGTGTACCCGCAGCGTCTTCAAACTGCGGCGCGAGTGCGCGCTTTTGTGGATTTCCTGGTAGCCGCCTTTTCAACGTCGACACCGCAAGAACAAGAGTTGGCAAAGAGCATCTCCAGATAGCTCCGCAGGCTGCAAATGCCTGCGGCCTTTGTTCTTGAATTGAAACCCGTGAATGGATGCCGCCAATAGCTGACTTATTCAACAATGCCCAATTCAACCCTGCGCCACCGGCCGACCCGGGTTGCTGCACCATTCGCTCCAGCTGCCAGCATATAACCCGGAGGATCCCAGGCCGGCGACTTCCATGGCGATGAGGTTGGGCACTGCGCTCACGCCGCTGCCACAGTGATGCACCACTGTGGCCGGGTCGCGCCCGCTCAGCAGGGTTTCAAATTCGGCTTTAAGCTGCGCTGCGGGTTTGAACTTTCCATCGGGGCCAAAGTTCTGGGTGGAAGGACGGTTCAGTGCGCCGGGAATGTGGCCTGCCACCGGGTCCAGCGGCTCGACTTCACCCTTGAAGCGGGCTGCGGCACGCGCATCAACGAGGGTTTGGGTCGGGCGACCGAGCTGGCTGGAGACGGTTTGGGTATCAACCAGCGTGACCAGCTCAGGGGCCAGTTCAAAACTGGTCTGGAAATGTCCGGGTTCTTCGCCGCTGTTCGCGGCGCCGCCCGTGGCCTGCCAGGCTTGCAGCCCGCCATCGAGCACGGCCACATTGCGGTGGCCGACCCATTTGAGCATCCACCACAGACGGCCGCAGTAGTTGCTGCCATTGCGGTCATACACCACGGCCTGCATGTCGTTGGCAAAGCCGGCGCTGGACAGCCAGATGGC
Organism: Polaromonas sp. UBA5171; assembly: GCA_002413395.1. Taxonomy (GTDB): domain Bacteria; phylum Pseudomonadota; class Gammaproteobacteria; order Burkholderiales; family Burkholderiaceae_C; genus Polaromonas. The sequence continues at coordinate 33,380 of DHWX01000036.1, read as the reverse complement.
AAATTTCTCGCGGTTGGGGAGCGGATGGCGGCCACCCGAGGCGGGGGCATCAGCACCGCTGGCCGTGATCAGGCCGTGGGCGCCTGGCACGCCATGCCTGGCGCTCAGGGCAGTGTCCAGATTGGCATGGACGGAACCGGGGATGTGTGACGCGAGATACTGTTGTTCGCCGGCGTGCGGCTGCATCAGGTCAAAACTGCAGTCAAATATGCGCAAGGGTTTTTTGCTGGCAATAAGGGCCTGCAGTTGCCCGGCGGAAATCAGGGTGGTGTAGTTCATGGCATGGTCCTTTGCATCAGTGTTCTTCTGCTGGCGCGTTCGGCGCGGCGCGCGCCCGCAGTATGGTGGCCGCAATGGCGCTGGTGGCGATAAGTGCCATGCCGAGCCACCCCATCAAGGGAATATTGTCGTTAAAAAAGATGAGGCCATAGAGTGCTGCAAACACAATGCCGGCGTATTGCAGGTTGGCCACCATCAGCGTTCCGCCATGATTTTCGGACATTGAATAGGCTTTGGTCATCGCCACCTGTCCCAGTGAGGCCAGTATGCCCAGCGGCGGCAGCCACAGTGCATGCCGCCAGTTCCAGGTTGACACGCCCATGAACAGCATGCCCAGCGCACCAGCCACCGCCGTCCCCACGGCAAAGTAAAACACCGTGCGTATCTCGGGCTCGCCCATGCGCGAGATCGCCATGACCTGCATGTAGGCAAAGGCGGCGCCCAGGCCTGACAGCAACCCGATCAGGCCGGCAAAGGCCTGGTTGTTGTCCATGGCCGGACGCAACAGCATCACCACGCCGGCAAAGCTGGCCAGAATTGCCAGCACCAGCGGGCCTTGCCTGGGCCCTTTTTTGCCGTATCTCCCGAGCATGAGCGCCCCACCCACCAAAAAGGCGGCAATCCACACCCCGCTCATGTAGTTGAGCGTCATGGCCGTGGCCAGTGGCAAATGGGCAATCGCGTAAAACCAGGCTGACAGCGACATCACGCCAATCACGCTGCGCCACAGATGCATGGCGGGAAAACGTGTACGCAACGAGATACCGCGCATGTGCGCGTAGCTGGCCAGGAAAACAATGCCCAGCACGCCGCGGTAAAACACAAGTTCGGAGCTGTTGAAAGAAGCGGAGGCGACTTTGACGCAAACGCCCATGCTCGCAAAAAAGAATGAGGAAAGAAGCATCCAGACAGCTTGCATGGCGGGTTTCATTTATCAGTTTTTGCGAATGAAATTGCCGTTCAGCCCAAAAGAATCACCATGAGCCATCGAATGAATAGCAAACGGCCTTCCACGGCTCTCTTCGTCAAATCATCTGCGTGGTTTTGCTGGCGCCCATTTCGCGGCGGTACCACTCGTGAAAGTGCTGCATGCCGTCTTCCATGGGGCTCTGGTAGGGGCCGAACTCGTTGTCGCCGCGCTGCATCAGCGCCCGTCGCCCGGCATCCATGCGCAGTGCGAGTTCATCGTCTTCGACGCAGGTTTCCATGTAGGCGGCCTGTTGCGCCTGCATGAATCCGGGCTCGAAGGCGCAGATTTCCTCGGGGTAAAAAAATTCCACCACGTTGAGCGTTTTGTCAGGTCCCTGCGGGTGCAGGGTGCTGACCACCAGCGTCTGCGGATACCACTCCACCATCACTTGCGGGTAGTAAGTGAGCCAGATAGCGCCGTATTTTGGGGTTTCACCGCGCTGGTACTGCAACACCACATCGTGCCATTTTTTATAAGTGTCGGTACCGGGTTTGCCCAGCTTGTCGGATACGCCAACGGTTTGCACCGAGCAGTGCGGGCTCATGTCCCAGCGCAGGTCGTGAGTGGTGACAAAAGCACCCAGTCCAGGGTGAAAAGGCCCGACATGGTAGTCCTCCAGATACACCTCGATGAAGGTTTTCCAGTTGTAGTTGCATTCGTGCAGGTGCACCTGGTTAAGCTGGTAGCCTGAAAAATCGAGGTCGGTCAGCGGCCCCAGTGCCGCAATTTCGGCAGCAATGTCGCGGCCGTTGTCCTCAAACACCAGTCCATTCCAGATTGTGGTTTGGTAGCGGCTCAGGTTAAGACAGGGGTCCACCTCAAAGTGGGGTGCGCCGACCAGTTCGCCCGCAGTGTTGTAAGTCCAGCGGTGCAGCGGACAGACGATGCGGTCGCCGGTGTTGCCGCGGCCCTGCAACATGGTGGACTGGCGATGGCGGCAGACATTGGAGATCAGCTCAATGCCGGTGGCATTGCGCACCAGCGCGCGGCCTTCGCCTTCGTGGGGCAGAGCATAAAAGTCGCCCAGATTGGGCACCGCCAGTTCGTGACCAAGGTAACGCGGCCCGCGCGCAAACAGCCTTTGCTGCTCCCGCTGGTACAAGCCCGCATCAAAATAGCTGGAGATTGGAAGCTGGCTGGTGGCCTGCAACAGTCGAAGGCTGGGTTCAGACATGCAATTTCGGTGAAAAGGCCGCCGCGGATACTTTGGAGGCGGGTGAAAAGCCAGGTGAAAGGGGGCTGAACGACAGCTTCAGGCTGAAAAACAAACCCGCCAGGGTTCACAATGCAGGTCAGCCTGTCGCCGTGCCTGGAGACTGTCATAGCGAACTCCCGTCAATTCTACCCGTGCGGGGTGTCTCGCGAGGTCTTTGCGTCGTGCCAACCAATAATGGGATTGTGGGCTTGAGGCCGGGACATCCAGGCCCAATATTCCCTGCAACAGCCTAAAATCACCCCCTTCCACCTAATACCATGGCCAAAAGCTCTCCTTCATCTGTTTCCTCCGGCGCCACAGCCAGTTCCGCATCGCCTGCGGCAGTGCCTGCCAGCTACGAGGTCGCGTTGCAGGAGCTTGAAGCGCTGGTTGCCAGTCTGGAGTCAGGACAGTTGCCGCTGGACCGGTTGCTCATGGGCTACCAGCGCGGCGCACAGTTGCTCACGTTTTGCAGGGAAAAGCTCGAAGCCGTGGAAAACCAGATCAAGGTGCTGGAAGGCACCGAACTCAAGCCTTGGGTGCAAGAGTAATTTTCCAGACAGGCAAGCGCGTCATAGTGAACGCAAGATACCAGGGACCCACCATTGAACGTCCGTGAAAAACTGCCCATATTTACACTGAGTGCCTGGAGCGCGCTGCAGCTTGCCGCGGTCGAGCAGGCCTTGACCGGCTGGGTTGCCTGTCCGACTGTCGCACCCGCACCGGCCGATTTGGGAGAGGCCATGCGTTACGCCGTGCTCGACGGCGGCAAGCGCCTGCGCCCGTTGCTGGTCATGGCGGCCAGCGAAGCCGTCAACGGCAATGCCCATGCCGCGCTGCGCTCGGCCTGCGCGGTGGAACTGATTCATGCCTATTCGCTGGTGCATGACGACCTGCCCTGCATGGACAACGATGTGCTGCGGCGCGGCAAGCCCACGGTGCATGTCAAGTTTGGGCAGGCCCAGGCGCTGTTGGCTGGCGACGCCTTGCAGGCACTGGCTTTTGAATTTCTCACGCCTGATGACGGCTCGGTGGATGCCGCAATGCAGGCGCGCCTGTGCCGCATGCTGGCCAGGGCGGCGGGCTTTCAGGGCATGGCGGGCGGTCAGGCGATAGACCTGGCCAGCGTTGGAAGGCCTTTGACGTTCGCGCAGTTGCATGAAATGCATCGCCTCAAAACAGGCGCGCTGCTACAGGCCAGCGTGATGATGGGAGCGGCCTGCGGTAGCAGCTCGTCGGCTGCGCGAGATGCACTGCGAGATTACGGTGCCGCTGTGGGCCTGGCGTTTCAGGTGGTGGATGACATTCTGGACGTGACGGCCGACTCCGCCACGCTCGGGAAAACTGCCGGCAAGGACGCCGCGCAGGACAAGCCCACCTTTGTGTCCCTGCTGGGGCTGCAAGCCTCCAGAGAATATGCGCAGCAACTTCGTGTCCAGGCCCAGGCCAGTCTGAAGGACAGTGGGCTTGAGAACACCCATGCATTGCATGCGCTTGCTGACATGCTGGTCAATCGCGCGCACTAGGAAACTGTACCTCGCCCTGCTTAATATCCCATGATGACCCCATTGCTTGAAACCATCAACAGCCCCGCTGATCTGCGGCGGCTGCCCCGCACCCAGCTCAAGGCGCTGGCCGACGAGCTGCGAGCCTACGTGCTTGACAGTGTTTCCAAAACTGGCGGGCATTTGAGCTCCAACCTCGGCACGGTTGAGTTGACAGTGGCTTTGCACTATGTTTTCAACACGCCCGATGACCGGCTGGTGTGGGACGTGGGCCACCAGACCTACCCGCACAAAATCCTCACGGGTCGGCGCGAGCGCATGAGCACCCTGCGGCAATTCGGCGGGCTCTCGGGTTTTCCGCGCCGCGACGAAAGCGAATACGACACCTTTGGTACGGCCCATTCGTCGACGTCGATTTCGGCTGCGCTGGGCATGGCGCTGGCTGCTCAGCAGAAGGGCGAAAACCGTCATGCCGTCGCCATTATTGGTGACGGTGCCATGAGCGCCGGCATGGCATTTGAGGCCCTGAATAACGCCGGGGTTCATGACCATTGCAAGCTGCTGGTGGTGCTCAACGACAACGACATGAGCATCAGCCCGCCGGTGGGCGCGCTCAATCGCTACCTGGCCCAGTTGATGAGCGGGCGCTTTTATGCGTCAGCCAGAAATGTGGGCAAGCAGGTGCTCAGCGTTGCACCGCCGCTGCTGGAATTGGCCAAACGCCTGGAGGCTCACGCCAAGGGCATGGTGCTGCCGGCCACGTTGTTTGAAAACTTCGGTTTCAACTACATCGGTCCGATTGACGGGCACGATCTGGAGTCGCTGGTTCCCACGCTGGAAAACATCAAACACCTGATGTCCAACAACGCAGGGCCGCAGTTCCTGCATGTGGTCACCAAAAAGGGTCAGGGGTACAAACTGGCCGAAGCCGACCCGATTGCCTATCACGGCCCCGGCAAGTTTGATCCCGCCACTGGCTTGCAGAAATCCAGCGCGCATGCCAAACAGACTTTCACCCAGGTCTTCGGACGCTGGCTCTGCGACATGGCCGAGCAGGACAGCCGCCTGGTGGGCATCACGCCCGCCATGCGTGAGGGTTCGGGCATGGTGGAGTTTCATCAGCGCTTTCCCGAGCGTTATCACGACGTTGGCATTGCCGAGCAGCATGCGGTCACATTTGCCGCGGGTATGGCCTGCGAGGGGCTTAAACCGGTGGTCGCGATTTACTCGACCTTTTTGCAGCGTGGTTATGACCAGCTGATTCACGATGTGGCGCTGCAAAATCTGCCGGTGGTGTTCGCGCTGGACCGCGCCGGGCTGGTTGGCGCTGATGGTGCCACCCATGCGGGGGCCTACGACATTGCCTACCTGCGCTGCATCCCGAACATGAGTCTGGCCTGTCCGGCCGACGAGAATGAATGCCGCAAGCTGCTCACTTGCGCCTTTGAGCAGAACCACCCGGTGGCGGTGCGGTACCCGCGTGGTGCCGGTGCCGGGGTCGAGCCCGAGGCCGGTCTGCAGTCGCTGCCGTTTGGTAAAGGCGAGATTCGCCGCCAGGGAACGGGCATTGCCATATTGGCGTTCGGCACCTTGCTGTATCCCGCGCTGCAAGCCGCTGAAAAACTTGGGGCCACGGTCGTCAACATGCGCTGGGCCAAACCGCTCGATATTGAGTTGCTGCTCAAGGTGGCCACGAGCCATGATGCGCTGGTGTCGGTCGAAGAGGGGTGCATCATGGGGGGTGCCGGCAGTGCCGTCAGCGAAGCTTTGCAGGCTGCGGGCGTGCTCAAGCCGTTGCTGCAGCTTGGCTTGCCAGACGTCTTTATCGAGCATGGCGACCCGGTCAAGTTGCTGGCCCTGCAGGGTCTGGATGCGTCCGGTATTCAAGCTTCTGTGACCGAGCGGTTTGCGACGCTGCTGGAGCCTGGGCGTTCAGTGCTTAAAGCCGTGGCCTGACGCGGCGCCACGCCTGCCGCCGCCTGTCAGCTGCCGAGATACGCTTCCTGTACCTTGGGATTGACGAGCAATTCGCGACCGGTTCCACCAAGAACAATACATCCGGTCTCAAGCACGTATGCGCGGTCGGCTATTTTCAAGGCCTGGCGCACGTTTTGTTCGACCAGAAAAATGGTCAAGCCGGCCCTATTGATGTCGCGCAGGGTGCGAAAGATGTCTTGCACGATGATCGGTGCCAAGCCCATTGAAGGTTCGTCAAGCAACAGCACGCGGGGCTTGGCCATTAGCGCACGGCCTATAGCCAGCATCTGTTGTTCCCCCCCCGAAAGATTGCCCGCCAGGCCATTGGCGCGCTCCTTGAGGACCGGAAACAGGTTGAAGACATAGTCCAGTTCATGAACCCGGCTGTGACGGTCACGGCGGGTGTAAGCGCCGAGCTCCAGGTTCTCCTGCACCGTCAGGGTGGTCAGCGTAGCACGGCCTTCAGCGACCTGCACGACGCCGCTTGAAACGATCTTGTGTGGCGCCATCCGGGTCAGGTCCTTGCCATCGAACATGACATGTCCCGCGGATTTTTTGACTAGGCCCGAAAGCGCCAGTAAGGTGGTCGATTTACCGGCACCGTTGGCGCCAACCAGCGTGGTGATCTGGCCTTCGTGCAATTCCAGGTCGATGCCCTTGACGGCTTCAACATGACCGTAGGCGACTTTCAGGCCGCTGACCTGCAGCAGTGGCGCGTTCATGCTGCATCTTCCATTGCGTCAAGGTTCACTTCATCATCTTCCCGGCCAAGGTAGGCCTCGATCACCTGCGGGTCATTGCGGATGGTGTCGGGACTGCCGCGCGCAATAATGCGCCCAAAATTCAGGACGGCGATATCCCCGCATAAACCCATCACAAAACGCATATCGTGTTCAATCATGAAAATCGTGTAGCCGCGCTCGCTGATGTTGCGGATTTGGTGCATCAATTCGACTTTTTCGCTGCTGTTCATGCCGGCTACCGGCTCGTCGAGCAGCAGCAGTTTGGGATTCGTCGCCAGGGCACGCGCCAGTTCCAGCTTGCGCTGCTCGCCGTAAGAAAGGTTGTCGGCTTTGTCGGCCGCCTTGTTGTCCAGTTTGACCCACGACAGCAGTTCATTTGCTCGCTCGCGGGCCCGGCGTTCCTCGCTGCGGAACAGCCTGGAACTTGTCAGCAGGCCAAGCGACCCATACTTCAGCTGCGCGTGCATGCCGACCATCACGTTCTCCCGCAGCGACATGTCCTTGAAGATGCGGATGTTCTGAAAGGTGCGGGCAATGCCCAGGCGCGTGATGTCGTGCGGTTTGCGGCCGGCCAAATTATGGCCATTGAACTCAATGCGCCCGCTGGTGGGGGGCAGCAGGCCGGTGATCAGGTTGAAGACGGTCGTTTTGCCGGCCCCGTTGGGACCAATCAGGCCAAAGATGCCGCTCTGCGGAATCTCAAGATTCACGTCTTGCAGGACCTTGAGGCCGCCGAAGTGGCGCGAGAGCGAGGTCAGTCGCAGTGAGGTGCTCATTTCCGGCTCCCCCTACGTCCAAACCACTGGCGAAAACGGCCTGGATCCCAGATTCCCTTGGGCAGGAACAGGACGATCAGCACCAGAATGAAGCCGTTGAAAACCAGCCGGAAATCCTTGAGCGAGCGCAGCATTTCCGGCAACAGCGTGAGGATCACGGCACCGATCACCGGGCCGGTCAGGTGGCCGATGCCACCGAGGATGGCCATGGTGAGGATATCCACCGCGCGGTCAAAGCCGTATTCGCTGGGGCCGATGAAAAAGGTCAGGTGGGCATTGAGCGTGCCGGCCAAACCTGCAATGGCCGCGCCCAGCACAAATGCCAGCATCTTGTGGGCCGCCACATCGATGCCCATCAGGCCCGCTGCGGTCTCGTCTTCCTTGATCGATTCGAAGGCGCGCCCAACGTTGGAGCGACGCAGGCGCCAAAGCAGCGCCAGCGTGAGGACCAAGGCCAGCGCCACATGCCACCACTGAGTCGATTGCGGGATGCCATTGAGCCCCAGTGCGCCACCCGTGATGGATTCGGCGTTGAGCAGGGCAATGCGCACCACCTCGCCAAAGGCGAGGGTCGCCATGGCCAGATACACACCCGAAAGCCGCAAGGTGGGCTTGCCGATCAAGAAGGCCATGATCGCCGGGGCGACCATGCCAGCAGCCAGCGCCAGCGGAAACGGCAGACCGTAGTTCATCGTCAGCAGGGCCGAGGTGTAGGCCCCGATGCCCATGAAAGCCGCATTGGCGAGGGCCAGCATGCCGCACGAGAGGGTCAGGTAGATGGAGAGGGCCAGCAAGGCGTTGGTGCCCAGCGTAAGCACCAGGTTGCTGTAAATCGACCAAAAGTTATTGAACCAGTCCATCACTCAAACCTTGCGTTCTTGCAGGGTACCGAAAAGCCCCTTGGGCCGCACCAGCAGGATCAGGAAAAGCAGGCCAAAGGCCACCGCGTCGCGCATGCTGGAGCCGATATAGGCCACCGACAGAACCTCGGCAAAACCCAGGAACAGGCCACCCATCAGCGCGCCACGGATGTCCCCCATGCCCCCCAGGATGATGACTGCAATGCCCTTGTGCAACATGGGCTGGCCCATCAGCGGGAAAAGTGCGTTGGAATACAGGCCGATCAGCACGCCGGCCACACCGCCCAACCCGGCCGCGGTAAAGGAGGTGAGGTAGAACAGTCCTTCGACGTTGATGCCCAGCAGGTAGGCCGCCTTGGGCGATTCGGCAATGGCGCGTAGCGCGCGGCCGAGCTGGGTCTTCTTGAGGACCAAGAGCAGCACGGCCATCAGCACGAAAGACAGCAAAATGATGCCAAGTTCAAGCGCCGTAAGGCTTAGGCCGCCCAGGCTCAGGGTGTCCTCCGACACCAGCCCCGATGGAAAACGCAGGTTCTGGGCACCAAAGATGCCCTGGACACCGTTGTTGAGGATAATGGCCACGCCTATCGTGGCGATCATCGGAATCAAATGTGGGACATTGCGCGCGCGCAGCGGCCGCAGCACAAGAAAATCGATCAACAGCCCGATTGCGCCGCAAAACAGGAAGGCGAATAACAATGCGCCCCAGAGCGGAAAAGCGAACCGCGCCACGGCCTGCTCCGCTGCGTAGGCGCCGACCATGAAGATCGCGCCGTGGGACAGATTGATGACACCCAGAACGCCAAAAACGAGGGTGAAGCCCAAGGCAAACAGGGCGTAGACGCACCCGAGCGACAAGGCATTGACAAGTTGCTGTTCCAGCACGATGGGGAGTCTCAAATAAAGCGCAATGATGCGCGGGGACGAATAAAGACGGTGCAAAAACCGGGTGCAGGAAGCCGCACCGTCTCACTGGCTAAGGGGCCTATTTTTCAATAACGAATTGGCCACCCTTGGTCACGCTGACAATCGGAGTTTGCTGCGCGTCATAGCCGGCTGGCTTGCCAGCGCGGTCGTTGGCGCGGCGGAACTGGAATGCGCCGGTCGCACCGGTCCACTTCACGTTAGGCAGTGCATCACGCACCGCGCTGCGGTCAGTTGTCAGGTTGCCGCTGAACTTGACTTGCTTGAGTGCTTGGACCGTGATGTACAGCGCGTCGTAAGACTGAGCCGCGAATTGGTCGGGTGCAGCCTTGTACTTGTTGTTGTAAGCCTTGATGAACTTGCTGTTTTCAGTGCTGGCGTTGCTGGCAGACCAGGGGCTACCCACGTACAAGCCATCCGACTTGTCTCTGGCCAGATCGAAAACCTTGACCGAGTTCATGCCGTTGCCCCCGATGAACGGCACGTTCAGGCCGATCTGTCGGGCCTGCACCATGATGGGCGCACCTTCAGCCAGCAATGCCGACAGCACGATGGCGTCAGGGTTGCCGGCCTTGATTTTGGTCAGTTGGGCCTTGAAATCGACGTCGCCTTTGGCGAACGTTTCCGTTGTCGTGACGGGAATTTTCAGGTCTTCCAGCGCTTTCTTGAAGTTGTCGTAACCACTCTTGGTGAACACGTCATCATTGCCATACATGACGGCCACTTTCTTGATCCCGGATTTTTTGACCGCCATCTTGATGGTTTCTGGCAGTACGTCGGCTTCGGTCACCGAGTTGCGGAACACATGATCGCCAATAGAGGTGATGCCGTCCGCTGTATTCGAGGTGCCAAAGGCCACGATCTTGGCAGCTTGTGCGATTGGGTCGGCGGCCTGCGCCGAGTTCGACAGCGTGGGGCCGAACACCATCAGCACCTTGTCCTGAAAAATCAGTTTCTTGAAGACGTTGATGGCCTCTTCTTTTTTTCCCTGTTCGTCTTCAATCACCAGTTGCAGCTTGTCGCCGTTGATGCCGCCAGCCGCGTTGATCTCATCGGCGGCGAGCTGGAAGCCATTGCGGATGGAGATGCCATACTGCGCGGCACCGCCAGACAGGGCTTCGGCAACACCGAGCTTGATATCGGCGGCGTTGGCGTTGAAAGCGGCGGCGAGCGCACACGCGAGGAGTGAAGTTGTGAAAAGTTTCTGTCTCATTTTGGGGTCCTTTGGAATGCATGTTGAAAGGCAGGGAGGCATCAGTTTACATCTCTCAACATCGTTCTTCTATTGGCTGTCTTGACCCCTGGGATTTTGTCAGCGCAGTTCGGAGCGGCGGCTATCTAGCGGCGTCAAGAATGAATTTTGCTGGTGCCAGCCTGAGCCGAATTCGCTGGATACTGGGAAGTTGCTGTCGGTGGTCCGACTGTTTTCAGGGTCACCCCCGGGGCTGAGTGGATATCCTGACGTAATTGGAGAGACGTCGCTGTTGCGGCTGCGGCGCTGGCGTTCCAGGGTCGCGCTCAGGTTTTGGCGCGCGGCGGCGATCATGGCTTCATCGCGTTCGGGCTCTGGCGGGTGTGTCAACGCGGCCGCTTCGCCCAGAAACTCGGTGCGGATTTCCTCTGCGGTGGGCAGGCCGTCGGGCTCCAGCACCCAATACGAAATGCCGCATTGCAGCAGCAACGTCTGCTTGAGGTGCCGGTTGCTGCGCGACAGCCCATTGGGCCCCAGTAGATCCACACAGCCGACCACACGACCGTCAGACCGGCAGATGGTGAAGGTGCAGTGCACACCGCTGAGCAGTTTGTACCAGTGCAGACCCTGCTCCCTGGTGCGCAGCAGCGTAAAACGTATCACCGGGAGTTTGACCATCACGTGATGGTCAAAAAAAGTCTGGATCAGCCAGCGCCATACCCTGCGCTCCTGGCTGTTGGCCAGCACGCGCGGATTGAGTGGCCACCGTTTGGGAATCATCCGGCGTTTGCGGTCGGCTCGGCGAATCGTGTACAGGCACAGCAAAACGCCGATAGTCATGCCGACCGTCGTTGCTATCAGTGCCAATAACCATGTCGCGATATTTTCCACAAGCCACATCTTTCAGGTATTTGTTAGCTAATGTAACGACAAGGTGACGTGTGAAACAAGAGAAATTAATCACGCAAAGCATGCTTTTATCGATCCCGCTCAAGCAATAGCAACCTCTCCGCCGCGGTTTTCCTGTCGGCGACAATCAAGGAATGGCAAACATCCGGCTGGACGATATTCTTTACTCCCAGGGCTTTGGCACGCGACGTGTTTGTGCCGGGTTGATCCAGCAGGGGTTGGTGACTGTAGCTGGTGTTCCTTGTGCAGAACCAGCCATTGAATTTGAAACAGATGGTTTGCGTTTCACGGTGCAGGGGGTGGCGTGGGAATACCACGAAAAGGTCTATTTGATGCTGCATAAGCCCGCAGGCTATGAATGCTCGCAAAAGCCCGGCACCTATCCCAGCGTGTACACACTGCTGGCCGCCCCGATCCGCCAGCGCGGCGGCGGGGCGGCGGCAGGGGTGCAGGCGGTAGGGCGGCTGGACCAGGACACCACTGGCTTGCTGTTGCTGTCGGACGACGGCAAGTTCATTCACCGCATGAGTTCGCCCAAACGTCATGTACCCAAAATCTATGAAGTGACCACCAGGCACCCGGTGGATGACCGGCAGATTCAGAGACTGCTGGCTGGCGTGGTGCTGGACGATGACCCCAAGCCGGTGCGGGCTGCTGCCTGCGAAAAGGCCGATGAACTGCAACTGCGTTTGACGCTGACCGAGGGCAAGTACCACCAGGTCAAACGCATGATTGCCGCAGTCGGCAACCGGGTGGAGGGCCTGCACCGCTCGCGCATTGGTTCGCTGGTACTGCCACCTGATCTCAAGCCGGGGCAGTGGCGTTGGTTGACAACAGACGATTTAGCCAGTGTTCAAGGGTAACCTTGTTTTCCAAAATGACTGAAAGTTGTTGCCCTTCAGGCTTGAGATCGCTCTTCGTATAACTGAGGTACAAAGCGGCTATAAGCATAGCAACAAAACTTCTCCTGGACGCCTCGGGTGCGCGGCCTTGCTGGTGTCAGCCGGTCACCAGCTGTTCCTGGCGCATCTGATCCTGCGTGGTTTCGCGTCGGCGGATCAGGTGCGCGTGGCTGCCATCGACCAGCAGTTCGGCGGCGCGGCCGCGGGTGTTGTAATTGCTGGCCATGCTCATGCAGTAAGCGCCCGCTGACATCACAGCCAGATAGTCGCCCGCGGCAACGCGCAGGGCGCGGTTATGGCCAATCCAGTCACCGCTTTCACAGATCGGGCCGACCACGTCGTAAGTGGCTTGGACGGTGGCAGCCGCCGTTTTACCAGACAGTGAGAGCGGGACGATGGCGTGAAAAGCCTGGTACAGGGCCGGTCGCGGCAGGTCGTTCATGGCGGCATCGATGATGCAGAAATTTTTCTGCCCGCCAGGCTTCAAGTACAGCACCTCGGTCAGGCAGACGCCGGCATTGCCGACCAGCGAGCGGCCGGGTTCGATCATCAGTTTCTTGCCGCCATAGCCGCGCGCGTCGAGTTTGGCCAGCAGTTGCCGCCATAGCGCGTCAGCCGCGGGCGGCGTGTCGTGGTTGTAATCAATGCCCAGGCCGCCGCCGAAGTCAATGTGCGTCAGCGCGATGCCTGCGGCTTCAATCGCGGCCACCAGGTCAAGGACCCGGTCCATGGCGTCGAGATACGGCTCAGCGGCAGTGATCTGTGAACCGATATGGCAATCGATTCCAACCACTCGCAGACCTTTGAGTGACGCCGCATGCCGGTAAACGCGCAATGCGTTTTCATGCGCAACGCCAAACTTGTTGTCTTTCAGACCCGTGGAAATGTAGGGATGCGTTTTGGGGTCGACATCGGGATTGACCCGAATGCTCACTGGCGCGCGCAGATTTATCGCGCTTGCAACGTCAGACAGCACATTGAGTTCTGCTTCGCTTTCGACGTTGAAGCAGCCGATGCCAGCCGCCAATGCCTGGCGCATTTCATCGCGCGTTTTGCCGACGCCTGAGAAAATAATTTTCCGGGCCTCGCCGCCTGCGGCCAGCACCCGCGCCAGCTCGCCACCCGACACAATGTCAAAACCGCATCCGGCCTGGGCAAACACCTGGAGCACACCGAGTGAGGAGTTGGCTTTCATGGCATAGCAGATCTGCGCATCGCGTCCGTCAAAACCGCGCTGGTAAGCTGCCAGCGCCGACAGCATGGCGGCTTTTGAATAGACAAACAATGGCGTGCCATGCAACTGGGCCAGTTCACCGAGACGCACGTCTTCGGCAAACAGCGCGTCGCTACGGTACGCAAAATGGGGATGACCGGGAAGGATGTTGGATGTCATGTGCAAATCGCCAAGCGGATCATTCGGGCGCTGAGGCGGGCGAAGCAGGCGTGACCGCTTTGGGAATTACGCCAGAAATTTGTTTTGGCAGTTACTGGCGAGGCGATCGGTGGCAGCGGCAGGAACAGCGGCCCTTTCTGGCCGCAACCGGCGAGCATCATGGCGCCGGCCAAAACAGCAACACAGCCATGGGATTGAACGCCGGCACGAAGGCGACCTAAAATTTGTGAAGATAAAACCATCACGGGATTGTAATGACGGACCTTGAATATCAGGACTTGGCTGAGCGTGTGCTGAAGGCGGTTGAGCTGGCCTGCGACCGGATCAATGACGAGACCGATGCCGACATTGACAGCCAGCGCAGCGGCGGCATGATCACGCTGACATTTTCAAACCGCAGCCAGATCGTCGTCAACCTGCAAAAACCATTGCATGAAATCTGGATGGCCGCCAAAGCCGGTGGGTTTCACTACAAATTCAATAGCTCTTACTGGATTGATACCAAGGACGCCAGTGAATTTTTTGCCAATTTGTCGTGCCACGCAAGCGAGCAGGCGGGCCAGTTGCTCGCCTTCAAGACTCCGGCCTGATTCGCGGGCGGGTTGAATGCGCAATAAAAACAGGCGTCGCGCAGCGACGCATGGCCATGAAATTGTTCTGATCAATTTTTAAACAGGTCCAGTATCCGCTTCCGATCATCGGAGGATGGCAATACATCAATCGGCCCGCCGGGCTGACCTGCCGCGGCTGGGCCCTGCAAGCCCAAGCTGCTCACGCCGGCGCCCTTGGCGTATTCGGTGTAGTACCACTCGCCACCGGTATTCACAACGCCTTCAGGCGGTTTGTAGTCTTCTACCGGCACGCCTTTGAGGGCGTATTCCATGAAATTGATCCAGATCGGCAGGCTCAGGCCACCGCCGGTTTCCCGATCGCCGAGCGAGCGCGGCACGTCGTAACCCATCCAGACTGCTGCCGTGAGTGTTGGCTGAAAACCCACGAACCAAGTGTCGATCGAGTCATTCGTGGTGCCGGTTTTACCAAAAAGATCAGGGCGTTTGAGGGTTGCCTGGGCCCGGGCTGCCGTGCCCGAACGGGTGACTTCCTGCAGCAGGCTGTCCATGATGAAGGCATTGCGCGCGTCAATGGCTCTGGCCGACTCATCCAGCACAGGCGGTTTGGTATCCAGCAGCACCTTGCCGCGTTGATCTGTGATTTTTGTGATCAGGTAGGGGTTGACGCGGTAGCCACCGTTGGCAAAAACTGAAAATGCCGTGGCCATTTGCATGGGCGTGACAGATCCTGCCCCCAGCGCCATGGTGAGGTAGGCGGGGTGCTTGTCCGCATCAAAACCGAAGCGGGTGATCCAGTCCTGCGCATACTGGGTGCCAATGGCCTGCAGGATACGAATGGAAATCATGTTTTTTGATTTCTTCAGGCCGTTGCGCAAAGTCATGGGGCCTTCGAATTTGCCGTCATAGTTCTTCGGCTCCCAGGGTTGGCCGCCCGTCACGCCGGCGTCAAAAAACAGCGGGGCGTCATTGACCACCGTGGCCGGGGTGAAACCCTTCTCCAGCGCTGCTGAATAGATGAAGGGCTTGAAGCTCGAGCCCGGCTGACGCCAGGCCTGCGTCACGTGGTTGAATTTGTTTTTTTCGAAATCAAACCCACCCACCAGGGCGCGGATGGAGCCATCGCGTGGATCCAGCGCCACGAAAGCGCCTTCCACTTCCGGTAACTGGGTAATTTCCCAGGTGTTCTTGATCGTCTTGGTCACGCGTATCAGGGCACCGCGGCGAATTTTGATGTTGGGGCCAGCCTTGTCAGCCAGGCCCGACTGCGCGGGCTTGAGGCCTTCTCCCGTGATTTCCACCGTTTCGCTGTTTTGGCGTATCGCAAGAATTCGCTTGGGACTGGCCTCCAGTACTACCGCTGACATCACGTCGCCATCGTCGGGGTTGTCAGCCAGTGCGTCGTCAATCGCATTTTCCAATTCCTCCGGTTTTGCCGGCAGGTCAATGAATTTCTCTGGTCCGCGGTAGATCTGGCGGCGTTCGTAATCCATGATGCCCTTGCGCAAGGCCTTGTAGGCCACCGACTGGTCGGTCGTGCGCAAGGTGGTGGAAACATTGAGCCCGCGGGTGTAAGCTTCGTTGCCGTACTGGTTGTAGACCATTTGGCGCACGGTTTCAGCGACATACTCCGCATGCACGCGGTCTGCGTCCGGGCCGGTTTTTACCTTGATTTCTTCCTCTTTGGCGGCCTTGGCTTGATCCGCCGTGATAAAGCCGTTTTCCTGCATGCGGTCAATGATGTAGAGTTGCCGGGCTTTGGCGCGTTTGGGATTGATGATGGGGTTGTAGGCAGAAGGGGCTTTGGGCAAGCCGGCCAGCATGGCGGCCTCGGCAATGGAAATATTTTTGAGTGGCTTGCCAAAGTAGGCCTCCGAGGCGGCCGCAAAGCCATAGGACCGGTTTCCCAGAAAAATCTGGTTCATGTAAATCTCAAGAATCTGGTCTTTGGTCAGCGAATGCTCCAGCTTGAAAGTGAGCAGGATTTCATAAATCTTGCGGGTGTAACTTTTCTCCGCTGACAGGTAAGCATTGCGGGCGACCTGCATGGTAATGGTCGATGCGCCCTGGCTTTTTGCGTGTCCCAGATTGGCCAGGGCGGCGCGGATCACGCCGAGGTAATCAACGCCGCCATGCGAAAAAAAGCGGGCGTCTTCAACCGCCAGCACGGCGTCTTTCATGACTTGGGGGATATCCTTGATCGGGGTGAGATTGCGACGCTCTTCGCCAAACTCGCCAATCATCACGCCGTCGGCTGAAAAGACGCGCAGCGGCAGCTTGGGACGGTAATCCGACAGATCTGAAATATCCGGCAGATTCGGGTAGGCCACTGACAGGGCAACCGCCACAAACAGCGAAATACAGAGTGCTCCCGCCAGCACAATACCGGCGCCCCATGCGGTGAACTTGAACAGTTGACGCTGCCAGGAGTGTTGTTTCACAAGGGGAGTCGAATCAGGCGAAGAGGGCGTGGAGGGCATGTAGGCAATCGTAATATGGCATGGCTATTATAAAAATCCGGGAGACCTGAACGTATCAGGCACCCTTTGGAACGCCATATCTTTACGTTTGCAGACACTGCTTTGACCAGGCTGGCCCCGGCTCGGTTCGGCCAGACCGTCGGCTTTTGACAACGCTCCTAGTGTAAGAAACGGGAAAAATCGTTACTGTACAAAGAGCTTGCTGCTACTATTCATGTGATTTCTTAAGTATGCAGGGCTACATATTAGCCGTCATTTGGGGATTGTCTTGATCTCATTGGGGTCGTTATTCAACCGTCAACAGCCCGCGTTGCTGGGTCTTGATGTCAGTTCGTCCAGCGTCAAACTAGTGGAGTTGAGCCGCGACAAGGCTGGCGCCTTGCTGCTCGATCGCTGCGCTATTGAGCCACTGGAGCGTGGCTGGATCATGGATGGCAATATCGAGAAGTTTGACGAAGTGGCCGATGCCGTGCGCCGTTTGATCAAAAAGAGTGGAACGCGCACCCGAAACGTGGCCATGGCATTGCCCGCCTCGGCCGTCATCAGCAAAAAGATCATCCTGCCGGGTGGCCTGAGCGATGACGAACTTGAACTTCAGGTTGAATCCGAGGCCAATCAATATATTCCATTCTCGCTCGATGAGGTCAGTCTGGATTTTTGCGTGGTGGGGCCCAGTTCCACGTCCAGCGGCGACGTTGAGGTGCTGATTGCCGCTTCGCGCAAGGAAAAAGTGCAGGACAGGCAGGGACTGGCGGAAGCTGCCGGGCTCAAGCCGGTCATCATGGATGTGGAGTCCTACGCTTCGCGTCTGGCAGCGGCTCGCCTGATTGAGAGCCTGCCTAACCGGGAGGCGGACACCATGGTGGCCCTGTTTGAAGTAGGCGCGTTGACCACCAGCATGCAGGTCTTCTGCAATGATGATGTGCTGTATGAGCGGGATCAGGCCTTTGGTGGGGCCCAACTAACGCAACTGATCGTGCACCAGTACGGTTTTTCACCTGAAGAGGCGGAGAGCAAAAAACGCAGCAGCGATTTGCCGCAAGATTATGAGTCTGGTGTTCTCAAGCCTTTTGTCGAGAGCCTGGCACAGGAAATCGGACGGGCGCTTCAATTTTTCTTTACCAGTACTCCGCATAACAAAGTCAACTACGTGATGCTGGCGGGCGGCTCATCGGCTCTGCCTGGTCTGACCGATGCCGTGACACAGCAGACCTCGTTTGCCTGCCTGCTGGTCAACCCCTTTGCGGGGATGGAACTGGGCAACAGCGTGCAGGAAAAGAAAATGCGGCGCGCGGCACCGTCTTATCTGACGTCGTGTGGCCTGGCTTTGCGGAGGTTTCAGCAGTGATTCTGATCAATCTGCTCCCACACCGGGAAGCCGCGCGCAAGCGCAGGCGTGAAGCGTTTTTTGCAACGTTGGGGATGGCCGCGCTGGCAGGGGTCCTGATTTGTGGTGCCGTCTATTCCTGGTATCTGGCTCAAATTGAAAATCAGCAAGGGAAAAACGACTTTCTCAAAGCGGAAAATACCCGGCTGGACGGGCAGATCAAGGACATCGCGGGTTTGCAGGCGGAAATCGCCGCGCTGCGAGCCCGCCAGAACGCAGTGGAAGATTTGCAGGGAAACCGCAATCTGCCGGTGTATCTGCTGAGTGAATTGGTCAAGCAATTGCCTGATGGTGTGTACATCAACTCCATGAAGCAGGATAACCAGACTATCCTGCTGACCGGCGTGGCGCAATCCAATGAACGGGTTTCAGAGCTGCTGCGCAATTTGGCCAACAACAGCCCGTGGCTGACCAAACCTGAACTGGTTGAAATTACGGCCGGCACCGTTACGCTGTCACCGCGCGATCAGCGGCGCGTTTCCAATTTTTCCATGCGTGTTGGACTCAAGCGGGCGAGCGATATCAAGGCGGCCGGATCCGCCGCAACGGCTTCCAAGCCGGCTCCGGGCCGGCCCAACTCTGCTGCACCGGCTTCGCCCAAGGTGTGACGACGCCAGCCTGAAAGAGATTGACCATGGCCAAGACACCCAAAATTTCTGTTGATTTTGCTTCGATTCAGAGCAGTTTCAAGGCTCAGTTCATGGGGCTCAACCTGAACGACCCAGCCTCGTGGCCGGCCTTGCCGCGTTATCTTCTTTGCATCGCCGTGACAGCGCTGGTCGTTGTCGGACTCTGGTTTGCCTGGCTGAACTCTTCAGATGAAGAGTTGACAGCGGAAAAAGCCATGGAAACCCAACTCAAGCAGGACTACACCAAGAAGTTTGCCCAAGCCGTTAATCTTGACGCCTTGAGGAAGCAGCGCGAGCAAGTTCTGCAGTATGTCACGCAACTCGAAAAGCAACTTCCCAGCAAGGCTGAAATGGACGCCCTGCTGTCGGACATCAACCAGGCCGGCCTGGGTCGCAGCCTGCAGTTTGAGCTGTTCCGGCCGGGGCTGGTCAGCGTGAAAGAGTATTACGCCGAATTGCCGATTGCAGTGCGGGTGACTGGCCGCTACCACGATTTGGGAGCTTTTGCGTCCGACATTGCCCATCTCTCCCGCATTGTGACCCTGAATAACCTGAGCATCATGCCGGGCAAGGATGGCAATCTGGTCATGGACACCACCGCAAAAACCTTCCGTTACCTGGACACTGAAGAAGTGGCCTTGCAGCGCAAGACCGCGCCCGCCAAGGGAGGCAAGAAATGAGGCGCGCCAACTTTGCAGCGGTTGCCAGCGTGCTGCTGGTTTTGTTCGGAATTGCAGGGTGCGGGTCATCCGATCAGCAAGAGTTGCAACAGTGGATGGCGGAGCAACGCAGCGCCATCAGACCCAAGGTTGATCCGATACCCGCGCCTACCAAGTTCACGCCGCAAACCTATGACCAGGAGGGATCCATCGAGCCTTTCAGCCGTCAGAAACTGACCCAGGCCCTCAAGCGCGATTCCAGCCAGGCAACGGCCAATGCGGCGCTGATCGCTCCGGAGCTGAACCGGCGCAAGGAACCGCTGGAGTCCATTCCGCTGGATGCCGTAGTCATGGTGGGCAGTTTGATCAAAGCTGGTCAGCCGGTGGCGCTGGTTCGGGTTGACAACCTGATCTACCAGGTTCGAGCGGGCAATTATCTGGGCCAGAACTATGGCCGTATTACCAAGGTGACCGAAACCAGTGTTGTCTTGCGTGAAATTATTCAAGACGCAGCGGGCGAATGGATCGAACGGCCGGCGACCTTACAGCTTTTAGAGGGATCAAAATGAACCAGCAGATACAGGTATCAGAAGCGGCGGGGACGGGAGGCAGACTGCGGCATTTGTTTGGGCGTGTGTTGCGCTACGCTTCACTCAGCGTGACATTGCTGGCAACCACCTTGCCATTCACGGCCCAGGCACAAAATTCCATCGAGGCCGTTTCCGGCTCAGTGCAAGGTGGCTCGGAAGTGATCCGGATCGACCTGGCCCAACCTTTGACGAGCGTACCCACCGGTTTTACTATTCAGGCCCCTGCGCGCATCGCCCTGGATTTTCCCGGCGTCAGCACCACCCTGAGTCGCTCGGCGGTGGACCTCAATCTTGGGAATCTGCATTCGGCGAACGTGGTTCAAGCGGGAGAGCGAACCCGGGTGGTGCTCAACCTCAAGGCGCCGACCGCCTACAAGGCCGAGATAAAGGGCAAATCGCTGCTGATCATTCTGGAACCCGTGGCCGTGGCTGCATCTTCCACCGCAGCCACTCCGATATTTGCCGAGAGCCGCAACCGCGATGTTCTGCCACTGAAAGATATCGACTTCCGCCGCGGGATTGATAACTCGGGCCGTATCATCGTCGGGTTGGCCAACAACGATGTCGGCGTGGATATCCGTCGGCAAGGCCAGACCCTGGTGGTTGAGTTCCTGAAAACCGCGCTGCCCCAAGGGCTGCGCCGTCGCCTGGATGTCGCGGACTTCGACACACCGGTGCAAACCGTCACGACCTATCAGGTTGGTGACAAAGTCCGCATGGTGATAGAACCCAAAGGCCAGTGGGAACACAGCGCCTATCAAAGCGACAACCAGTTTGTGCTTGAAGTGCGGCCGCAAAAAATCGATCCCGACAAGCTGACCCAGGGAGCTGGTTACAACGGCGAGAAGCTGTCGCTGAATTTCCAGAATATCGAAATTCGCTCACTCCTGCAAGTTTTTGCCGACTTCAGCAACTTCAATATCGTGACGTCAGATGCGGTCACGGGCAACGTCACGTTGCGCCTGAAAGATGTTCCTTGGGACCAGGCCCTGGATATTGTTCTGCAGGCTAGAGGGTTGGGCAGGGTCAAAGTCGGGAATGTGCTGAGGATCGCCCCCAAAGAAGAACTGGCCGCAGAGGCTAAGAGCGAGCGCGCAGCCAATGTTGACAAAGAGAGTTCTGAAGCGGTGCGCACGCAATCCTTCCAGATCAACTATGCCAAGGCGACTGATCTGGCGGTGCAGCTCACGGCGGCCGGCAGCGGCCCGGCCAGCGCGCGCATTCTGTCCAAGCGCGGCAGCGTGATTGCGGAGCCACGCACCAACCAGTTGTTCGTGACGGATATTCCTCCCGTACTGGAGCAGGTGCAAAGCCTGATTACCAAGCTCGATGTGGCGGTGCGCCAGGTGCTGATCGAAGCGCGTATTGTGGAAGCCTCGGATACCTTTGGTAAATCCCTGGGCGTGAAACTGGGCGGAGCGGACCTTCGGGCACAGAACGGCGGCGATGGCGGCTATCAGCTTAGCGGCAACAACCGCGTCGCGTTCGGCACCAGTTACGGCAATGTCGTGGCCTCCTCGGGTGCCGGCGGTACTGTGGATACAACGAGTAATTTTGTCAACCTGCCGGCGTCGGGCCTGGGTGTCGCCAACGCTGCGGCTTCGTTTGCCTTTTCCATTTTCAATGCGTCGGCCAACCGCTTCCTGAATCTTGAACTGTCGGCCCTTGAGGCCGACGGCAAGGGCAAGATCGTTTCCAGTCCACGCATTGTCACGGCCGACCAGACCAAGGCCCTGATCGAGCAGGGCACCGAGTTACCCTATCAGGTAGCTACGTCCAGCGGTGCCACGTCGCTGGCTTTCCGCAAGGCCAACCTCAGTCTTGAGGTCACGCCGCAAATCACGCCAGAGGGCAACATCATCCTTGACATTGACGTGAGAAAGGACAGCCCGGGTGTAACCACTGCCGCGGGTATTGCCATCGATACCAAGCACATCAAGACCCAGGTGCTGGTTGAAAACGGCGGCACCGTTGTGATTGGCGGTATCTTTACGCTCGATGAATCCACAAACGTCACCAAGGTGCCGCTGCTCGGTGACATCCCCTACGTAGGTAACCTCTTCAAGAACAACGAACGCACTTCAAAAAAGCAGGAAATGCTGGTGTTCATTACCCCGAAGATGATTTCGGACCGTTCCGCTGTCCGATAATTCTTCCGACCCAATAATTCAGGAGTTTCACCATGCGTTTTTTGTCCTATCTGACGACATTGCTGATTGCTGCGCTGCTCTCAGCCTGCGGTGGTGGCGGAGGTTCAACAGGATTGACCTCTGGTTCGAAACTTTCGACCACAGCACCGTCTTCGGTGATTGTGCCGGCGGGTTCGGCAAGCCAGTATTTGATCAATGGCGGTTCATCGCCCTATTACATCAAGAACAGCGATACGGCCATTGCCGTGGGCTGGGTGAGCGACCATGTTTTGAATCTCGGCGCGATCATCGGTGGCACGGCAACGGTCTCGGTGGTTGACAGCGGGGGCGCGCAAGTCGATATTGCCGTCAAGGTAGGCTCCAGTGTCGCGCTGTACACCACGACGCCCAGTACCTTCACGATGGCCCCAAATACAACCCAGACATTCAAGGTAGGTGGCGGCAGCGGGCCTTATACGGCAACCAGCAGCAATGTTGCGGTGGCCTCGGCCATGATGAATGGGAATGCGCTGACGATTACCGGTGTGGCTATCAGCAGCACGCCTGCCACGATACAAATCTTTGATTCGACGGGCGCAACCCTGACTTCAACGGTGACGGTCGGAACCGTGCCTCTGTCCCTATCGCCAACCTCCGCAAGCACCTTCGTAAATAGTGTGGTGGAGGTCGCCGTTGTTGGAGGCACGCCTCCATACAGGGTGGGTGGGCTTATCCCCTCGGCTGTAAGTGCAGTCTTTGATGTCAACGACCCAAATAAGTTGTTGGTGACCCCACTGCTTGTTAGTTCTGGGCTTGCTATTACGATTCTCGACAGTCAAAATTCTTCGGCTATATTCACGTTGACGGTCATTGATGGGCAGCCGAACATTCGCCTATCCCCCAATGCGCTGACGGTTTCGGAAACCAGCAGGTTACCAATCGCGCTAACCGTCTTTGGTGCCACTGGAGTAGTCAATGCCTTTAGTAGTGATCTGACTTTGTTCACTACAGCTGTTTCGAGTGACAACAAAACTATCACGCTCACCCAGCAAAACTGTGTACTGCAAGATACAGTGGTCACCATCACTGCGGTTGATGCCAATCGTGCAGTGGCTACATCATTGATCACAGTGAAGGATAACGGCAATACCGTCATCACCACCACCGACAACACCGTCACACCTCCTCTCACCACATCCGTAACCTTACCCTGCCCGTCGTGAAGTGGGCTTGATGGCAGACATGCGGTCTCTGTCTCAACCGTGATGGTGGAGTGACTCCTTTTGATAATGCAGCGCTGACCGATTCATGAGTTATTTTTCATGCGCTTCAGCGAACGGTCAGTTGATTGCGTTAATTGGCCTGCCCGGGTCCGGCAAATCTACCGTCGGGCGTCAACTCGCCCGGCGGTTGCAACTTCCCTTCTTTGACTCAGATCATGTGATTGAGCAGCAATTGGGTTGCTCCATCCGTGAATATTTCGAGCGGGAGGGAGAAGAGCGGTTCCGCGATGTCGAAGAATCAGTGATCGACCAGCTCACGCAGAATCAAAAATGCGTCTTGTCGACCGGTGGCGGTCGTTGTGTTGCGGGCCACCAACCGTCGGCACTTGCGGGACCGGAGTCAGGTGATTTACCTGAATTCCTTTCCCGACGAATTGTTTCGGCGACTGCGCCATGACGGGAATCGACCTTTGCTGCAGGTGGCCGATCCGCTGGCGCGGTTGCGCGATCTGCATGCCCAGCGCGACCCGCTGTACCGCGAAATCGCCCACTTCGTGATCGACACCGGGCGCCCCTCGGTTTCGACCTTGCTCAACATGATCGTCATGCAACTGGAGCTGGCGGGCGTGATTCCGGCGTTGTAGCTGCGGCAGTGGGCAAGCATTTTTAACAGGCTGGCAAGTGCCTCTACACTTGCCGCCATGCATGCAAATTTTTCTTCTGCGGCGTCGCAGGTTCAGATCCAGCTGGCCGAGCGCAGCTACCCGATTGTCATTGGCACCCAACTGCTGGGCAGCGCGCTGACCTACCAGCATCTGCCCCAGGCTGCCAGCGCGCTGGTTGTGTCCAATACCACAGTGGCTCCATTGTTTGCGACGCAACTCATGCAGGCGCTGCAGTCGCGCTATCGCAAGGTCTTGCTGCTGACCTTGCCCGATGGCGAGGTTCACAAGGACTGGCCGACCTTGCAACTGATTTTTGACGCCTTGCTGCAAAACGGCTGTGACCGCAAGACCGTGCTGTTCGCCCTGGGCGGCGGCGTGGTGGGCGACATGACCGGCTTTGCCGCCGCCAGCTACATGCGCGGCGTGCCGTTTGTGCAGGTGCCCACCACGCTGCTGGCCCAGGTTGATTCCTCGGTGGGCGGCAAAACCGCCATCAATCACCCACTTGGGAAAAACATGATTGGAGCGTTTTATCAGCCGCTGCTGGTAGTTTGTGACCTGGACGTGCTGGCCACGCTGCCGACTCGTGAACTGAGCGCCGGGCTGGCCGAGGTCATCAAATACGGGCCAATTGCCGACATGGCCTTTTTTGACTGGATTGAAGCCAACCTTGATGCTCTTCTGGCCAAGGATGCCACCGCGCTGGCGCATGCGATTGAGCGCAGTTGCGAGATCAAGGCCTGGGTTGTGGGGCAGGACGAGCGCGAGGCAGGCTTGCGGGCGATCTTGAATTTTGGCCATACCTTCGGCCATGCCATCGAATCGGGGCTCGGCTATGGCAAATGGCTGCACGGCGAAGGCGTCGGCTGTGGCATGGTGATGGCGGCGCACCTGTCGCAGCGGCTGGGTCTGGTGGACAGGCCGTTTGTGGAGCGCCTGACCGTACTGGTTGGGCGTGCCGGGCTGCCTGTGACGGGGCCGCGGCTCTCCAGCACGGACAATGCCGGGCGTTACCTTGAGCTGATGCGCATCGACAAGAAGTCAGAGGCCGGTGAGATCCGCTTTGTACTGATTGATGGGCCGGGCAAGGCAACCGTGCGCAGCGTGCCGGATGCGCTGGTGCGACAGGTTATTGATGACTGCTGCATTTAATGCGAACCAATTTGGCAGTTATTCCACGTGCTTAATACCTAATTTGCGGCTGATTCACCAGACATCGCGCTGCCCGGATGCCACGCGCAGGGTCGCCGCCTTTGACAGGTGACAGGCGTTTGGGCGCATTGCGGTCTGCATGCGGCACAATTCATGGTGCAGTCTTTTTCGTTCTTTTTCATGTGCAAGGCGAGCCGCAATGACCCAATCCCCCTCTATTGCCACCAATCCTGACCTGTCCCATGTTGGCTCGCGCGACAAGGCTGAAATCCTGGCGCAAGCGTTGCCTTACATCCGCAGGTTCCACGGCAAGACCATTGTCATCAAGTACGGTGGTAACGCCATGACAGATGCGGCGCTGCAGGCCGATTTTGCCGAAGATGTGGTGTTGCTCAAACTGGTCGGCATGAATCCGGTGGTGGTGCATGGCGGCGGTCCGCAGATTGAGGCAGCGCTGAACCGGCTCGGCAAAAAGGGGCGCTTCATTCAGGGCATGCGTGTCACCGACGAGGAAACCATGGAAGTGGTCGAGTGGGTGCTGGCCGGTCAGGTGCAGCAGGACATTGTGGGTCTGATCAACCAGGCGGGTGGCAAGGCCGTGGGCCTGACCGGGCGCGACGGCGGCCTGATTCGGGCGCAGAAGCTGAAAATGCTGGACAAGGACGATTCAGCCAAGGAGTACGACATCGGCTTTGTCGGCGAGATCATCAGCATTGACCCGAGCGTGGTCAAGGCGCTGCAGGACGATGCCTTCATTCCCGTGATCAGTCCGCTCGGCTTTGGGGAAGAAAACGAAAGCTACAACATCAATGCCGATGTGGTGGCGGGCAAGCTGGCCACGGTGCTCAAGGCTGAAAAACTGGTGCTGCTGACCAATACCCCAGGTGTACTGAACAAGGCCGGCGAGCTGCTGACCGACCTGACGGCGCGCGAGATCGACGAGTTGTTTGCCGATGGCACGATTTCGGGCGGCATGCTGCCCAAAATCGAGGGCGCGCTGGACGCAGCCCGAAGCGGCGTCAACGCGGTGCACATTATTGATGGCCGGGTGCCACATGCCATGCTGCTGGAAATCTTGACCGATCAGGCCTATGGCACCATGATCCGTTCACACTGATCGGCATTGCCTACAGGAGCGCAGCGTGGCCTTGCAACGCGGCCATGCAGCATCGGCCCATGGATTTCTGCCTGGCACCATAGACAAAAACCCGCATAAAGCGGCCCCGGAACGGTTATTCGGCTGTGCGAGAATCAATTGCAACGATTCCTGGTTTTTTGAAACATTCTTCATTCCTTGCACACCGCCCCTATGTCCGAATTCGTGTCTGAACCCGAACTGAGCCCGCAACTTGCGGCCGCTAGTGCAGAGCCAGCGGCGCGCAAGCGGCCCAAGCCGGGTGAGCGCCGGATCCAGATTTTGCAGGCGCTGGCGGCCATGCTGGAGCAGCCGGGCGCGGAACGCATCACCACGTCGGCGCTGGCGGCCAGACTTGATGTGAGCGAAGCGGCTCTTTACCGCCATTTCGCCAGCAAGGCGCAGATGTTCGAGGGGCTGATCGAGTTCATTGAGCAAAGCGTTTTCACGTTGGTGAACCAGATTGCCGAGCGCGAGAGCGATCCGGCAGCGCGCACCCGCAAGCTGGTGGTCATGGTGCTGCAATTTGGAGAAAAGAATCCCGGCATGACCCGCGTGATGGCGGGCGATGCGCTGGTGTTTGAAAATGACCGGCTGCAACAGCGCATGAACCAGTTCTTTGACAAGCTGGAGTCCAGCCTCAAGCAATACCTGCGTGATGCCGCCGCGGCTGCTGGCGCGGCCACCCCTACCGTTGACGCGCAGGTGCGCGCTTCGGTGATCGTGGCCTTCATGGTGGGCCGCCTGCAGCGTTTTGCCCGATCGGGTTTCAAGCGCCTGCCTTCCGAGCATCTGGACGCCAGTCTGGCCATGATTCTGGCGTGAGCCTGCCCTGATCAGACTGCGCAAGCTGAAAACCAGCAAACTGCCGCTAGTCAGGAGCCCAACGATCCGGTGATGCTGCCCAAAGGCATCGTGAAAACCGATTGGGAAGTCGAACTTGGCGTGGTGATTGGTGCGCGGGCAAAGGCTGCAACACCTTCGGCCCGATCGGTCCCTGGCGGGTCACCCGCGATGAAGTGCGCCCAATCCGCAAAAACTAAATCTGTGGCTGGAACTCAATGCCAGCGCGTACAAAGCGGCAGCTTGTCGTGCCCTTCAAACTATAGAACTGAACCCAACCGGTTCGTCAATCCGGCTTTCACCGGCATTGGCAAATACGGGTTTACCCGTAGTGTGGTTAGGCGCCATTCTCTAAAAATAGGGACATGACAAGCCCTGAAAGGGGGTGGTCTTCAAATTGATGCAAAATAGAACGGTCGTTCTTTTATTTTGCGCCAATACCATGTCCATCACTGCATTCTCCGTCAAAACCACCCGTATTGGGGCCGTCGGAGCGGCAGCGCCCAAAGACCGGCATAAAAGTCAGCATAAAGGCCAACAAACCAAGGCGTCCATTGTCGATGCGGCTTTGGGCCTGGCCACGCAGATTGGGCTGGAAGGCCTGAGTATCGGCGCGCTGGCCGAAGTCATGCACATGAGCAAGTCCGGCGTGTTTGCCCATTTTGGATCGCGCGAAGAGCTGCAGATATCGGTGATTCGTGAATACCACGCCCGCTTTGAGGGAGAGGTGTTCTTCCCGGCGCTGCAGCAAGCCCGGGGCTTGCCACGGTTGCGCGCCCTGTTTCACAACTGGATGCGCCGCACCTCCGTCGAAATTGATTCGGGCTGCATCTACATCAGCGGTGCCGTCGAATTTGACGACCGGCCCGGCCCGGTGCGTGATGCCTTGGCGGGTTCGGTGCAGACCTGGCTGGCCGCGATGCACCGCGCCGTGGTGCAGGCCAAGGAGGTTGGCGATTTGCGCGCCGACGCTGACGAGGAGCAGATGGCCTTTGAGATTCACGGCCTCATTCTGGCGTCGCATTATGAAGCCCGTTTTTTGAAAACCCCCGGTTCCCTGGACCGGGCCAACACCGGGTTTGCCCACATCCTGGCGCGTTATGGCAATCCCCCCGCGAACGCTTTGCCGAAGAAAGTTTCGGCGAAGGCATCTTCTCGAAAATCCGATTAAAACTAAAGGACCCACCATGCCCACCTACACCCCGCCCCTGCGCGACATGCAATTCGTCATGCATGAAGTATTCAAGGTCACCGACGAGCTCAAGGTCTTGCCCCGGCATGCCGACATCGACGCCGACACCATCAACGCCGTGCTCGAGGAAGGCGGAAAATTTGCGGTTGAAGTGACCTTCCCGCTCAATATCAGTGGTGACGAAGAGGGCTGCTCACTTGACAAGACCAGCCACGAAGTCACCCCGCCCAAAGGGTTCAAGGAGGCTTATGCGCAGTATGTGCAGGGTGGCTGGCCAGCACTGAGTTGCGACCCCGAATATGGTGGCCAGGGCTTGCCGTTCGTCGTGAATCAGTGCTTTTACGAGATGATGAACTCGGCCAATCAGGCCTGGACCATGTACCCGGGCCTGTCGCATGGCGCCTATGAAGCGCTGCACGCGCATGGCACCGAAGCGCAGAAAAAACTCTACCTGCCCAAGCTCACCAGCGGCGAATGGACCGGCACCATGTGCCTGACCGAAGCTCACTGCGGCACCGACCTTGGGTTGCTGCGCACCAAGGCCGAGCCGCAGGCCGACGGCACCTACAGGCTCACCGGCAACAAGATTTTCATCAGCGCTGGTGAACATGACATGACAAGCAACATCGTGCATTTGGTGCTGGCGCGCCTGCCCGATGCACCGCAAGGCAGCAAAGGCATCAGCCTGTTTGCGGTGCCCAAATTCAACCTCAACGCCGACGGCTCGTTGGGCGCGCGCAACGGTATTTATTGCGGTGGCCTGGAGCACAAGATGGGTATCCATGGCAACGCCACCTGCCAGATCGTGCTCGAGGGCGCCGTCGGCACAATGGTGGGTGCGCCCAACAAGGGCCTGGCTGCGATGTTCGTGATGATGAACGCCGCGCGCCTGGGCGTCGGCAACCAATCGCTGGGCCTGACCGAAGTGGCATACCAGAACGCGCTGGCCTATGCCAAGGACCGCATTCAAATGCGTTCGCTGACAGGCGTGAAAGCCAAGGACAAGCCCGCCGATCCGATCATCGTGCACCCCGACGTGCGCAAGATGCTGCTGACCGCCAAGGCTTACGCCGAAGGCGGCCGCGCGCTGGCAATTTATTGCACGCTGCTGCTGGACAAGGAGCTTTACCACCCGGATGAAAAGGTGCGCCAGGACTCGGCTGAAATCGTCGCGCTGCTCACGCCCATCGTCAAGGCCTTCATCACCGATAACGGTCATATTGCCACCAACGCCTGCATGCAGGTCTTCGGCGGTCATGGTTACATCAAGGAATGGGGCATGGAGCAGTTGGTGCGCGACAACCGCATCAACATGATTTATGAAGGCACCAACACGGTCCAGTCGCTCGATCTGCTGGGCCGCAAGGTTCTGGGCAACAACGGTGCCACGCTGAAAAAATTCGGCAAACTCATTGGTGCGCTGATAGCCGAGGAAGGCGTCAACGAGAAAATGGCCGAGTTCATCAATCCGCTGGCCGTGCTGGCCGATCAGATGACCAAATTCACCACTGAGCTGGGCTTCAAGGGACTGCAAAATCCCGATGAGGTCGGCGCTGCCGCGGTGGACTACCTGCGGGTGGCGGGTCATCTGGTGTTTGGCTACTTCTGGGCCCGCATGGCGCAAGTGGCACTGCGCGAGATCGCCGCGGGCAACACCGATCCGTTTTATCTTGCCAAGCTGCAGACCGCCCGCTTTTATTTTGCCAAGCTGTTCCCGGAAACTGCCAGCCTCATGCGCACGGCGCGCAGCGGCAGCCGTTCGTTGATGGACACAGACGCGGCGCTGGCCTGATGCGTAAAGATTTTTTTTCACTGGAACCCTTTATGAAACATGCACTGGCCACTATTATTTTGGGAGTAATTGCATTGCCTGTTCTGGCCCAGAGTACGCCAGTGGGCTTGTGGCGCAACTCCGACGACAAGACGGGCGAGGCCAAGGCCGAGATTCGCATCATCGAAGCGGCGGGCGTGCTGAGCGGAACAATAGCAAAGCGCCTGCTCAAGGCTGCCAAACCCGATGATTTGTGCACCGAGTGCAGCGATGACCGCAAGGACAAACCGCTTCTTGGGCTCGAAATCATCCGTGGCGCAAAAAAAGCACAAGACGCCGAGGTGTGGGAGGGCGGCAAGATTCTGGACCCGGAAAACGGCCGCAACTATACCTTGCGAATGACGCCCATCGATGGTGGAAAAAAACTTCAGGTCCGAGGCTCGTTCGGTCCTTTCGGACGGACCCAGACCTGGGTTCGCATTCAGTAATTCAGGCTACCAGCTCATCGAAGGAAGAAAAAACATGTCCCGTTTTCAAGTCAAGAAAGTCGCCGTGCTTGGCGCTGGCGTGATGGGGGCGCAAATCGCCGCCCACCTGGTCAATTGCAAGGTGCCGGTGCTGCTGTTTGATCTGCCCGCCAAAGAAGGTCCAAAAAATGGCATCGTTACCCGGGCGATCGAGGGTCTCAAGAAGCTCAAGCCTGCGCCACTGGGCGTGGCCGAAGATGCCAGTCTGATCCAGCAGGCCAACTACGAAGAGGACATGGCACGGCTCCTGGAGTGCGACCTGATCATCGAGGCGATTGCCGAGCGCATGGACTGGAAGACCGATCTGTACCACAAGATTGCCCCGTTCATTGCGGAAGGTGCCATCGTTGCCAGCAACACCTCGGGTCTGTCAATCACCCAACTGAGCGCAGCACTTCCTGCCACCATCAAGCCGCGCTTTTGCGGCATCCATTTTTTTAACCCGCCGCGCTACATGATGCTGGTGGAACTGATCAACACGCCGACCACTGAGCCCCAAGTACTCGACGACCTCGAAGCCTTTGTGACCAGTGGCCTGGGCAAGGGCGTGATCCGCGCCCACGATACGCCCAACTTTATCGCCAACCGCGTCGGCATTGCCGGCATGCTGGCCACCATCAGGGAGGCCGAAGCGTTTGGCCTGACATATGACGTGGTCGATGACCTGACCGGCAAGAAGCTGGGCCGCGCCAGTTCGGGCACGTTCCGTACCGCTGACGTGGTGGGGCTCGATACGATGGCGCACGTCATCAAGACGCTGCAGGACAATCTCGGCCCCGACAAAATACCCGATCCGTTTTCGGACATGTATGGCACGCCGCCGGTGCTTGCCAGGCTGCTCGAAGCCAAGAGCCTGGGCCAGAAGACAGGTGCCGGCTTCTATAAAAAAGTGGGGCGTGATATTTTGCGGCTGGACCCTGAAAGCATGGAGTACGTCACAGGCGGCGCCAAGGCCGACGACGTGGTCGGCCGCATGCTGAAAAAACCAGCGGGCGAACGTCTCAAGCTCTTGCGTGAAGCTGAAGGCGCGGAGCCGCGTTTCCTGTGGGCGATCTTGCGCGACCAGTTTCACTATGCCGCCGTACACCTGGAAAGCATTGCCGAAACCGCTCGCGACATTGACTTTGCGATGCGCTGGGGTTTTGGCAGCAAACAGGGTCCATTCGAGCTGTGGCAACAGGCCGGCTGGCTGCAGGTGGCGACCTGGATCCAGGAAGACATTGACGCGGGCAAGGCCCTGGCCAAAGCCCCGCTGCCGGACTGGGTGTTCAAAGGCCCGGTGGTGGAGGCTGGCGGCGTGCATACTGCGGAGGGCTCATGGAGCGCCTCGGCAAAAAAATTCATTCCCCGTCGCAGCCTGCCGGTCTATGCGCGCCAGCTTTTTCCTGAAAACGTGCTGGGCGCCCAAGCGCCAGCCTTTGAAACGGCGGGAACAACCCTGCACGAGGATGATTCGATTCGTCTGTGGACGCTTGACGGCGACCAAAATGATGTGCTGATCGCCAGCATCAAGACCAAAATGCACGCCATCAACCCCGATGTGACGGAGGGCCTGGCCCTGGGCGTGGACCTGGCCGAGAAAAGCTACAAGGGCATGGTGATCTGGTCCAACGACGAAATGTTCTCGGCCGGTGCCGACCTGCAAGCCATGTTGCCCGCCTTCATGATGGGAGGAGCCAAGGCGATTGAAGGCGCCGAGGCCGAGTTGCAGAACGTGATGCTCAAGCTGCGTTATGCCGCCGTACCGGTGGTATCGGCCATTCGTGGGCTGGCGCTGGGCGGCGGCTGCGAAATGGCGGTGTATTCAGCCAGGCGCGTGGCGGCCATGGAGAGCTATATCGGTCTGGTTGAAGTCGGCGTCGGCTTGGTGCCCGGCGGTGGCGGCCTGGCCTACATCGCGCGCCGCGCCGCTGAAAACGCTGCCGCATCAACGGGCAAGGATTTGTTGCCGTTCCTCACGGAAGGCTTCACCGCAGCCGCCATGGCCACGGTCGGGACCGGTGCGATCGACAGCCGCAAGATCGGCTACCTGCTCGACTGCGACGTGATCGTGCCGAACAAGGACGAGCTGCTGTTCGTGGCGCTCAATGAAGCCCGCTCAATGTTCAATTCCGGCTATCGCGCGCCGCACAAGCGGCTCTTCCCGGTGGCGGGACGCAGCGGCGTGGCCACTATCAAGGGGCAGCTGGTCAACCTGCGCGACGGCGGCTTCATCAGCGCGCACGACTATCACATTGCCAGCCTGATCGCGGGCGTGGTCTGCGGTGGTGACGTCGATGCCGGCACGCTGGTCACTGAAGAGTATCTGATGACGCTTGAGCGCAAGGCCTTCTGCTCGCTGCTTGAACACCCCAAGACACAGGAACGCATCATGGGCATGATGAGCACCGGCAAGCCTGTGCGCAACTGATCTGCAGTCCTCCTTTTCCCGCTGGGGAAGGCCGGAATGAGGGCAAGCACCCTGCGAGAGCAGTACCCAACACATTGAAGGAACAACACCATGAGCAAACAAATCCAGGAAGCCTATATCGTTGCCGCCACGCGCACGCCGGTGGGCCGCGCGCCGCGCGGGATGTATCGCAACACGCGCCCGGACGATCTGCTCGCGCATGTGCTGAGAAGCGTGCTGATGCTGACGCCCTCGCTCGATCCTTCGAGCATTAGCGATGTGATCGCAGGCTGTGCGATGCCGGAGGCGGAGCAGGGCATGAACGTGGCGCGCATCGGCTTGTTGTTGGCGGGGCTGCCGGTCGGCGTGCCGGGGCGGGACGGTGAACGGCTTCTGTTCTTCAGGTTTGCAGGCG
>DHWX01000009.1 GCA_002413395.1 Polaromonas sp. UBA5171 | reverse complement strand
TACCCAAGGTGGCGCGGATCAATACGCATTGGATCCGCTGGTACTCCGAGTGGGATTGGGCGCGCTTGAGGCGATCGGCAAGGGCTTCGATGGTGGCCTTGTCGTGCGAGATCAGATCCTTCATGAATAACTCCCGAAAGTTCAGAAGTTATTGTAATGTCTACTCTATTGAAAGCCAAGTGGTATGAATCCACGCGCGGCGAATTGCTTTATTCGACACATTGCATCGGTTGTCACAGCACCCAGCTTCATTGGCGCGACAGGAAGGTTGCAAAAAATTGGGCCAATCTTCAGACAGAAATTGACCGGTGGCAAAAAGCGTCGGGACTCGGCTGGAGCGAGGAAGACGTGACGGATGTCGCGCGCTACCTCAATGCCCGGTACTATGGTTTTCCTGCGCCGGACGCAGATCGCTCCTCGACGGCCGACGCCGCCAAAGCGGTGCCTGAACGTCGTGATGCGTGGAATTGGTAGCCCGGCGGTTCAAGGCCCCGGCTGGGTGACCTTGATCAGCGTGTTCATGTAAGCCGTCACACCGGTCTGCACATCGGCAAAGGCATGCTGGCAGCCGGCCGCCCGCAGGGCTGTCAGGTCTGCCTGGGTATAGCTCTGGTACTTGCCGACCAGGGCGGCCGGAAAATCAATGTAGTCAATCAGGCCGCCATGCGCGGCTTCTTCCAGCGTCAGTTTGCCTTTGCTATGCTGCCGGCGCAGCGTGTTGACTACGGCCAGCGCCACATCGTTGAAAGGCTGCGCCCGGCCGGTGCCGAGGTTGAAAATGCCGGACTTTTCAGGATGGTCCAGAAACCAGAGCTTGACGGCCACCACATCGTCGATGAAGACGAAGTCGCGCATCTGGTCACCTGGGCCGTAACCACCGTATTTGCCAAACAGCTTGACCTTGCCTTCGGCCTGGAACTGTTTGAACTGGTGAAACGCCACGCTGGCCATGCGGCCCTTGTGTTGTTCGCGCGGACCATAGACGTTGAAGTATCTGAACCCGGCTACCTGCGTTGCGGCCTTCTCGAATTGGGCGCCGAGCTCGCGCCGCATGCGCTGATCAAATAACAGCTTGGAGTAGCCGTAGACATTGAGCGGTTTCTCGAACTCGGGTGACTCGCTGAAGGTGTCGGAGCCGCCATAGGTGGCCGCTGACGATGCGTACAGCAGGCGGGTTCCCTGGTCCTGGCAGGCATGGAACAACTCACACGACAGGGTGTAGTTGTTGTCCATCATGTATTTGCCGTCCAGCTCCATGGTGTCGCTGCAGGCGCCCTCGTGGAACACCGACTCGACCTGGCCAAAGGCGCCTTCGGCAAACAGCTCGTAAAAATCATCGGCGTCGATGTAGTCGGCAATTTTCAGGTCGGCGAGGTTGCTGAATTTGTCGCCTTCGGTCAGGTCATCGACGGCAATGATGTTGTCAATGCCGCGGGAGTTGAGCCCTTTGACCAGATTGCTGCCGATAAAACCGGCAGCACCGGTGACTACGATTTTCATGTGGAATTCCTGGAGTTTTGGCGCACTGAAGGCGCTATTCTGTAGCGAAAAGCTCGCTGTAAGTGACGGTGGCGGTTCCGAACTTTCCGACCACGATGCCGCCTGCGCGGTTGGCGACGGGTACCGCTTCGCGCAGGCTTGACCCGGCAGCCAGCATGGCCGCGAGCGTGGCAATCACGGTATCGCCAGCACCGGTGACGTCGAACACCTCGCGGGTCACCGCGGGCACGTGCAGCTCACCCTGGGCGTCAAACAGCGTCATGCCTTCCTCGCTGCGCGTCAGCAGCAGGGCCTCCACGCCAAGGGTGCTGCGCAGGTTGTGGGCTTTGATGCGCAGGTCAGCTTCATCGCTCCAGTGGCCAACCACGTGCTCAAGTTCGCTGCGGTTGGGGGTGATGACGCTGGCGTTTTTGTAGCGTGCATAGTCGGCGCCTTTCGGATCGACCAGCACCACCTTTCCCGCGGCGCGCGCCATGGCAATCATCAGCACGATGTGCGCCAGGCCACCCTTGCCGTAGTCGGAGAACAGCACCGCGTCGTGTTCCGGGTACAGCTTTTCAAAGGTGGCGGACTGCGAGGCCAGAACCTCGTTTTCAGGTGTGTTTTCAAAATCAAGGCGCAGCAACTGTTGCTGACGACCAATGATGCGCAGCTTGACGGTGGTTTTGAGATTCGCATCGCGGCCAAAGTAGGGGGTGATGCCAGATTGGGCCACCAGCGCCTGCAACCGGTGGCTGGCTTCATCGTCGCCCATCACGCTCAGCAACGAAGCCCTGGCACCGAGCGTTACGATGTTACCGGCGACATTGGCCGCGGCGCCCATGCGCTCTTCCGTGCGCGTGACGCGAACCACCGGGACTGGCGCTTCGGGCGAGATGCGGTCCACCGCCCCGTACCAGTAACGGTCCAGCATGGCGTCGCCCACCACCAGAACACGGGCCGAGGATAGTTTTTCTGGTGTCAGTTGCAGGGTCATTACGTCAGAGTTCTTCAATGCGTCGCGCCGGGTAGCTGTCCCAGGTCTGGCAGCCGGGGCAGTGCCAGAAATGCTGGGTCGTCTCAAAACCGCAGGCCGCGCAGCGATAGCGCATCAGGGGCTTGGTGGCTTGGTCCAGCGCGCGCTGCACCAGTGCATGGTGGTTTTCATTTCCGAATTTTTCACTGGCAAACCATTTGTCGGCCGCCACGAGGGAGGGTTGGCGTTCGAGGTGATGCATGTACCACTGTCGGGCCGATGCCGGATCATTTTCTAGTTTGATAATGGCCTCAACCACGTCAATGGAGGGTATTTGCGTATAGCTGGTCTTCAGGATCGCCAAAGCGGCTGGCTGCTGGCTACTGCTTTGGGCGAGGTTGGCGAGCAGGCTGGCGGCCAGCGGCAAGCCCTGCGGCGCGGTCTTTTCCAGCTTGAGCAGGGTTTGCAAGGCTTCCTGGGGTTGACCCAGCTGGCTTTGCAGCTTGGCCAGGTCAATCAGTGGCCGGACTGAAGTGGGCGCCATGGCCACTGCTGCATGCAGGGTTTGGAGTGCCTTGCCGGTATCGCCTGCCGCCGCCGCTGCGCTGGCTTGCTCGCACAGGTAATGCGCCTGCCGGGTGCTGAAACTGCCATGGCTGGAGCTGCCCAGCCTGGCTGCGACATCCGTGGCATTGGCCCAGTCGCGGGAGCGTTCATAAATGGACAGCAGCGCGAGTCGGGCTTCTTCTTCGAATGGCGTCCCTTCGAGTTTGCGCAGTGCAATTTCGGCACGGTCCAGCAAACCCGCTTTGAGAAAATCGAGCGCCAGTGCATGCTGCGCGCGATCGCGTTCTGGCTGTGTCAGGTCGCCGCGTTGCAACAGATGCTCGTGCACCCTGACAGCACGCTCGTATTCACCCCGCCGACGAAACAAGTTGCCCAGCGCAAAATGCAGCTCGGAGGTATCAGGGTCGCTCTGCACGGCTTCAATGAAGGCATCAATGGCCAGGTCCTGTTGCTCGTTCAGCAGAAAATTCAGGCCCTTGAAATAGGCTTTGGGTGCCTGACGGTTTTCAATGCGCAGTTGCCTGAGGTCCAGCCTTGAGGCCAGCCAGCCCAGCGTGAACGCGATCGGAAACCCGAGCAGAACCCAGGTGAAATCAAAGTCCATGGTGCGGCGCGGTGGGGTTGTCAGTTCGGTGGGTTGAGGTTACCAGGGGCGAAAAGCTGGAAGGTTGAGGTTGCGCCGCTTTGCGCGTTTTCCACCAGCGCGGCATCATGACAAAAATACCCAGCGCCAGTCCGCAGGTGAAGACGGCCAGAACAACCAGCACCAGAGGCGCCTGCCACAAAGTGCCAAAAAAGAAATGCACGGCGACGGTTTGCTGGTTATTCAACGCAAATGCAAACAGGGTAAAAAAAATGGCTGCCTTGAGCAGCCACATCAGGTATTTCACTTGGCAATCCTCCTAGTGGCTTGGCGATTGTAGCCAGCCCACCTGAAGACCTTACTTGGTATCCGTCGCCGCCAGCAGTTCCTGGGTTCGCGCATCGACGGCTTCGCGCAGGGCCTTGCCCGGCTTGAAATGAGGCACCCGTTTTTCAGGGATGTCCACGCTTTCTCCAGAGCGGGGATTGCGTCCCGTGCGGGGCGGACGCCGGTTGATGGAAAAACTGCCAAAACCCCTGATTTCGATCCGGTGGCCGCGCACCAGCGCGTCGCTCATGGCATCAAGAATGGCCTTGACGGCAAATTCGGCATCGCGGTGAGTCAGCTGGCTGAATCGAACAGCCAGTTCTTCGACAAGATCGCTGCGTGTCATGGAGAGAATAAGACTGGCTTGTTGGGGACAGAACGCGTGGGCAGCGTTGCCGCATCACGTGGTCTGTCCCGCAAGGGTTTTATTTTTCGGTGTTGTCCAGCTTGGCTCGCAGCAGGGCGCCCAGGCTGGTCAGACCGGCGCTCTCACGCGACGATTGCTGGCTCAGGTTGGCCATGGCTTCCTGCTGGTCGGCATTGTCCTTGGCTTTCACCGACAGCTGGATGTTGCGGGTCTTGCGATCCACGTTCACCACGACTGCAGACACTTCGTCGCCTTCTTTCAGGACGTTACGCGCGTCTTCGACGCGGTCACGACTGATTTCGCTGGCGCGCAGATAGCCAATGATGTCTTCGCCCAGATCGATCTCGGCACCTTTGGCATCAACCGTCTTGACCTTGCCGGTCACAATCGCCGCCCTTGTCGTTGATCGTCACGAAGGTGGTGAACGGGTCGGAATTGCAGTTGTTTGATGCCCAGGGAGATGCGCTCGCGGTCAACGTCAACAGCCAGAACGATGGCTTCGACTTCCTGGCCTTTTTTGTAGTTGCGAACGGCGGTTTCGCCGGGTTCGTTCCACGACAGGTCAGACAGGTGCACCAAGCCGTCGATGCCGGCCGCCAGGCCCACGAAGACGCCGAAGTCGGTGATCGACTTGATTGGGCCCTTGACGCGGTCGCCACGCTTGGTTTCCACGGCAAACTCCTGCCATGGGTTGGCCTTGCACTGTTTCATGCCCAGGCTGATACGGCGTTTGTCTTCATCGATTTCCAGGACCATGACTTCGACTTCGTCACCCAATGCCACGAGCTTGCTGGGCGCGACGTTCTTGTTGGTCCAGTCCATTTCAGACACGTGCACCAAACCTTCGATGCCGGGCTCGAGTTCGACAAACGCGCCGTAGTCGGCAATGTTGGTGATCTTGCCGAACAGGCGGGTGCCTTGCGGGTAGCGGCGGTTGACGCCCATCCAGGGGTCGTCGCCCATCTGCTTGAGACCGAGCGATACGCGATTTTTTTCAGTATCGAACTTCAGGATTTTGGCGATGATTTCCTGGCCGGCCGTGACCACCTCGCTGGGGTGACGTACGCGGCGCCATGCCATGTCGGTGATGTGCAGCAGACCATCAATGCCGCCCAGGTCAACGAACGCACCGTATTCGGTGATGTTCTTGACGATGCCCTTGACTGCACTGCCTTCTTTCAGCGTTTCCATCAGCTTGGCGCGTTCTTCGCCCATGCTGGCTTCCACCACGGCGCGGCGGCTCAGCACCACGTTGTTGCGCTTGCGGTCGAGTTTGATGACCTTGAATTCCATGGTCTTGTTCTCATAGGGAGACAAGTCCTTGACGGGGCGGGTGTCGATGAGCGAGCCGGGCAGGAAAGCGCGGATGCCATTGACCAGAACGGTCAGGCCGCCCTTGACCTTGCCACTGGTCTGGCCGGTGACGAACTCGCCGGATTCCAGGGCTTTTTCCAGGCTCATCCAGGACGCCAGGCGCTTGGCCTTGTCGCGGCTGAGCATGGTGTCACCGTAGCCGTTTTCGACAGAGTCGATCGCCACGGAGACAAAGTCGCCAACCTGCACTTCGAGTTCGCCTTGGTCGTTTTTGAATTCTTCGAGGGGAATATAAGCCTCGGATTTAAGTCCAGCGTTGACGACCACGTGGTTGTGGTCGATACGAACGACTTCGGCGGTGATGACTTCACCGGTACGCATTTCAGAGCGTTGCAGCGATTCGTTAAACAGGTCGGCAAAAGATTCAGACATGATTTTCCTAATCCACAAAACAGGGTTCCAATAGCGGGATTGCTATTGTTTTTATAGCTGCTCGCGGCGGTTTTGTATTGACTAAACGGTCAAATAAGCTATCAGACCGCGGGTTGCGTGAGTATTCCTGTTGACCCAGGTGTCCCGCAAGAAGGGGTCGCGTCGGAGGTCAAAAGGGCCGGGTACCTTGCCACCAGGCAATCACCAGATCCACCGATTTCTCAATCGACAGGTCGGAATTGTCCAGCAGCCGGGCATCATCAGCAGGCTTCAAAGGGGCTGATTGCCGCGACATATCGCTGGCATCTCGCGCCTCCAAATCTTGCTGAATGTGGCTTATTGTAGTCTGATTTCCCTTTGAAATCAATTGCTTATGTCGGCGTTCAGCACGCTGCCGGGCGCTCGCTGTCAGGTATATCTTGAGCGGCGCGTCGGGGAAAATGAGGTTTCCCATGTCGCGACCGTCTGCCACCAAGCCGGGCAATGCCCGGAAACTGCGCTGGAGGTCGATAAGCGCGGTGCGAACCTGGGGGAGGGCTGACACTTTGGATGCGGCCATGCCTGCGTCTTCGGTGCGGATGGCTTCCGACACATCTTCTGTTCCAAGGAAAACCCGATCGTCCTGAAAACGCACGGGCAAGCTGTGCGCGATCCGTGCGACGCCAACGCCGTCGTCCAGCGCCACACCAGCGCGCGTGGCCGCATACGCGCTCAAACGGTACAGTGCGCCAGAATCGAGACAGTGATAGCCGAGCCGCCGGGCCACCTGGGCGGCCAGCGTTCCCTTCCCGGATGCCGTTGGGCCGTCAATGCAAATCACGGGAATGTTGGCGGTATCGGCCTGGGCGACCGAAAACAGGGCTTCGAAATAATCCGGGAAGGTCTTGGCGACACACTTGGGGTCGAGAATTCTGACTGGCAACTGCGCTGGATTGAAGGCCGCCAGCGAAAAACACATGGCCACGCGATGGTCGTCGTAGGTCTGAATGGCTGCGGCTTTCCATGCGTCTCGTTGGTCTGGCGGAGTGATCTTGATGAAGTCAGGCCCTTCCTGAACCGTGGCGCCGAGCTTTCGCAACTCGCAGGCCATTGCGGCAATGCGGTCGGTTTCCTTGACGCGCCAACTCGCGATGTTGCGAAGCGTGGTGGTACCGTCGGCATAAAGCGCCATCACGGCCAGTGTCATTGCGGCGTCGGGGATGTGGTTGCAGTCCAGGTCGATCGCCTTCAGCGGCCACCCATTGCCGGGCTGACCGCGCAAGATGCGCAGCGAATTAGGCGTGCTGCTGATCTGCGCACCCATCATCCGGGCGGCCTCCACAAAGCGGATATCGCCCTGAATTGAAGCGTCGCCCACACCCAAAATTTCTATGCCGTTTTGGCGATCAGTCCCTTCGGCTATTGCGCCTAATGCTATGAAATAGCTAGCGGATGAGGCATCGCCTTCGATATGGATTTCACCCGGCGACTGGTACTGGCTGCCCGCCGGGATGGTAAAGCGTTGCCAGCCGTGGTGCTGAACGTCAATACCAAAGCGCTTGAGCAGGTTGAGCGTGATTTCAATGTAGGGCCGTGAGATCAGTTCACCCGCCACGTCAATGTGGATGTCGCGGCTGGCAACGAGTGGCAGCGCCATCAGCAGGGCGGTGAGGAACTGGCTTGACACATCGCCGCGAACCCGGACCGGTTGGTCCAGCTTTAATGGCTCTAGGCCGGGTTGCAGGCGCAGCGGCGGAAACCCTTCCTTGCCAAGGTATTGAATCGAGCATCCCAGTTGCCGCAACGCATCGACCAGATCGCCAATCGGTCTTTCGTGCATGCGTTGCACGCCCGACAGCTCAAACTCCCCACCCAAGAGCGCCAGCGCCGCCGTCAATGGTCGCATGGCGGTACCGGCGTTGCCCATGAAGAGCTTTGCCCTGTTCTGAACGAGTCGGCCCCCCAAGCCGCCGATTACTGCGGAGTCCCCGAGTTGTTTCACGCTGCATCCAAGCTGCCTGAGCGCTTCCAGCATCACGGCAGTGTCATCAGAGGCCAGCAGATCACGTACTGTGGTTTCACCGCGACTGAGCGCTGCGAGCAGGAGGACGCGGTTGGAGATGCTTTTGGAGCCTGGCAGATGAACCGTGCCTGCCGCCCTGGCCAGTGGCGGGATATCCAGGGACTCGATGCCGAACATGAAGCGGGGCTTATTTGTGGGACTTTTGCGAAGACATGCGCCAGTTGGCGCGCGTCTCGCTGGCTTGCTCAATCAGGGCTTCCAGCACATCACCACTACCGCTGGAAATTAGTTGCTCGAGCGACTGCAGTATGTGCTGAAAAATTCTGGACTGCTCCAGAAGTTCTTCGCGATTGGCGATCAGGATGTCGCACCACATTTTCGGGTCGCTTGCTGCAATCCGCGTGAAGTCGCGAAAGCCGGGCCCCGCCAGTGACAGGTAGTCTTTGCCATGCTCCTGGCCTGAAATGCCGTTGATCAGGGCAAACGCAATGAGATGGGGCAGATGACTCACCGCAGCAAAGGCTGCATCGTGCGCCTGCGGCGACATCTTGACAACATGACAGCCCAAGGCCGTCCAGACATCCATGGCTTTTTGCAACTGAACCGTGTAAGTGCGTTCAATTGGCGTCAGAATGACCTGCTTGCCGGAATAGAGGTCCACATCGGCGTGCTCGACGCCTGAAAGCTCCTTGCCGGTGATCGGGTGGCAAGGCACGAACGCGCCCACATGGTCACGCAGGACGCGCCGGGCTGCGTCCACCACGTCACGTTTGGTGGACCCTACGTCCATGACCAGCGTGTCGGGGCCAACCAGATGCCGGATCGCCTTGAAGGTCGCCTCGGTGGCCGACACGGGCACTGCCAGCAGCACGATGTCGGCCCCCGAGATCGCCTGCAGCGCGGAGGGTGCTTCCACGTCAATCACGCCTATCTGGCGGGCCCGCTCCGTGGTGGAGGGGGATTTGCTATAGCCGACGACGCGTTTGACCAGACCGGCGCGTTTGAGTGCCAGTGCAAAGGAGCCACCCATCAGGCCGCAGCCGATGAGACCTAGTTGTTCAAACATGAAGTGCTATCCGGGTTTGTGTTGTTCGGTGCATATCGCCGATATTTCTGCTTTCCGGCATCAATCGCTCACGGGATAGGTTCCCAGTACTTTGTAAAACGCGCAAAGGTGCTGCAAATCATCCAGCGCAGCCTTTACGTGGTCCTGCGATGGATGACCCTGCAGGTCGATATAGAAGTAATAATCCCACTCGCCTGATCGGGCCGGACGGGATTCGAAACGGGTCATGGAAACCCCGTGGGTTTTCAAGGGAACCAGAATATCGTGCACAGCACCCGGCCGGTTGGGCACGGATACCACCAGGCTGACGCAGTCTTTGCCGGAGGCAGGTGGCGAGGGCAGCGTTTGCGGCAGGCAGACCACGGCAAAACGGGTGCGGTTGAAGGCATCATCCTGAATGGCATGAGCCGCCGTGTGCAGCCCGAATTGAGCTGCCGCGCGATCACTGGCGATGGCGGCCCACGCCGGATTGCCAGCGGCCAGACGCGCGCCTTCGGCATTGCTCGACGCAGCGCGGCGCTCGACGTTGGACAGATGCATGCTCAGCCACCCCTGGCATTGCGCCAGAGCCTGCGGATGGGCATAAATGGCCTCGATGTTTTCAAGCGACTCGGACAGTCGCAACAGGTGGTGCCGCACCATCAGGCTGATTTCGCCAACGATGTGCAGCGGCGAATTCAGAAACAGGTCGAGCGAGCGCGATACCACGCCCTCGGTGGAGTTTTCAACCGGCACCACGCCATAGCTGGCACTGCCCGCAGCGGTGGCCCGAAACACTTCATCAATACTGATGCACGGAACATGTTCAATGCTGGCACCAAAAAACTGCAGGGCGGCTTCTTCACTGAAGGTGCCGGCCGGGCCAAGGTAGGCCACACGCACAGGTGATTCAAGGGCCAGGCAAGCGGACATGATTTCACGCCAGACGGCAGCAACATGTTCGTTTTTGAGTGGGCCTTTGTTAGCCTGCTGTATTTGCTCGATGACCTGGGCGACCCGGTCTGGCCGAAAAAAAGGCGTGCCCTCACGTTTTTTGATCTCGCCGACCTGTTCGGCAACCTGCGCACGGCGGTTCAAAAGAGCAAGCAGTTCCTTGTCCAGAGCATCAATCTGGACCCGTAAATCGGCAAGATTGGCCGTCATGTCAGGCGCGCCTTTGTTCAAATTCTTGCAGGTAGTCAACCAGTGCCGCTACGCCGGCCAGCGGCATGGCGTTGTAAATGCTGGCGCGCATCCCGCCCACCGACTTGTGACCCTTGAGTTGCAACAAGCCGCGCTCCTTTGCGCCAGCCAGGAACGCCTCGTTGCGGGATTCATCACGCAGGAAAAATGGCACATTCATGCGGGAGCGGCAGTCCTTGCTGACGCGATTGACATAGAACCCGGAATGGTCGATGGCGTTGTATAAAAGTTCTGCCTTGGCGCGGTTGCGGTTTTCGATCGCCGCGATGCCCGACGC
This sequence comes from Polaromonas sp. UBA5171, assembly GCA_002413395.1. Classification (GTDB taxonomy): domain Bacteria; phylum Pseudomonadota; class Gammaproteobacteria; order Burkholderiales; family Burkholderiaceae_C; genus Polaromonas. The sequence goes on along the minus strand of DHWX01000009.1, from coordinate 146,798 downwards.
CCCTCCTTCGTGCTGACGCTTGAGCCATTGAAAGGTCAGGCCGGCAATATAGATGGCGTAGGTGGGAGGCGTGTTGTACATCGAGTGGTTATCTGCCACCGTCTTGTAGTCGAACGCGCTCGGGCATATGGGCAACGCGTGACCGAGCAGGTCTTCCCGCACGACCACTAGTGTCAAACCGGCAGGCCCAAGATTCTTCTGCGCCCCGGCAAATGCCAGCCCTACCCTGGACCAGTCAACCGCTCTGGATGCCACATGGGATGAAAAATCCATCACCAGCGGTGCGTCGCTTCCCAGTGCTTTGAGGTTGGGCAATTCCTGAAATTCCACGCCGTGAATGGTTTCATTGGTGCATAGATGGACATAGCTCGCATCGCGCCGCAGTTTCCAGCTGGCCGGTGGTGGCAGGTTGGTATGGCCGCTATGTTCATTGGTGGCGGCAATCTGCACGTCGCAATACTTGCGTGCTTCCTTTTGCGACTTGTCGCTCCAGCTGCCCGTCACCACGAAATCGGTCGATGTGCCACGCGAGAGATTCAGCGGGACGATGGCGTTTTCCGCGAGTCCGCCACCCTGCATGAACAATATCTTGAAGTGTTTTGGCACGGCCATCAGGTCACGGAAATCAGCTTCCGCATGCTCGTAAATGGAAACAAATTCCTTGCCCCGGTGGCTCATCTCCATGACGCTCATGCCGCTGCCGTGCCAGTCCAGCATTTCGGCGGCTGCCTGCTGCAGAACCTCCTCGGGTAAAGTTGCGGGACCGGCCGAAAAATTGAAAGGCCGGGTCATTTTTTGGCCGGCTTGCCCGTCCCGGCGGCAGCAGGCGTAGTACCGATAATTTTCAGCGCCGCAGCATCGAACTGGCTGGCTCGCGCACTGACATCCGCGCGTGATGCGTCGAGAAGTTTCTGCACGAAGAGGGATCCCAGCTCCGGCGCCGTACTCTGGTACTTCTTGATGGCAGGTGACTCGAAAAAAGACGCAATCTGCTTGAGCTCTTCCAGCGTGAAACGCTCCGCGTAAGCGGGCACCAGCACGTCGGCACTGGTCTTGCTGATATGTTTGCCAATCAATTGACTGACGTCGCTGGAATATTTTTTCAACTCTGCGTTGAGATCCTCGGATACCTTTTGGCGACTGGTTTTGGGTACATTGGCTTCCAGCTTGGGGGCCCACTTGTCGATCAGCTCCTGCTCTGTTCTGCCTGCGATCTGGGCGACCAGCCGGTCAAGCTCCGGCCCCTGTTGAAGCGCGACAACTTTCTTTGCCCATTCGATTTTTGGATCTGGCGTTTGCGCGTGAATGGCAGGGGACCAGGCAAGGCTGACAAGCCCTGTCATGGCCATCGTGATAATCAGTTTTTTCATGAATTGGTTTCCGGGTTGGAGGCTTCGTTGCCAGTGTCATTTTTGCCGTTGTTCAAGAGGCTGTCTTCGTCCAGCGTGGCATCATTTTCAACGATGCGCTGCAGGCCGCTCAATTGCGAGCCTTCGTCGAGGCCGATCAGCGTTACGCCCTGGGTCGCCCTTCCAAGCTCGCGGATTTCACTGACACGGGTGCGAACCAGTACACCAGTGTCAGTGATGAGCATGATTTCATCGTCGGCGTGAACCAGCGTTGCCGCAACGACCTTGCCGTTGCGCTCGCTTTGCTGGATGGCGATCATGCCCTTGGTGCCGCGGCCGTGGCGCGTGTATTCAGTGATCGAGGTGCGCTTGCCGTAACCATTTTGGGTGGCCGTCAGCACGCTTTGCTGTTCGTCTTCGGCCACCAGCATGGCAATAACGCCCTGGCTGTCTTCAAGCATCATGCCGCGCACGCCGCGCGCGTTGCGGCCCATGGGGCGCACATCATTTTCGTCAAAACGCACTGCCTTGCCGCCATCACTGAACAGCATCACGTCATGCTTGCCGTCTGTCAGCGCGGCACCGACAAGAAAGTCGCCGTCGTCCAGGTCAACGGCAATGATGCCCGACTTGCGGGGGTTGTTGAATTCGTCCAGCGCTGTTTTCTTGACGGTGCCCATGGAGGTGGCCATGAAGACATATTGATTGGCCGGGAAGCTGCGTTTGTCACCCGTCAGCGGCAGAACCACGGTGATCTTTTCGCCCTCCTGCAAGGGGAACATGTTGACAATCGGTCGACCGCGTGAACCGCGTGAACCGGCAGGAACCTCCCATACCTTGAGCCAGTAGAGTCGGCCCCGGTCGGAAAAACACAGAATATAGTCGTGGGTGTTGGCTATAAACAACTGGTCAACCCAGTCATCTTCCTTGGTGGCTGTGGCCTGCTTGCCGCGGCCACCACGCTTTTGTGCGCGGTATTCCGAGAGCGGCTGGCTCTTGATGTAGCCGGTGTGCGAGAGTGTGACCACCATGTCGGTGGGCGTGATCAGGTCTTCGGTGCTGAGATCAAACGAGCTATGCTCAATCTGGCTGCGCCGTGCGCCCAGCTTGGTCTGGCCAAACTCAAGTTTGATGGCCGCGAGCTCCTCGCCAATGATGACGGACACCCGCTCTGGCTTGGCCAGAATATCGAGCAGGTCATCAATCTCGGCCATGACTTCCTTGTATTCAGCAACGATCTTGTCCTGCTCCAGACCGGTCAGGCGTTGCAGGCGCATCTGCAGGATTTCCTGGGCTTGCGTTTCTGAAAGGCGGTAGAGGCCGTCACTGCCCATGCCAAATGCTTTCTCAAGTCCATCGGGGCGGTAATCGTCAGCGTTGACCACGCCGCCATCGGCGCGGGTACGGGTAAGCATTTCGCGCACCAGGCGGCTGTCCCAGGGGCGCAGCATCAGCTCGGCCTTCGCTACCGGAGGGGTCGGCGCATTGCGGATGATGGCGATGAAATCATCGATGTTGGCGAGTGCAACGGCCAGGCCTTCCAGCACATGGCCGCGTTCGCGCGCCTTGCGTAGCGTGAACACCGTCCGGCGTGTTACCACTTCGCGGCGATGCGAGATAAAAATCGCAATCAGGTCTTTGAGGTTGCACAGCTTGGGTTGACCATTGATCAACGCCACCATGTTGACGCCGAAAGTGTCTTGCAGCTGGGTCTGCTTGTACAGGTTGTTCAGTACCACTTCAGGCACTTCGCCGCGCTTGAGCTCGATGACCAGGCGCATCCCGGACTTGTCGCTTTCGTCCTGGATATGGCTGATACCTTCAATTTTTTTCTCGTGCACCAACTCGGCCATGCGCTCCTGGAGCGTTTTCTTGTTGACCTGATAGGGGAGCTCATCGACGATGATGGATTGGCGCTGGCCTTTGTCGATGTCCTCAAAATGGCATCTGGCTCGCATGACCACTTTGCCTCGTCCCGTGCGGTATCCGTCCTTGACGCCGTTGATGCCGTAAATGATGCCCCCGGTGGGAAAGTCTGGCGCCGGGACGATTTCCATCAACTCATCAATGGTGGCATCAGGGTTTTTCAGCAAATGCAGGCATGCATCCACAACCTCGTTGAGGTTGTGCGGCGGGATGTTGGTCGCCATGCCCACCGCAATGCCGGAGGAACCATTCACCAATAAATTGGGGAAGCGGGCAGGCATAACCAGCGGCTCTTGCTCGCTGCCGTCGTAGTTGGGGCCGAAATCTACCGTTTCTTTATCAAGATCGGCCAACAACTCATGTGCGATCTTGGACATTCGGATTTCGGTGTAGCGCATGGCCGCAGCGTTGTCGCCGTCCACGGATCCGAAATTGCCTTGGCCGTCCACCAGCATGTGGCGCAGAGAGAAGTCCTGCGCCATACGTACGATGGTTTCATACACCGCGCTGTCGCCGTGGGGGTGGTATTTGCCAATCACATCGCCCACGATGCGGGCTGATTTTTTGTAAGGCCGGTTCCAGTCGTTGTTTAACTCGTGCATGGCAAACAATACGCGTCGGTGCACCGGCTTGAGACCGTCCCGCGCGTCGGGTAATGCGCGGCCCACGATCACGCTCATGGCGTAGTCAAGGTAGCTCCGTCGCATTTCCTCTTCAAGACTGATGGGCAGGGTTTCTTTTGCGAACTGGGTCATGCAAGGCGGCCTGGTTGGAATTCTTCAAAATTCTTGGGAAAGTTTTTATTTTAAGGCTTGAGTCTAAGTTGGTACTTTGTGGCAAGACGGCAACAAACGCGGAAGAATCTGCACTCTCTGTCAGACGAAGTCGATAGCGTGCTTGAAGGTTCGGGTAGCTGTGGCACAATGAATGTAACGTTTTGAGTGATGGTCATTCACGGCGTGTAAATTCCTAATCGCAGCGAGTCTGCGGCTTTTTTCTAGAGGAGAACCATGAAGAAACTCAACAAAGTAGCAATGTTGTTTGCTTCCGCAGCGCTTGTTACCGCCGCTGGTGCACAAACTATCGACAACTGGAAAAATGGCACTGGTGAGTTGGTCTGGAAAAACGGAACCAACGAACTGTGCTGGCGTGATGCGTTCTGGACGCCAGCAACTGCCGCCCCCGATTGTGATGGCGCGATTGTTCCGGTGGTCGCTCCTGCCCCAGTCCCTGAGGCTGCTCCTGCGGCTGCACCTGCGGCTGCACCTGCACCTGCACCTGCACCCGTTGCTGCAACCAAAGTTACTTATGCAGCCGATGCATTCTTTGACTTTGACAAGTCCGTGATCAAACCGGCCGGCAAAGCCAAACTGGATGACTTGGTTGAGAAAATCAAAGGCATCAACCTGGAAGTCATTATTGCAGTCGGTCATACTGATTCCATCGGTACCGTTGCTTACAACCAGAAGCTGTCGGTTCGCCGCTCAGAAGCTGTCAAAGCTTACTTGGTGTCAAAAGGCATTGAGAAAAACCGCGTTTACACCGAAGGCAAGGGCAAGAAACAGCCTATCGCTGACAACAAAACTGCCGAAGGCCGTGCGAAAAACCGTCGCGTGGAAATCGAGGTGGTTGGTACCCGCGCCAATAAATAATCCTCCCGGATTTCCAAAAAACCGCGCCGTGGCGCGGTTTTTTTATGGGCATGTCCGACAGGGCATGCCCACCCGATGGGGTAGCGGCTGTTTTAGCGGCCTATGCAATAAACGGTCGGCAAATCCAGTGTTTGGCCCAGCTGGTCCTGTCGCCAGGCGCTGACATGGGCACTCCTCGACCAGCCTTTGTCCATCGTCAAACCACAGCTTAGCGCCAGCCGGGTCGTGCCCTGAAGCGTTTTTAGAAGTGCCAGCAACAGGGCAACATTGCGGTAGGGGGTTTCAATAAAGAGCTGGGTCTGACCGGTTTTCAGCGCCAGCGATTCCAACTCCCGGATACGCTGGGCGCGGTCGCTCGCTTCTTGCGGCAGGTAGCCGACAAACGCGAAATTCTGACCATTAAGGCCGCTCGCGGCCAGCGCCAGCATCAGCGACATAGGCCCCGTGAGCGGGATCACCTGAACCCCGAGGTCATGGGCTGCGCGTACCACCGACGAACCCGGGTCGGCGATGGCGGGCATGCCCGCTTCACTGATCAGGCCCATGTCACACCCTTCCATGGCAGCCACGAGCAGCGGCCGTGCATCGAAGTTGCCGGTGTGATCGCCTTTTTTATGTACCTCGCGTGGAAGCTCCTGAATTTGAAGCGACCGCAGTGCATGGGTCAGGGGTTGCAGTTCGTCAATGCGCTTCAAATAGGCGCGTGCACTTTTGGCGTTCTCGCAAATCCAGCAGGGCAGTCGGGCAGCGACTTGCAGCGTATGCCAGGGCATCACGTCTTGCAGGGGAGCTTGAGAGTCACAGCCGAAATCGAGCGGTGCAGGTACCAGGTAAAGTTTGCCTTTAGTGATCGTGCTCATGATGCGTGAATCTTCTGGTCTGGAAGCAGGATAAGACCGGCGGCCTGGATCATTTTGCAGGTTCGGATTAGCGGCAGCCCGACCAGCGCTGTGGGGTCATCGCTGTCAATCGACTCCAGCAACGCGATACCCAAGCCTTCGCTCCTGGCGCTGCCAGCGCAGTCGTAGGGTTGGTCGGCATGCAGGTAGTTTTCAATCTCGCCATCCGTCAGATGGCGAAACCTTACCTGAACCGCAGCCAGGCTGCTTTGTTCAAACCCGCTTTCCAGGCACACTACGGCTACTGCGGTTTGGAACACCACAGTCTGCCCTCGCATTTGCCGCAATTGCACGATCGCCCTTTCATAGGTACCTGGTTTGCCCAGTGGCAGGCCATTGAGGTCGGCCACCTGGTCAGCGCCAATGATCACGGCGTGGGGAAAAATACGGGCAACTGCGCGCGCCTTGACCAGAGCCAGGCGTTCGGCAATTGCGCGCGGGGTCTCGCCAGGCAAGGGAGATTCATCCACATCGGGCGCGACCACATCAAACGGAATTTGCAGGCGCAGCAGCAGTTCGCGTCGATAGCGTGAGGTCGAGCCCAGAACCAGTGGGCGGCTTGTGGTGGATGCGTCAACCCGCAGGTTTTCAGAGTTCATGTCCTGATTCTCTTACACTGCAAGCATGTCCAGCTCATTTCAAGCCAATCGGCTCAATATGCAGGCCCTCGCCCAAGATGGCGTGCCGCTTGTTGCAAGTACTTTGCTTCAAAAACTGAAGCGCCTTGCGCAGGAAACACAAGGACTACAGCCAGATTTATCCGTTCAGTGGGAGGCCAGGGCCGAATTTCGATCGCTCCCGGGTGCCGACGATGAAGTGTGGTTGCATCTCCAGGCCAAAACGTCGGTACCCCTGACCTGCCAGCGTTGCATGGGGATCGTCCTCGCGCCGCTGGAAGTCAATCAATGGTACCGCTTTGTGGCCACCGAAGATATTGCCATGGCTGAAGATGACCAGTCCGAAGAAGACCTGCTGGTCATGGAGCCTCAGTTTGATTTGCTCGCCTTGCTGGAGGATGAGCTGTTGATGGCGTTGCCGCTGGTTCCTATGCATGACTCATGCCCGGTTGCTCCGATGCTGCGTGTCGGTGAGGCTGATGTTGTGGGCGCATCCGACGCGAAGCCGAATCCCTTTGCGGCATTGGCGCAACTTAAAAGAAAGTAGATTGATTTCCGAGCTTGCAGCGTGTGTTTGTCGTGCCTCATCGACTGGTGAAGGGGCTTTTGATAAAGGTGGCCCAGAATCGAGCTATAATCAAAAGCTTCGCGTACCAATGCAGTGATAGGGGCCCATACGGCCCGGTTCCGCAGTTGAAAAATTTGGTGCGCAACTATTAACTTAATACCCCCTCAGGAGCGGATTATGGCCGTCCAGCAGAACAAAAAGTCACCTTCCAAGCGCGGTATGCACCGTTCACACAATGCACTGACTGTGCCAGGTATTGCTGTGGAATCAACCACCGGCGAAACCCATTTGCGTCACCACATCAGCCCTACCGGTTTCTACCGTGGTCGCAAAGTGTTGAAAACCAAAGCTGAAGCGTAATTTCACGCTTTCGGAGTCGGCCCGCACTTATCCTGCGGGCCTTTCTTTTGCGCAACCCCCAATTCGTGACTGCACCGATCTTCTCATGATCAGGATCGCTGTAGATGCCATGGGCGGGGACTTCGGTCCCGCTGTCACCCTCCCGGCATGTCTGGCATTTCTGGATGCTCACTTGGATGCCTCGCTGGCTCTAGTGGGCCAGCCTGATGCTTTGGCGGCGCATCCGCTGTATGACCGACTGCAATCAAGCGCCCGCTGCCAGATTATTGCTGCCAGCGAAGTTGTTACCATGGATGATCCACTGGAAATCGCTTTGCGACGCAAGAAGGATTCATCCATGCGGGTAGCGATGAATCAGGTCAAGAATGGCCTCGCCCAAGCGGCCGTCTCAGCGGGTAACACTGCAGCTCTTATGGCTATTGCCCGCTATGTTCTGAAAACCATGGATGGCATTGACCGGCCGGCTATTGCAGGGCAAATTCCAAACGTGATGGGCGCGGCCACTACAGTGCTGGACATGGGCGCTAATGTGGACTGTTCGGCGGAGCATCTGCTGCAGTTCGCTGTGATCGGCTCGGCGCTGGTGTCTGTGCTTAGCGGCAACAGTAACCCATCGGTTGGCTTGCTCAATATTGGTGAAGAAGCCATTAAAGGCAATGAAGTCATTAAAAAAGCAGGTGAACTGCTCCGATCCGCTTCCAATTCCGGTGACTTGAATTTCTATGGGAATGTTGAAGGCAACGATATTTTCAAAGGTACGGTGGAGATTGTGGTTTGTGACGGTTTTGTTGGCAACGTGGCGCTCAAGACCAGCGAAGGCTTGGCGTCGATGATCAGTGAATTTTTAAAGCGGGAGTTTTCGCGCAATATTTTCACAAAAATCGCAGCTATCATCGCCTATCCTATTCTATCTGCGCTCAAAAGGCGAGTCGATCATCGACGCTACAACGGCGCTGCATTGCTGGGCCTGCGCGGCCTGGTTTTCAAGAGCCATGGTTCGGCAGATTCTTTTGCGTTTGAGTGGGCGCTGAATCGGGCTTATGATGCGGCTCGGAACAATTTGCTTGAGAGGGTTCGCGAACGCATTGATCATGCTTCACCTTTGCTGGTTGCGGCGCATGTGGTCATGCCAGCGGATGCATCGCCGGTGGTTTCCTCCATGGCACTTGACTCGCCCGTTTCAACACCGGCACATTAATTGGCACACTCATTCATGACTCGTTATTCACGCATCACCGGTACTGGGAGCTATTTGCCACCGGGCCGTCTCACCAATGCCGAGCTCGCTGCCGAACTGGCCCTCAAGGGCGTTGAAACTTCCGACGAATGGATTGTGGAGCGAACCGGCATCCGGGCTCGCCATTTCGCCGCGCCCGATGTTTCCAGTAGTGATCTGGCCACGGTAGCCGCCCGAAACGCATTGGAAGCTGCAGGTGTGCAGGCATCGGAGATTGACCTCATTATTGTTGCAACATCCACGCCAGATATGGTGTTTCCGTCCGTGGCGTGCATTGTGCAGAACAAGCTGGGTATTGCCGGTTGCCCGGCATTTGATGTTCAGGCAGTCTGCTCCGGATTTATCTATGCACTGACCGTTGCCGACGCGATGATCAAATCGGGTTCAGCCTCAAGGGCGCTGGTGATTGGCGCGGAAGTGTTTTCGCGCATACTGGATTTTTCAGATCGAACCACTTGCGTGCTATTTGGTGATGGCGCCGGCGCGGTGGTGCTTGAAGCCTCGGATACACCCGGCATCCTCGCCAGCGATTTGCACGCAGACGGCAAGTATGTGGGTATCTTGTGCGTACCGGGTCATGTATCGGGCGGTCAGGTGATGGGAAGCCCGCTCCTGACAATGGATGGACAGGCCGTGTTCAAGCTGGCCGTGGGCATGCTCGAAGGCACAGCCCGCGCAGCGCTGACCAAGGCAAACCTGACTGAGACGGATATCGACTGGATGATTCCGCACCAAGCCAATATTCGCATTATGCAGAGCACCACCAGGAAGTTGAAGATGCCATTGGAGAAGATGATTGTCACGGTGGACCAGCATGGCAACACCTCAGCGGCATCAATCCCGCTCGCGCTGGATGTTTCCGTGCGCAGTGGCAAGGTCAAAAAAGGCGATACCCTCATGCTCGAAGGTGTGGGTGGGGGCTTCACATGGGGTGCGGTGATCCTCAACTACTGAGGCGGCCAGCGCGGAAAAATTTCTGGTGCAGTTCAAGCGGGCCAAGCCATGGCATGCTCATAATTCTTTTCTTGAAATCAGCGCTGAAACCTATCAGGGCTTGAAACGCATGAAAAAGGGAGTCGGAATTTGAAATCTTTCGCGTTTGTTTTTCCCGGGCAGGGCTCGCAGTCGGTTGGCATGCTGGACGCATGGGGCGACCACCCAGTCGTCAGGCAAACACTGGTGGAAGCCTCGGATGCGCTCGGCCAGGATGTGGGGCGGTTGATCAAGGACGGCCCCAAGGAAACGCTGGCCTTGACAATCAATACCCAGCCGGTGATGCTGGTGGCAGGTGTGGCGGCTCATCGGGTCTGGGTGGCTGAAACTGGCGTTGGGCCGGCCGTAGTGGCTGGCCATTCACTGGGCGAATATTCCGCGCTGGTGGCGTCTGGCGTACTGACTCTGGCGCAGGCTGCTCCGCTGGTGCGCTTTCGCGCGCAGGCGATGCAGGATGCGGTTCCTTTGGGCAGGGGTGCGATGGCCGCAATTCTGGGACTGGAAGCTGGCAAGGTTATCGAAGGATGCGCCGAAGCCGTGCGAACGTTTGGATCCAATACGCCGGAAGTGGTGGAGGCCGTCAACTTTAACGACCCGATGCAGACAGTCATTGCGGGCAGCAAGGCTGCGGTGGACAAAGCCTGTGAGGTGCTCAAGGCCAATGGTGCCAAGCGCGCCTTGCTTTTGACTGTTTCAGCACCATTCCACTCAAGTTTGATGAAACCGGCGGCGGAAAAACTCAAGGAAAAACTGGCGAGCATCCATTTTGCTGCCCCCAAGATTCCTGTCATCAACAATATCAGGGCCGCGATCGAGGTGGATGTCGACCATATTCGGACGGCGCTGTATGAACAGGCGTTTGGCCCTGTGCGATGGGTTGAATGTGTTCAATCCATCAAGGCGCGGGGACTGACCTGCATTGTCGAATGCGGACCGGGAAAGGTGTTGGCTGGCATAGTCAAAAGAATTGATCCTGAATTGACGGGTGCGCCTTTGTTCGATCCAGCCTCGATGGCTGTAGTGAAGGAGATGCTGGCATGAGCGAGGTTAAATTTGAAAGTCAGGTCGCGTTGGTTACTGGTGCATCGCGCGGCATAGGCGCCGCCATTGCCTTGGAGTTGGCCCAAAAGGGCCTGAAGGTGATTGGCACGGCAACCAGCGATGAGGGAGCCGCAAAAATCAGCCACACCCTTGCCGAATTTCCGGGCTGTACCGGCAAGAACCTGAACGTGAACGATGCGGCTGCTGCCGAGGCGCTGATTGACAGCATTGTCAAGGAACACGGCGGTTTGCAGGTGCTGGTGAACAACGCCGGGATTACACGCGACATGCTGGCGATGCGGCTGAAGGATGAGGACTGGGATGCGGTACTCGATACCAATCTCAAAGCGGTGTTTCGCATGAGCCGTGCAGTGATGCGTGTCATGATGAAGCAACGTTATGGTCGCATCATCAGCATCACCTCTGTGGTGGGCGCGTCGGGCAATGCTGGTCAGTCCAACTACGCCGCAGCCAAGGCAGGCGTAGCCGGGATGACGCGCGCGCTGGCGCGCGAACTGGGTTCGCGCAATATCACGGTCAATTGCGTGGCACCCGGCTTTATTGAGACTGACATGACAGCGAACTTGCCCGAAGAACAGCAAAGAATGCTTTTGAGCCAGATTCCACTGGGCCATCTTGGGAAACCCCAGGATATTGCGCATGCCGTGGCTTTTGTAGCCAGTCCCCAAGCTGCTTACATTACCGGGCAGGAAATTCATGTTAACGGCGGCATGTATATGTAATAGGCAGAACGGTTGATCTTGTCTGTTTCGTTGGAGACGACAGATTGACAGTGCTAAAACACAAAAAATCGAAGCCGGTTTTTATCCGTCCGGCCCGGTACGTTGAGAAACAACTCCAACGCGGTAAAATCACGGATTAATTTACAACCCTCAGAGGGAACTATGAGCGATATCGAAGCACGTGTTAAGAAAATCATTGCCGAGCAACTTGGCGTGGAAGAAAGTCAAGTCACCAGTGAAAAGGCCTTTGTGGCTGATTTGGGCGCTGACTCACTTGATACCGTAGAACTGGTTATGGCTCTGGAAGACGAATTCGGCATTGAGATTCCCGACGAAGATGCCGAGAAAATCACCACTGTCCAAAACGCGATTGATTACGCGAACACCCATCACAAAGCTTGAGGTTCAAAGCCCTTGCGGCTTTTCCCGCTTTCGTTTTTGCCCACAGCAAGCCTGAAAAATCGGTTGCGATTTTTCAGGTTTTTTTTCAGGATCACTGAATGAGCCGTCGTCGTGTCGTCGTGACAGGTCTGGGTTGTGTCAGTCCGGTAGGCAATACCGTGGCCGACGCCTGGACCAACTTGCTGGCCGGAACACCCGGCATTGACCTGATTACCCTATTTGATGCGAGCAATCTCGCATGCAGATTTGCCGGTGAGGTCAAAGGGTTCAATATTACGGATTACATTTCCGAAAAAGATGCCCGGCATATGGACCGCTTCATTCACCTTGGGCTGGCGGCGGCATGTCAGGCGGTGGCCGATAGCGGCTTGCCTACGGGTGAGGAACTCGACGATGAACTGGCCACGCGCATTGGTTGCAATATCGGTTCGGGCATTGGTGGCTTGCCGTTGATCGAGCAGATGCACTCCGAACTGGTCAGTCGTGGTCCGCGCCGCATTTCCCCGTTTTTCGTGCCTGCGTCGATCATCAACATGATCTCCGGGCATGTATCGATCAAGTTCGGCTTCAAGGGTCCAAGCATCGCGGTCGTGACGGCCTGTACCACGGGCCTCCATGCCATTGGCCTGTCGGCACGCATGATTGAGTACGGCGACTGCGACGTGATGGTAGCCGGCGGGGCTGAGGCGACCATTTCACCACTGGGTGTTGGCGGCTTTGCTGCGGCCCGCGCACTTTCGACCCGCAATGAAGATCCGGGAACAGCTTCGCGTCCTTGGGACAAGGACCGTGATGGCTTTGTACTGGGTGAGGGCAGTGGCGTTGTGGTGCTCGAAGAGTATGAGCACGCCAAGGCGCGTGGCGCGAAAATTTACGCCGAAGTCATCGGATTTGGCATGAGCTCTGACGCGTATCACATGACCTCGCCCGACATTGATGGTCCCCGCCGCTCCATGCTCATGGCATTGAACAACGCCGGCATCAATGCCGATCAGGTTCAGTACCTCAATGCCCATGGCACGTCCACGCCGCTGGGAGACTTGAATGAAACGAATGCCATCAAGGCGGCATTTGGCAGCCACGCCAAGAGTATGGTGGTCAGCTCGACCAAGTCCATGACGGGTCACTTGCTGGGTGGGGCGGGCGGCATCGAGTCGGTGTTCACCGTGCTTGCATTGCAGCACCAGAAAATCCCTCCAACCATCAACATCTTCAATCAGGACCCGGAGTGCGACCTGGACTACTGCGCGAACACCGCCCGTGATGCGAGGATTGAGTTCGCCGTTAAAAACAATTTTGGATTTGGTGGCACCAACGGCACACTGGTATTCAAGCGCGTTTGACGCGGCTTGATTTCATCCTTTCAAGTACGCACCAAACCGCCGACTGCCTTGACCACACACCAAGCCCCGCCGGTCGTTTATCCGTTGGGGTATTCGCGCTTTCTCGGATGGCTATTATTGGGGCTCTGGCTTGCCGGTTCTCTGGCCGTGCTGCTTTCCCTTGACGCCACTCGGCCGCTCGATTGGCGAAAGGTTTTGACACTCGCAGTTGTGTTGGGTGCGGGCATGGCAGTGCGTAGCGGCTGGAATAACGCCGCTGTGGGTCAGTTGGCCTGGAATGGGGAAGTCTGGCGTTGGGAGAGCAAGGGCTACCAGACGGGAATTGCCGTATATGAACTCTCGGTGATTGCCGATTTTCAGAGCATGCTGCTGCTTCGGCTCGAAAACCAGGCCCATGCCAGGTTGTGGCTTTGGGTGGAGCGAGGTGCCTTTCCGGAGCGCTGGCTCGATCTGCGCCGGGCTGTGTATTCCCCGCGCAAGTCATCTGCCCGGTCTGGGCGGCATGACTTGTTGCAGGCCGAGCCGCTGTCGGCTGTGGCAGGATCGGACTCCGTGCACCCTGTTGATCTTTTGCGAAAAAAGCCATGACCACCGACCTGTCGCCATTGCAAGCGGGGACCGCTCCCGATAGCGATACCATGCTGGTAGAGCGTGCGGTTGCGGGTGATCAGAAGGCGTTTGAGTTGCTGGTCATCAAATACCAGCGACGCATTCAGCGCCTGATCGGACGCATGGTACGCGATGTGGACCTGGTGGAAGATATTGCCCAGGAAACATTTATTCGGGCCTACCGGGCATTGGCTCAGTTCAGAGGCGAGGCCCAGTTCTACACCTGGCTGTACCGAATCGCAGTCAATACTGCCAAAAAGGCCTTGATGGACCTCAAGCGGAACCCGACCGTTTCGGAAAATTCCTTTAAATCCGGGGACGATGATGAAACTTCCCCGGTGGAAAACGAACTAATCAGTTCGGAAACGCCTGACGCCGTGTTGGCCAGCAAGGAAATAGCGGAAATGGTGAATGCGGCTTTGGAGGCGCTGCCGGAAGAGCTCCGTCAGGCCATTACCTTGCGCGAAATAGAAGGTTTTAGCTATGAAGAGATAGCGGAGGCTATGAGTTGCCCCATAGGGACGGTGCGGTCCCGTATCTTCAGAGCGCGTGAAGCGATTTCCGAGAAGGTCAAGCCCTTGCTCGAAAACCAGTCGGGCAAGCGCTGGTGAGATGATGACATCCAGAAGCGACCCATGAAGCATGTGTTAGGTGAGTTAGAGCAAGTCGTTCAATTACCCAAAAATCGGTGGGTCCACTGCCCGTCCATACCATGAAACCGTCCATGCAAACCAAAGAACTGCTGTCAGCCCTGGCCGATGGACAATTGGGGGGTGGGGATCTTGTCGCGGCCCTCCGGGCTTGCCAGGATGACGAATCCGCGCAATCCGCACTGGCCAGCTGGAACACCTACCACCTGATTGGCGAGGTACTGCGGTCTCCTGCGCCGGTGGTGGTACGCGGTGCGGATCTGGCGTTTGTGAGCCAGCTCAACCGGCGCCTTGCGCAAGAATCATCAAATATGGCAGCACCCCGATCTTCTGACCTTGAGTCGGCGGGCCGTATCATGGAGGCAGCAGTGAACGAATCGAACCACCGCGGTCCGGCATCCAACGATGGCATGTTTCGCTGGAAACTGGTGGCTGGACTGGCTTCGCTGACGGCGGTTTTTACAATAGCGTGGCATGCGGCAGGTCTCTCGGTGTCCGACTCCGCGCCTCAGCTGGCCCAGGCATCCGAGCCGCTGCAGCTGGTTGTGACCTCACCGCAAGGCCCGATGGTGCGCGATGCCAGGCTTGAGGAGTTGCTGGCCGCGCACAAGCAGTTTGCCGGTACTTCCGCCTTGCAGGAGCCCTCGGGGTTTCTGCGACAGGCTACGTTTGAAACACCGCAGAATGCGAGACGCTGAGCGAGGCCTGCGTGTCTGGAAAAGCCTTGGTAAATCCATGAACTACAAGATTTTTCGACTTTTTTCCCTTGCCGGATTGACATTTTTAGCTATGAATCATGTAGCGGCTCAGGTGTCCACGCCCGCCATTACATACGCCCTTTCGGGTACAACGGCTACCACGGCAAAATCCAGGAGCATTGATGACTGGTTGATGCGAATGCACGAGGCGTCCCAAAAGCGTGCCTATATTGGAACCTTTGTCGTGTCGTCCGGAGGGTCCCTTTCAAGTGCCAAGATATGGAATGTCTGTGAAGGTAACCAGCAAATGGAACGCATTGAGACGCTCACAGGTGCGCCGCGCTCCATCTTTCGGCACAATGACCAAGTCGTTACCTTCATGCCGGACCAAAAGCTCGTGCGCAGTGAAACACGAGAGTCGCTCGGCCTTTTTCCCAAGTTGCTGCAGTCCAATGAAAGCCATATTGCCGATTTTTATAAACTGCGGCAGAAGGGCGTTGAGCGGGTGGCTGGTGTTGAAGCCAACATCATTGAACTCGTTCCCAGGGACAATCTGCGTTTTGGTTATCGTGTCTGGACTGAAAAGAAAACTGACTTGGTGGTGAAACTGCAAACGCTGGGTCCTGATGGCAAGGTCCTTGAGCAGGCTGCGTTTTCGGAGTTGCAACTCGGTGCCCCGGTGAAAATGAACAAACTCATCCAACTGATGGGAAAGATAGAGGGCTACCACGTTGAAAAGTCTGTCTTGGTGAAGACGACAGCAAACGCCGAAGGCTGGGCCATGAAGGAACCTGTGGCCGGATTCGAGCCCGTGCGATGCTACAAGCGTCCGGTCAGTGCGACGGAGGCAGCGGTCGGCAATGATCCACTGCAGTGGATATTTTCCGACGGACTTGCCTCGGTTTCCATTTTTGTAGAACCCTTTGACCGGCAACGCCATGTTGGTGAGTCCAGCCTTTCGCTGGGTGCCACCCAGACAATGACGAAACAAATGGATCCATACTGGATAACCGTGATGGGCGAGGTACCGATGGCGACTCTGCAACTCTTTGCAAGCCGGCTTGAACACAAGAAGCCCTAAGCAGGTGCTTCGCGGAAAACCTTTCGGGGAGCGCGGTGCGGTGGATTGGTTTTTCCGTCTCTGCCACCAATTAATCCATAAAATTTTTGACAACGAACCACTAACCTGATTAGCAATATTTATGACAAGGCTGATGATGCTTGAATTGAACTGGAAAACACTGCGGTCTTATCTGACTGCGGGTCTGCTGGCGATCGTTACGGTCACCGTCCTGCTGCCCGTCAAACCGGTGTGGGCGCAGGTCCGTACGCTGCCCGATTTCACCGACCTGGTGGAGCAGGTGGGGCCATCCGTGGTGAACATCCGCACCCTTGAAAAAGTCAAGGCATCGGCTGCAGGAGGCGTTGACGAACAGATGCAGGAGTTTTTCCGGCGATTTGGGATTCCGGTACCGCCCAACGTGCCTCGGGCCCCGCGTCCGGATCGCAACCAGCCCCAGCCCGACGAAGAACAGCCGCGCGGCGTGGCTTCAGGGTTCATCCTTACGACAGACGGTTTTGTCATGACTAATGCTCATGTGGTTGAAGGTGCCGATGAAGTGATTGTCACCCTGACGGACAAGCGAGAATTCAAGGCCAAAATCATCGGAGCAGACAAGCGCAGTGACATTGCGGTGGTCAAGATTGAGGCGACAGGATTACCCGCCGTGAAAATTGGCGACATCAACCGTTTGAAAGTCGGTGAATGGGTGATGGCCATTGGTTCTCCATTCGGCCTGGAAAATACCGTGACCGCGGGTATTGTCAGCGCCAAGCAGCGCGACACTGGCGATTATTTGCCCTTCATTCAGACCGATGTGCCCATCAATCCCGGCAACTCGGGAGGCCCCCTGATCAACATGCGCGGAGAAGTCGTGGGCATCAATAGCCAGATTTATTCGCGCTCTGGTGGCTCACAGGGCATTTCATTTGCCATTCCCATTGATGAGGCGACGCATGTGTCAGATCAGTTGCGAAGCAGCGGCAAGGTTACGCGTGGCCGAATTGGCGTGCAGATTGACGGAGTTACCAAGGAAGTGGCTGAGTCGATTGGGCTGGGTAAACCGCAGGGTGCGATGGTAAGAGCAGTTGAGAGCAATGCGCCTGCGGAAAAAGCGGGCATAGAAGCGGGTGACATCATTGTCAAGTTTGACGGCAAGCCAATCGACAAAGCCAGCGATCTTCCGCGCATGGTCGGCAATGTCAAGCCTGGCACCAAGGCTGTGGTGACCGTGTTCAGGCGGGGAGCCACAAAGGATTTGCCGGTCGTCATTGGTGAAGTGGGGCCAGATAAATCAGTCCAGACTGCCGCTGTAGCAGAGCCCAAAGCGCATGTGGCAGGCCCAGCACAAGCTCTGGGCTTGGCCGTGAGCGAATTGACTGATGCGCAAAAGAAAGAGCTCAAAATCAAAGGCGGCGTGAAAGTTGACACCGCTGAAGGCGCGGCGGCTCGGGCCGGGCTTCGTGAGGGTGATGTGATTGTGGCGATTGCAAACTCCGAAATCACGAGCGTCAAGGGTTTCGAAGCGACACTGGAAAAAATTGACAAACCCAAGATCATCACCATGTTGATCCGACGTGGCGAACTAGCTCAATATGCGTTGATCCGGCCGCTACGCTGATGGTCTGATCCGAGCTGGCGCATGGCGGCATTTTGCGGCCGGCCATAAGGCTCACAGCAGTTTCTGGAAATTCCCATACCTTCCATGGGTTGGGGTTTTTCTCGATTGGATGGTGTTTCTGGACGCATTGAAGAAATATATTTGATTCAAAAGCATCCGTGAATTTGTGAGTATTGACTAACAAGCAAAATGCTTTATCAATGAATTTGGTTAGAATACATTAAGTTTTTTGTATCTTTTGGGTATATAAAAGCGATACAAATCCAAAATTCATCGTGAATCCAACAGATTTATGATTGATTCGCAGATCACCCACAAATTGTTCATAAGTTGGCGTTATAAAATTGTGAATAAGCTGTGTATAAGTTTTTTGTTGCCGGGTTGCAACGAGAAAAATATGCCTGTCTTGGGACTATTCGTTGCTGGCTTTTTGCCTACAATGAAGTTCCAACTATCGCAGTTGCCATAGATTGTTGGTTCAGGGCGCGTCACTATTCGACGCGCCCTTTTTTATTGCCCCTTGCGAATGACCTGCAATCTCTTCGCAATACAAACAAGCACTTAGGCATTTCCCTTGATGAATCACATCAGAAATTTTTCAATCATTGCGCACATTGATCACGGCAAATCCACGCTCGCGGACCGCATTATCCAGCGTTGTGGTGGCTTGCAGGATCGCGAGATGAGTGAGCAGGTGCTCGATTCGATGGATATCGAAAAAGAGCGCGGGATAACCATCAAGGCGCAAACTGCCGCGCTGAAATACAAGGCACTCGATGGTCAGATCTACAACCTGAACCTGATCGACACGCCGGGCCACGTGGACTTCTCTTATGAAGTGAGTCGCTCGCTCTCGGCCTGTGAAGGTGCGCTGCTGGTGGTGGATGCCAGCCAGGGCGTTGAAGCGCAGACGGTGGCCAATTGCTATACCGCACTCGACTTGGGCGTGGAAGTTGTCCCCGTGCTCAACAAGATGGATCTGCCGCAGGCCGACCCCGACAACGCCAGGCAGGAAATCGAGGATGTGATCGGCATTGATGCCACCGATGCCATACCCTGCAGTGCCAAGACCGGCATGGGCATCGACGAAATTCTTGAGGCGGTGATCGCCCGGATTCCGCCGCCCCGGGGCAATCCTGCCGGTGCGCTGCGGGCCATGATCATTGACAGCTGGTACGACGCCTACGTGGGCGTGGTCATGCTGGTGCGTGTCGTGGATGGACGCCTGGCCAAGGGCGACCGCATCAAGCTCATGGCCAGCGAAGCCATGTACAACGCCGATCAGCTGGGCGTATTTACTCCGCATACCGAACCGCGCCAGTCGCTTGAAGCGGGGGAAGTGGGTTTTGTGATCGCGGGGATCAAGGAACTCCAGGCGGCGCGGGTGGGTGATACCCTGACCATGGTCAAACCTGGTACCGGTGGCGCAGCCTTTACAGCCACCGAGCCACTGCCTGGCTTCAAGGAAATCCAGCCGCAGGTGTTCGCCGGGCTGTACCCCACCGAGGCTAGCGAGTATGACTCCCTGCGCGATGCGCTGGAAAAGCTCAAGCTCAATGACGCCTCGCTGCATTACGAGCCTGAAGTGAGTCAGGCGCTGGGTTTTGGTTTTCGCTGCGGCTTTCTGGGACTGCTGCACATGGAGATCGTGCAGGAGCGGCTCGAGCGCGAGTTCGACCAGGACCTGATCACGACCGCGCCCAGCGTGGTGTATGAGGTGCTCAAGGCCGATGGCGAACTCATCAGGGTCGAGAATCCATCGAAAATTCCCGACGCCGGGCGTGTCAACGAGATTCGTGAACCTATCGTCACCGTGCACCTCTACATGCCGCAAGATTACGTGGGCGCGGTCATGACGCTGGCCAACCTCAAGCGCGGAGTCCAGCTCAATATGGCCTATCACGGCAAGCAGGTCATGCTCACCTATGAGATGCCGCTGGGCGAAATTGTTCTGGATTTTTTTGACAAGCTCAAATCGGTCTCGCGCGGCTATGCCTCGATGGACTACGAGTTCAAGGAGTTTCGTGCCTCCGACGTGGTGAAGGTCGATATTTTGCTCAATGGCGAGAGGGTCGATGCGCTGTCCATCATTGTTCACCGCAGCCAGTCAGCCTACCGTGGGCGCGCCGTGGTGGCCAAAATGCGCGAGATCATTTCGCGGCAACAATTCGATGTGGCGATCCAGGCGGCCATCGGGGCCAATATTATTGCGCGTGAGACAATCAAGGCGCTGCGCAAAAATGTGATTGCCAAATGCTATGGTGGCGACATTTCACGCAAGCGCAAACTTCTTGAGAAGCAAAAAGCAGGTAAAAAGCGCATGAAACAAATCGGTTCGGTGGAAGTTCCCCAGGAGGCCTTTCTGGCCATATTGCAGGTGGAAGAATGATGCGCGGCGCAATGAGTTCAATCACGGCAGTGGTGCTGGCCGCGTTCGTGGCTTACGGAGCTGCCTGGTATTTTGGCGTGGTGGAAGGCAACTTTGCGCTGCTGCTGTTCATGGCAACGGTGGTCACCGGCATCTACTGGCTGGCCGAACGGTTTTATTTTTTGCCACAGCGCCGTCGGGGTGTCGCAGCGCTCGAAGCAAATGTCGCCAAACGCCGGGCAGAATTGACCCAGATGGGCATCAGCCAGGTAGACGACAACACCCACGAAGCCAAAACCAGGCTCATCATGCAGCCTTGGTGGCTGGATTGGACTGCCGGACTGTTTCCGGTCATTTTGGCAGTCTTCCTGCTGCGCTCGTTTCTTTTTGAGCCCTTCAAGATTCCGTCCGGCTCCATGATCCCGACCTTGCTCATCAATGACCTGATCCTGGTCAATAAATTCCACTATGGCCTACGTCTGCCGGTCATCAACACCAAGGTCTGGAGCAACCAGGAGCCCGAGCGCGGCGATGTGATGGTTTTCCGTTATCCGCCCAAGCCCAGCCTGGACTACATCAAGCGCGTTGTGGGTATTCCGGGTGATGAGGTGGCTTACCTCAACAAGCAACTCACCATCAATGGTCAACCCGTGCCCAAGACGGCATTGCCTGATTTTTTCGATGAGGATTCCATGCGCTACGCGAAGCAGTTTGAAGAGGTGCTTGGCGGCAAGAAGCACCGCCTGCTCAATGACGACGAGCGCCCGGCCTTTATTCCCGGTGCCAGTGACTTTGAATTCAAGCAAAATTGCCGCTACAGTAGCGAGGGTGTGGTTTGCAAGGTGCCCGAAGGGCACTACTTCATGATGGGCGACAACCGCGATAACTCACTGGATTCACGTTACTGGGGGTTTGTGCCAGAGGAAAATATCGTGGGCAAGGCTTTTTTCGTCTGGATGAATTTCGGTAACCTCAAGCGTATTGGTTCTTTCAACTGATTTGGGCATGGACCGCACTGTTCGGAACAGGGCTTGCCGTCCGCAGGAACTTCCATTTTTCAGTCAGAGCAGGAGAATAAATGAAACATCAGCAGCGCGGTATTTCCTTCATTGGCCTACTGTTTGTCGGGATTGTTGTGGGGTCCGTCGGCATCCTGACCGCCCAGGTTGTTCCGACGCTCATTGAACTTCAGGCGATCACCAAAGCGGCCAATAAAGCCGCTGCGGAGGGCAATACTGTCGTTGAAATAAGGACCATTTTCAACAAAGCCGCCGATATTGATGACATCACTTCAATTTCTGGCAAGGATCTGGAAATTACCAAAGAGGGCGACAAGGCCGTGGTGACGTTTGCCTATACCCGCGAAATTCACATGTTTGGCCCAGCCTATCTGCTTCTCAAGTACAACGGCCGATCCAAATAAGTGCGAGCCAGTGCCTCTTCAAGCCCCGACCTGCCGGCCCTGCAAACGCGCCTGCAGCATGAGTTTTCGAATCCCAAGCTGCTTGTGCAGGCGCTGACGCATCGCAGTTTTTCGGCAGACCACAACGAGCGCATTGAGTTTTTGGGCGATTCCGTGCTGAATCTGGCGGTGGCCGGGCTGCTCTACGAGCGGCTCAGCGAGTTACCCGAGGGTGATTTGTCGCGCGTGCGCGCCAATCTTGTCAAGCAAGACACCCTGCATCAACTGGCCGTGGTGCTTGGTCTGCCTGGAATGCTGCGGCTGGGTGAGGGCGAAGCCAAGTCAGGTGGGCATAAGCGCCCGTCGATCCTGGCCGACGCTCTGGAGGCGGTGATCGGCGCAGTTTACCTGGACGCGGGTTTCGACAAGGCCGCCGGCTTGGTACGCCGCCTGTTCAAGGACGTGGAAATCAACCCCCAGATGCCGGCGATCGGCAAGGATCCGAAAACCGAATTGCAGGAGTGGCTGCAAGGGCGCAAAATGAAGTTGCCCATTTACCGGGTAGTTGGCACGATGGGTGCTGCGCACCAGCAGACATTTGATGTGGAATGTGAAATCACTGAATACGGACGCATTGAACGCGGCATTGGGGGTTCCCGGCGGGCCGGTGAGCAGGCCGCTGCGGCGGCCATGCTGATGTTTGTCAATACTCTGGATGTCTGATTCTGAGTGGCAAAAGCTGTTGCCCAAGACCCATCAATGATCATGAATATACGAAAAAATGAAATGAAAAAGCTGCCGAAGCCCATTCAGCAGGGTCAAACCCCGGATGCGCTTGATGCCATGCTGGCCCAGGCATTGTCATTCCGCGACGCGGCTTTACCTGCGAAAGCAGCCGACAGCATTCGTCCGGCGGCCCATGTGCCGTCCATTGCCGAGCAGCGCTGCGGCCTGATTGCTATCGTCGGCAAACCCAATGTAGGAAAATCCACACTGCTCAATGCGCTGGTGGGCCAGAAAATCAGCATCACCTCGCGCAAAGCGCAGACCACGCGCCACCGCATCACGGGCGTGCGCACGGCTGGCGCCACGCAGTTTGTGTTTGTCGATACCCCGGGTTTTCAGACCCGGCATGGCAACGCGCTGAACCGTTCGCTCAACCGCACCGTGGTGGGTGCGGTCAACGATGTGGACCTGATTGTGTTTGTGGTCGAAGCTGGTCAGTTCAATCTGGCCGATGCCAAGGTGCTGGCTCTGCTGCCCGAAAAAACGCCGGCCATTTTGCTGGCCAACAAATTTGACCTGATTCATCGCCGCGCCGAAATCGCGCCTTGGTTGAGGTCCATGCAGGAGCGGCACAATTTTGCCGAGTTTGTACCCATGTCGGCCAACAACGCCAGGGATGTTGAGCGCCTGTTCGGTATTTGCGAAAAATACCTGCCGCTACAGCCCTGGATGTACGGGGCCGATGAACTTACCGATCGCAGCGACCGCTTCATGGCCGCCGAGATCATTCGTGAAAAGCTGTTTCGCCTGACTGGTGACGAGTTGCCCTACACCTCGACCGTGCTGATTGACCGGTACGAGGAAGAGGGTAATCTGCGCAAAATTGCCGCCACCATAGTGGTCGAGCGTGACGGCCACAAGGGCATGATCATTGGCGAGAAGGGCGAGAAACTCAAGCGTATCGGCACTGAAGCGCGGCATGAACTTGAAGCGCTCACGGGTGGCAAGGTATTTTTGGAGATATGGGTCAAAGTGCGCTCGGGCTGGGCTGACGACGATGCCCGGGTTAAAACCTTCGGTTACGAGTGATTGGACGTTGTTTTGAACTCTGTCAAGGCCTGACCTTCAAGCGGTAAAACTGTGGCTGCCAAACGCATCAGCGACGAGCCTGCCTATGTGCTGCACCGCTACGACTGGAGCGAGTCCAGCCTGATTCTGGATGTTTTTACCCGCCAGTTTGGGCGGGTTGCGCTGGTTGCGCGTGGCGCCAAAAAACCCAGCTCCAGTTTCCGGCCAATTTTGCTGCCCATGCAGCCCTTGCACATCGCTTTCGGCGGCGATGCGGAAATCCGGACGCTCAGAAGTGCCGAATGGCAGGGCGGCCATGTCATGCCTACGGGGGATGCCCTGCTGTCGGGTTACTACCTGAATGAGCTGTTGATGCGCCTGCTGGCCCGCGATGACCCCCATACCGTTCTTTTTGATGCCTACGCTGCCACTGTGCAACTTGTGGCCAGCCAGACCACGGACACGCTGCAGTTGGCGCTACGTGCTTTTGAGTTGCGTTTGCTGCGCGACATAGGCCTCTTGCCCATGCTTGATGTTGAGACGGCGACGCTGCGCTCCCTGCAAGCGGACACCCGCTACGTGCTGGTCGCGGAGGCTGGCCTGCGGCAAGCCCATGACGGCGACCGCGCCAGCTTGACTGGCACGCAGTGGCTGGCTTTGCAGCAGGCGCTGGGCGACCGCGCTGAGTTTTCTGATACCGTGCGCGCTTGTATTCCTGATCTTCATGAACTTAAAACTCAATTGCGTGTCTTGCTGCACTACCATTGTGGGGTGAAAGTCCTGAAAACCCGGCAAATGATGATGGACCTGCAAGCCCTCTAGCGATCAATACCACCATGCCTCTCTTTTCCAGATCCCATGAACAGCCCGCCTTCCAGGCGACCCACCTGCCGGGGCGTAAAACCACGTTGTCCGTCAACGTCAACAAAGTCGCGTTGCTGCGCAACACCCGGCATTTGAGCATCCCGAGCGTGATGCGTGCCGCCGAGCAGTGTCTTCAAGCCGGTGCGCAGGGCATTACGGTGCATCCCCGGCCTGACGGGCGGCACATCCGTCCGGATGATGTGTATGAACTTGCGGCGCTGATGAAGGACTGGCCGCACTGCGAATTCAACATTGAAGGCAATCCCCTCCATAACCTGATGGACTTTGTGCGCAACCTGTCGGCCAGAGGCCTGCCGCTGCACCAGTGCACCTTTGTGCCCGACAGTAAAGACCAGTTCACCAGCGACCACGGCTGGAGTTTTCCCGGTGATGCTGAACGCCTCCGGCCACTGATCGCGCAGGCGCACGAACGCGGCGTGCGCGTGAGCCTGTTCATGGACCCGCTGTCCACGGCCATGGCCGCCGTCAAAGCGGTGGGTGCCGATCGCGTCGAGTTGTACACCGAGTCCTACGCCCGAGCCTGGTCAAGTACAGAAACAAATCAATCGCTAAACCAGTTTGCCGAGGCAGGATGGGCGGCAGCAGCTATTCATTTAGGCGTAAATGCCGGCCACGACCTGAACCGCGACAACCTCACCGACTTCCTGCGCGCGGTGCCCGGTGTACTGGAAGTATCCATCGGTCACGCCCTGATTGCCGACGCGTTGGAGATGGGTTATGCCGCTGCCGTGAAAGACTACCTGCGCTGTATTGATGAAGCGTTTCCCCGGGTTCTCCCGGATGAAGCCTCACCATGATTTACGGGATCGGCACTGATATTTGCGACATGCGCCGCATTCGTGCAAGTTTTGAACGCCACGGTGAGCGTTTCGCCCGAAAAATCCTCAGTGACGGAGAACTGACCATCTGGCAAGCCCGTCGCGGTCGCTGGCCGGATCGCGGTATCCGCTACCTGGCCACCCGCTTTTCAGCCAAAGAGGCTTTTAGTAAAGCCATCGGTCTGGGGATGCGCCTGCCCATGGCCTGGCAACGCTGCGAAATAGCCAATGTTGCCAGTGGCAAACCCAAAATTGTGCTGCACGGCCCATTGAAAGCCTGGTTTGAGGCGCGTCACCTTGCGGCCCATGTCTCCGTGACCGATGAAACCGGCTATGCCGCCAGCTTTGTGGTGGTTGAGCAGACGCCTGACACGCACTGAATCACGATGCCCAATATTTTCCGACACGCTCCGCTCATTATCGACATTGCAGGCCTGTCGCTCACGCCTGCTGACCGCCGCCGACTCCAGCACCCGCTGACGGGTGGCTTCATTCTGTTTGGTCGCAATTGGCAAGATCGTTCGCAGCTCAGTGCCCTTTGCGCCGAAGTCAAAAGCCTGCGCCAGGACCTGCTGATTTGCGTGGATCATGAAGGTGGCCGCGTGCAGCGCTTTCGCAGCGACGGTTTCACCCATTTGCCACCCATGCGCACGCTGGGTGAGCAGTGGATGAAAGATCCCCTTGATGCCACCAACGCCGCCACCGCCTGTGGCTATGTGCTGGGTGCCGAGTTGCGCGCCTGCGGTGTCGATTTCAGCTTTACGCCGGTGCTGGACCTGGATCATGGCGCAAGCGGCGTGATTGGCGACCGCGCCTTGGGCCGTGACCCGCGCGTGGTCACGCTGCTGGCCAAAAGCCTGATGCACGGCCTGCTGCAAAGTGGCATGGCCAATTGCGGCAAACATTTTCCCGGCCATGGGTTCGTCAAGGCCGATTCCCATACCGACATTCCCGTGGACAGACGCAGCCTCAAAAGCATTCTGGCGGACGATGCTGCAGCTTACGAATGGCTCAACACCACGCTCGCCAGCGTGATGCCCGCGCACGTCATTTACTCCAAGGTGGACGCCCGGCCCGCCGGTTTTTCCAGCAAATGGCTGAACTTCATTTTGCGCAGCCAGCTCGGTTTTGGCGGCGCGATTTTTAGTGATGACCTGAGCATGGCGGGGGCCCGACTGATTGACGGCAAGAAGCTGAGCTATACGCAAGCTGCCGTGGCCGCGCTCAATGCCGGTTGCGACATGGTGCTGCTGTGCAATCAGTCGGTGGGAGGCGGCAAGCCGGTTGATGCGCTGCTCGATGGCATGGCCGAGGCACTTCTCAAAGGCCAGTGGGAGGCCCTGCAGGCCAGTGCGCTGCGGCGGCTGGCGCTGCTGCCGCAAACGCCCGCGCTAAGCTGGGATGAACTGATGGTGCAGCCCGCCTACATGCATGCGCTGGGCCTGATTCCCTGATCTCGCTGGGAGCGGCCGCTCGTCAGGACATGGCAGACCAATCGAGCTTGCCCGAGACATTGATATGCGTCAGGTACACCCGCAGGTCGAACTCGTACTGGTGGTACTTTGGCTCCATGTGGGTGCAAAGCTGGTAAAACGCCTTGCCATGGGTTTTTTCCTTAAGGTGGGCCAGTTCGTGCACTGCAATCATCTTGAGAAACTCCGTGGGTACTTCCCTGAACAGCGTGGCCACGCGGATTTCGCGTTTGCTCTTGAGCTTGCTGCCTTGCACGCGCGATACAGTCGTGTGCGTGCCGAGCGCGTGGGTAATCACCTGGAGCTTGCTGTCAAATGCTACCTTGGACAGAGGCTCGGAATTGCGCAAAAACTCATTTTTCAGCGCCATCACATAGTTGTACAAAGCCTTGTTGGTCTGCACCGCATGCGTATGGTGGTATTTGGTCAGCAGCATCTCGCCCAGCCGGCCTTGCATCAGCAACTGCTGCACCTGTGCCCTGAGGGCTTCAGGGTAGCCCGCGAGGTATTTCATGGTGCAAAGCCATAAAACTAATGTGTAAGCTTCTCAAACTTCGTGGCGCAGCGCCGGAAATAAAATCACATCGCGAATGCTGGGGCTGTCGGTCAGCAGCATCATCAGCCGGTCTATGCCGATGCCGCAACCGCCGGTGGGTGGCATGCCGTATTCCAGTGCGCGGATGAAGTCGTGGTCATAGAACATGGCCTCGTCGTCGCCGCTGTCTTTGGCTTCAACCTGGGCATTAAAGCGTGCCGCCTGTTCTTCCGCATCATTCAGCTCGCTGAAGCCGTTGCCGAACTCCCGGCCTGTGATGTAGAGCTCAAAGCGCTCGGTGACTTCCGGGCGCTCGTCGTTGGCGCGGGCCAACGGCGAGATTTCGGTTGGGTGCTCCATGATGAAAGTCGGCTGCCAGAGTTTTTCTTCCACCATTTCCTCGAAATACATGACTTGCAAACTGGCGAGTGAGCGGCTTGAAAGCTGATTTTTTTCTTCATTCATACCAAGCTTCCTGAGTGCCTGGGTCAGCCATGTCTTGTCGTCGATATGCTCGCCCGCTTCGGTGTGCTTGAGGATGGCTTCGCGTATCGTCAGGCGTTCAAAGGGCAGGCTCAGGTCCACCGCCTTGCCGCCGTAGCGCAGTTGCAGCGAGCCGACCACTTTTTGGGCCGCATCGCGAATCAGTGCTTCGGTGAACGTCATCAGATCGGTGTAGTTCCACCAGGCCGCGTAGAACTCCATCATGGTGAACTCGGGGTTGTGACGCACGCTGATGCCTTCGTTGCGGTAGCTGCGGTTGATTTCAAACACCCGCTCAAAACCGCCAACGATCAGCCGCTTCAGATACAGCTCCGGCGCGATGCGCAAGAACATTTCCTGGTCCAGCGCATTGTGGTGGGTTTTGAACGGTTTGGCATTGGCGCCGCCCGGAATCGGGTGCAGCATGGGCGTCTCGACTTCCAGAAAATCATGTGCGACCATGAAATCCCGGATGGCGCTGACAGCCTTGCTGCGCGCCACAAAACGCCGGCGTGCCGCCTCGTCCGTGATCAGGTCCACATAGCGCTGGCGATATTTGAGTTCCTGGTCGGCCACGCCGTGGAATTTGTCGGGCAATGGACGCAGGCTTTTGGTGACCAGGCGGATACTGCTCGCGTTGATCGACAACTCGCCGGTTCGGGTTCTGAACAGCGTGCCCGTCGCCGCCACTATGTCGCCCAGGTCCCAATGCTTGAAGGCGTTGTGGACGGTTTCGCCTACCCCTTCGTTGTTGATATAGAGCTGAATGCGCCCGCCTGACGGGCCAAAAGACGCGTCCTGCAGCGTGGCAAAGCTGGCTTTTCCCATCACACGCTTGAGCATCATGCGGCCCGCCACATGCACCTTCACCGCCAGGGGCTCCAACTCTTCGTTGGTCTTGCTGTCGTACTGCGCAAACAGTGCCTCGGCCCGGTGCGCAGGCTTGATATCGTTGGGGAACGCCACACCTTGGCCTTCGGCCTGCTGCTGGCGCATCGCCTTGAGCTTTTCGCGGCGCTCGGCGATGAGCTGGTTGTCCTCTTTCGCGACTGGGGCAGTATGAGCTGCTGCTGGTAAATTGGAATGGGTGGGCATGAAGAATTGGTGTTCCGGATAGAGGTCGAAAAGTGTCGGGTGCCACGCCTTGTCAAAACAGGGACAAAAAGCGTCGAATGATTGATTTTAGTTTTTTACGGAGTGGTTTCCCGGCTGGTTCATTGGAAAGGCATCTTTGCCTCGGAACCAGGCTGAGCTGATGTCATCAACTCAGAGCGAAATACCGGTACGCTCCAGAATATCGCTAACCAGTTCCAGCCGCAGCAGTGGGTTATCCAACTGCATCAGGCGTTGCTTGAGCTCCAGCTGGATCGGCAGCAGCTCGCACCAGCGGTTGGCTACCCAGCCGCAGTCGTCCAGCCGGTAGGGTGTCAGAAACGGCATTTGTGCGGTAGGCATACCGCGTACCTGCAGGCTCTTGATCAGCTTGCCGAGCGCGTTGGCCGTGTGTTGCAGATCATCAGGAATTTTGACGGATGGGTCGTCCGCCAAACGGGTGACATCGGCAATCCACAACCCGTGCTTGAGCTTCTCCCGGCGGGAGATGTCAAAGCGCTGCGCGCCAACGCAACGAATCACCATCAGGCCGGGCTGTGGCACTGAAAACTCGCGGATGGTAGCCAGCGTGCCAATCGTGCTGAAGGCTTCATGCGCAAAGCCGTCACTGCCCGGCCTGGCGTTTCTTGAGGTGGCATCAGCGAGTTGGCGTACTTCAGAGCCTTCAGTCAGTGAAACAATCCCAAACGGTGCGCCTGCCTTGTGGCACTTGCCGATCATATCGAGGTAGCGGACCTCAAAAATCCGCAGCGGCAGCACACCGCCAGGATAAAGCACAGTGCCCAGCGGGAACAACGGGAGGGGGGTGAGCGTCAGGGCGTCGGACATGGCGGCAGCTTTGAATGGCAGTGGGATCCATCATCCCACGCTGTCTTTTCCGGGAACCTGGACCTCGCCCTGAGACGTCAAGGCAGGGGAGCGATCTGGGCACAGCGCGGCAAGAGTCTTCGTTGTATTTTCAGCTCACCGCATCGGCCGGTTGCCTGAGCAGCATGGTGAGTGAATTGGCCACCGTCTTGCGCAGTTCCCTGCGGTCGCAGATGAAATCAATCGCGCCCTTGCTCTGCAAAAACTCGGCGCGCTGAAAACCCTCGGGCAGCGTCACGCGCACGGTAGATTCGATCACGCGCGGACCAGCAAAGCCGATCAGGGCCTTCGGCTCGGCAATCACGATGTCGCCCACAAAGGCAAAACCGGCACTGACTCCGCCCATGGTCGGGTCGGTCAGGATACTGATATAAGGCAGGCCTTTTTTGGCCAGGCGCGTCAGTGCGGCATTGGTTTTGGCCATCTGCATCAGGCTCAACAGACCTTCCTGCATGCGCGCGCCGCCTGTGGCGGTGAAACAGATAAACGGCACTTTTTGCTCAATCGCCGCATGCACGCCGCGCACAAAGCGCTCGCCCACCACGCTGCCCATGCTGCCGCCCATGAAGTCAAATTCAAAGCAGGCCACCACGACACCTATGCTGTGCACGGCGCCACCCATGACCACCAAGGCATCGGTTTCGCCGGTGTTTTCCAGCGCCTCTTTCAGGCGCTCGGGGTATTTGCGGCTGTCCTTGAATTTCAGGGCATCGACGGGCAGAACTTCCTGCCCCAGTTCGTAGCGGCCTTCCGGGTCGAGGAAAGCATCGAGCCGGGCGCGTGCGCCAATGCGGTGATGATGGTTGCATTGCGGGCAGACGTTCTGGTTTTTTTCTAGATCGGTCTTGTACAGCACGGCCTCGCAACTGGGGCACTTGACCCATAGCCCTTCGGGCACACTGCGGCGCTCGGTCGGGTTGGTGGGGCTGATTTTTGGTGGGAGGAGTTTTTCTAACCAAGACATCGTGTCATCCTTGTTGAGTGGCATTTGCGTCAAACCGCTCTCACGGTTGCTATGGCTGGACGAAAAACGCAATTATGCGCTGGGGTCTGGCCGCCCGAAGTCAGTCCAAAGCCGCACGAATGTTCTTCACAAACTCATGGGCCACGAACGCGACCTTGTCGCGCGGCTGGTTTTCAATCAGCTGGATGATCTTGCTGCCAATCACCACCGCGTCCGCAACCTTGCTGATGGCTCTGGCTGTTGCCGGGTCGCGAATGCCAAAGCCTACGCCCACCGGTATGCTCACGTGCTGGCGAATGCGCGGCAGCATGGCTTCGACCGCACTCACGTCCAGTGTGCCTGCACCCGTCACACCCTTGAGCGAGACGTAATACACATAGCCGCTGGCCAGCTGCGCTACTTGCGCCATGCGTGCGTCGGTACTGGTGGGTGCCAGCAAGAAGATTAGGTCCATGCCGTGCGCGCGCAGCCGGGTTGCAAATTCCACGCACTCTTCGGGCGGGTAATCAACGATCAGCACGCCGTCCACACCGGCGGCGGCCGCATCGCGGATAAACGCGCTATCCGTTGAATTCGCGCCGTGCTTGATGTCGTAGCGTTCCACCGGGTTGGCGTAACCCATCAGCACCACCGGGGTTTGGGTGTCCTTGTTGCGAAACTCCCGCACCATGGCAAGAACTTCACGGGTGCCTATACCAAGCGCCAGTGCCTTTTCGCCGGCATTTTGGATCACCGGACCGTCAGCCATCGGATCGCTGAAGGGAACGCCCAGCTCAATGATATCGGCACCGGCTGACACCATGGCATGCATCAGATCAGGCGTGATGTCAGCATACGGGAAACCGGCGGTGACATAGGGAATGAGGGCTTTGCGACCCTGCTTTTTCAGGGTGGAAAAGGTAGAGGTGATGCGGCTCATGAGGGTATCCCGCTGTTTTTTGCGCCCTTGACGATCAGGCCGTGCATGGACGGCCGGTCATAGAAATCGGCACCCGACAGGTCCGCCACGGTGCCGATGTCCTTGTCGCCCCGGCCCGAAAGGTTGACCAGTATGCTCTGGTCGCTGCGCATGGTTTTGGCCAACTGCATGGCGTAAGCGACGGCATGCGCCGATTCAAGCGCCGGAATGATGCCTTCGGTGCGGCACAGGTAGTGGAACGCTGCCAGGGCTTCGGTATCGGTAATGCCGACATATTCGGCGCGGCCTATATCTTTCAAAAAGGCGTGTTCCGGGCCTACACCGGGGTAGTCCAGGCCTGCGCTGATGCTGTGCGTTTCGGTGACCTGGCCATCTTCGTTTTGCAGCACATAAGTGCGGTTGCCGTGCAGCACACCCGGCAGGCCGCGCTGCAACGAAGCTGAGTGCTTGCCGCTGTCCAGCCCCTCGCCAGCGGCTTCTACGCCGATCAGGCGGGTTTGATCGTATGGAATGTAGGGATAAAAAATACCCATGGCGTTGCTGCCGCCGCCGACGCAGGCGACCACCGCGTCGGGTTGCCGCTTGCCTATGAATTCCGGCATTTGCGCCAAGCATTCGGTGCCAATGACGCTCTGAAAATCGCGCACCATCATGGGGTAGGGATGCGGCCCGGCCACGGTCCCGATGATGTAGAAGGTGTTGTCCACGTTGGCGACCCAGTCGCGCATGGCCTCATTCAGCGCGTCTTTGAGTGTTTTGCTACCACTTTCTACTGGCACCACGGTGGCGCCCAGCAGTTTCATGCGGTAGACATTAGGGCTCTGGCGTTTAACGTCTTCGCTGCCCATGTAAACCACACATTCAAGACCATAACGCGCACAAATAGTGGCCGTGGCCACGCCGTGCTGGCCGGCGCCGGTTTCGGCAATGATGCGTGGCTTGCCCATGCGCCGGGCCAGCATGGCCTGGCCGATGGTGTTGTTGATCTTGTGCGCGCCGGTGTGGTTGAGGTCTTCGCGCTTGAGATAAATTTGCGCGCCGCCCTGTTCGCGGCTCATGCGCGCCGCATGGTAAATCGGCGAGGGGCGGCCGACGAAATGTTTCAGTTCATAGTGAAATTCGGCCAGGAATTCGGGGTCGTTCTGGTACTTGGCGTAAGCCGCTTTCAGTTCATTGATGGCATCGGTCAGCGTTTCCGAGACGAAACTGCCGCCATACTTCCCGAAGTGGCCCGCAAGGTCAGGTTGGTGATAGTTGTACATGATTCTTTGCAAGTTGATCGTCGGCAGCGCGAACTGCCGCGACGAATTGGTTGATTTTGTTGGCGCTTTTGATTCCTTTTGAAATCTCGACGCCTGAGCTCACATCAACGGCCAGTGTCTTGCAGCGTGGCCTGACTTGCAAAATGCCATCGGTCACGTTTGCAGGCGTCAACCCACCAGACAAAACGAGGTGTGCATTGACGTTTGGAGGAAGAAGTGACCAATTGAATGTTTTGCCACCACCGCCGAACCCTTCGACATGGGCGTCGAGAAGAATGGCCTGGGCTGCCGAGTAATCCTGGGCGTATTTTACGAGGTCAAAGCGTACCGTGCCTGATTCTGGGCTTTCGTCCATTGGAATACGCGCGGCGCGCATGAAAGGCCTGCCCGCCTGAGCGCACAATTTTGCTGATTCGTCACCATGAAATTGCAACACAGCCAAGGGAATACGGTTACATGCAGCTATTATTTCAATAGCTGATGCATTGACAAAGAGGAGTACCGGCGTCACAAAAGGCGGTAGGCGGCCCGCTAGCTCGGCCGCACGTTCGACCGTCACATGGCGCGGGCTGGGCGGGTACAGCACAAACCCGACTGCATCGGCACCTGCGGCTACCGCTGCGTCCACGTCTTCCTCACGCGTCAGGCCGCAGATTTTGATGCGCGTTCTGATGAAGGCTTGCGTAGCACCTGCGGGGGCAACCGACTCGGGACGAAATGTAGGGTTGGCTGGGCTCATGGCAGCCAATCATAAGCCGCTGTACGCGCTGGCAATCCATAGTGGTCCGGGTAAACCGGCCCCAGAAAATACAGGCCGTCGGGAGAGAAGGTGGGAGCAGCCGCATCGCGACTGCGCGCGGCGACCACCTCGGCCAGCCAGTCGGGAGGATGGCCGCCCTGGCCAATCGCCAGCAGGCAGCCCATGATATTGCGGATCATGTGGTGTAAAAAAGCGTTGGCCTCAAATTCGAAACGCCAATACCGTGAACCTGCCGTCCCGGTGCGCTGCGAAATTTCGACCCGGGTGATGGTTTTGACGGGTGACCTGGCCTGGCATTGTGCCGCCCGGAACGAACTGAAATCGTGCTCGCCCATCAGATGCCCGATGGCTTGCTGCATTGCGTCGCCAGCAAGGGGCCGATGGACCCAGCCGACGCGCCCAGCCTCCACGCTGGGGCGTACCGGGGACTCCAGCACAACGTAGGCGTAACGGCGCGCGATGGCGCTGCCGCGCGAGTGAAAGTCATCCGGAACTTGCCGCGCCCACTGCACTGCAATGTCGGATGGCAAGAAGGCATTGGTCCCGCGCACCCAGGACTGCGTTTCACGTTGCAACGAGGTGTCGAAGTGCGCCACCTGCATGAGCGCGTGCACGCCCGCGTCGGTGCGCCCGGCGCAATTGACGCGCACCGGCCGGGCGGTCAATTTGGTCAACGCCAGTTCCAGTTGATCCTGAACTGTTTTTCCCGAGAGCTGGCTCTGCCAGCCCTCGTAGGCGCTGCCGCTGTAGCTGATGCCGAGCGCAATCCTCATGGGCAACCCTGCGTGAACGCAAGGACGTTCAGGTTGCGCTCATGACAGGGCGTTGAGGAACGCCTGCGCCTTGACTTTCAGCGATCCGCTGGATTTTGCTATCACTTCTTTGGCCAGTGATCTGGCACCTTCCGCGTCACCCATGGAACGGAATTCCTCGGCGAGCAGGAATCGGGTTTCAAGCGGGTCGCCTGATGTGTCCGTCATGGTCAGCGTGGGGCTTTCAGTAGTGGGTTCCGGTAGGTCCAGGGACAATGAGGCTAGATCAAATTCCAGCATGCCGCTATCGTCGGATGCCACAGTTGGTACTGCTGCCTTTTGTGGGGTCAGCACCGGCTTGGTTGCTGCTGTGAAGGACTCTGGCGTGAAAGTCAGCCCGTCAGACGGGTCATTGACCCTGCGGGCGGACGGCTCTACAGCTTTGGCACTGGGCGCGGGCGAAGACAGCGTGGGCTGTGCGACCACTGCAGTGCCAAGATTCATATCCAGTTTGCCCAGGCTGGAATCCCATTTCATTGCCAAGGTAGGCTCCGTAGCACGCTCTGGCGCGGTGGGCAACTGCGCGGTGATGGCGGCGGGCGTTGTGGCCATGTCGGGTAAATCGTTCAGAGGGAAATCGAGGTCGAGGTCAAAATCCATCGTTGGCGTTGGCGTTGGCGTTGGCACTGGCGCGGCACCGGACGGATTGATCCTGGTTGTGACAGCGGCTGGGCCTGCACCGGCGGGTTGTCCAGTGGGTTGTCCAGTGGGTTGTCCAGTGGGTTGGTACATGGGGTTGCCGGCATCAAGTTCACGGCCCATTTCGGTGATGTAGGCCCACTCCGGACCATTGCCGTGTGTCAGGTTCAAGGCCTCAATGGCCACGGTTTCAAACTCTTTTTTGTCATGTCGCTTGGCGTAAATTTCCATCAGCTTGGCATGAATAGCCACGCGCGTCGGGTTGGTATGCAAGGCTTCCTTGAGAATTTCCTCTGCTTGCAAATCGCGGCCATAGGCCAAGTACACATCGGCTTCGGCCACTGGGTCCACATCCCCGGCGGCGTCGAGCTGGCTTGGAGAATACATCAGGGATGAACCCGTGGCGTTGCTATCGTTGGTGTCAATGCGCTGGCCGCCGCTGGCGCCAAAGAAGGAATCAGGCTGAAGCCGACTTTCCAGGAAGGAGCTGTCCACCTGAGCCGCGCTGCGGCGCTGGCGATAGCGGTAAAAACCGAGGCCAGCCAGCAGCGCCAGCAGAACACCGGCCAGAGGCAGGATCAATGGGTTATCGAGCAGTCCGTCGATCAAACTGGGCTCAGGAGGCGGTGGCGTGATCGTCGCAGGTTTCCTGGCAGCGACTTTAGACGGCGCTACTGTAGCGCTGGGCACCGAAGCAGGCCGGGAAGCCGAAACAAGAGGCGCTGCAATGGACGGAGTTGCGGATGTTGCAGCGGCTGCTGTGTCTGCGCTGCCGATTTTGGCTGCTGGTGCGGGGGCTGGTAACGGCACCGTCACGCTTGACGCTTTTGCGGCACTGGCACTGGCAGCGGGTACCGGCCCGAGGGCAGGGGCAGCCTCCAGCTTATTGAGGTCGCTGATGTTTTTTGATAACTCCGCCACGCGGGTCGAGGCATCTTTGGCCTGTCTTTCCTTGGCGATGATGTCTTCAGCTGCGGCGGCAGGCTTACCCTTAACCGCTCCTTTGGAGAGGGTCAACTTGTCGGGCGCGGTGTTTGCTGGTGCACGGTCTTCGATGCTGGCTTGCACCTTCCCGCCTGCCTGGCGTTCGGCGCTGGCGACTTTCGCGGTTGGCACCCCCTCTGCCAGCTTGCGGCGGAAGGCATTGAAATCCTTGCTTTGCGCGACGATGGTTTGCGTCGCCTCGCCGGAAGGAATGGCGCGGGTGGCCTGTGCGCTCGGAATCTCAAGTACTGCACCGGCCTTGATCCGGTTGACGTTGCCATCGATAAAGGCGCTGGGATTGCTTGCGAGCAATGCCACGAGCATCTGATCCAGCGACACGTCGGACGGCTTGTTTTGAGCCGCAATTCTCCCGGCGGTGTCACCGGCTTTGACCGTGACCTGTTGTTTGTTGCCAGCCGACGCTTTTTTGGCAGGACTGGCCTTGGCTGCAGTTGCCCTGGCAACTGGCGCAAGCTGGGCCTTGGGCGGAGACGGCGGGGCATAGGGGACGGCAGCAATTGCCCTGTCGGGTGGAGCTGCATAGGGGATCGCTGGTCGGGTCAAGATTGGGGCGGTGGGCGTTACATCCATGCCCGAGTTGCCTGACTGCATGCTGGGTGGATCAAACAGCATGGTGTAGTCGCGGGTGATGCGCCCGGTTGACCAGTTGGCTTGGAGGATCAGGTCCACGAACGGCTCGGTGACGGGGCGGCGGCTGGTTAGGCGCAGGTAGGATCTGCCGTCCGCGCGGCGCTGCAGATTGACTTCGACGCCTGCTGCCACAGCGGTGTATTCAAGCCCTGCCGCCTTGAAGGTGTCAGCGGGTGCCACGCCGGCTTTCAGGCTGGAGGCTTCGTCCGCAGTGATGTCTGCAATGTCGATTTCTGCGCGAAGAGGCTCACCCAACGCCGATTGAACGGTGATTCGACCCAGCGCCAAAGCATGGGCTTCCAGACTTGCCAGACTACCCAGCAACGCAATGGCACTCGCCAAGGCACTAATACGCCAACGAGCGCGATGATTCATAGGGTTTTGAGCCTCTAGAGTTCGGTCTGCATGTAATTTTATTCTGCTTAAGCGCACAAAAACCTCGATGCGAATTTTCGAAAAACAACCTTAACATCAAGACATTAGGCTGACAAGCTAAGACACCACTTAAGTTATGACACAGCGAGTTAGAAGCAACTTACAAGTTTCGGTTGTGGTCAGACGACAACGCCTTGTGACAAATGGTTACGGGTGGCGGCTGTATGTGGGCAGCCGCTAACTTCAAATAGCTCAAGCCTGAAGAAGTATGCGCAACATGCGGCGCAGCGGTTCGGCAGCGCCCCACAACAATTGGTCGCCTACGGTAAACGCCCCCAGGTACTCCGGGCCCATGGCCAGCTTGCGCAGGCGTCCCACCGGAATTTGCAGGGTGCCTGTCACCGCGACCGGTGTCAGGTCCTTGATGGAGGCCTCACGCGTATTGGGCACCACTTTGACCCAGGCATTGTCGGCCGCGATCAGGGCTTCGAGGTCGGCCAGGGGGACGTCTTTTTTGAGCTTGAAGGTCAGCGCCTGGCTGTGGCAGCGCATGGCACCTATGCGCACGCAGAAACCATCGACCGGGGTTTCGGCTGTGCCGAAGCTCGCTCCCTGGCCGAGTATCTTGTTGGTTTCGGCGCCGGCTTTCCATTCTTCTTTGCTCATGCCGCCACCCAGGTCTTTGTCGATCCAGGGAATCAGGCTGCCGCCCAGGGGGACGCCAAAGTTGGCGGTTTCAAGGTCGCTCAGGGACTGCTGCCTGGCCAGAACGCGGCGGTCGATTTCGAGGATGGCGGATTTCGGATCGTCCAGCAGGGCCTTGACTTCGCTGTTGAGCGTGCCGAACTGGGTCAGCAGTTCGCGCATGTGCTGCGCGCCGCCGCCGGACGCAGCCTGGTAGGTCATGCTGGTCATCCATTCGACCAGGCCGGCCTTGTACAGTGCGCCCACGCCCATCAGCATGCAACTGACCGTGCAGTTGCCGCCAACCCAGTTATTGCCGCCCTTGGCCATTGCATTTTTGATAACGGGCAGGTTCACCGGGTCCAGAATGATGACGGCGTCATCATTCATGCGCAGGGTGGAAGCCGCATCAATCCAGTGGCCTTTCCAGCCTGTCGCGCGCAGCTTGGGGAAAACTTCGCTCGTGTAGTCGCCGCCTTGCGCGGTGATGATGATGTCGCACTTCCTGAGCGCCTCAATGTCAAAGGCATCCTTGAGCGTGGTTTCGTTCTTCGCCTGAGCCGGGGCTTTGCCACCGGCGTTGGAGGTGGAGAAGAAAACCGGCTCGATCAGCTCGAAGTCACCTTCAGCCTGCATCCGGTCGATCAGCACCGAGCCGACCATGCCGCGCCAACCTACCAATCCTGTGAGGTTAGCTGTGAGATTGCCTGTGAAATTCATGGGGTTGCCCTTCAAAAAGTACGAAAAAATCGGCTTTTTGACCCGGCTCATCGAGCCGGTGGGCACGACGAGCCGGGCTTTTCAGCCTTTAATGGTTGTCGTTGTGGTGATCCGGGCAAAAACCGGCGCTCTACTTCCCGCTCGCAGCACGGCGGGGCAGTGGAGGGGTGCGGGGCCTTTGCACATAGGTTCTATTGTAGCCAGGCTGACAAGCCTGTACCGACTTGCCAGCCAGCGCCGCAAGGGTTCAGGCGAGGGCTTTGACTACCGCATCGCCCATTTCCACGGTGCCGACGCGGATCGTGCCTTCGCTGTAAATGTCCGGCGTGCGCAGGCCCTGGCTCAGCACTTGGTCAACGGCTTTTTCAATGCGCGCGGCCGCGTCTGGCTGGTTCAGGCTGAAGCGCAGCATCATGGCGGCGCTCAGGATGGTGGCCAATGGGTTGGCCACGCCTTTTCCTGCAATGTCGGGTGCGCTGCCGTGGCTGGGCTCGTACAAGCCCTGGTTTTTTTCATTCAGGCTGGCCGAAGGCAGCATGCCTATGCTGCCGGTCAGCATGGCAGCGGCATCAGACAGGATGTCGCCAAACATGTTGCCGGTGACGACGACGTCAAATTTCTTGGGGGCCTTGACCAGTTGCATGGCCGCGTTGTCCACATACATGTGGTCCAGCGCCACGTCGGGGTACTGACGTCCAACCTCAGTGACCACGTCTTTCCAGAACTGGAAGGTCTCCAGCACATTGGCCTTGTCGACGCTGGTCACGCGCTTGCTGCGTTTGCGCGCCGCCTGGAAGGCCACATGGGCAATGCGCTCGATCTCCGGGCGCGAATAGCGCATGGTGTCGAAGGCTTCTTCCGAACCTGGAAAGTGGCCGTCAGTGGCGATGCGGCGGCCTCGCGGCTGGCCAAAGTAAATGTCACCCGTCAACTCGCGGATGATGAGGATGTCCAGGCCAGCCACCAGTTCGGGCTTGAGGCTGGAGGCGTGCGTGAGTTGCTCATAGCAGATGGCGGGGCGGAAGTTGGCGAACAGACCCAGGTTTTTACGCAGGCCCAAAATGGCTTGCTCCGGGCGCAGCGGCCGGTCCAGCGTGTCGTATTTCCAGTCGCCCACAGCGCCAAACAGCACGGCGTCGGCGTCCTTGGCCAGCTTCAGCGTGGCTTCGGGCAGCGGGTGTCCGTAGGCCTCATAGGCGGCGCCGCCAACCAGTGCGCTTTCGGTTTCAAATGGAAGGTCCAGAACGTTCAGGACCTTGACGGCTTCGGCGACGATTTCAGGGCCTATGCCATCACCAGGGAGAATTGCGATTTTCATGTTTGCTATCTTTTTTATAGTTGCTTGTGCCCGTATCTATTGGGCCAGAGGTAAATTCGACTAATAAATATGAATCCGCCACAGTGCGACGGCGATCAACCCGCTACGGTGTGGTTGAGCCAAGGCTTGGTCGCCAGGCGTTCGGCTTCAAACGCCTTGATCTTGTCGCTGTGGCGCAAGGTCAGGCCAATGTCGTCAAAGCCGTTGAGCAGGCAGTATTTGCGGAAAGCCTCCACTTCAAAGGGCAACTCTTCGCCTTGCGCCTTGATGATGACCTGGCGCTCCAGGTCGATCGTCAGCGTGTAGCCGGGAAAGGCTTGTACTTCGTCAAACAGCTGCGCCACTTGCGCCTCGGGCAGAGCTATGGGCAACAGGCCGTTCTTGAAGCTGTTGTTGAAAAAGATGTCGGCGTAGCTGGGCGCGATGATGGCACGAAAGCCGAACTGGTCCAGCGCCCAGGGCGCGTGCTCGCGCGACGAGCCGCAGCCGAAGTTCTTGCGCGCCAGCAGGATGGAGGCGCCCTGGTAGCGCGGCTGGTTCAGCACAAAGTCCGGATTCGGCTTGCGCGTGGCCGGGTCCTGGCCGGGGAAACCGGCATCGAGGTAGCGCCACGCGTCAAACAGGTTGGGACCAAAGCCGGTCTTGCGGATGGATT
The DNA here is from genome assembly GCA_002413395.1 of Polaromonas sp. UBA5171. Lineage (GTDB taxonomy): Bacteria > Pseudomonadota > Gammaproteobacteria > Burkholderiales > Burkholderiaceae_C > Polaromonas. The sequence goes on along the minus strand of DHWX01000009.1, from coordinate 106,550 downwards.
TAAGGAACTGCTTGGGGATGATGGCGTCGGTGTCGACGTTCTCGCGGTCCATCGGGGCCACGAGGCCCTTGTGTACGGTGAATTTCTGCATGATGAGCTTTCTTTCTCTTACTTAATCAGGGACGCCGCAGAACCGGCTTTGCCGGGCCGCAGGCGTCGCCCCCTTAGGGGGGATCCGGCTACACGCAGTGAGCCGAGAAGGGGGGTCATGAAAACTTCCGGATATCGACAAAGTGGCCGTGCACGGCTGCTGCCGCCGCCATGGCAGGGCTGACCAGATGGGTGCGGCCGCCCGCACCCTGCCGGCCTTCGAAGTTGCGGTTACTGGTGGAAGCGCAGCGCTCGCCCGGCTCCAGCCGGTCCGCATTCATGGCCAGGCACATCGAGCAACCTGGCTCACGCCATTCAAAGCCTGCCGCCTTGAAAATTTCATGCAGGCCTTCGCGCTCGGCCTGTTCCTTGACGAGGCCGGAGCCCGGAACGACCATCGCCAGCTTGACGTTTTTGGCGACTTTCTGGCCGATCTTCTTCACCACGGCCGCAGCTTCGCGCATATCTTCAATCCGGCTGTTGGTGCACGAGCCGATGAATACCTTGTCGAGGTAAATGTCGTTGATGGCCTTACCCGGCTCCAGGCCCATATAAGTCAGCGCGCGTTCGATGGCGCCGCGCTTGTTGGCATCTTTTTCCTTCTCGGGGTCGGGCACCTTGTCTTCAATCGACAGCACCATTTCTGGCGAGGTGCCCCAGCTCACCTGCGGCAGGATCTGACTGGCGTCCAGTTCCACCACGGCGTCAAATTTGGCATCGGCGTCAGAGTGCAGCGTGGCCCAGTATTGCGCGGCCATGTCCCATTCAGGGCCGCCGACAAATTGGCCGGTTTTGGGGTCTGTTCCAGGGGCCAGCAGACGGCCCTTCACATAGTCGATGGTTTTCTGGTCTACCGCCACCAGGCCAGCGCGCGCGCCGCCTTCAATGGCCATGTTGCAGACCGTCATGCGGCCTTCCATGCTGAGCGCGCGTATCGCCGAGCCAGCGAATTCAATCGTGTAACCGGTGCCGCCTGCGGTGCCGATCTTGCCGATGATGGCCAGCACGATGTCTTTGGCGGTGCAGCCGTTGGGCAGCGTGCCTTCGACCTTGATGAGCAGATTCCTGGCCTTCTTGGCCAGCAGGGTTTGCGTGGCCATCACATGCTCGACCTCACTGGTGCCGATGCCGTGCGCCAGCGCGCCAAATGCGCCGTGGGTGGAGGTATGCGAGTCGCCGCAGACCACCGTCATGCCGGGCAGGGTAGCGCCGTTTTCTGGGCCAATCACATGCACGATGCCCTGGCGTTTGGACAGGAAAGGAAAGAAGGCCGCTGCGCCGAATTCCTTGATGTTGGCATTCAGCGTGGTGATTTGCTCTTTGCTGACCAGATCGGTGATGCCGTCGTAGCCCAGCTCCCAGCCGGTGGTGGGCGTGTTGTGGTCGGCAGTCGCCACAATCGAGCTGATGCGCCAGACCTTGCGACCCGCTTCGCGCAGGCCTTCAAAAGCTTGCGGGCTGGTGACTTCGTGTACCAGATGCCGGTCGATATAAAGAATGGAAGTGCCGTCTTCTTCGGTGTGAATGACGTGCTCGTCCCAGATCTTGTCGTAAAGCGTGCGGCCGTGCGCTTCCTGATTCATGCGTCCCATGTGTTTTCCTTCGTGGTCTCTGTGGTCTATCGGTAATTTTAGGCGGCTGCGGACGTGCCTTGTGGCGCGGACTGTGTGAGGTGATCGACCAGTAGCCGGGCCGTCATGGGCAGGCTTGAAAAATCCCGCGCCACCAGCTGGATCTGGCGTGTCGCCCAATCGTCCAGCAGTTCTACCGACTCAAGCTTGCCGACGCCGCGCATCAGATCAAAGGCGCGTTGTGGCATCACACCCACGCCGAGTCCATTGTCGATCATGCGGCACATGGCATCCAGCCCGGTGACGTGGATGCGCAGCTTGATGGTGCGTCCCACAGCGGCGGCGGCCTGCCGCATGGCCAGATAAATCGAACTGTTGGAATGCAGGCCGACTTGGTCAAAGTCCAGCGCCGCTTCAAAATGAATAGCACCCTGCGAGCGTAATTGATGGCCCCTGGGAACAATCAAAACCAGCTTGTCGCTGCGATAGGGCAGTATTTGCAGATCGCCCGCGCCGCTGGCGGTATTGCACAGCCCCAAGTCCGCCGCACCTTCCTGTACGGCACGAATGACCTCGGTGCTGAGATGCTCTTCCAGGTCAATCTTGACCTCGGTGTGCTGGCGTATGAAGGCACCCAGGTCTTCGGGCAAGAACTGCACGATGGCTGAAATACTGGCGTGTACTCGGACATGGCCGCGCACGCCATCGGCGTACTCACTGAGCTCACCCTGCATCTTTTCGAGGCTGAAGAGCACCGAGCGCGCGTGGTGCAGCAGACTTTCGCCCGCCGGGGTCAGGTCAACGCCCCGGGAATGGCGGTACAACAGCGGGGTGCCCAGCGCAGCTTCCAGGTCGCTCAGGCGCTTGCTGACAGCGGAGGCGGCAATGAATTCGCGCTCGGCGGCCTTGCCAATGCTGCCGAGTTCGCACACTGCGACAAATAGCTGAAGCGACGTCAGGTCGATGCGGCGGACAAAATTACGCTCGGAATTTTTAACGGACATGAGTATAGTGGCATCGCACTTGGCGATGCAATTCCCATTTTGCTCTAATGTTCGAAGCTTTGCCGTCGCAGTAAGAGATGTCTGACCTGCCAAAATCACCAGCAGAGGCTAATTGACCAAAATATGTCAACATTTTTGGATAACCCTTTACAACCCGGGCGCAAATAGCTATTAAAAATATGGCATTTTGGTGCGTCCGGGCAGATGGGGGATACTAAAAAGCCCGTCGATGCTGCCATCGGACGGGCTTGGGTTCATGAGGATACAGGCCGTCAAGGCCTTGCTCTCTTAACGCTGGGCGATGGGCTTTACGTTACGCTGAGTTGAACCCGTGAACAACTGGCGTGGACGGCCAATCTTGTACTCGGGGTCGCCGATCATTTCGTTGAGCTGGGCAATCCAGCCCACGGTGCGGGCCAGTGCGAAGACGGCAGTGAACAGCGGCACCGGAATGCCAATGGCGCGCTGTACGATGCCGGAGTAGAAGTCGACGTTGGGGTAGAGCTTGCGCGAGACGAAGTAGTCGTCTTCCAGTGCAATTTTTTCCAGAGCCATGGCCAGCTTGAAGAGGGGGTCGTTTTCCAGGCCCATTTCTTTGAGCACTTCCTTGCAGGTTTCCTGCATCAGTTTGGCGCGCGGGTCGTAGTTTTTGTAGACGCGGTGGCCAAAACCCATCAGCTTGACGGTGGAGTTTTTGTCTTTCACCTGCTTGATGAAGTCGCCGATTTTCTCGATGCCGCCATTTTTCTGGATATCGCCCAGCATGTTCAGTGCGGCTTCGTTGGCGCCGCCATGTGCCGGACCCCAGAGGCAGGCGACGCCGGCTGCAATGGCTGCAAACGGGTTGGTGCCGGACGAGCCGCACAGGCGAACTGTGGAGGTGGAGGCATTTTGCTCATGGTCCGCATGCAGAATGAAAATGCGGTCCAGCGCGCGCTCTAGAACGGGGTTGACCGTGTATTCTTCGCAGGGCGTGGCAAACATCATACGCAGGAAGTTTCCGGCATAGCTCAGGTTGTTCATGGGGTACATGTAGGGTTGGCCCATGGTGTATTTGTACGCCATGGCAACCAGCGTCGGCATCTTGGCGATCAGGCGGATGGCGGCAATTTCGCGGTGCTCCGGGTTGGTGATGTCAGTGCTGTCATGATAGAAGGCCGACAAGGCACCAACCAGACCGGTCATGATAGCCATCGGATGCGCGTCACGGCGGAAGCCACGCAGGAAAAACTGCATCTGCTCATGGGCCATGGTGTGATTGGTCACGCGGCTGACAAATTCCTTTTTTTGCGTGCCGTTGGGCAGCTCGCCGTAAAGCAGCAGGTGGCAGGTTTCCATGTAGTCGCAATTTGTGGCGAGTTGCTCAATCGGATAGCCGCGATACAGCAGTTCGCCCTTGTCACCGTCAATGTAGGTGATAGCCGACTGGCAGGCCGCCGTTGACAGGAAGCCGGGATCATAAGTGAACATGCCAGTCTGGCCATACAGCTTGCGAATGTCGATCACATCCGGGCCCACGGTGCCCTGGTACACCGGCAAGTCGACACTGGGGCTGCCATTGCTGAAGGACAGGGTGGCTTTGTTGTCAGCTAACTTCATGTTCGAGTCTTTCTTTGGTATTGCCTCGGACTGTCGCTGGGCCGGGGCCGGTCGCCGCAGGGCGAAGCAAGTTTAAAATTTCAAGCGCATCCAGAGTGGTGGCACTTGCCTTTGCAATGGCATCGGAAAGATCGCCGGGCTCTTTGCGTCTGAGCACCAAGTCCAGCAAATCATTGTCAGCCAAATTCATTAAATCATTCAGGCCTTTGGCCTGCCTGACGGTTAATGTGACCTCGTGGCGTATAAAAAACTGCTCGATCAGCAGGTCGTTTTCCAGCAAACCCCGACGGCAGCGCCACTTCAGCTTGCTTAAGCCTCGCTCGTCCAGGAGTGCATCAGCAGGCGCCAACGGTTCTGGCGCCGGGCCGTCCAAAGCCGAAACAGCCCCCCGGGGGGGCGGGGAGGACACAACAGTGCCGAGCGTGGAGGTCATATTTTCAGACGGTACGCAAAACCATCATTTCCTTGATCTTGCCAATGGCCTTTGCCGGGTTCAGACCTTTGGGGCAGACATCGGTGCAATTCATGATCGTGCGGCAACGGAACAGCCGGTAGGGGTCTTCCAGATTGTCGAGCCGCTCTTCGGAGCCCTGGTCGCGGCTGTCGGCCAGGAAACGATAGGCCTGCAGCAGGCCAGCCGGGCCTACGAACTTATCGGGGTTCCACCAGAAACTGGGGCAGGCCGTTGAGCAACTGGCGCACAGAATGCACTCATACAGGCCGTTGAGCTCTTCGCGTTCCTCAGGGCTTTGCAGACGCTCTTTTTCAGGTGGCACGCTGTCATTGATCAGGTAAGGCTTGATGGAGTCGTACTGCTTGAAAAACTGCGTCATATCGACATACAGGTCGCGCACCACCGGCAGGCCCGGTAGCGGCTTCAACACGATTTTCCCTGGAAGCGTGCGCATGTTGGTCAGGCAGGCCAGTCCGTTCTTGCCATTGATGTTCATGGCATCCGAGCCGCAAACACCTTCGCGGCATGAGCGGCGGAACGAAATGGTTGGATCGACGGCCTTGAGCTTTATCAGGGCATCGAGCAGCATGCGCTCACTGCCATCGAGCTCGACCTCAATGGTCTGCATGTAGGGCTTTGCGTCGGTGTCCGGATCGTAGCGGTAGATGGAGAAAATGCGTTTGGACATAGTGGAGCTTTTGTTTTAAAAGGTACGTACTTTGAGGGGCACCGTCTCAACGGTCAGCGGTTTCAGGCGCACCGGCTTGTATTCGAGCCGGTGGTCCTCGCTGAACCAGAGCGTGTGCTTGAGCCATTCGACATCGTTGCGACCCAGAGGGTGCTGCGGGTCGTCGGCAGGGCGTTCGTAGTCCACCACCGTGTGCGCGCCCCGGCATTCGTGGCGCGCGGCGGCGGAAATGATCGTGGCCTGGGCCACCTCGATCAGGTTGTCGACCTCAAGGGCCTCAATGCGCGCGGTGTTGAATATCTTCGATTTGTCTTTCAGGCCAATGGCCTTGGCGCGCTTCGCAATTTCCGCGATCTTCACGACGCCCTCATCCATCAGGGCCTGGGTGCGAAATACCCCGGCATGGTATTGCATCGCGTCGCGGATATCATCGGCCACGACCTGCGCGTATTCGCCGGAGCTGCTGTTGTCGAGTCGCGCCAAGCGCTCGAGCGAGCGGTCAGCCGCATCCGTCGGCAGTTCCTTGTGCAGGCGATTTTTCTGGCTGAATTCGACGATGTGGTTGCCGGCTGCTCGACCGAAGACCAGCAGATCCAGCAACGAATTGCAGCCCAGCCGGTTTGCCCCATGCACGCTGACGCAAGAGCATTCGCCCACTGCGTAAAGACCATTCACGACCGCGTTCGGTTCATTGCCCTTGGGTATGACCACCTGACCATTGATGTTGGTCGGGATGCCGCCCATCTGGTAATGGATGGTGGGTACGACAGGTATCGGTTCCTTGGTGATGTCGACGTTGGCAAAATTGTGGCCGATTTCAAACACCGACGGCAGGCGCTTCATGATGGTCTCGATGCCCAGGTGGGTCATGTCGAGATTGATGTAGTCCTTGTTGGGACCGCAGCCGCGGCCTTCCTTGATTTCCTGGTCCATACAGCGTGACACATAGTCGCGCGTCGCCAAGTCCTTGTACGCAGGCGCATAGCGCTCCATGAAACGCTCGCCGTTGCTGTTGCGCAGGATGGCACCTTCGCCCCGGCAGCCTTCGGTCAGCAGCACTCCGGCGCCATGCACCCCGGTGGGGTGGAATTGCCAGAACTCCATGTCTTGCAGTGGAATGCCGGCGCGAGCCGCCATTCCCAGGCCGTCGCCGGTGTTGATAAATGCATTGGTGCTGGCGGCGAAGATGCGCCCCGCACCGCCCGTGGCCAGCAGTGTGGTTTTGGCCTCCAGGATGTAGACGTCGCCGGTTTCCATTTCGAGCGCGGTGATGCCAAGCACATCGCCTTCGGCATCCCGGATCAGGTCGAGCGCCATCCATTCGACGAAGAAGTTCGTGCGCGCCTTGACGTTTTGCTGATACAGCGTGTGCAGCATCGCGTGGCCGGTCCGGTCGGCGGCGGCGCAAGCCCGTTGAACCGGTTTTTCACCATAATTTGATGTATGTCCGCCGAACGGACGCTGGTAAATGGTGCCGTCCGGGTTGCGGTCGAATGGCATGCCGAAATGCTCAAGCTCGTACACGACCTTGGGTGCCTCACGGCACATGAACTCAATCGCGTCCTGGTCACCCAGCCAGTCAGAGCCCTTGATGGTGTCGTAGAAGTGATATTGCCAATTGTCCTCGTTCATGTTGGACAGCGACGCGGCAACGCCGCCTTGTGCTGCCACCGTGTGCGAGCGGGTCGGGAACACTTTGGACACGACGGCCACGTTCAGACCGGCGCGGGCCAGTTGCAGCGAAGCGCGCATGCCTGAGCCGCCGGCACCTACGATGACGACGTCAAATTTGCGCTTGGGAAGTTTGGAGGATGCAGTCATTTTTTTCAGTTTCAATAATCAGTTACGGCCATGAAGGGCTTGAGGGCTCAAAGACGCCACAGGACCTGAATCGCCCAGCCGGCACAGGCAACGAGCCAGACAATGGTGACCACCTGCAGCGAAAGGCGCAGCCAGACCGGCTTGATATAGTCCATCCAGATGTCGCGCACACCGACCCACACATGCAACAGCAGGGCGATGATGACGGCGAAGGTCAGTACCTTCATCCATTGCGGCGAGAAAATTCCGGCCCATTGGTTGTAGCCGATTGGGCCTTTGCCAAATATGAGTTGAACCAGGACCAGCAGGGTGAAGAGGGCCATCAGGACCGCCGTCACGCGCTGGGCCAGCCAGTCACGCAGGCCGTAGTGGGCGCCGACAACAATGCGCTTGGTGCCGAAATTAACAGACATGGTGTGTTTCCTTTGGAAATTAGTAAAGACCAAACAGTTTGGCACCCAGAATGAGCGTCAGGCCAATGCTCACGGCGAGCGTGAAGATGGCTGATGATTTGCCAAATTCCAGACTGACGGCCTCGTGGCTGGTATCCATCCACAGGTGGCGAAGGCCTGCCATGAAATGGTGCAGGTAGGCCCAAATCAAGGCGAGCGCGACCAGTTTCCAGATTGCACCGGGCAGGCCCAGCATGCCAACGTTGAACGCAGACTTGAATTTTGCAAATGAAATTTCGGACGAAATCGAAGTGTCAAACATCCAGATGATGAAGGGCATCAGGAGAAACATGATGCCTCCGCTGATGCGGTGAAGAATGGAGACAAAACCTGCGAGCGGCAGTCGGTAAGTTGTCAGATCCTTGAAGGCGTTGATGTTGCGGAACTCGGGCCGTTTGGCGCGTTGTGTGGAGGCCAGCTGTGACATTTTTTTGGCTTTCGTGGGTTAACTGGGTGATCACCGGAGATGCGATTTTTATTCAATTCAACAGTTTAATTCTATTGCAGTGCAGTAAAGTAATTTACAAACCTTTGCATCTTCTCCAGGGCTCCGTGTCAGCTCAGTTTGTTTTTGTAGTGATGGGAGTCGGTGCGGTACAGGCCACGGCGCAATTCCATCGGCAGGTCGTTGTAAGTGAAGGAAGTGCGTTCCACGCTCAATAGCGGCTCGCCCACTGGAACCCTCAGAAGTTCCGCGGAAGCCGCATCGGCAGCGACCGCCCGGAGTTTTTCTTCGGCACGCACCATGCGCACGCCAAATTCGGTTTCAAACAGCGCATACATTGGTCCGCGGTAAGCGGATAGACGGTCGGCCGTCAGGCCTTTGAATGGACCACCCGGCAGCCAGATCTCTTCAACAATGGTGGGCGCGCCCTGAAACGCCAGTAGGCGCCGCAATTGCAGCACGGCATCGCCCGCGCGCAGCGCCAGCGCCCGGGCAACATCAGCCGGTGCGCGCAAGCGCCTGCAGTTGATGATCTGTCGCTCGGCCGGCCCCTCGCTGCGACTGTCACCGTGATCCGGCGTCAATCGCAGGAAGCGGTACTGCACCTGTTGCTCGGCATGGGTGGCTACGAATGTGCCCTTGCCCTGGCGCCGCATCACCAGGTTTTCGGCCCCGAGCTCGTCAATTGCCTTGCGTACCGTCCCCTGGCTGACGTGAAAGCGGGCGGCCAGTTCCATCTCGCTGGGAATCAATTCGCCCGGTTTCCATTCGCCCGCCAGCAGGCTTTGCAGGATCAGCCCCTTGATCTGCTGGTATAGCGGGCTGAACGCCGGGGCGACGCCAGAAATTGAGGCCACCTCACTGGTGGCTGTGATTGTGTCGGGCGATGAAGAAAGGAGGGTTGCCATAACGATAGCGGGTTAACACATCGACTCGGAACGCAAACGGCGCGGTTGAAAATCAGACGCTAATCATATCTTGTATAAGACATAAGACAAATTGACTTGCATTATTTTTAGAGCGTAAAATATGTCATTGAGCTAAATGCTCTGCCTGCCGATTTCCGGGGTGTCAGTCATCACTGGCGAACTGTCCAAATTTCCCCAAATTCTCACGGTTGATGCCAAACATCTCACCTCACATCAATTCATTCCACGCAATTTTTAACTTCCTGGAGTTGTCCATCATGAGCAAAAAACCCGTCCGTGTTGCTGTTACAGGGGCCGCTGGCCAAATCGGTTACGCGCTGCTGTTTCGCATTGCATCCGGAGAAATGCTGGGCAAGGACCAGCCGGTGATCCTGCAACTGCTTGAAGTCCCGGTCGAAGGCCCGCAAAAGGCGCTCAAGGGCGTCATGATGGAGCTCGAAGATTGCGCCTTCCCGCTGCTGGTAGGCATGCAAGCCCACGGCGATCCGATGACGGCCTTCAAGGACGCCGACTATGCGCTGCTGGTCGGCTCGCGTCCGCGCGGTCCCGGCATGGAGCGCGCTGAGCTGCTGGCCGTCAATGGCGCCATCTTCACCGCTCAGGGCAAGGCGCTCAACGCCGTTGCCAGCCGCAACGTCAAGGTGCTAGTGGTCGGCAACCCCGCCAATACGAATGCCTATATCGCAATGAAGAGTGCCCCTGATTTGCCGCGCAAGAATTTCACCGCCATGCTGCGCCTGGATCACAACCGCGCTGCCAGCCAGCTCGCCACCAAGACCGGCAAGGCCGTGGCCGACATCGAAAAACTCACCGTCTGGGGCAACCACTCGCCCACCATGTACGCCGACTACCGTTTCGCCACCATCAAGGGCGAGAGCGTCGCCAAAATGATCAATGACCAGGAATGGAACGCCAACACCTTCCTGCCGACCGTCGGCAAGCGCGGCGCTGCCATCATCGAGGCGCGTGGTTCGTCATCGGCCGCCTCGGCGGCCAACGCCGCCATCGATCACATGCGCGATTGGGCGCTTGGCACGAATGGCAAGTGGGTCACCATGGGGATTCCTTCAGACGGCCAGTACGGCATTCCCAAGGACGTAATGTTCGGCTTTCCAGTCACCTGCGAAGGCGGCGAATACAAGCTGGTCGAAGGCCTGGAAATAGACGCTTTCAGCCAGGAACGCATCAACAAGACCCTGGCTGAGTTGCTGGCTGAGCAGGACGGCGTCAAGCATCTGCTGTGATGGCCTGCGACGCGACTTGGGGGCGTTGCTGCGGATCCCACCAGGCAATCCTCAGGCACCGCAAGTGTGTCCCGGTTGCCTGCCATCCGCACTTGGCCTACGAGCCGCTCGTTAGGACTTTTGATACGGTCTGGCTTCAATGAAACATCCGCGCCAAGTTCTGCTCGGTGCCCAGGCTGCTGCAGGTTTCCTGCCGGTTTGCGACCACTACAGCGGAGTGGAAGCGCGGATGCGCAAAAGCCTGCAATTGCAGGCCGAGATGATCGAAGAGTTTGGCACCTGCGTTTTTGACGTGACGCTCGATTGCGAGGACGGTGCGCCAGTGGGTGGTGAGGCCGATCATGCGGCTATGGTGGTGGCGCTGGCGACTCTTGCCAGCGACAAAGCCCGCGTTGCCGTTCGTGTGCACTCCGTGGACCATCCCGCTTTTGACTCCGACATGGCCATCATTGCCGAAAAGTTGGCGGATACGCTGATCCACATCATGGTACCCAAGGTGGAATCGGTTGCTGACGTGATGAAGGCCGAACGGGCGCTGTTTGCCGCGTCTGCGATGCATTTGCCGCTACATGTGCTGATCGAGTCACCCGCTGCCGTGCATCGCGCCTTTGACATTGCTGCACACCCCAGAGTGCAGTCGCTGAGTTTCGGTCTCATGGACTTTGTGTCTGCTCATGGCGGTGCGATTCCGGCCGCTGGCATGAGCAGTCAGGGCCAATTCACCCACCCGCTGGTGGTACGCGCCAAGCTGGAGGTTGCCTCGGCCTGTCATGCCCATGGCAAGGTGCCATCCCATTGTGTGGTCACTGAGTTCAGTGATACCGCGGCCATAAAAGCAGCCGCTGGCAAAGCCGCCCGCGAACTGGGTTATACCCGCATGTGGAGCATTCACCCCAACCAGATTCGTCCCATTTTGGAGGCCTTCGCCCCGAGCGAGGTCGAGATTGAGGAGGCAACAGCAATTATCCTTGCTGCTGACAATGCTGATTGGGCCCCCATCAGTTTTAGCGGTAAATTGCATGACCGTGCAAGTTATCGCTATTTCTGGCAGGTACTTGATCGCGCCCACCAGACGGGTCGGTCGCTTCCCGCCGAGGTATTGATTTATTTTCAGGCAACTTCTCACTGAGTACTATCGTAGTATTTCCCATCACATCATGAAGGCCGTATGAAAACTATCCACACCGCAACCCTTGCAGCCGCGTTGACCGCTGCGGTTTTGATGGCTGTCGCCAGCCAGGCAACGGCGCAGACGAACCCCGAGACCCAGGTGGTCAAACCTGCCGCCGCTAGAAGCAAACCGGCGGTCAAGGTAACCAAAAAGAAACACGCTGTCAGTGCAAGCCATACCAACCTCAGGAGCGCCGCCAAGAACGTCGCAGCTGGCATTGAAGCGGCCGAAGCCGCGCTGACACCAGCCGAGCTGGCCATTGCCGAGCGTGTTCAGGTGGGCCTGATGCCGTGCGAGCTTGGTGCGTCGATCACCTTGATTCAAGACGCCAAAGCCCCAGGCTACTTTGACATGCAGGGAAAAAATTTCAAATACCGCATGTTCCCGGTGATGACCTCGACCGGTGCAATTCGCCTGGAAGACCAGAAGGCGGGTGCGGTGTGGCTGCAATTGGCCAACAAATCCATGCTGATGAACCAGAAGCTCGGCATTCGCATGGCCGACGAGTGCATGAGCCCGGCGCAAGTAATCGTGGCCGAACAGATGAAGCTGAGCCCGCCGCCCAGCTTGCTGGATATGCCCAAGACCGCGATGGCCGCGCCTGCGGCAGAGGTTCTGGTCGCCGCGCCGGCAAAGGCCACCAGGTAAGCATCATCCTCAGATGGCCATAATTTTTACAATGACCCCACAATTTTGAAACCAGGAGTAGCCAGCATGTCATCCGAGTTCTTGCAGACCTATCGCAGCCAAGCCGCCGAACGCGCGCAATTGGGCATTCCGCCACTGCCGTTGACGGCCCGGCAGACCGCTGAGGTCATTGAACTGCTCAAGAAGCCGCCCAAAGGCGAAGAAACGTTTTTGCTGGACCTGATCACCCACCGCGTGCCCGCCGGTGTGGACGATGCGGCCAAGGTCAAGGCCAGTTACCTGGCGGCGGTGGCGCACAGTACTGAAAAATGCGCGCTGATTTCGCGCGTGCAAGCCACGCAACTGTTGGGCACCATGCTGGGTGGCTACAACATCAGTCCGATGATTGCCCTGCTCGACGACGCCGACGCAAGCGTGGCAAGCCAGGCGGCCAGCGGTCTGAAAAATACCTTGCTGATGTTCGACCAGTTTCACGATGTGCAGGAAAAAGCCGGCAAGGGCAATCAATATGCCAAAGCCGTACTGCAAAGCTGGGCCGACGCTGAGTGGTTCACCAGCCGTCCGGAAGTGCCCCAGTCGATCAAGCTGACGATCTTCAAGGTGGCGGGTGAAATCAACACCGACGACCTGTCTCCCGCGCCGGATGCCTGGAGCCGCCCGGATATTCCGCTGCACGCGCTGGCCATGCACAAAAATGCCCGCCCGGGCGTCACGCCTGAAGAAGACGGCAAGCGCGGCCCGGTTAAATTCATTGAAGAACTCAAGGCCAAAGGCAACCTTGTGGCCTATGTGGGCGACGTGGTGGGCACCGGTTCATCACGCAAGTCCGCGACCAACTCGGTGCTGTGGTGGACGGGTGAAGACATTCCCTATGTTCCCAACAAGCGTTTCGGTGGCGTCTGCCTGGGCGGCAAAATCGCGCCGATTTTCTACAACACCATGGAAGACTCAGGCGCGTTGCCGATCGAGCTCGACGTCAGCCAGATGGCCATGGGCGATGTCATTGAATTGCGGCCCTACGAAGGCAAGGCACTCAAGGACGGCAAGGCTATTGCCGAGTTCAAGCTGAAAAGCGGTGTGCTGCTGGACGAAGTGCGCGCTGGTGGCCGGATTCCCCTGATCGTCGGCCGCGGCCTGACGGCCAAGGCGCGCGCTGCGCTCGGCTTGCCGCTATCGACCCAGTTCCGTTTGCCGCAAAATCCGGGCGACAGCGGTCATGGCTTCACATTGGCCCAAAAAATTGTCGGCCGGGCCGTCGGTCTGCCTGAAGGCCAGGGCGTGCGTCCCGGTACCTATTGCGAACCGAAAATGACCTCGGTGGGCTCGCAAGACACGACCGGTCCCATGACACGCGACGAGCTGAAAGACCTGGCCTGCCTGGGCTTCAGCGCCGATCTGGTGATGCAGTCGTTTTGCCACACCGCGGCCTATCCAAAGCCGATTGACGTGAAGATGCACCACGAGTTGCCCGAGTTCATGAGCACGCGCGGCGGCGTCCCGTTGCGCCCGGGCGATGGCATCATCCACAGCTGGCTTAATCGCATGCTGCTACCCGATACCGTCGGTACTGGCGGTGACAGCCACACGCGTTTTCCGATCGGCATCAGCTTCCCTGCAGGTTCCGGTCTGGTGGCTTTTGGCGCTGCCACCGGCGTGATGCCGCTGGACATGCCCGAAAGTGTGCTGGTGCGCTTCAAGGGATCCTTGCAACCTGGCGTCACGCTGCGTGATCTGGTCAACGCGATTCCGCTGTATGCCATCAAGGCAGGCTTGCTGTCGGTTGCCAAGCAGGGCAAGAAAAATATTTTCTCGGGCCGCATTCTGGAGATTGAGGGATTGCCAGACCTGAAGGTTGAGCAGGCGTTTGAGTTGAGCGACGCGTCGGCCGAGCGTTCCGCTGGCGGCTGCACGGTACACCTCAACAAGGAACCCATCATCGAGTACATCACCAGCAATATCACCATGCTCAAGTGGATGATTGCAACGGGCTACTCGGATGTGCGCACCATCAAGCGCCGCATTGCCGCCATGGAAGCCTGGCTGGCCAACCCGCAACTGCTCAAGGCCGACGCGGATGCCGAATACGCCGCCGTGATCGAAATCGATCTGGCCGAGATCCACGAGCCCATCGTGGCCTGCCCGAACGACCCCGACGACGTCAAGACCTTGTCCGAGGTGGCGGGTGCCGCCATCGACGAAGTGTTCATCGGCAGTTGCATGACCAATATTGGTCATTTCCGCGCGGCATCCAAATTGCTGGAAAACAAGCGTGACATTCCCGTCAAACTCTGGATGGCGCCACCCACCAAGATGGATGCCCATCAACTGAGCGAAGAAGGCCACTACGGTGTGCTGGGCTCGGCCGGTGCGCGCATGGAAATGCCGGGCTGCAGCCTGTGCATGGGCAACCAGGCCCAGGTGAAAGAAGGCGCCACGGTGTTCTCGACCTCGACGCGCAACTTTCCCAACCGCCTGGGTAAGAATTCCAACGTGTACCTGGGTTCTGCCGAACTGGCCGCCATCTGCGCCAAGCTTGGCCGTATCCCGACCAAAGCCGAGTACATGGCCGACATGGGCGTGCTTACGGCCGCCAGCAAAACGGTGTATCAGTACCTGAACTTTGACAAGGTCAAAGATTACACTGACCTGGCCGAAACCGTGGACGAGCGCATCGCGGCCTGAGCCAAAGATGCCCGGCAAAAACAGCGCCTCACGGGCTGGTTTTGCCGGGCAGCAGTCATGATCCACAATGGCAGAATGCGGCTTTTCCGCACGGGCACGTCAGCCCTTCGTCGTGTCACCATCGCATGGATAACTCTTCACTCATACAGTCGCTTGGTCTGACTCTTCCAGGTCCGGGCTATATCTTTGGTGCCCTCGCATTTAGCTTCATTGGCTATGCTGCGTACCGTTATGGCAAGCGGGCGGGGCGCAAGCTCACCAAGTGGCTGGGGGTCGCGTTGATGTTCTATCCCTACGCCATCGAGCAGACCTGGTTGTTGTACGTTGTTGGTGCCATCCTTTGCGCCGGGCTGTTTATTGATCGGGGTTAGGCATGGCTCATCGGCTATTTTTTAAATAGCATTAAATGGCTTGTTTATGTGAACGAAATCCCAATTTGTCATGTAAAAAGTCGGGCCAGCAAGGCTTTGTCGGCAGGTGCATTCAGAGGAATCCACACATGCAGCGGGCTGCCTGATGCAACGGTGATTTCCTCGCCGTCGAGGTTTTTTATAGTGGTGACTTGCACGGTGCGGTTGCCGCTGGGGTGAATGACTTCCAGCGTGTCGCCGACCTGGAAGCGGTTTTTGGTTTCCACCTCGGCCCAGCCATCCTTCGTGCTTTTTACCTCGCCGACGAATTGGATGCGGCGCATTTCGGAACTGCNNTTTGCCGGATTCGTAGTTCTGGGTGTCCTGCGCCGGTCGGCGTTCCAGAAAGCCGCTGGTGTAACCGCGATTCGCCAGGCCTTCCAGTTCTGTGATCAAGGCGGGGTTGAATGGCCGGCCGGCGCTGGCATCGTCGATGGCGCGGCGGTAAACCTGCGCGGTGCGCGAGACATAGTACTGGCTCTTGGTGCGGCCCTCGATCTTGAGCGAATCAATCCCGATCTTCACCAGCCGCTCCACGTGCTCCACGGCGCGCAAGTCCTTGCTGTTCATGATGTAGGTGCCGTGCTCGTCTTCCATGATGGGCAGGAGCTGGCCGGGGCGCTCTTTTTCCTCAAGCAGATAGACGCCATCGGCCAGCGGGTGGCGCGGGCTGCCACCGCAGGCGGCGAAGGCCTGTTCGGCCTCCACCTGCTCTTTGGCAAAACTGAAGCTGCCTTCCAGCTTGAGCGGTTGCACCTCGCCGGAATCTGTTTCGTCGGTGCCGGCCTGCGGCGTGTAGTTCCAGCGGCAGGCGTTGGTGCAGGTGCCCTGATTGGAGTCGCGCCGGTTGAAATAGCCCGAGAGCAGGCAGCGGCCCGAGTAGGCGATGCACAGCGCGCCGTGCACAAACACCTCAAGCTCGATGTCGGGGCATTCCTGGCGGATTTTTTCGATTTCGTCCAGGCTCAACTCGCGCGAGAGGATGATGCGCGCCACGCCCATCTTCTGCCAGAACTTCACGGCCGCCCAGTTTACGGTGTTGGCCTGCACCGAGAGGTGAATGGGTACTTCCGGCCATTTTTCGCGCACCATCATGATCAGGCCCGGGTCGGCCATGATCAGGCCATCGGGCTTCATGGCGATCACCGGCTCGATGTCGCGCAGGTAGGTGCGCACCTTGTCGTTGTGCGGCAGCAGGTTGCTGGTGACAAAAAACTTCTTGTTTCGGACGTGGGCTTCTTCAATGCCGATCTGGATCTGCTCCAGCCGGAATTCGTTGTTGCGCGCGCGCAAGGAGTAGCGCGGCTGGCCGGCGTACACTGCGTCGGCACCAAAGTCGTAAGCTGCGCGCATTTTGTCCAGCGAGCCCGCAGGCAGGAGAAGTTCAGGAATCTTGAGCATCATGACCCTATTGTCCATGCTGCGCCGTGGCCGGGTAGCGCGCACAAACAGCGACCCGTGAATGCCGCCTTATGGCTCAATGGGCATTGAATTGCGGGTGCGCAGCACGGCTGATCGCACCAGTGGCAAGCGATCATTGCCAAAATACATGTCATCACCCACGAAGAAGGTGGGCGAGCCAAAGGCACCGCGCCGGATCGCTTCGTCGGTGTTTGCCTTGAGCTGCTCCTTGATCTCGGGCCTGGCGATACCTGCAAAAAAAGCATTGGCATCAATGTCTGCCTGCCTGCAGATGGCTGCCAGCACGTCATCCCGCGAGATATCCTTTTCCTCGCCGAAATAGGCCGCAAACGTTGCCTCGACAAAAGTCAGGTAATGGTCCCTGGCCTGTGCGTCCTGGGCAATCCACAGGCAGCCGCGCATCGCCTTGACGCTATTGACCGGGAAAACCTTGGGTGGAAAAACCATGGCCAAGCCGGCTTCGCGCGCATTGTCCTGCACCTCCTTGAGCCGGTAACGGTTTTTTGGTGAGTCAGTGTCTTCCCGCGCGACGTAAACGTCCTTGTTGACACTGTTAAAGATGCCGCCCACCAGCACTGGCCGCCAACGGATGGTCTCCTTGAGCTCGGACGCGAGGGGCTGGATGTTGCGAAAAGCCAGGTAAGTCCAGGGGCTGGAACAGTCAAAGAAAAATTCAATCATGGGGGGCGCACCTTTTCCGGTGTCAATCACACGCTCCTGGGTCCGCCGCTCTGAACGCTTTGGGCGGTCTGTCCAAACAGGGTTTTCCGTGCTTCATCGGTCAGGGCAGGTGCGCGAAGCTCCTTGCCGAGATCGAGCCCGCGTTTGAGGGCTGGCCGTTCAAACAGCGCGTCATACCAGCGCCGAACCGCGAGGAATTTACCCAGATCAACCTGCTGCGCCTTGTGCGTGCGCACCCAGGGGAAAATCGCCATATCGGCAATCGAATAATCCGCACCCGCAACGTACGCTCCAGTACGCGCCAGTTGAGCATCCAGCACGCCGTAGAGTCGGTCCACTACCTTGCCGTAACGTTCGATGGCGTAGGGAAGTTTTTCCGGAGCGTATAAAAGAAAGTGGCCGTTTTGCCCGGCCATCGGACCCAGCCCGCCCATTTGCCACATCAGCCACTGCAGTATGCGGTAGCGCTGCCGCATATCGGAGGCCAGGAAGCGCCCCGTTTTTTCTGCCAGGTACAGCAAGATGGCGCCGCTCTCAAATATTGCGACAGGCGCGCCTTCATCGTTGGGCGCGTGGTCAACAATGGCCGGCATGCGGTTGTTCGGGCTGATGGCCAGAAAGTCAGGCGAGAACTGTTCACCCTTGCCGATGTTGACCGGAACAAACCGGTAGGGCAGGCCGCATTCCTCAAGCATGATGGAAATCTTCCATCCGTTGGGTGTGGGCCAGTAATACAGGTCAATCATCAGGAGTCCTTTGGCGTGTGGGTGTTGAGCAGGCGCCCTGTGAGTAACGCAACTGCGCCAAGCTACTCCAGGTCTTCAATGGCCAGCAGGTGGTATCTCTGGGCATAGGAAAAAGGCAGCGTTCGGACCACGCTCATGACACGCTCCGTGGCTTTCGCGGAGCCCACCGGAACCATCAGTGCATGATGGCCTTCCTGCGCCAGCTCTACATATTTATGGACCGTGTCCCCTTCGGTGCCGACACTTGGCAGCAGCAGGTCTGAGTTGCCATCTGCCTTGCCGATGACTTCCAGGATGGTCGCCGGTGTCAACAGCAAAATGTCGTCGCTGTAGGTTTTGAGTTCGCGCGCCGCCTGTCTGGCGTCTTCAACACCTGGAAACATGAAGAAGGCATAGCCAGTCGGGTAAAAGACCCCACCCACGCTCAGCATCTTGTCGGTCAGTTTGAAGTCTTTCATGGTGCTTGCTTTCTTGCGTTAACTGGATCAGTAAAGCACGGCAATTGAACATGCTCTGTCAGCCATGGCAGCGTTTTCCTGTAAGACGCAGGCGTCAATGCCATGCAGCGGGATACTGAAAGCAATCAAGGCAATTCTTCGAGCTTGATAGTGGGCTCTGTCATCACGCGCACGGTGCTTGGCAGGCTATCCAGAATATGGTTGGCAAAGTAGCTGCTCTGGGTGTCGGGCTCCAGCGCGGCAAATGCCAGGTTGCCCAGCGGCTGGTTGAGCGGCACGTAATAGCTGCCGCGCGGCGCGTCGAGCACGCCGCGCGCGAGGCTCACTTGCACCTTGACGATGGAGTTGCCGCTGGCAATCGCTCCGCGCACCTCTTGGTCCTGGTCTGTGGCGCGTGAGGTTTCCTGGTAGCTGTCGCCCAGCAAGGAACCGGGTTCCACCACCCGCAGCACCTGGACGCCGAGCAAGCGCAACCGGTCGGCAGCCTTGGTCGAACCCGCAGACAGCCAGTAACCGCAGGGTCGAGCACGCGCCTTGAGAGTCTGCAACACGAGCGTGGAGTTCCAGTCCACCGTGATGGGCTTGTCAGCACCAGTCACCGGGTCCAGCATGACCAGCTCGTGCTGGGTCGGCGTAGGTGCGGCCTCCACAATCGCTTCCCCCTTGCAAGCCTCAGCGCTAAGCTCTTTTTCAATGTAGGGGCGAAGCTGGCCGAGGTCGCTGGCGCGCTGGGCGGTGCTGTTCAGCACACTGGTGATGGCCGTCACATGAGTGTGAACACGCCGCTGGATATGCTGCCGGCCAATGCCCACGCCGCGCGTTTCGATCAGCAGGCTGACGGCATTTTTAAGACCGTTGACATTGCGGCTGGTATCGGGCCACGTGTTCCCCATGGAGACTTTTTTGTTGGCCAAATCCATCGACGTCGTGTAATACCATTCGGTGCTGAGACCCTGACCCTTGAGCGCGGCCAGCAGCGGTCGGCGGTACCACTCTTCGGCGGCCTTGGTCAAAAACTCGGGCAAATTGGCGGCGGTAGCGTATTCCAGCAGTGCATCGGACTTTCGCAATGCACCAAATTTTTGCAAAAAGCGACCCGCCACGACGTACTCGTGGGCATCCACCACAACGGTCGGTTGGTAATCACGCGTGAGCCGGGCCAGCGCCTGCGCTTCCGGCGTGTCGAGCAGCAAATGATCGTGGTTCATGTCCAGCCCGTTTGCGGTGACGCGCTGGTTGCTGGCCGCGCCATCCGGATTGGCACGCGGAACAATCAGTACATTGATGTTTTGCAGCATGGGCTGCAGGAGGCCCTGGGCCAGTTCCCTGGCGATGACGAGCAGCGCTTCGCTGCCGGCCGGTTCGTTTCCATGCTGCTGGCCCATCAGCAGCACCGTGGGCTTTCCCGCAGCCAGCAGGGTGGTCGGATCGGTGCTGGTGGCGCTCGTCAGGATCAGCGCCTCCAGTGGCACGCCGCGCTGGGATTCGCCGATGGATAGCACGGCGGCTTTGATCCCTGCCGAACGCGCCGCCGCAGCTGTCTGATCGTGCAGCCAGGCGCTGATTTCTGCCTGTGTGGTGAATGTGGTGCGGCCAGCCTGCAGGCCCGGCGTGTTGTAAATCACCGAGGGGGCAGGAAAACGTGCGGCAACAGCGGCGCTGTCCGGTGCGAACTGCCCAGCGGGCGCTGTGGGCAGTGCGCCAATGATTGCTGGCGACGCGACCGGAAACACCTGCACGACGGCTGGCGCGGCTTGCGCAGATGTTTCAGGGCTGACGCGCGGGCTGGCAGGGTGGCGGGTGGCGGGCGGAGTCCAGGGCGGCAACGGTACCGAGGTGCAGGCCGCCAGCAGCAGCGTCAGGCCTGGCAGGGTCAGCGCACGCGCGCGCACCCACAAAGGAGGATGGCCAAGAGGGGGGATTGGCTGGAATCGTGGCATTTTTGTCGACCTTTTTTCGTGCGTCTCATGCATGCTTGACCGGATGCATGGCCGTCCATGTTACCCGCCCGCCGGGGCTGGTGGAAGGCTGACCGAACCTTTCTGGGAAAATGTAGCGATGTCTGCTTCCGTTCCTGTTTCATCTACCGCTAACGCGGCTTCAAGCACACCCAGCAACCCCTGGCGCATGAGCGTTGCCCCCATGATGGACTGGACAGATAGGCATTGCCGCTATTTCCACCGCCTGCTGACGCGCCGTGCCCGGCTGTACACCGAGATGGTAACCACGAGTGCGCTGATTCATGGCGACGTAGCCCGACATCTGCGCTTTAATGCCGAGGAGCATGCTGTGGCGCTGCAGCTTGGCGGCAGCGAACCGGCCGATCTGGCGCACGCCGCCAAACTTGGTGCGCAGTGGGGCTATGACGAGATCAACCTCAACTGCGGCTGCCCCAGCGAACGCGTGCAGCGCGGCTCCTTTGGCGCCTGCCTGATGGCCGAGCCGCAACTGGTCGCTGACTGCGTGAAGGCGATGGTGGATGCGGTGAGCATCCCGATCACGGTGAAGCACCGCGTCGGCATCGACCAGGGTGAGAGCCATGAGTTCGTTCGCGACTTTGTGGGCGCGGTGAGCGAGGCGGGCTGCAAAACTTTTATTGTCCATGCCCGTAACGCCTGGCTCAAAGGGCTCAGTCCGAAGGAAAATCGCGAGGTGCCGCCGCTGCGCTACGCGCTGGTGCACCGTCTGAAACAGGAATTTCCGCATTTGACCCTCTGCATCAATGGCGGTATCACCAGGAATGAGCAGGTCGAGGAGCACCTGCGGGAACTCGATGGCGTGATGGTGGGGCGCGAGGCTTATCACAATCCCTGGTGGCTGGCCGGGTGGGATCAGCGATATTTTCCTTCCGGCCGGCCGGGGTTTGCCGACCGCCTGGAAGACACCGGGACGCTCACCCGCGAGGCGGTCGAGGAGCAGATGACGGGCTACATGGCGCGCGAGGCCGCTGAACACGGCACACCGTGGAGCGCAATCGCTCGCCATATGCTGGGCCTGCGCAATGGCCTGCCGGGGGCACGTCGCTGGCGTCAGGTCTGGAGTGACCACCGGCTCAAGGCGTTGCACCCGCGCGATGTGATGGCGCTGGCGCATGGGGCGGATCAGGACGTGGCATAGGCTGCGGATCTTGACCGAGCGCCAGCAAGTCCCAGGATGCGGGCTTGATGCGGGAATAATTGGGCTCGCTCTTGCGTCTATCACAGTGTCTCCTCTGCTTTCATTAAACCTTTGAAGGAAAAATCCCATGAAAACTCGTTTGATTCCAATTCTGGCTCTTTCCCTCATGGCGATGGTATCGACCTTGGCCCAGGCTGACATGCTCAAACCCGCTGGCGGTATGCTGGTCAACTCTGCAGGCATGACGGTCTATACCTTTGACAAGGATGTGGCAGGCAGCGGCAAGAGCACCTGCAATGGCCCTTGCGCCGCCTTGTGGCCGGCCGTCCTGGCAGCGACTGATGCCAAGCCGGAAGGCGACATGTCGATCGTGACGCGCGACGATGGCGCCAAACAGTGGGCTTACAAAGGAAAACCGGTGTATCGCTATGCTTCCGACACCAAATCCGGCGACAAGATGGGCGACAACTTCAAGGGTGTGTGGCACGTCGTCAAGCCTTGACCATCAAGACCTTAGCCTGCATCGTGGCTGGCCAGTGAATGCGACTCTGAAAGACCCATGCTCGCCCAGGACGAAGCCGATATTGTGGCCTGCATTCCCAGCCTGCGGCGATATGCGCGCGGGCTGACTGCGGACCGGGATCATGCCGATGATCTGGTGCAAGACACGCTGGAGCGTGCATGAGACCGCTTTTCGATGTGGCAAAGGCGCGGCGAAGTCCGGGCCTGGATGTTTGGCATCATGCACAACGCTTTTGTCGATCGCCTGCGCTCGCAGCGCTCGCGTCCTGAAGACAGCGCGGGCGACGCGGTGCCGGAGCTGCCGGAACGCGCCACGCAGGCGGATCGGCTTGAAGTGCGCGACCTGGACCGATTGCTGCAGCGGCTGCCGCACGATCAGCGCGAGGTGCTGCTGCTGGTGGGCGTTGAAGAGCTGAGCTGCCAGGAAGTGGCCGGGGCGCTCGGCGTTCCCGTGGGCGCGGTCATGTCTCGCCTTTCACGGGCGCGAAGTGGTCAGCAAAATCCAGCGCGTGAAATAGTTTATGGAAGATCTCAAACTCGCAGCCTCTCCCAGCGGCGCACCCATCACTGAAGCCGATCTGCTTGCGTATGTGGATCGGCAGTTGACAGCGGCTCGTTGCATTGACATTGAGCAGTTTTTGGCAAGCTGCCCAGACGAGCGCCAGCGTGTGCTGGAGTGGCAACGCCAAAACGAACTGCTGCGTGAGTGGCTTGCTCCCGTGAGGCGCGAGCCGCTGCTGTTGCGCTTGCCCTTGAAACCGGAGACCACGGTATGGCCATGGCGCGGTCTGGCGGCTGGTATTGCGCTTGTCCTGGTCAGCGCAAGCTCGGCCTGGCTTGTTCGCGGCGCGGTAGACGGCGAAGCCTTACGCCTGGCCGCAGTCAATCCCGGCACTTTGACGGGATTTGCCCATCGTGCTGCGGTGGCCCATGTGGTTTACAGCCCGGATGCCCGCCGACCAGTGGAAGTGGGCGCCGACCAGGAGCAGGCGCTGGTGACTTGGCTGAGCAAACGGATCGGTGCGCCGGTGCGTCCGCCCGCTTTGAGTGCCATTGGCTACGAATTGGTGGGAGGCCGTTTGTTGCCTGGCGACAAGGGGCCGGTGGCGCAGTTCATGTACACCGCCGCCAGTGGCCAGTGGCCAGCGGCTGACCTTGTATGTGACACGCGAAGCCGCGGGGAAGGAAACCGCCTTCAGGTTCGGCCAGGATGGATCGGTCAACGTCTTTTACCGGGTGGACAAAAACTTTGGCTATGCCCTGTCGGGCGGTGTTGAGCGCCAGGAATTGGCGCGTGTTTCGCAAGAAGTTTACCGGCAGTTTGAACCCGCCTCATAGTCAGCCGGTAATGCGCATATTAGCGGTTTTGCAGTTTCGTGCGCACCAGGTGAATGTTGTTGCGCAGCGCATAAAGCTCGTCGGTGTATGACAGCGGCACGCTGATCGTTGCGGCGCGGCTTTCCAGTTCATTGAGCTCGTTGATCAGCGGTGCCCGGTCTTGTGTATCGGTCGCCCGGTTTTCAATGTCTCGTAACTGGCCGTACCACCTGAAAATCCGTGACCGCACGCGAAACTCATAAAGTGGCGGCACGATGCGCGACAGCGGCAACAGTACCGCGATGATGATGCCCATCACCAGCCACATGCGCTCGACCAGATTGGCCACCCAGAAGTTCAGATAGCGCTGCAAAAAGGGTTTGTCATTCTTGATGCTGCGCTCGGCTTCCGCCGAAATGGGCAGTTCGTTGTTGGCCATGTTGGGATATTCGTGGGCCCGTTTGAACCAGCCCGCGCTGCCATGAATTTCGTTGCCGGCCAAGGCAAACAATTGCAGCAGTGCCGGGTGCGTGCTTGTCCGCGTGAGCAGGGTGGTGGTGGACGCAACCAGATGCACGTCCTGCGGTGGAAGGTCGGTGGCCAGATCGACCACGCCGCGCGGCAATACGGCTGCGCTTAAAAAAGCGAAACGCCGCGTGTAGGCTTCGCTCTGCGCAAAGTCCATCAGCTTGACTCCCGGGGTTTGCAGCAGCATCTGCACCATCAGCGACTCGGGTGCCGAGGCAAATACGATGGCGTCGAGTTCATCCCCTAAAAATGCGACGGTGGCAGGAGTTTGTTCAAGCCGGGAAAGCTTCAGCGTGCCGGGGTCAATGCGGTTGCTCTCCAGCAATTTGTTCATGAGGTTGGGCACTCCGCTGCCAGGCGTGCCGACATTGACGCGCAGGCCTTGCAGTTGTGTCAGACTGCTCAGCGTGGCCTTCCCGCGGTAAAACAGCCACACCGGTTCCAGAAAAAGGCTGCCCAGCGATTCGAGCTTGTCATCGCTTGACAGCTTGGCCTCGCTGGTGCCGCCCTGTACAAATCCCAGGTCTGCCTTGCCTTCGCGCAGCAGTTGCAAATTGGCGGCCGACCCTTCGGAGGGCAGTAATACCACCGTGATGCCGTCTTTTGCAAGAATGCGCGCGTAGCGCTTGCCAAATTCTTCATATGCGCTTTGCGCCGGTCCGGTGGCCAGCACTACCCGCTTGGGCGGATTCGGGTCCAGCCACCAGTAAGCCAGCGCCAGCAGCGTGACCGCCAGCACAACGAACGGGCCGACCGAGACGGCCAGATCGCGCATCGACAGCAGGGTATAGCGGATGGTTTTGGGCATGTTGCGAACGATAGCATGCGCTAGACGCGATCATGGCAGGCAACCCTTTTCTAGTACAAAAACAGGTTGTAGGCAATAGATGACGGGTGCTATAAGCTACGTTAGCGATAGCATCCTATTTGCTGGGTTCGATCGAAAGAACAGTCAAGGCGCCGTTGACCTGGTCTGCGGTAAAGCGGACCTTGTCGCCCGCCTTGACCTTGTCGAGCAGCGCCGGGTCCTTGGCTTTGAACACCATGGTCATGGGCCCCATGTTGAGGTTTTTGATTTCGCCATGCTTGAGCGTGATCATGCCAGCGGTTTTGTCCACCTTGCGGACTTCGGCTTGCGTTTGCGGCAAGGTGGTGGCTTGTGCAAAAACTGAAAAAGCGGAAAAAGCCAGAGTGGCCAGCAGGGCCATGCGTGGAGTTGAAAAGTGTTTCACGGCAGATTCTTTCAGGTGCGGTTGTAGCTTTGATAAACACGGGTGCTGCCATCCGCATTGATCAGCAGCACATCGTAAGGGTCTTTACGTCCGCCATAGGCAGGTCCATCCATCCCCGGCGAGCCGATGATCATACCGGGAACAGCCAGGCCGACGGCGCTTGGCCGTTCTTTCAGAAGGCGGCGGATTTCGCGGGCAGGAACATGCCCTTCGAGGGCGTAGCCGCCCACCTGCGCGGTGTGGCAGGAGCCCAGTTTTTCAGGGACATGCAGCCGGTTTCTGGCTGCCGTGTTGCCAGTTTCATGCATGGTGACCTGAAAGCCGTTGGCTTCCAGGTGGCGCGCCCAGTCTTCGCAGCAGCCGCAGCCAGGGGCCTTCCAGGCCTCGACCTTGGGTTTTGCCTGCGCCAGCAGCGTTGTCGCTGTGACTGAAGCGCCAGCCGCACTGGCAATGGCCTGAATCATTAATCGTCTTTTCATGATGTTTCCTTGGGTGAGTGGTCAGTAGGGCTGACGGGTTTGGAATAAGCGGATAGCCCCAAAAAATCTCTTGAAGTACCAGCCAGTCGGTGGCGGAAACCGCAGCGATCCGGGGGCGTAACGGGTCACAAGACCGTGCCGCAAGCAAGTACCGGCCCAATACGGGCCTGGGAATCAGAAAATGGGTGGTTTTTGGCCGGGTGCAGCGTCGGCACTGGTAAATGCGGTGGCTGCAGCGGGGCGCGGGGCGCGCGCACTTAAAATGGTGCTCGAATCTGCCATTGTGGAGAGCGTCGACGTATGGCCGATCTGGCAGACAGCGCAGGAGTCGCAGCCAGCGTTTACCGCATGAGAGGGGTGGTCATGGGAGTGCCCGGCGCAGCCATCAGCGTCCTGCGCGTCCTGAAACGCCACTGGTGAGCCGGTTTCATGCAAAAAATACGTCTGAGCCCCCGTTTCATGGGGACCATCAACGATTGATTTTGAAGCGAATTGCGGATTCTGCAGTTGGACCAACGCCATTTCGGTCGCCATCGCGTCACCCATCCAGCCGCGCAAGGTCAGCAGTGCAATCATGAGGGCGAAGAGCAGCGGTCGCATGGATGAATGATAAACCCAAGGGTTAAAAGTTCTGGCTGGCGTTTAACTTTCAGCAGGCGGGTGCTTGTGCTTGCCGCGAGCTGGCGTGCAAAATTGGCGCTTAACGCATTTTGGTGATTCAACCGGGGAGACTGCAAATGGCACGCTGGAAACCAGGTGTTCTGGCGGCTTTCGCTTCAGCCTTTTTGTTTGGGGCAGGGACACCGCTGGCCAAATGGCTGCTCAACGACGTCAGTCCGTGGCTGCTCGCCGGGCTTCTTTACCTCGGCTCAGGCATCGGCTTGGGTCTTTACCGATGGCTGCGCGGTGCGCCCCGACCCCGTTTGAATCCGGGAGAAATGCGTTGGCTGGTGGCAGCCGTGCTGTGTGGTGGCGGCATTGCGCCGGTGCTTTTGATGTTCGGCTTGTCGGCGATGCCGGCCAGTCATGCGGCCTTGCTGCTGAACGCCGAAGCCGTGTTGACGGCCCTTCTGGCTTGGGGCCTGTTCAGGGAAAACGTGGACAGGCGCATTGCCATTGGCATGGCGGCGATTGTGGTGGGTGCTCTTTTACTGAGTTGGCCGACCCATGAAGTGCTCTTGGGTACACAGGTGCCTGCATCGCTGTGGCCTGCGCTGGCGGTGCTGCTGGCGTGCCTGTTATGGGCGCTGGACAACAACTTCACGCGCCGGGTGGCGCTGGCCGATGCCTCCTGGATCGCTTGCGTAAAAGGCCTGGCGGCGGGCACCACCAATCTGTTGCTGGCCTTTGTGGCGGGCGCTGCGCTGCCGGGCGCGCTCAAGCTTTCGGCGGCCATGGCGGTGGGATTTGTGGCGTATGGCGTGAGCCTGACCCTTTTTGTGGTGGCCTTGCGGCACCTTGGCGCATCACGCGCCGGGGCTTACTTCTCCACCGCACCGTTTGTAGGGGCCGTGGTAGCGGTGCTTTTTCTGGCGGAACCCGTGACTTGGCAACTGCTGGCGGCGGCTGCCTTGATGGCGTTCGGTATCTGGCTGCACCTGACCGAGCACCATGCCCACGCACATCAGCATGAGGCGCTGGAGCATGAGCATTTACACGCGCATCCGTCTCCGGATGGGCATCATGCGCATGACCATAATCCTGCGTTTGTGGGCCAGCATTCCCACTGGCATCGCCATGAAACCATGTGCCACAGCCATGCGCACTATCCGGATGCGCATCACCGGCATGACCATGGTCAGTGATGAGGTTTAACGCACAAGCTGGTTGAGCTGGATGATGGGTAGCAGCACGGCCAGCACGATCAGCATCACCACGACGCCCATCGCCACAATCAGCAGCGGCTCCAAAATGGTGGCCAGTTGCATGGCGCGGCGCTGGACTTCGGTGCCGAGCTGGCGCGCGGCTCGCTCCAGCATGGTGGGCAACTGGCCGGTTTGTTCACCCAGGCGGGCAAACATGCCCAACAGCGGTGGAAAACGCTTTTTCTGCCCAAGCGCCGCAGCCAGTGGCGCGCCTTCGCGCACCAGCACCAGCGCGTCCAGTGCATCGGCGCGCATGGCCCGGTTAGACAAGGTCTGCGCCGCGGCTTGCAGGGCTTTAAGAATGGGCACTCCCGCGGCGGCCAGCATGGCCAGCGTGCTGGCAAAACGCGCCGCGTTGTAACCCCGAGCCAGCCGCCCGAGCATCGGCAGCTTCAGCCACGTGGCATCAAAATTCAAGCGAAAAGTGGCACTGGTCCAGGCAATACGAGCGCAGGCAGCTAGAAAAATAACAGCGCCAAGAATCAGCCAGCCCTGGTTGCGGACAAAGCCTCCCAGGCCCAGCATGATCACCGTCAGCATCGGCAGTGCCCGCTTGCTGCCGATAAACACCTGAGCCACCTGCGGTACCACATAGCCAAGCAGAAACATCACGATGGCGATCGCCACCAGCGTCACGATGGCCGGATAAAGCGCCGCTCCAATGAGCTGCGATTTGAGTGCCTGGCTTTGCTCCAGATCATCGGCCAGCCGCTCCAGCACCAGGCCCAGGCTGCCGCTTTGTTCGCCCGCGCCAATCACGGCGCAGTAGGTGGTGGAAAATTCACGCGGGTACCGCGACAGCGCCGCGGCAAAGCTGGTTCCGCCATTGACCTCGGCGCGCAACGCTGCCAGCAGGTTGCGCTGGGGCTCGTGCTCGGCTTCATCGGCCAGTGCGGTCAGTGCCCGCTCCAGTGGCAAACCCGCCACCACCAGCCCTGCAATCTGGCGTGTCCAGATAGCCAGCGTCGTGGCGTTAAATACTCGACGGCTCCACAGTGCCGTGTTCCAGCCAGAAGCCGCCAAGTTGCCCGCGTCCACCGCCTGCACCACCAAAGGCACCAGCGCCTGCGCCCGCAACAGGCCGCGCGCGGCGCGCGCAGTGTCGGCATCAATCACGCCCTTGCGGGTTTCGCCGTTGGCGTCAAGGGCTTCAAAAGAGTAGGCAGGCATAACAGGGTCTCGTCAACCAGCTAAGCAGGCACCGAACCGCGCCAGGGCGGCTGCTGACCTCCTCGGGGGCAGCGAAGTATACGCAGTGACGAGTGTGCGGGCCATCAAGCGCCGCGCCGGGCCGCCCCAAGCAAGCTCAGCCCCCTTGGGGGGCAGCGCATGACACGAAGTGTAAAGCGTGGGGGCCATATTTCTAGTCGCGCGTGACCCGCACCAGTTCCTCACGCGAGGTGATGCCGCTTTGCACCAGTCGCTCGCCGTCATCGCGCATCAGTGTCATGCCCCCCGCGAGCGCCGCGGCGCGTAGGTCGGCTTCAGCAGCCTGGGTGTGAATCTGGGCGCGAAGGGCATCCGTGGTGACCAGCAGCTCAAACACGCCAGTGCGTCCAAGGTAGCCGGTCTGGCCGCAGGCCGGGCAGCCCGTGCCATGACACGCGGTGCACAGTTTGCGCACCAGACGCTGCGCCAGCACGCCCAGCAGCGATGAGCTGAGCAAAAACGGCTCAATGCCCATGTCGGTCAGTCGCGTCACAGCGCTGGCCGCATCATTGGTGTGCAGCGTGGCCAGCACCAGGTGGCCGGTGAGCGAGGCTTGAATGGCAATTTGTGCCGTTTCAAAGTCGCGGATTTCGCCGATCATGATCACATCCGGGTCTTGCCGCAAAATGGCGCGCAGCGCCTTGGCAAAGCCCAGGTCAATTTTGGCATTGACCTGCGTTTGGCCGATGCCGGGCAGCTCGTACTCAATCGGGTCTTCCACCGTCATGATGTTCTGGCGGCGGGTGTCGAGTCGCTCCAGCGCGGCATAGAGCGTGGTGCTTTTACCCGAGCCGGTCGGCCCGGTCACCAGGATGATGCCGTGTGGCTGCGCCACCAGATGCTCAAAACGCTTGAGTACTTCGCCCTGCATGCCAACGGCTTCGAGGTTGAGTCGCCCGCCGCTTTTGTCGAGCAGCCGCAGCACGGCGCGCTCGCCGTGGGCACTGGGTAGGGTGGACACGCGCACGTCCACCGCGCGGGTGCCGATGCGCAGGGAGATGCGTCCATCTTGCGGCAAGCGCTTTTCGGCGATGTCGAGCTCAGCCATGATCTTCAGCCGCGAAATCAGTGCCGCGTGCAGCGCGCGGTTGGGCTGCACCACCTCGCGCAGCGTGCCATCGACGCGAAAGCGCACCGAGGAGTGCCGTTCATAGGGCTCGATGTGGATATCACTGGCGCCGTCGCGCGCGGCCTGCGTGAGCAGGGCATTGAGCATGCGGATGATGGGCGCGTCGTCGGAGGTTTCCAGCAGGTCTTCAATGGCGGGCAGCGCCTGCATCATGCGCGAGAGGTCGACATCGCTTTCGACCTCGCTGATCACCGTGGCGGCGCTCGACTCGCTTTGCGAGTACGCACTGCTGATGCGCTGGGCCAGGGCTTCGGCAGCCAGGTTTTCCACTGCCTTGACCTGGTATTGACGCATGACTTCGCCCAGGGCTTGCCGGTCGCTGGCGGCGTTCAGCCACAGCGTCAGTTGGTCCGCGTCCTCGCCCAGCAGTAGCTGGTTTGTGCGCGCAAAAGCGTAGGGCAGCAAGTAGCGCATGCTCAATTTGGGGAAAAGGATTGAAAGGGTTGATTGAAGGGGATCCGTTGAAACGGTTGCGCCGGGCTCGACCGGGCCGGTGCCGGTGGCAACAGGGGTGCCTCATTGACAGGCACCACCTTGCTCGGTGTCGGTTGGGCATTTTTTTGCACCGCGCGCATCAGCTCATAGTGATCCAGCGAAAGCGCGTCGCTGGTCTGTGCGTCGCGCACCACCACCGGTCGCAGGAAAACCATCAGGTTGGTCTTCTTGCGGCTGCGGCTTTCGCTCTTGAAGAGGTTGCCAAGGAAGGGCACGTCGCCCACGACCGGGATTTTGTCCTCGTTGCCGGCATATTCGTCTTGCAGCAGGCCGCCCAGCACGACGATGGAACCGTCATCGACCAGCACGGTGGACTCGATCGAGCGTTTGGTGGTGGTTGGGCCATTGGTGGCGTTTTCGGTGCCCGATTTCACTGAGGAAATTTCCTGAAAGACTGTTAACTTGACCGTGCCGTTTTCGCTGATCTGCGGTTTTACCCGCAAGGTCAGGCCGACATCCTTGCGCTCTACGGTGGTGAACGGATTTACCGCACCATTGCCGCTGTTGTTGTTGGTATAGGAGCCGGTCACGAAGGGCACGTTTTCGCCAATCACAATCTTGGCTTCTTCATTGTCCAGGGTCAGCAGGTTGGGTGTGGACAGGACATTGCCATCGCCGTTGGTCTGCAGGAAGTTGGCGAGAAAACCCAGCACGTAGATGCCGTTGGTCTTGTGCGCCACGCCGATATTTCCGCCCAGGGAAGGCTTTACGGTGCCACTGACAGCATTTAGCGCCAAATCGATGATGTTGGTGGTACTGCCGGTGCTGAAATTGGTGCCCAACAGGCCGATATTGGTGCTGCCGCTGTTGCCTTGGGCTCCTTGCCACTGGATACCGAATTGGGCGGCTTTATCGGCGTTGACTTCAACAATCAGGCTTTCCACCAACACCTGCGCACGCCGCCCGTCGAGTTGGTCAATGACGGAGCGCAGTTGGCGGTATTGCGGCTCCGGCGCGCTGATGATGAGTGAATTGGTGGCCGGATCGGCCTGAATCTGTCCGCCGGTCGAGGGTTGGGCCGAGGCCGCCACGGTTGCGCTTGCAGGCGTGCTTGCGGGTGTGTTGGTGGCCGGCGTTGCTGAGCCCGACACGCCGACAGTTCTTGTTTCACCTGAAAGTGCAGCCCTCAATGTAACCGCAAGTTTGGTGGCGTCGGCATTTTTCAGGGTGACCACGTGGATGGAGCCGCTGACGCCTCCCGGCTGGTCGAGGCGCTCCACCAGCGCGCGCGCGAGCGCGGTGCGCGCAGGGTTGGCGGCGCGCACGATGACCGTGTTGCTGCGCGGCTCGGCCAGGATGGTGGTCTTGAACGAGGTGTCGGCTTGGCCCTGGCCGGCGGCGGGGGCGGGGCCGGATTCCATCAACCGCGTGACCATCGGCACGATATCAGACGCAATGGCGTGCTTGAGCACAATGATTTCAAGGTCGCTCGCGCTGGGAACATCCAGCGCGGCAATGATGCGCGCGATGCGCTGCAGGTTGTCGGTGTAGTCGGTGATCACCAGCGAGTTGTTGCCCGGATTGACGTTGATGGTATTGTTCGGGCTGATCAGCGGACGCAGCACTGGAACCAGGTTGTTGGCGGTTTCGTAGTTCAGCCGGAAGATCTGCGTCACGATCTGGTTGCCGGGGCCGCTGACCGGGCCGGCGTTTACCCGGCTGGCTTGCAGCTTG
This sequence comes from Polaromonas sp. UBA5171, assembly GCA_002413395.1. Classification (GTDB taxonomy): domain Bacteria; phylum Pseudomonadota; class Gammaproteobacteria; order Burkholderiales; family Burkholderiaceae_C; genus Polaromonas. The sequence goes on along the minus strand of DHWX01000009.1, from coordinate 74,468 downwards.
GCATCGGCCTCAGGCACCACTTTGTACAGGCCGGCGGTTTCCACCACCGTGAAACCCTGCAGCCGCAAGGTTGCCAGGAACTGGTTGTAGGCGACATCCTTTGAAACGGGTTTGTCGGTGTTCAGGTTCATTGTGCCGCGCACGCGCGGATCTACCACCACGCTGTGCCCCGTGATGACAGCGATGGTGCGCGCGACCTCGGCGATGTCGGCATTGACGAAGTTCAGCGTGACCGGTTCGTTGGTTCGCGAGGCAGCCGGACTCTGTGCCTGCGAAGCGCCCGGAGCGAGGAACAGCAAGACACCAAGCACCATAAAAAATCGAGCAAATGTCTGCATGAGGTTTAACCCAGGGTGATGATGGAGCGCGCACCGCTGCGCTTGCCAATGATATTAAGAAAATTTGCCAGCGCGGCTTCGCGTTCAGGCGCGGCGCGAGCCGCGCCCGAAAAGCGCAGGCGCGAGCCGACCCATTGACCGTTGCCCGTCAGTTGCAGGCTGCCCTCAAGCGTTTCCAGCGTTAGGCTGACAGTGGGTCCGCCGCGCAGCGTCAGGCGGTAGCTGCCCATGGGGCGCAACGTGGACAGGCGCGAGCTCACGTCGCGTGCTTCCAGCACGGCGCTGCCCGCCACCTGCAGTCGTCCGGTGTTCCATTCAGCGCTCAAGCCGCGGTTTTGCAGCCGCAACTGTCCGCTCGGCTGGACTGTGTTCCAGGGGGTGCCAAGGCCCGCCAGCACGCTGGCCGGCCACTGCGACTGGGCATCCTCCAGTGCCAGCCGCAATCCACCAAGCAGCGGCGTTGCGTGCAATTGCAGTGCCTCGGCGGTGCAGCATTGCGCCAGCAGGCTCAGATGCAGTCCGGTGAGGCCAGGGCGCAGCGTCCATTGCACCCGGCCAGGCAGGGCGGCCATGTCCTGGCTGCCGGCGCCACCAGTGAGCAGTAGCCGGGCAGATCCTTGCCAGAGCGTGCCGCGCGGCTCGGCCAGCACGATTCGTTGCCCGGTGCTTTCATGCACCACATGCGCCAGCCAGCGGGCCGGGGCAAACAGGATCAGCGCCAGCAGTCCGCCAGCCAGCGCGCCGCACCAGCCCCATGTGGCCAGGCGCAGGGCCGATCCCTTGGGCGCGCGGTTGGCAGGGCGCGCCAAGGGACCACCGAAACGCAGCGGTGTGGTTTTCATGACTGCGGCAGAGAAAGTGTCACGCTGCCATCCCAGCCGGTGCGCGCGGCGTTCAGCATGAGGCGGGCCTCCACCGGAGTCGCCCGGGCATTGCTTCGGGCCTGCACCATCCATTGAGCCAGTGCCTCGGCGGATGCTCCTTTGAGTGTGACAGTGGCGCGTTCGCCCGACACCGTGAGCTGCGCCGAGGCCCCGAGGCCTTGTCTGACCGAGAGTTCCAGTGCCTTGCGGCTGTCATTGGCCTGGATGCGGGGCAGCGCTTGCAGGCTGGCGGCCTCGGCGGCCAGCGCACGCATGGTTTGCAGTTCGGCATCCAGGGTGCGGTGCTGCGACTCAGCGCCGCGCAAGGTCTGCAGCGCCGGACTAACGCCCACCCACCAAAGCACAGCCAGCATCACCACGGTCAGCGCCGCAGCCAGCAACCGGCGCTCACGCGCTGCCAGCGCGGCCCAGGCCGCCTGAGCGCGCTGCCGGGCGCTGGCGGGAAGCAGCGACGCGTCGGCGCTCATGGCCGGGCTCCACGGGAAATGCCGCCATCAATATCTGCGGCGGCCTTGATGACCCAGGCATCGCCGTCGATCTGGCTGGCGTAACCGGCAGCCGCCAGACCCTGGGTCAGTGCGCTGGCTGCGGCGGGCGGCGGCTGGAATCCCTTGAGTGTCAGTTGATTGGCGGCAAATTCAATCGTTGAAGGGGAGGGCGCTGTCGGGGTGTTCTGGGCCACGGCTGCCAGCATGGGCTCCAGGTCGCGGTTTGATACGGCGCCGGTGGCCTGGCGCAGCACTGCCACTTCGCGCGCCATCTGGAGCGGGGCGTCCACCACCACCGGCACTTTAGGGAAGGTCTGCAGCAGCAGGGCGCGCACGTCCTCGCGCTTGGCCTGCAAACTTGAACGTTCCTTCCAGGCCCAGGCATTAAGCCCCAGCAAATGGGCCGCCACCAGGGCGGCCAGACCCCAGCGGGCCGGTCGCCACGCGGCGCTCTCGGCCCACTGCGTCCACGCCTGCCCGGCACGGCGGGCCAGCCGCGTGTGGCCGTTGGAAGCCAGCTCGAACTGAGCCAGATTCCAGTCGGAGCGCGCGGCGTCCACCAGACCCTGGGCGCTGTGCCCGACCTGCACCTTGCGCCCTAGTACCTGCTCGGCCAGCGCTGCCACGGCGGGTTCGGCCATGGCCGGTTCTTCAGTGCCGTCAAGGCCAAGCGCCGCATGTACGGCGGGCCCCAGCGGCAGCGTTTGCACGCCGTCTTCCGCGCAACGCACCAACCAGGCATTGTCGGGGCTGCCGGTGACATGCAGGGTGGTTGAGCTGCCCGCAGGCAGCGGGGCATATTCGGGCACGACGCGCACCACGGTTCGCCCGGCTGCTTCCAGGGTCTGCAAGGCGGCTTGCAGCCAGGCCCTGTCGCAGGCGGCCACCCATACGCTGCTGCCTGGCGCGGCAACCGGCGCCAGCGCGAAATGCAGGTTTTGCGGCTCGTCGAGCAGACGCTCTTCGAGAATGCCCTCAAGTGCACTGCGCAGGCGGGCGCTGTTGACCTTGGGCAGCGTGATGCGGTGCCAGGACAACATTCGGGCCGGCACCACGGCGACCACTTCGTCGGCGCGTGGCAGCAGCGCGAGCGGCGCACTGCCGTGCTCGGCCATTGCGCTGTCCGCGCCGTTGTCGGCGTCAGCGCGCCGCAGCCCGGGTGCGGCGCCCTGCGCCAGCGCATAACGGATCTCTCCGCTGGCTAGCGTGGGAGAGGCAAGGGCAATGATGAGCGAAAGCATGGTGTGCGTGCGTTAAAACGGCTCATTGTAGGGACTGCGTCGCGGCCGGTGCCGTGGCGAGCCGGGGATCGAGCGCGGCGCGTTCGCGCCACAGGGTTTTGACAGCGAGCCCGTCGCGCTGCAGCAGAGATTGCTCCTCGATCACGGTGCTCTCCATGCGCAGCCGCGCGTGCACTTCAAAAAAGCGTGTTGTCACACTGTGCCGACCCTCCGAAATGCGATTGGCCAGCTCACCAATAAGGCCACCAGCGTCACTCAGTGTGCGAAAGTGGCTGCGCGTGCGTTCGTCCACCAGCCGCTGGGCCTGGGCCATCTCAAGGCCCGGAATACTCGCGTAAATTACTTCGGCGCCTGCGGTATTGAGGTTGATAGGTGTGCGCGCGGGCAGCAGGCTGATATAGGGCCGCAGACGCTCCAGGGTGGCTGGCGACAGGCCCAGCCAGGCCAGTTGTTCCAGTCGCTGCGGCATCAGCGGGATCGACGCGGCAGAGCGGTTGTCGGGGTTTGGGTCACTGGCAGCGCGCAAGTTGCTGGCCAGTTGCAGCAGTTCCTCCTGCGGCAGGCCGAGCAAATCAAACAGCCGGGTAAAGGACGCCAGGTCCGGCTCCGATACCTTGTTGGCGTCCGTCAGGTTGGTGACATTCAGGCGCGACTGCATATCCTCGATCCGGCCTGACAGGAATACATTGAGCGAGTTGTCGGTGCTGTCACTGGCGGAGTTGTTCTTATCTGCCGCCAGAAAGCTCGATAGCCGCGCTTCCTGCAGCGGCACGGCCCAGGGTTCGCCCAAGTAGTCAGCGCCACCGCTGCGCGCGTCCTCGCGCAGAATCAGGCGGGCCCAGTCGAGCGTGCCGGTCAATATCCATGCCGCCTGTACCCGTGAGCGCTCCGCGCTTTCAANNCCGGGCCGCCCCAAGGCGCGAAGGCCCCCCGGGGGGGCAGCGCAGCACACGCAGTGGCAAGCGTGGAGGCTCATGATTTGCCTCCTCCGAGGACGGGGCGGATCCAGTCCTTGGTCAGCGTTCCTGTCAGGGGTTGTCCGGCTGACAGTACCAGCACCAGCCGGATGCCGTCGGGCAACGGTGCCAGGGCACTGCTTGGCGCTGTGCTCGCAGCCGGTGAGCTGGCCGCGGCGGTGGCCGCTGGGGTAGCGGCATCGCCAGCCGTGGACAGGGGGTTGCTCCAGGCGTTGTTGCGGTAATAAAAAATCTGCCATTGGTCCAGACCGATCACGGCCACCTCGCGCAGTTTTTCGGCGTCGCTCGGGTTTTGGGCCCAGAGCTGGGCGCGCGTCCAGGCGTCCTGCAGTTCGGCGCGGGTACGCACGGGTGACGACTGCCAGCGTGCCCAACTGCCCCGGCCACCGTGCTGGCCTTCAATCATGCGCCGCGTCCAGCCCACCACGCGCAAGGGGCTGTCGGCCAGGGAGGTGTCGCGCCGGGTCAGGCGCAACACCCTGCCGTCGTAGTCAACGCCGCTGACCTGCGCTGTTTCGACCACGGCATCAAGGTCCGCCGACCACTGGGTCAGACCGGTTTGCAGGCTGACGATACTGTCCATGCGCTGGCGCATGTCGCCCTGCACGCGAACCATGCCATCAAGGCCGCGCCAACTCAGCAGTGCCAGCAGGGCCATCACGGACAGTGCCACCAGCAGCTCAATCAGGGTGAAGCCGCGTGCCGGGCGAAGCGAGGTGGCCATCTAAAAGCGTCCGACCACGGTAGTTACTGTCAGCAATGGGAGAGCCGTTGCGTCGGCGGCGTCGCGCACATGGGCTTCGACGCGCCGAAAGCTCGGGTTGGGCGTGACAAATACCGACAGCGTTCCGCCGAAAATGCGTCCGGCCTGCTCACAAGTGAAGTCGCTGTCGCCCACACCCGGCATTTGTTTGGACAGACGCATCCTGACCAGCTCGTTTTCCGCGCAAAGCTGCGCCAGCAAGGTGTCGCTCTGGCGCTGTGCGTTGTGCAGCAGTGCATTGCTGGCCTGCACGCCGGCAGCCAGCGCAATGGCAACGATGGCAAGGGCGACCAGCACCTCGATCAGGGTGAAGCCACGCGCTGCCTGGGCGGACCGATCTGGCAAGGGCATGATGGATGGGAACACGGGGTTCAGGGTGCGGCCTGGATCGCAAAGGGACGCAGCCCGTCGGTTGCCAGGCGCAGCCTGCGGTCTTGCTGCACCAGGGTGATGGCCTGCGGCTCGATGATCGGCTCCGGGCCCAGTGTCAGCACATGCGGGTTGGTTCCCACGTCCCACTGAACTGCCGTTTCCGGACTCAGCCAGTTGGCAGGTAGTCGGTCAGCATTGGCCCCCTCAAAACGAAAGCCTTGCGGCGTGTCGCGCCAACGCACGGCCTGGCCGCTGGTACGCGAGAGCGCGCGGCCAGCCTCCAGCAGCGCAGCCAGCCGCTCACCCTCGCGTTCCAGCACGGTCCGGGAATTGTCACGAATGGAGAAACTGACACCCGCCGAAGCAATGGCGATGATGCTGACCACCACCAGCAGCTCCAGCAGCGTAAACCCAAACGGGCGGCGACAGGCCGACGCGGGAGGCAGCGCAGGGCACGTTGTGAAAAGCGTGGGGGCCAACGAGCGCCGCGCCGGGCCGCCCCAAGCAAGCTCAGCCCCCCCGGGGGGCAGCACATGACACGAAGTGAAAAGCGTGGGGGCCAATCTACTGCCAGGAGCCAATATCTGCATTTTTGCCCTCGCCGCCTGGCTGGCCGTCCGCGCCGAGCGACATCACGTCAATCTCGCCCTTGATGCCGGGGTTGAGGTATTGGTAAGGCCTGCCCCAGGGGTCATTGGGCAGCTTTTCCACGTAAGGCCGCCAGTTGGGTGGAATTGCGCCGACCGTTGGCTTGGTGAGCAGGGCCTGCAGACCCTGCTCGGCGCTGGGGAAGCGCTGGTTGTCCAGCTTGTACAGCTTGAGTGCCTGCATCAGGTTGTTGATATCGGTATGCGCCGCGGTGACTCGCGCGTCGTCGGCGCGGTCGAGCACATTGGGCACGATCAGGGCGGCCAGCACCCCGATGATGACCAGCACCACCATCAGTTCTATCAGCGTAAAACCCCGCTGGGCGCGCTGCTTCAAACGTGATGCCAGGTGCCATGCGTTGCGGCATGGGGTGGAAAAACTGATGGGGCCAAAGTGGCCGGTGGGGCTTGAGACTTGCATCCTTGAATCATAATCCGGGCATGCAAAGAAAATGGACGCTGCGTTTGATTACTGCGCTGTTATGGGCTTTGGCCGCAGCCAGCACGGTGTACTGGGCATTGCGCATCGCGGGTCCGGTTGCCGCGGTTGCCGTGCCTGAGCCAACGACCCCGGCCGTCGTGGGTGATGCCGCAGCACGCCAGGCGGCCATTGCCAGATTTTTGGGCGCTACAAAGGTAGTAGCAATAAATTCAATAAACAATTCAGCTAACAGTCGGTTTACTCTTATGGGCGTGATCGCGCAGGGGCGCGGCGGCGCAGCCCTGATCGCGGCCGACGACAAACCGGCCAAACCTTACCGTGTGGGTAGCCGGATCGATGAAGGCGTGCTGCTGCAGTCGGTCGGCCCGCGCCATGCGGTGCTGGCGACCAGTGCCGACGGTCCTGCCTTGCAACGTCTGGAACTGCCCAGCCCGGCCGCTGCCGCTGCGCCTGCCAGTCGACCGATCATAGCGCCGCTACGCTTCAACGGCAAAGACCAGTAGTCAGTTCCTGATGCGGCCAGTCTGCCGCGCCGACTGGCCGCCATTGCCCGCTGGTGGTTATTTCCCGGCTGGATTTTTTCATCGCCTGGTGCCATGGCGTTGTTCCGCTGATTTATTCCGGGAAGGCGCGTCGCGCTTTCACGCGTTGTGGCAGTCGGCCTACAAGCGGCAATTGCCCAAGCGTTTCAAATGCCTATCAGCCCAAGGCAATGCGGACAAGGCTTTTGCCGGTGTTTGTGTACTTGGCGTTCAAGCTGGCTGACTGCTTGCAGGTTTGTGCGATAGCGTACATACTGAACGGCGTTTTGATTGGCTACATTACCAAGTTGGTGCGACGTCTCACTCAGAGGCAAACCGCGAAGTTTGACCTACCCAAAAGTTTTGTGGTGGCTATTTCTCCCGACCCCAAAAAGAACCAGTTGCTCGCCGCGCTGCCAGACGCCGAGTGGCAGCGCTGGTTGCCGCAACTTGAATGGGTCGAGATGCCCTTGGGTCAGGTGCTGTACGAATCAGGCAGCACGCTGAGCCATGTGTACTTTCCCGTTAACGCCATCGTGTCGCTTCTATACGTGATGGAAAACGGTGCTTCGGCCGAGATCGCCGTGGTCGGCAACGAAGGCCTCGTTGGCATCTCGCTGTTCATGGGAGGCGAGTCCACCACCAGCCGCGCGGCGGTGCAAAGCGCTGGCCAGGGCTTTCGGCTGAAAGCACAGACCATGAAGGAAGAATTCAATCGTGCGCCGGTGCTGCACCTGCTGTTGCGCTACACCCAGGCGCTGATCACCCAGATGGCGCAAACGGCGGTGTGCAACCGTCACCATACGCTGGACCAGCAACTGTGCCGCTGGCTGCTGCTGAGCCTGGACCGGTTGCAGGGATCCGAGCTCGTGATGACGCAGGAGTTGATCGCCAACATGCTGGGCGTGCGCCGCGAAGGCGTGTCCGAGGGTGCGCTCAATTTGCAGAAGGCCGGGCTGATTCGCTATTCGCGCGGCCGCATCACGGTGCTGGACCGTCCGGGGCTGGAGCAGCGTACCTGCGAGTGTTATGCGGTGGTCAAAAAAGAATATGACCGGCTGCTGCCGCGCAAGTTGGCGCTGTAGCCCGCGCCCATTCGTTTGCACTATGTGCGCTGGCCAACATTGAACCGATGGCGTGTGGTGCATACTCGGCGCACCGACTTGAACTGCATTGGACAGCCGTGCGGCCTTGAATTTGTCCTCAGCGCACCTGTTGGGGCCTGCAACGCACCAGCTTTCATGTCACCCACGAATTTCTTGCCTATATGCTTGGCATGCGCCGTGTCGGCATCACGGCCGCTGCCACTGTCTTGCAACGCGACGGACTGATCGAATACCACCGCGGTGAGATCAGGGGGCTCAACCGCAGTGGTCTTGAAGCCGCGGCATGCGGCTGCTACGCCGCTGACCGGCACATGTACGCCGAAATACTGCACTGAGGCCTGGGTGACACTGCGCAGCGGAATGCGCGAGCGCTTGGTATGAGCGTTATCGCACCGACTAAACGCTCTCGACCCTCTACAAACGGGGTCACCGCGATATTGCAGAGCGCGCATCGATTGTTGTAGCGTCTGGGCATTGTTGTCGCGTGATGCGTCACCCGATTCCAGCGGAGACTCTGACATGCCATCTTCCATGTATCCATCTCCCACCCAAAGCCCCAAAGTTAACCTGTCGCACGCCATTTTGACCATGCTGAACGCCACCAACCATGCGGGCACATCAAAGGGTCGCGTTCCAGAGGCCAGTATGGCTGTCGTCGACATGCGTCGGTTTTGCGACAAGGGCGCTGCCGTGGGTGCCGACGTTAGCGCCGACCCGCAGCCAGACCCATTCCTGGACATGGCCGTTGAAGATTGGGACGCGCTGTTTCGCGCCGTCGAGGTCAGGCTCAGGTCGACCGTAGGCGAGCCGCTTGCCGTGGCGGCGCCCCAGACGCAGGTGTATGGCGCAGCGGTTGGCGTTCAGACCATTGTGCTGGAGTGCGTGGCGGCACTGGAGCAACTGCATACGGCGCTGAAGCATGAACGCGCCCGGCGCGAGCAGCTTGAGCTGGGCGTCCTGGATGCGCAAGCAGCCCTGGCACGGGCGCTTGAAAATGTCCCGGCACGCTGACCTGAAAGAGCGAGTTCGTTGCCTGGTTGCGTCACTGTTGTAGCGACTTTTCTCGTCTGTTTGTAGGACGCTATGCCGTAAGACACGCTATGTGCGACAGCGCACAGAGTGAGCACGGTGAACTGCTGAAACTACCTGCATGGAAACCGATTTTCGGCTTCTTATTGTCCAAAATCTGACTTTATCAAGGCGGGAAATCAAATGAAAAAAATCGAGAGCCTTTATTCCAGGGGTCGGCTTTGGTCCATGGCGTTGATGCTGGGCGTGGTAGCCGTGGTAGCGGTAGGCTGCGGTGGCGGGCGAGATCCCATTTTAGGCTCGGGCGGTGCCACCACCGCAATTCCGCCCACGGTAATGGCGACAGCCCCTACTGCCAAAAACCCTGCGGTTACGGGCGTGGCGCTCAACAGCAAAATCACTGCCACCTTCAGTGAGGCGATGGACCCCGCCACACTGGCCACCCCGGCTGCCACCTTCACCATAACCGGGCCGGGTGCCGTGCCGGTTCCGGGCACTGTGACTTACATTGGCACGACCGCGATCTTCAAGCCTGCGAGTGTTCTTGCAGCCAGTACCACCTACACCGCCACGATCACCACTGGGGCAAAAAACCTGGCGGGTATTGCGCTGGTTAGCAACTTTGTCTGGAGCTTTACCACCGGTACAACAGCAGACACCACCGCGTCCATGGTGACGTCCACGGACCCTGCCAATGCCGCCGCAGGCGTTTTTCTCAACAAGAAAATTGCCGCCACCTTCAGTGAAGTGATGGATCCATCGACGATCACCACCGCAACCTACAGGGTGACCGGGCCGGGCGCAACGCCAGTGGCAGGCAGCGTTACCTATGTCGGCACCACGGCGACGTTTACCCCGTCTGCTGATCTTGCGCCCAGCACCATCTATACCGCCACCATCACCACCGGAGCCAGCGACCTGGCCGGCAATGCACTGGCCAGCAACTATGTATGGAGCTTTACCACCGGCACCACCCGGGACACGACCGCCCCCTTTGTGATTGCCACCGGTGTTTACGGCACTACCGGTGTCAAGAGTGGTGTTGTTGGACTGCCTGTTAATAGAAGCAGCACCGCCACTTTTAGTAAAGCGATGGACCCATTGACGATCACCACGGCAACCTATACGGTGACGGGGCCTGGCACAACGCCGGTGGTAGGCGTTGTCACTTATGTTGGCACCACGGCGACTTTTAGCCCCATTGCCGATTTCTTGCCCAATACCACCTATACGTCCACGCTCACCACCGGGGCCATGGACCTGGCAGGCAATGCGCTGGCAGGCAGTTACATATGGAGCTGGACTAGCGGCACGGCCACGGACACCACTGCACCCACGCTGACTTCCACGGTGCCTGTCAATGCGGCCAGCGGGGTGCCTGTCAACCAGGAAGTCACCGCAGTTTTCAGTGAAGGAATGGCCCCGTTAACCATCACCAACACAAGCTTTACCTTGATGCAAGGTTTAACGCCGGTTGTCGGCACTGTGAGCTACGCGGGCGGAACCGCGACCTTTTCGCCGTTAAGCCCGCTTGCTCAAAATACCACCTACACCGCGCTGATTACGACCGCTGCCACAGATCTGGCAGGCAATGCGCTGGCCAGTGGCAGCGCATCCAATCCCTGGACCTTTACCACAGCGGCAGCGTTGCCGACCCCCGGTCCGGCGCAAGTCAATCTTGACTGCGCCGCCAATTTCGCGATTCTGGCTGGTTCCAACGTGACCAATACCGGGCCGACCATTGTCAACGGGGATCTTGGCTTGAGCCCGGGGTCGGCCGTGACCGGCTTCCCTCCCGGAACGGTGACCGGGGGCGCGATACACATTAACGATACCCTCGCAAACAGCGCCAAACTCTGCCTGACGACCGCATATAACGCCGCCGCCGGACGATCAACAGCGCCGATCACCGTGTCCGGCAATATCGGCGGGCAAACCCTCGCTCCCGGCCTGTACAAGTCAACCTCCACGCTGGAAATATCGTCAGGCGACCTCACGCTTGCGGGTAATGGGGTCTGGATTTTCCAGATCGCGTCAACGCTGACCACCACAGCAGGTCGCCAGGTCATCCTGACCGGTGGCGCCCTGGCAAGCAATGTCTTCTGGCAAGTTGGGTCCTCAGCGACGCTGGGCACGACCTCTTCCTTCCAGGGAACCATCATGGCGGATCAGTCGATCACGCTCAATACCGGTGCAACGCTGACCGGCAGGGCCTTGACCCGGATCGGTGCGGTGACGCTGGACAGCAATAGCGTGACCAAGCCGTAAGGCAGTGGTACTGGGGAGTGAAAGCAGCGCAAGTTGCATCGAGACTTATTATTAACAGAGGGTGGCATTCGATGAGTGCCAGCACCTTATTTTGGAGAAAAAGATGAAATTAGCAAAAACTTCTGGGGCCTTGGGCTTGATGGCACTCGCTGTACTCGCCAGTCCATTGGCCAGCGCCGAGGGCCTGGGCTGGTATGGCGGGGGCAACAACGGCAANNAACTTTGCCATTGAAGGCGGCTATTTCGACCTTGGGGATTTTGGCTATGCCGCGACCACGGTACCGGCTGGAACACTGAATGGCAATATCAAGCTCAGGGGTCTCAACCTTGATTTGGTCGGCATTGTGCCCATCACTGAAAAGTTTTCAGTGTTCGGACGAGCCGGCTTGAACTACGCCCAGGCCAGAGATTCCTTCAGTGGAACTGGCGCAGCCTATGTGGCCAATCCGAATCCCAGCAAGTACGGTACAAACTACAAAGTCGGCTTGGGCGTTCAGTATGCGTTCACGGATGCGCTGGCCATGCGCCTCGAGGCCGAACGCTACCGCGTTGATGATGCGGTTGGCAACAAGGGCCACATTGATGTGGCCTCGATCGGCCTGATCTATCGCTTTGGCGGAAAAACGCCTGCCCCCGCCCCTTATGTGGCTGAGGCCACGCCGACACCGGCGCCGGTGCCTGCCGTCATCGCAGCAGCTCCACCGCCAGCGCCAGCGCCAGCGCCGCGCTTCGAAAAATACACCCTGTCGGCCACCGAGCTGTTTGCATTTGACAGCGCGCAATTGCGGATGCCGCAGCCGAAGCTGGATGAAATTGCCAGCGCTCTCGGCAAAAATACCGAGGTAAATGACATTGTCATTACCGGTTATACCGATCGCATCGGTTCCGAAAAATACAACCAGAAACTGTCAGAGCGCCGTGCCGTCGCGGTCAAGGACTACCTGACCAGCAAAGGGATCGCGGCCAATCGACTGAACGCCCAAGGCAAGGGCGAGGCCAATCCGGTGGTGGTCTGTACGGATAAAAAGCGTCCCGCGCTGATCAAATGCCTGGAGCCGAATCGCCGCGTGGAAGTCGAAAAAATTACCATCGAACGGCGCGTGGAGTAAGTCGGCAGCCTACCGGAATCCGCAACCAGATTACGGCGATCCGGCAGAAAAAGGCGCATGATCTGCGCCTTTTTCTTTTGTCCATTTCAAGTTGCCCGCCGGCGTACGGCATGGAGTCGTGAGCGACCAGCAGCAGCGGTGCCCCGCATGGTCGACGGGTTCAACGGGGCAGGGCCAGCATGATCAGGTCACTCAGGTGACACTTTTTGGTCAGACAGTTCCCCGACGCAGCTTGCGTGGACTCCGGTTCGGTTATACCGGAGCCTGTTCTTTTTCTGGAGGCCTCCCGTGTCCAATTCATCCCTTGCCGATCATTCTGCGCCCGATGTCCCCGCCCGCCATGACCTTCACTACCAGGTCTGGCCCAAACGCTTGCCGCACAGCATCACGCCACCCGCGACCTCGCTTTGGCATAACCTGGCGGTCAGCGCGCTGCGCTTTCCCGACAAGCCCGCCCTGGTTTTTTTCAACCGGGTGCTCAGTTACGCTGACGTGATGCAGCAGGCCGAGCGCCTGGCCGCCACACTGTGTCGGCTGGGCGTCAAAAAAGGTGATCGCGTGGTGCTCAACATGCAGAACTGTCCACAATGGGTGATTGCGCATTTTGCAATTCTTCGAGCCAATGCGGTGGTGGTTCCGGTCAACCCGATGAACCGAGCCGAGGAGCTCAAGCATTACATCACCGACCCGGATGCCAGGGTTGCCATCACTGCGGCTGACCTGGCGCCCGAGCTGGCCAAAGCCAATGCCCAGTTGGCCCCCCAAGAGCGGCTCACGCACCTGATCGTGACGCATTACAGCGACGCCTTTGACGTGAGTCAACCGGGCGACGGCAGTGGCGCGATGCCTGAAGCCTGGCGCGACTGGCTGGGTACCCGGCACGCGCTGCCTGCGCTGGATGGTGGCACGGTAATGAACTGGGCCGAGGCACTGGAAAACGGCGCGGCGGACAGCGCTGATTTGCCAGCACACACGGCCACCCCGCAGGACCTGGCGGTGTTGCCCTACACCAGCGGCACCACCGGCCTGCCCAAGGGTTGCATGCATACCCATGCCAGCATCATGCACAACGCAGTGGCCAGTGGCCTGTGGGGCAACAGTACCTTCGAGAACGTGGTGCTGTCGGTGGTGCCGATGTTTCATATCACCGGCATGGTGTCGGTGATGCATGCGGTCATTTACGGCGGAGCCACGCTGGTCATCATGCCGCGCTGGGACCGCGAGCTGGCCGGGCACCTGATCTCGCACTGGCGCGTCACGCACTGGACCAACATTCCGACCATGGTGATTGACCTGCTGGGCAGCCCCAATTTCGCGAAGTTTGACTTGAGCAGCCTGGTCTATATCGGCGGCGGCGGCGCCGCCATGCCGCAGGCCGTGGCCCAGCGTTTGTGGGAGCAGTACGGCCTGCGCTTTGCTGAAGGCTATGGCCTGACGGAAACCGCCGCCCCGTCACACAGCAACCCGCCCGACGCCACCAAGCAGCAGTGCCTGGGTGTGCCCTTCATCAGCACCGATGCGCGCGTGATTGACCCGCTGACGCTTGAGGAAATGCCGCAGGGCGAGCAGGGCGAAATCATCATGTCCGGGCCGGAGATCTTTCAGGGCTACTGGAAGCAGCCAGAAGCCACGGCGGCCGCCTTCATCGAGATTGACGGCAAGCGTTTTTTTCGCTCCGGCGACTTGGGACGCGTCGATGAAGAGGGCTATTTCTTCATCACCGACCGACTCAAGCGCATGATCAACGCCTCGGGCTTCAAGGTCTGGCCCGCGGAGGTGGAAGTCCTGATGTTCAGGCACCCGGCGATTCAGGAGGCCTGCATCATCAGCACCAGGGATGCTTACCGCGGCGAAACCGTCAAGGCCGTGGTGGTGTTGCGGCCAGAAGCCAGGGGCAAGACCACCGAAGACGACATCATCTCCTGGTGCAAGGAGCACATGGCCGCCTACAAATATCCGCGTGTGGTGCAGTTTGTTGATGCGCTGCCCAAGAGCGGCGCGGGCAAGGTGATGTGGCGCGCGCTGCAGGAGGCAGAAGCAGCCAAAACAAAAGCCGCCTGAGTGCGCAAAAATTGCCAAATTTAATGCCTTGGTAGCCAGTTCGAACGGACCGATTCTTTGGCAGTGCAGGGAACGCGCGGATGTTCTGTCGGCCGATTTTCGGTGTGGACGAAGATGTGGCGTTGTGGTTTTCTCATGGTCTTTTTTAACCGAACTTGAACAGGATGCCGTAACCACCACGCGGATATTCCCAATCCACGTTCGCGTGCTCCGAGCAGATGATGCGGCAACTACCGCATTCCAGGCAGCCGTCGGTGATTAGCGTCACACTGCCGTTGCCCTCGATCTTGTAGCAGGACGCCGGGCAGACGAAGGTGCAGCTCTTGGCGACGCAAACGTTGGTGCAGACGTCGGTGTCCCTGATCCTGATGTGAGGCCGCCCCGCGTCGACGCGGTAACGGTTCTGGAACAGTTTTTCTTCGACATTGACAGTGATGGCATTCATCGGATCGCCTTCCAGAGTTTGTACGCATCACCCACCAGACCGGTAAGTTTGCGGGTCTTGCGGAAGTGCGCGAAGATTTCGCGCTCCTTGGTCTTCTTGTCCACGCCGTCCACGGTGATCATGGTGCGTGCCGCCTGCGCAACCATGTCGGGGTAGACGGTGAAGAACTGCGGACTTTTGTGAAACACGTTTGGCATGTCACGGTATTTGTGCAGATCCTTCATCACGAAGCTCTTGTCCAGCGCGGTCTTGTAGGTGTACAGCGAATCCGCACGGTAGCCCCGTGCGGTGGCCTTGGCCGCAATGACGGTTTCGGCGGCCAGTCGCCCTGTGGTCATCGCCAGATTCGAGCCCTCGCGGTGCACGGAGTTGACGAAGCCGCCTGAATCACCGACGATCATCCAGCCATTTCCGTAGACCTTGGGAATGGCATGGAAGCCACCTTCCGGAATCAGGTGGGCGCAGTATTCCTTCATCTCACCGCCCTCAATCAGCGGCGCGATGGCAGGGTGTCGCTTCATCTGCTCGAGCAGCACGTAGGGGCTGGTGCGGTTCGGGTTCTTCGCGAAATCGCCCAGCATGCAGCCGACACCGATGGTCAGCGATTCCTTGTTGGTATAGAGAAAGCCGGTGCCCATCATGCCATCGGTGATACGTCCTACCATCTCGATCACGACACCCGATTCCTCGCCAATATTGAAGCGCTGGCGGATGGTCTCTTCCGGCATGAAGAGAATCTCCTTGACGGCCAAGGCTGCATTGTCGGCGGTAATGTCACCATGGAATCCTGCCTTGCGCGCCAGCGTCGAATTCACGCCGTCGGCCAGGATGACGACGTCGGCATAGACATCGCCCTGTTCGCGGTCGCACTGCACGCCCACCACCTGATCGCCGTCCATGATCAAGTGGTTGACGGTGGTCTCGCAGATCAGCAAGGCACCGGCTTCGCGCACCTTCGAGCTGAACCACTTGTCAAACTGCGCACGAATGATGGTGTAGCGGTTGTAAGGCGGCTGGTTGTAGTCTTCGCTGCGAATGTGCGTGCCGACGAAAGATTTTTCGTCGAGCAGCCACATGCGCTGTTCGATAATGTGGCGCTCTAGCGGCGCATCATCACGGAAGTCGGGAATGATCTCCTCCAGCGCCCTGGAATACAGGATGGCACCCTGCACGTTCTTGCTGCCGGGGTATTCGCCGCGCTCGATCTGCAACACCTTGAGTCCGGCCTTGGCCAGGGTGTAGGCGCAGGCGTTGCCCGACGGGCCGGCGCCAACGACGATGACATCGAATTGGGATGGTTTTTTCATCACGGTCTCCTTTAGGCCACAAGTCGGCTGCGCTGCGCCAGATGGGCGGCGAAGGCTTGCGTCAACGCGGGTAGCACCTGCATCGCGTTGCCGACAATGCCGTAGTGCGCGAAGTCGAAGATCGGTGCGTTCACGTCGGTGTTGATCGCCACGATCACGTCCGAAGCCTCACAGCCCACGCGGTGCTGAATCGCACCGGAAATACCGGCGGCAATATAGAGTTTGGGGCGCACCGTTTTGCCGGTTTGCCCGACTTGCCGATCCGCCTCCACCCAGCCGGCCTGCACGCAGGGGCGCGTGGCGCCGACCTCGCCACCGAGCACGCGTGCCAGCTCGAACACCAGCTTGAAGTTTTCCTGGTTCTTCAAGCCCTTGCCGCCGCTGACGATCACGTCGGCATAAGGCAGGTTGATCTTGTTGCTGTTGGCGTCGGCGATAAAGTCCAGCAGCTTGGTGACGATCTGTGTCTCCACCATGCCGAGCGTGTCATGCATGATCTCGCCGCTGCGGCTGGCGTCGGCCCGCGGCATGAGCATGACGCGCGGACGCACGGTCGCCATCTGCGGGCGGTAGGCCAGTGTCATGATCGTGCAATACAGCGAACCACCAAAAGTGGGGCGCGTGGCGGCCAGGGCGCGGGTGGCCGGGTCGATTTTCAGCTCGGTGCAGTCGGCGGTCAGACCGGTGAGCAGCGTGGTGGCCACCGAGCCGGCCAGATCGCGGCCCATCGAGGTGGCGCCCAGCAGCATGATTTCCGGCTGGTACTTGTTGACCAGGTCCGTCAGGCCCTTGGTGAAGGGCTCGTTGCGGTAGCCTTTCAGCACCGGATCCTGTATGAGGTAGGCCTTGTCGGCGCCAAAGGTGAAGGCTTCGACGGCGAACTTTTCCAGCGGCTCGTCCGGGCCGCCGAGCAAAATGGCGCTGACCTGGCAGCCCAGGGGGTCGGCCAGCTTGCGCGCTTCACCCACCAGCTCCCACGACACGCTGTGCACATGGCTGCGGTCGTGTTCGATGAAGACCCAAACGCCCTTATAGGCCTTCAGTTCTTCGGACAGTTCCACGTTCCGGCGGCCGGCGGGGCGCTTGGCCGGCGCCGCGGGTGCGGCAGAGCTATGGGTTTCACTCATGACAGTTCCTTCATCAGAAGATCAGACTCAAGGGTCGGGTGGCGGGTAAAAATTTTCTGCAGCAGATTGAGAGACACATCGCGCAGGCTGGAGGTCTCCAGCTCCAGCATCTCGGCCTTCTCGCTGCGCGGTGTCGGGCCAAAGACCTTGCTCACCACGGTGGGCGAGCCCTTCAGACCGATCTTGCCCAGGTCCTCAACGCCGGCCTGCTCCTTGCTCCACTTGCGTACCGGGTAGGCCGCGGCGTGGATCATGGCGGGCAGCGCAGCAAAGCGCATTTCATTGGTGTTCTCCAGCATCGTGATCAGGCAGGGCAGAGACGTTTTGAGCACCTGCACACCGCCTTCGGCGCGCCGCTCCACCGTGATCGTGCGCTTGATCAGATCGGTTTCGGCGATGCGTGAGACGTAGGTCAGCAATTGCAGCCCTATGCGCTTGGCGATGCCGGGGCCGACCTGGGCAGTGTCGCCGTCGATGGTCTGCTTGCCGGTGAAGACAATGTCCACCGCCTGCTCTTTGGCGATCTGGCGCACGCCAGCAGCTAGCGCATAAGAGGTCGCCAGCGTGTCGGCACCGGCGAAGGCGCGGTCGGTCACCAGCACCGCGTCGTCAGCGCCAAAGCTGATGCACTTGCGCAGCGCTTCTTCGGCTTGCGGCGGGCCCATGCACAGCACGGTGACCTTGCCGCCAAACTTGTCTTTCAGCCGCAGCGCTTCTTCCAGCGAGAATAGATCATAGGGGTTGACGATGGCCGGCACCCCTTGACGCATGATGGTGTTGGTGACCGGGTGGACGCGAATCTGCGCCGAATCCGGAACCTGTTTGATACAAACGACGATGTGCATGTCAGTGCTCCAATTAAAACTTTGCGGGACAGACCGCAGCTACACGTAGTGAGCCAGCTCTGTCCTCAACCATTTAAAACAGCGCGCTGCGGCAGCGACGCCTTGAGGCCCTCGAGCGTCACATGCTGTTTGCCATTGGTGTCCTGAAAAACCTTGAACACTTTTTCCTGTGCAGGTGTCGAGGTGACGAAATCCGAGTAGGCCTTGCCCAGTTGTTCCCGGTACAAGGTATAGAGCCCCAGTTCATCGGTCTGCGCCAGCAGGTTCTGCTGGCGGATGTACTGAAAAAATCGCTTGAGAATATGCAGCCGGCTGACGTTGACCACATGCTGGTCGAATGGCACGCCAAAGTACTGCAGAAAATCCTCGGCCGAGGACAAGGCCTTGAGTTGTTGAAGGAAGTTTTCCATCGTGGCTTACTCCATGGCAGAGGTTTGAAAAAGGGATGGCTTGAATCCCGGCCCGGTGACAGCATGCAGCACCAAAGGGAAATTCGACTCAAGCAGAAAGCGCTGCAGATCGAGCGATGTCGGCTCCTGCTTGGCGCACATCGCGTGGTCGCGGATGCGCATCAGCAACCGGCCTGTGAGGCCATCGTCGTCCAGCACGACACCGAGCGCGCCATAGGCCTGGCGCACCGACTGCGAACCGGAATGTTTACCCAACACCGTGCGCCGCTGACGGCCGAGTTCCGAGGGGTCGAAACTCTCATAGGTGGAGGCATTTTTCAGCAGGCCGTCAATGTGGATGCCCGATTCGTGGGTGAACACGGCCTCGCCCACAATGCTTTTGTTGAAGGCCACCTTGTGACCCGATGCGCGTTCGACCAGACGCGAGATCGCGACCAGCGCCTGCGTGTCCACGCCGGTGTTGGCATGGTGCAGGTGGCGAACCCCCATCACCACTTCTTCCAGCGCCGCATTGCCGGCGCGCTCGCCTATCCCATTGACCGTGGTGTTGGCATGCGTGGCGCCAGCGCGCAGCGCAGCCAGTGTGTTGGCCGTGGCCATGCCGAGGTCGTTGTGGGCATGGATCTCGATCTCGATGTTGATCGCGTCGCGCAGCCGGGCAATGGCGTCATAGGTAGTGAACGGGTCCAGCACGCCCAGCGTGTCGGCAAAACGGATGCGGCTGGCACCGCAGGCCTGGGCGCGCCGGGCGACCAGAGCCAGGAAGTCGCTATCGGCACGGGACGCATCTTCGGCGCCGAGTGTGATCTTGCGGCCGCTGGTGGCTGCTTTTTCGATCACGCGTGTGACCTGCGCCAGCACCCATTCACGCGACTGGCGAAGTTTGTGGTGCAGGTGAATATCTGATACCGGAATCGAGAGGTGAATGATGTCGGCCTGGCAACGCAAGGCACTTGTCAGATCGGCATCGGTCAGGCGGCCCCAGACCATCAATGCGGCGGGCAGATCGAGCGCGGCGATGGTGTTGATGCAGGCGATCTCTTCCGCGCCCATGGCCGGAATGCCAATCTCCATTTCCGGCACTCCGGCAGCGGCCAGCGCGCAGGCAATGGCACATTTCTCATCGACCGTGAACGCCACCCCGGCGGTTTGTTCACCATCGCGCAGCGTGGTGTCGTTGATGATGAGGTCGAGGGGCATGGTGTGGCGTCCTTTGCATCCCTTTAACGCAAGGTGCATGCCACCTGTTTTGGGCGCTGAAAACGCCCTCAAGGACCGCTCGTGGGGCGGGTTTGTCGGGTCTGGGGCCGCCGGCCCGGCCGGGCTGCTGACGCCGGTTGTCGGGAATGTGCTGTTTCGGACAGAACGCTGGGGGGCTTCGGCCGGGTTTCGACCCGGCGGGGGTGGTCGGGTGTGCGCCCGACCCGCGGCCTCAATGCTCCCGCGCATGGTTGCGCGTATGCCGCGGAAATTCGATGGTGATATCGGCATCGCGCAGCTTGACGCAGCAAGCCAGGCGCGATTGCGCGTCCAGGCCCCAGGCGTGGTCGAGCTGGTCGTTTTCTTCGTCGTCCGGCTCTTTCAGCGAAGCTCCACCCGCGCGCACATACACATGGCAGGTGGCACAAGCCGCGACCATCTCGCAGGCATGCTCGAGGGCGACGCCGGCCTTGAGCAGGCTCTCGCACAGCGAGGCGCCGCGCTTGACTTCCAGCTCGCGGCCCTCGGGGCACAGCTCGGGGTGGGGCAGCAGGTGGATGCGCGGCATGGGACTAGACCAGGCTGTCCATGGTGCGGCCAGCGAGCGCCTTGCTGATGGAGGCGTTCATGCGGCGCGCGGCGAATTCATCGGTGACCGACGACAGCGTGGCGGTCGCAAGACGCAGTTCGTCCAGCGCGGCTTCGGTTTCCAGCATGTCGGCGACCTTGAACATGGCTTGCCGGATCGCGCTCAACTCCGGCGCCGACAACAAGGTGGCGTCCTCACCCAGTGCGGCTTCAGTGGCATCGAGCATGCGCCGCGCATCGACCTGCGCCTCGCGCAGCGAACGCAACTGCAGGTCTTCCCTGGACGCGCCGATGGCCTCCTGCAGCATGGCGGCGATTTGCGCATCGGCCAGGCCATACGAGGGTTTGACCTCGATGTGGGCCTCGATGCCGCTGGCCTGCTCGCGCGCCGTGACCGACAGCAGGCCATCGGCATCAATCTGGAAACTGACCCGGATGTGCACCGAGCCGGCCACGGCCGGCGGAATGCCGCGCAGCTCGAAGCGCGCCAGCGAACGGCAATGGGCCACGGTCTCGCGTTCGCCCTGCACCACATGCAGCGACATCGCGGTCTGGCCGTCCTTGAAGGTGGTGAATTCCTGGGCGCGCGCCACCGGCAGCGTGGAATTGCGCGGGATGATTTTTTCGACCAGGCCGCCCATGGTCTCGATGCCCAGGGAGAGCGGGCAGACGTCGAGCAGCAGCCATTCGTCGCCGCTGTTGCCAACCAGCACATTGGCCTGCAGGGCGGCACCGAGCGCGACGACCTGGTCCGGGTCGATATCGATGAGCGGGTCACGACCGAAAAAGTTGCGCACCGCATCGCGGGCGATGAACATGCGGGTTGAGCCGCCCACCAGCACCACGCCGGTGATGTCTGCAACGGCCAGCTTGGCGTCGCGCAGCGCGCGCTTGGTGGCGGCCATGGTGCGGGCGATCAGCGCGGCGCCGAGCTCGGCAAACTGGGCGCGCGACAGGATGGCTTGTTGGGCGTTGCCGTCGGCGTGGCAGAGGGCCAGGACCGAAGTTTCATGCTGCGAGAGCGTCTCCTTGGCGGTGCGGGCCGCCGCCAGCAGGCTGCGCTGGGAAGTTGGTGGCAAGGCTGCCAGGCCGTCGATGCCGTGCTGGGTGCAGAACCATTCGGCAATGGCGTGGTCGAAGTCGTCGCCGCCAAGCGCGGAGTCGCCACCGGTGGCCAGTACCTCGAACACACCCTTGGTGAGGTTGAGGATGGAGATGTCGAAAGTGCCGCCGCCCAGGTCGTAGATGGCAAACGTGCCTTCGGCGGCTCTGTCCAGTCCGTAGGCAATGGCTGCGGCGGTGGGTTCGTTCAGAAGGCGCAAGACGGTCAGACCGGCCAGCCGTGCCGCATCTTTCGTGGCCTGACGTTGTGCATCGTCGAAATATGCCGGAACGGTGATCACGACGCCTGCCAGCGGGCCGCCCAACGAGACTTCGGCGCGCTCGCGCAACGCGGTCAAAATTTCAGCCGAGACCTGCACCGGCGAGCGTTCTCCGGAGATGGTGGTGATGCCGACCATGCCGGGCCGGTCGGTAAAGCGATACGGCAGACCGGCTGCTCCCTTCAAGTCCGACAGGCTGCGACCCATGAAGCGCTTGACCGAGACGATGGTGTTCTGTGGATCCTCGGCCTGGCTGTCCTGTGCCTCGCGCCCCACCACGATACCGTTGCCCGGAAGATAGCGCACCACCGAGGGCAGCAAAGTGACGCCATCCTCGTCCACCAGCGCGCGCGCGACGGCGCTCTGCACGGTAGCGATCAGCGAGTTGGTGGTGCCCAGGTCGATGCCGGCGGCTAGCCGGTGCTGGTGCGGTGCGGCGCTTTGACCGGGTTCGGCGATTTGCAGTAGGGCCATGGGGTGAACCTTATACGGCGAAGCTCTCGCCGCAGCCGCAGTTGGCCTTGGCGTTCGGGTTGTTGAACTTGAAGCCTTCGTTGAGGCCTTCGCGCACGAAGTCGAGTTCGGTGCCGGCCAGCACGCCCAGGCTGCGCGAGTCGACGATGACCTTCATGCCACAGGTCTCGAAGCATTGATCGTCAGGGTTGAGCGCATCGACGAATTCGAGGGCGTAGGCAAAGCCCGAACAGCCGCTGGTCTTGACCGCCAGGCGCAGGCCGATGCCGCTGCCACGCTTGACCAGGGACTTCGCGACGTGGCGCGCGGCAGCAGGCGTCATGGACACACTCATGGCATCACCTCTTAAACGGAGAATGAACCGCCGCAGCCACAGGTGGTCTGCGCATTGGGGTTGTGAATGACGAAGCGCGAGCCCTCCAGGCCATCCTCGAAGTCGACGCGTGCGCCCAGCACGTACTGCTGGCTCATGGCGTCCACCACCAATGCAACACCTTCGGTGACGATCAGCGTGTCATCCTCAGCCACCTGGTCGTCGAAGGCAAAACCATATGAGAAGCCAGAGCAGCCACCACCCGTGACATACAGGCGCAGCTTGAGGTTGGGGTTGCCCTCCACCACAATCAATTCGGCCACCTTGGCGGCTGCCTGGGGGGTGAATTCCAGTATGTTGGGCATGACGCCAGGCACGTTGGGACGAGTAAGGGCCAGAGCTGCTTCCATTTTTGAATTCCTTCTTTGGAGATGCTGTGTGGAGGTGGATGGGAGGTGGCTCAATGGGTGCTGGAGCCGCAGACAGGTTGCTCTGAAGTGAGCGTTCCACCGCCGGCCGGGTGGCGCGAACGGAAGTCGGCTACGGCTGCCTTGATCGCGTCTTCGGCCAGGATCGAGCAATGAATTTTCACGGGCGGCAGCGCCAGCTCTTCTGCGATGTCCGAGTTCTTGATGGCCAGTGCCTCGTCCAGCGTGCGCCCGCGCACCCATTCCGTGACCAGCGAGCTCGACGCAATGGCCGAGCCGCAGCCATAGGTCTTGAACCTGGCGTCCTCGATCACGCCCTGCGCGTTGACGCGGATCTGCAGCCGCATCACATCGCCACAGGCGGGGGCGCCCACCATGCCGGTGCCGACGTTGTCGTCAGCGGCATCGAAGGCGCCGACGTTGCGCGGGTTCTCGTAGTGGTCGACGACCTTGTCGCTGTATGCCATATAAATTCTCCGTGTCCTGGGTGTTGATGAATGGGCCAGTTCAGCCCGGATTCAGTGTTCTGACCACTGGATCGAATTGAGATCGACGCCAGCCTGAACCATGTCCCAGAGCGGGCTCATGGCGCGCAGGCGAGACACCACTTGGGTCACCTGCTCAATCGTGAAATCGATATCCTCGACTGTGGTGAAACGGCCGATGGAGAAACGTACCGAGCTGTGGGCGAGCTCGTCGCTGCGACCCATGGCGCGCAGCACATAGCTGGGCTCCAGGCTGGCCGAGGTGCAGGCCGAGCCCGAAGACACCGCCACCCCTTTGATGCCCATTAAAAGCGACTCACCCTCGACGTAGTTGAAGCTCGCGTTCAGATACTGCACGGCCCGACTGTGTTCATCGCCGTTGAGTACGACCGCATTCATCTTCTGGAAGCCGGCCCAGAGCCGGTCGCGCAGGGTGCTGATACGTGCATTGTCAGCCGCCATGTTTTCGCGCGCCAGCCAGAAGGCTTCGCCCATGCCGACGATCTGGTGCGTCGGCAGCGTGCCCGAGCGCATGCCGCGCTCGTGACCGCCGCCATGCATCTGGGCGTCGATGCGCACCCGTGGTTTGCGCCGCACGTAGAGCGCGCCAATCCCTTTGGGGCCGTAGATTTTGTGCGCCGACAGCGACATCAAATCAATCGGCAGTTGGCCCAGATCGATCGCCACCTTGCCGGCGGCCTGCGCCGCATCCACATGGAACAGCACGCCCTTGGCACGGCACAGCGCACCCAGCGCGGCGATGTCCTGCACGACGCCGGTTTCATTGTTGACGAACATCACCGAGGCCAGCACCGTGTTGGGGCGCAGCGCCGCATCAAACACCGCCAGGTCCAGCAGACCGCTTGGCAGCACCGGCAGCACGGTCACTTCAAAGCCCTCGCGCTCGAGTTCGCGCATGCTGTCCAGCACCGCCTTGTGCTCGGTCGCCACCGTCACCAGATGCTTGCCTCTGGCGCGGTAGAAATGGGCGGCGCCTTTGATGGCCAGATTGTTCGATTCGGTGGCACCCGAAGTCCAGACGATCTCGCGCGGGTCGGCGTTGATCAGTGCGGAGACTTGTTCGCGGGCCAGCTCCACGGCCGCGTCGGCGGCCCAGCCATAGGCATGGGAGCGGCTCGCGGGATTGCCGTAGAGCTCTGTCAAATAGGGAATCATTTTGCTCGCCACACGCCGGTCCACCGGTGTGGTGGCCGCATAGTCGAGGTACACGGGCGGGGCAGCACGGAAGTTGGCGTTGGCGCGACTGAGGTCCGTCATGGCAGGCTCCTGGAAAAAGAGGTTGGACGTCACTGGTAACGCAATTTCAGTGCCATGCGTTTTGTCGCCTGAATCGGAATTCTGGGCGCGCCGATTGTTGCTTTTGTGAGCGCCCGACCACGCATTTGGCAGCAGCCATGTCTTGTTTGTCGGAAATAGGCTGTGGCGCCCGGAACAGCTGTGTCAACCGTTACAGCGTCCTGGCCTGTTTCTTGCGTGAACTACCCATAAGGGGCCGTTGCGTTGTCAATCTGTTCCGTTGTGGTGCAAGACAGTTCCAGGATGCAGAGTGGTTCGACGCGGCAGGTCCGATGTTGTGCAAAAACGAGGACTTCATATGTTGAACACGCAAACAAATAACGCTCGGCGCGAACTCAATGCGGTTTACGAAGTCAGCAAGACGCTGGCAACTTCATTGGACGTCGCCAAGACCTTCCGTGAGGCATTGAACTATCTATTGCACGCCTTCGACTGGCGGCGCGCCTTCGTGGTGCTCAGCGAGCCCGGCGGCCGTTTGCGCGGTCTGTGTGCCGCAGGCCTTTCGCGCGAGGAGCAGCAGCGTCTGCAATTCATGCCCGGCGAAGGCATCGTGGGCCGCGTCTACGCCAACGGTATTCAGGTCATCGTTCCCGACGTGCGCTCCGAGCCGCTGTTCCTCAATCGCACCGGTGGCGCCGACCAGTCCCCGGACGTTCCCGTCGCCATGCTTGTTACACCCATCCGTGCCGACCGCCGCACCGTCGGTGTGCTGGCCATTGATTGCATCAACCCCGGCGAGAGTCGCGGGTTCTCCGACGACTTGCAGTTACTCAAGATGGTGGCTACGCTCATGGGGCAAGCGCTGCTGTTGCATCGCAGTGTCAGTGCTGCGCATGACAACCTGCAGGAGGAGGTTCGCCGCATGCACAAGGTGCTCAAGCCCAGCAACCAGATTGACCAGGTGGTGGGTGTTTCGGCGCCGATGAGGGAAGTATTCGAGCAGGTTCACCAGGTTGCGCCGGCCCGCACCACGGTGTTGCTGCGTGGTGAGAGTGGCACCGGCAAAGAGGTTATTGCGCGAGCCATCCACAGTCTCTCACCGCGCAAGCGTGAAGCGTTTGTCTGCGTCAACTGCGCCGCGCTCACGGAGTCGCTGCTGGAGAGTGAGCTGTTTGGTCATGAGAAGGGCTCTTTCACCGGAGCGCAGGCGCAGCGCAAGGGCCGCTTCGAGATGGCGCATGGCGGCACACTGTTTCTCGATGAAATTGGCGATATCTCGCCCTCGTTTCAGGCCAAATTGCTGCGCGTTCTGCAGGAGCGAGAATTTGAGCGCGTGGGAGGCAACGTTCCAGTGAAGGTGGACGTGCGATTGATACTTGCCAGCAATCGTAACCTGGAACGCATGGTGCAGGCCGGAGAGTTCCGCGCCGATCTTTACTACCGAATCAACGTGGTTTGTATTCAACTGCCGCCACTGCGCGAACGACGCGAAGACATCCCGGCAATGGCAAAGCATTTTCTGGATCGCTTTAACCGGGAAAACTCGCGCAGCACGCAATTCAGCGCCGCCGCCATGCGCGTACTGACGAGCTGTTACTGGCCCGGCAACGTACGGGAACTGGAAAACTGCGTGGAGCGCACGGCCACCATGGCGCACGACAACGTCATTTCCGAACTCGCCTTTCCCTGCCACGGAAATCGTTGCCTGACCCAGGTGCTGCACCACATCGAGCGGGACGACGCTGTTCGCCGCACCCGCTTGGCTGATATTCCGATCAAGGAAGTACCGACGGCACCGCCGCGTTCCGATGCTGAAGCAGCGACAGCGAGTCCTGCCGATTCCTCACCAGTGCCTGTGGCCTTGGGCGACGATACCGCCGTGACCGCCCCCTTGTCTGCTGGCGACAACGCTGTGCCGATCGACGATGGAAAACCGCACGGCGAACATGAACGCCTGGTTTGGGCCATGGAACGCTGCGGCTGGGTTCAGGCCAAGGCGGCTCGTCTGCTAAAGATATCGCCCCGCCAGATGGGCTACGCGCTGCAAAAAAATGGCATCGAAGTAAGAAAATTCTGAGACCTTGAGGGACAGACCGCCGTTACACAAAGTGAACAAGCTCTGTCGCCAACTGATACATGGATGTTGGAAGTCCACCTTGCGGGACAGACCGCAGCGACGCGTAAGCGCGCCAGTTCAGTCCTCAACCGTCTGTCGGATGTTGGAGGCCCACTTTGCGGCCCTCGGCACCCAAGCCGATCCCGAAGCATGAAATACGGGCTAACGGAGCGCACGGTTGACCAAATCTGCGCGGTGCTGGCACAGTACCCTGCGGTGGAGCGGGCGGTGTTGTACGGGTCGCGTGCCAAGGGAAATTACAAACCGGGCTCTGACATTGACCTGACCTTGTACGGCACAGGCCTGACATCCGGCTTGTGCGCCACCATTGCCGAGGCCCTGGACGATTTATTGCTGCCTTACACCATTGATCTGTCGGTGTTTGCAGAACTCAAGCACCCCGAACTCGAAGCCCATATTCAGCGGGTCGGGGTCGTGTTCTTTGAGCGGGAAGCCCGGGGTTCATAGTTTCATCGCCGACATTGGTGGGCGGCAGGAGCTGGGCTGGGGCGGCGGCCTCATGCTGTCAAAGGCCCAGAAATCGGCCACCGCCCCAGTCCACCTCCTGCTGGCGAGCGCGAGTGGAACTTGAGCAAAAGACAAAGTGCAGATCGGGTTGGTTATGACGATGGGTAAGGCAGCTTCGCAGCGTTATGCATAGGACTCAGTTATGTATAGCTACCGTGTCGATGGTGCCCCTGTCATTGGCAAATATTGCCGCAGGCTGGGTTTGGCTTCTACATAATTTCAACGCCCAGTCAGTTTCCGAAAATGTCCCCCAGTGCGCGGTTATGAAATTTGCTTGGCGTGCGTGCAACGGGCTATTGGTTCTGTCTCATTGGGCCGTTGACGCAGAAGTAACGCGAGAGTGCTCTTGCATCGGCTCCTGAAATTCGATGGGCAATGAATTCGGCCCTCGGTGAATAGTCGAATTTATGTCGAATGTTTGAACCGAAGAACGCCGCAACGTCAACGCTCATACGGCATCCAGCCCTGTCGATGAAAATACTATTCATAATCAAGTTCTATGCATAACGCTGCTTATGGATAGCTATGCATAAGCAGCGAAACCGGCCACTCAGAACTCGGGAAATATCGCTGAAAAATCCAGAGCAGTCATTCCTGCCGCTGGTGCTACTCCCCGAAATTCGTTGCGCTCGAAGAATTGCAGAGGTTCTGATTTCATTTAAGTCATGAATGCATTCGTTTTCTAAAACCGCGGCTTATGCTCAGCCTCATGATGCTCCCGGCACAGCCCAATTAGCGCGCTCACTGGTTCATCCCCCCAAGTCTTTGGGTACCAGATATGGTGAACTTCGCTCAAGGCTCGATTGCATTCTGGCTTCTCACATTTGCCAAAGGCGCGCTTAAAAATTGCTGCTCGTTTTTCCTGCCATGCATCCGACATAAGGTAATCCTCGTAGGAGGCATAGTGCTGCCGAGCGTAAAACTTTTCATTGAACTCCTGTTGATTCTGTTGACGGTTTCTCTCTCGCTCGACATCCTCCTCTGCTTTCAGCTTCTTGTGCACTTGGTAGCAGGCAAATGCGGTAATTGCGCCGGCTATGGGATTGATTGCAGCCATTGCAAGGCCCCCATACACCGTCGCCATCATCCAGTTCGAACTTGTATTCTTGTTGCCCATATTCCCTCTCATGGTTGCCAATAATGGTGCTCTGTCAACCCCTCAAAGGGTCCATCACTGTACGGCCCATGTAGTACGCAGTCAGTGCCCTACGCATGTACTCTGAAAGGGTCTGGCCAGCCTCTATGGCCAATCCTTCTATCGAATCCTTTAAACGCTTTGGCATCCACACCTTCAAATCCTCAGTATTCTTCCCAAACGCCTGAATGAAGGCAGGTCGAGGTGCGTCCTCCAGCTTGATACTGATGCCTTCCATCGAATACTTGACGTTGTCTTCTTGCTCAAGTCGCCTAGAAAGCTTCCAGATGTGATTCGCTACTAACTGCTCAAACACGTACCTGCCATACAGGTGAACCATCAGTCCATTGCGTGCAAGGTCGCTCTTGCTTTGTTCAAAACGTAAACTCAGATCGGCAAGGCATACATCCAACGACGCTGGGATCCATATCTTGACCGCCGTGTTGTCAACTCGCATGTCGTCCCAATCCCCCGGGGGTACTGAAAGCTCAGCCATTAGATGTCCAATTTGTTAAGTGATGTTCAGAGTTTGAGGGGAACTGGTCTGAATTCGACATGTACCGAGCATATTCATGGCTGAAATCCACATATTTCGACGAAATCGCGTCATTCACCCGTCTGGGGGATGGTCAAATCAATGCGATACCTGAAAATCAATCGCGTACGCGCTTCATCGTCACACCCTATTTTTTTCTGGTTGTGGTGGCTGAGGTACTGCAGAAATGGAAATTGAATGCCAAAACGCTTCGTATCGAACGGATCCTTACTCACCCTTCTGGAGAAGGCAACAGTCAAAGAGCGGATGGCGCTAACAAAAATTCTGGATTCCAAGGCCAGCATCGCATACGACCCCATTCCGCTACAGCAAGCAATTTGCGAGGCTGGTGGCCACGGGGTTATCAATTTCTTCCGTGGCCAAGGAACAGGCTATGTGGACATGCTGGATGACGTTGTGGATGCGCTCGAAATCAAAGGTGTCCCCGCTTACCACGGGTCTTCTGTCATCAACGGATTGAGTTTATCCAGGCTGGAAGAAATCACATTGGTGAATATTTCCATCAAGGAAAAAAAGGTCACGTTGGAGCAATGTTTGGAGTACAACAAATCTCACGTTGAGAGCACCGAGAACAAAATTCTCATCAAACTGCTGGAGAAAGCCTACGCAAACATGTCGGCGGAACAGCAGAGAGATTTCGATGCGAAGATCGCCGATGTTGCCAAGAAATTTGGCGGGTCTTCGGTCAATGGATTAACTGGCACGGCCGGATTGATGGTGCTTGGCAATCTCGGCGGATTTGCCACGTTTACCTTCATGTCCTCGCTGCTGAGTACGCTGAGTTTTGGCGCTTTAGGGTTTGGGGCCTATACGGCAGCATCTTCCCTTTTGAGTCTTGTCCTCGGGCCAGTAGGGTGGATTGGCATGGGCGGTGCCGCGATACACGCTTTGGGGAAACCCGAGCTGAAGGTAACAATTCCACTGGTGGCCAATATCGCGGTGATCCGACAGAGGGTGAAAGTCTGAAAAGTGCGCAATTACGACGATATGGCCTTCTCAGAAAAGCAATATGCCGCCAAGGTACCGCACGTGGTACATGGACTGGGACTGTTTGAAGATCTTGTCGCCGGTACTACTTTGACAGTCACTATGCCCGAAGAATTTGAAATTCTGCCATATCCGTGTGCGCCAAAGAATGGAACCCGCCTGGCGACAGAAAACATGATTTTTGCCATTGATGCCAAGATAGCCAAATTGGCGGCGCTTGGCCTGCGGCCACACGTAAACCTTATCGGATATCGGCGAACGCTCGTGGCTCAGATGGACACGAACGACCCCTATCGTGTGAGAGTGTCGTCAGGCATCTTCTGAGATGATGGCCCCACGCTTCGATTTAAAACTTGGCTGAACTGAGCGTACGATCAATTCGCAGCGAAACCTGGAGATAGTGATATGGCGCAGCCTGAGTTCGAGTACCGGGTATGGGACTTCTTCGAGGACGTGGCGGCGTGCGCCAAATTGCATGCTAAGTTTCACAATAAGGCTATCCGTATTGTGGTCGTCGATGGAGGATGGTCAATCCCCGGCCTCCGCACTGAGGAGAATGAAGCAGGTTTCAACGACGGACAGCCTATAAGATATGCGAGGCGACTTCAAGCCAAGCACTCCGAAACCGAATATCAAGCCCCAGACTTCTCACTGCCAGACAAGTGGACGATTGAGTCCGGAGACCCATTACCGTAGGGCTGTGTGATTGATAGTTTCTTTACTGTCAGTGTGGCAAGACTATGTGAATCGTATAAGTTCATGTATAAAAAACAAATCGCTTTACGGACTAGGAATTGAAAGAGCACAGTCCTTGCAACAAAGAGTATCACTGCAAAATATTAAGGGATAGAAAATTATGGGAATTTTGGACAACATCGCTAATGTGTTCAATGAAACAAACGAAAACGCTCATGGTGCTCGACTAAAGAAGGACGTCTTTTTGACTTTGGAGTTGCTACACAAAGCAGGTCCTGAGATTGAGGCTGAGAGTTTGATGCTGTACGCAAAACTTCAAAAAGACATTCTTGGTCAATGCAAGTCTTGGTCGCGAGACGGTCAACTCAAGATTGCCAATCAACTTCAAGCAGAGGCTCGCAAGAACAAAGACTTCGATATTGGCAAGGCTTACGGGTACTACTTGGCCAGCGCGTTCACCGAGTCGATGGTGCGTAATTCCTTAGATGCCAGAATGACTTTTTCACATCTCGGCGTCGTCGCAATCGAGATAGACAAGCAATTGGTACGTCAAACCAAGAGTGAAAAACCAAAGCCTGATGCCGTAAAAATGGCCGATCTTTGTATGACGGGAATTTTGATGGGCGCATTTTGGCCACTGCAGGGCGAGGAAAGGACTGAAGACTTCTTTCCTAAGATCGATGAACTAACTCTTGATGGGAAGGTAATTATTGCTGGAGTTGCCTTCGGTGTACTGGATGCCATAACTCAAAAAATGGAACTCAATCAGGAAGAGTCTCTGGGTTGTATGGCTGCATTCTTTAGCGAAAAGTTGTACTACGACAATGTTGCTATCCCCGTCGTACTGCAAGACTTAATGCGCCACTCCCAAAGGCCTGGTTCTAAAAAATACGATTCCATCAGCCTTGGCGGCAAAGCAGCACATGCATTGTCCAAGAACCCAGATGATTTAAAGCCGCTTAGTAAATGCGACTTTGATGTGCGTGAAATGTTGGATGCGATTTCTCTATGGTGAATGGCTACGCAATTGGTTGACCACGTCTTGCCACGTCTGCACGTGCTGGTGCCGTCGGTCCCAAGCGGTGGCGCTACTTCATGCAGCGCGACGGAGTGGTACTGGGCGTGATACTGCTGCGCTGCATTGGAGCCGACCATTCGGAAAATTGATTATCGCCCCCGAGTGACAGGTTCCGCGTTTCTGGCCTCTGCCGCGAACGGACGGTTCCGGCAAAACCGAAAGTCGGCTTCCTACTTTTCGTTGGGTTTTTCGCGGTTTCGGTGGATGTCGGGTTCCAGCCCTAAACACCCCTAGAAAATCGTGAGTTGGTGTTGATCAGCGCAAACAGTCCAACCCTTCTGCAGTTCAGAGCGATCCCAACTGACCGACCCCTTGTGTCATCTTTGTCGCATCACTGACAGTCGCCCGTGAAAAGGCAGGG
The DNA here is from genome assembly GCA_002413395.1 of Polaromonas sp. UBA5171. GTDB lineage: Bacteria > Pseudomonadota > Gammaproteobacteria > Burkholderiales > Burkholderiaceae_C > Polaromonas. The sequence continues at coordinate 42,504 of DHWX01000009.1, read as the reverse complement.
CACGCTAGTCCCTGCTGTGTGCCACATCCTACAAAACCAGGGCAAAAGCGGCGGTTTCCGGATGGCATGGAATTAGCTTTAACACCTGCATGCGACCACCGTTGGTTGCGAGAAGGGTTTCCATGCAAGCCAGTGCGCACAGCGGCTCCAGGCCGGCTACGACCTATGTTGGCATCGGCCAGATCAAAGCCTTGGGGGCCAAACTCGAACTGACCGACGCCAGTGGCGGTTGCGCTACGCACGGTGCTGAAGGCAAAGCCAGTTGCGGATCGTCCGGCGGCCCGGACGACATGCCGCCTGACATCTGGGACAAGGTCAAGAACCATCCGTGCTACTCTGAAGAAGCCCATCACCATTTCGCCCGGATGCACGTCGCCGTGGCGCCGGCCTGCAACATCCAGTGCAACTACTGCAACCGCAAGTACGATTGCAGCAACGAATCACGCCCCGGCGTGGTCTCGCAAAAACTGACGCCCGAGCAAGCCGTCAAAAAGGTGGTGGCCGTGGCCAGCGAGATACCGCAAATGACGGTGCTGGGTATCGCCGGACCCGGTGACGCGCTGGCCAGCCCGAAGAAAACCTTTGACACCTTCCGCATGCTGCAACAGCAGGCGCCGGACATCAAGCTGTGTCTGTCCACCAATGGTCTGGCACTGCCGGACTGGGTTGACGAGATCTGCAAATACAAGGTCGATCACGTCACCATCACCATCAATATGGTGGACCCGGCGGTGGGCGCCAAGATTTACCCGTGGATCTTCTGGAATCACCGCCGCATCATCGGCCTGGAGGCGGCCACGCTACTGCACCAGCGCCAGATGCTGGGTCTGGAAATGCTGACGGCACGCGGTGTGCTGACCAAAATAAATTCGGTACTGATTCCCGGCGTCAATGACCAGCACCTGATCGAAGTTAACCGCGAGGTGAAGAAGCGCGGCGCTTTCCTGCACAACATCATGCCGCTGATCAGCGAAGCCGAACACGGCACGGTGTTCGGCTTGACCGGCCAGCGCGGTCCGACCGCCGCCGAACTCAAGGCGGTGCAAGACGCCTGCATGGGCGGCGCCAATCTGATGCGGCACTGCCGCCAGTGCCGTGCCGATGCCGTCGGTCTGCTGGGTGAGGACCGCAGCGAGGAGTTCACGCTCGACAAGATCGATCAAATGGAAGTTGTCTATGACCTGGACCGTCGCCGTGCTTACCAGAACAAGGTCGAAATTGAGCGCGCGGCTCAGCAGGCCGCCAAGCAAGATGCGTTGGCCACTTTGGCGACGGCTGAAGTGGCGTCAGACATCAAGGTCTTGGTCGCAGTAGCCACCAAGGGCGGTGGCCGGGTCAACGAACATTTTGGCCACGTCACTGAATTTCAGATCTTCGAAGTTTCGGCCACCCAGGCGCTGTTCGTAGGCCATCGCCGGGTTGACCTGTACTGCCAGGGCGGCTTTGGCGACGACGAGCAGTTGCCTTCGGTGGTGCGCGCCATCAACGATTGCCACGCGGTGCTGGTGGCCAAGATCGGCGCTTGCCCGAGGGACGAACTCGCGCTGGCGGGTATCGAACCGGTGGACCAGCATGTGGGCGAGTTCATTGAAAAGGCGGCGCTGGAATGGTTCCAGGACTACCGTGCCCGCATCGCCAGCGGTGCCATCACGCACCAGCATCGCGGCGACGCACACATCCGCCAGGGCGCCTATACAAGCCTTGCCAACAGCGTTGCCATGGCGGCCTGAGTTTTCCATTTTTCCAACCCTCCAGGAGAGTCACCATGCCCATGAAAATCATTTCATCCACCTGTACCGCCTGCTCCGCCTGCGAGCCGGAATGCCCGAACGTGGCCATTCGCGAGAAAAATGGCACCTACGTCATCGACGTCAAAAAGTGCACTGACTGCGAGGGCCATTTCGACGCACCGCAGTGCGTCGCCGTGTGTCCCGTCGACGGATGCATCGTCAAGGTCTGAACCTGCTCAAGAGGATTTTCAACATCATGTTGCCGAACGTCATCATCACCCACGCCGCAGAGAAGTTCATCCGCCGCATCATGCGTTTTTCCGGTTTGGCCGAAGGCGCTGGCTTGCGCCTGGCTGTGAGCGCGGGCGGCTGCTCGGGCTACTCGTCAGAGTTCAGCGCCGAGGCGGCTTCACAGCCTGGCGAGCAGACGCTGGAAGTCAATGGCCTGCGCATCTTCTTGTCAGCCGAAAGCTGCTTGCTGCTTCAAGGTGTGACGATCGACTTCGCCGAGACGGCCACCCGGTCGGGTCTGAGCTTCATCAACCCGAATCAGGCGGCCTGTGCTTGCAGCAGCAGTGCCGAGGCCGCGCCACCCGGTGTCACCCGGATCGATGTCAGTTCGATTGGGCGCGGCCGTCCGGCAGCCCCCATTCTGGTGCACTGAGCGCCAGGCACCCAAAGGGCGATTCCATGAATGCCGCCAGTCTGGACTTTGACGATGATGCGATCGAAATCGCCTTCCCGCCGCGTTTCAGCTATGGCGAGCGGGTGGTGGCGCGTTCGGTGGTCCGCAACGACGGCACCTACAGCGGTCGGGACATTGGTGAGCTGCTGGTGAACAAGGGGGAAATCGGCTACGTCATCCACATCAATACCTTTCTGCAGCAGTTTTATATCTACGCGGTGGACTTCGTCGAGTCCGGCCACCGCGTCGGCATGCGTGCCAGGGAGCTCTGCACGCTGGACAACTTGCCCGACGACGTGCTGCAACGGCTGGGCGACAAAGCCGGCATGCTGCGCTTGCTCGGATCTGCGACGCCATAAAGGAAGCCATGAATGCCATGACCGCTATCGAACCACGCGCCGCTGCGTATGCCTGGGGTCAGCGCGTGATTGCGCTGGACGACCTGTTCAACGATGGCAGCTACCCCGAACGTCCATTCGATGCACTACTGGCCGCACGGGGCGCCGTCGGTGAGATCGTCAATGTGGGTCATGCGCAGGACTTGAACGAGCCGGTGTACCTGGTGCAGTTTGATGGCTGTGTGGTCGGTTGCCTTGAAATTGAAATCGTTCCGGCACCTTTCGGACTGCTGCCGGAGACGCAGGATCTGGCATGACTATAAACAGGGCGGTGGCTGCTCATGCCAGCGGCCAGGTACTTGACTTCATGCAGCACCGCTTGGAGCGGGCGCTGCACGAGCGTGTGCGCTACCGCTATGTGCGCCCGCGTGTGCTGCGCGAAGACGACAGTTTTCGCATCCAGAGCCCGTGCTGCTCGCGCAATGTGGACCGCAGCGGCGGCATGATCGACATTGCGCTGCTAATGCCCGGTGCGGCGCAGCGCTGGTGCCTGTCTGCGCGCGACCATGTCAACGGCATTTGGGTGTCGCGGTTTCAAGATGAACCGCTGGACGTGTTGCTGGACCTGCTGTGCGTCGACAACGAACGTAAGTTCTGGCCCTGAACTGAATCACCGCCATCATCATGATTTACCTCGACCACAACGCCACCACGCCGCCCGCGCCAGCGGTCATCGCGGCCATGCTGCCGGTGCTCTCCAGTCTGTGGGCCAACAGCTCGTCGCAGCACGGTCCCGGGCAGGAGGCCAAGCGTGCCTTGGCCGCTGCGCGCGCAACGGTGGCAAGGGTATTGGGCTGCAAACCGGTTGAGGTCATTTTTACCAGCGGGGCGACCGAGGCCAATCACCTGGCGGTGCGCGGACTACTTGCCGCCACCCCGCCGGAACGCAGGCGCGTCGTGTTCAGCAGCATCGAGCATGCGGGCCATCTGCGCCTGGCGCGCGCGCTGGCGGACGGTGGAATTCAAGTGGGCTTGATGCCGGTGCAGGGCGATGGCACGCTCGATCTGCGGGCAGCCGCTGCGCTGATCGGCCCGGACGTGGCGCTGGTCTCGCTGATGGCCGCCAACAACGAGACCGGGGCGCTGATGCCGGTGAATGAGGTCGCGGCACTCACGCAAGCAGCCGGGGCGCGGCTGCATGTTGACGCCACCCAGTTCATCGGCAAGCAGTCTTTCGTTTTTTCCACCTGCGGTGCGGATGCGGTGTCGCTGTCGGCACACAAGCTGCAGGGCCCGAAAGGTGTCGGTGCGCTGCTGCTGCGCCAGGGTGTTGAGTTTGCGCCGCAAACGCTGGGCAGCCAGGAGCGCGGTCGGCGCGGTGGTACCGAAAACCTGGCCGGGATTGTAGGCCTGGCTGCCGCGCTAGAGCTGCTGGGCGACGTCGCCATGGAGGCCGCACGCGTGGCCACGCTGCGCGACGCGCTTGAAAGCGGACTGACCCGTGCGCTACCTGACACCTACGTCTGGTCCCAGGATGTGCCACGCCTGCCGGGCACCAGCTATCTGCGCTTTGGCCAACTGTCGGCCGATGTCGTATTGCAGCGGCTGGAGCGCCTGGGCGTGGCTGCGTCCTCGGGGGCGGCGTGTTCCTCCGGCGGCAGCGAGCCCTCGCATGTGCTGACGGCCATGGGGGTGTCCGCCACCGAGGCGCTGGCCGCCGTGCGCCTGTCACTGGGCCCGAGCAGCACCCTGGATGACGTGACTTACCTGATCCATGCGCTGCCGCCGTTGTTGGCGCCGCTGTTGCGTGAAAAAATGTTGACCGCTCCTTAAAGAGAACCAGAAAACCTATGTTTACCCCTACCAGGAGCCGATGATGAAACTGATGATCCGTAAAGACAGCAAGGGCACGCTGACCGGTTATGTGCCCAAAAAAGATATGGAGGAACCCATTGTTTCCATGGCCAACCCCGGCATGTGGGGCGGGCTGGTAACACTGGCCAATGGCTGGCAGTTTGATTTGCCCGCCATGCCGGCCGACACGCCGCTGCCCATCACGGTCGAAGCGCGGCGCCTCGCGATGACTGAAGATTCAGGAGATTGAGCATGACCATGACCAGTGAACTTCTGCGCAACGCCAGCCAAGTGATTGGCGCTGCGCCCTCTCTGCGCGACGCGGCAGCGATCTGGCGCGCACGTTATCCCGAGGTGCGCACCGTGCTGGTGGATGCGCTGGACATGCGCGACGAGACCCCCGCACTGCTGCTGGGCAGCCGACGCGTCTACCTGGCCACCTCCAACGGCCCTTGCTGGCACATCACGCAGCAGCCTTCCGAGGCGACGGCGCTGATCCTGACGCAGGACTAGCCATGGCTGTCAATGTCATCTCCGTGTTTGAACGCGCCCTCGGCATCGGTGCCGGGGCCGCCATTTACCTGTGAGGCGAAGCCATGAACTCCCACGCTTTGATCCATGACATTGCCCGGCAGCTCGACGCGGGCACCATCATTCCCTATCTGGGTCCCGACATGTTGTCGCTGTGCGGCGAACTCAAAGTTCCGGCCACTCCGGTGGCGCTGGCTGAGATCATGACCACCCAGGTCAGCGTGCCGCACAAGATCCGCAAACGTCTGACCCAGGCGGCGCAGTTCATAGAGAACTTCAAACATCGCAAATCGGTGGTGCATCTCATGAATGGCGCTTTTGCCGCCACGCCCGCGCCTTCGGCCTTGCACCGGGCGCTGGCCGGCAGCGGCGCGAGGCTGTGGGTTGATACCTGGTATGACGACACTTTTGCTGCCGCGCTGGCACAGACCCGGCCGCGAGGCGGCTGGGTGCAGATTCAAGGGCTGTCGCAGTCCGAACATTTTGGCCAATGGACCGGCGTGTATGCCGACAATGACGAATTTCTGCCGGTGCTGCCGGTGGATGTAGAGCGCATCCTCTACAAGCCCATCGGCAGCCACGGGCCGGCCGGCAACTACCTGGTCTCTGACAGCGACTATGTCGAAGTGCTGACTGAAATTGACATCCAGACGCCAATTCCTGCGGCGGTACAGGCCTGGCGCGGCGGCCGCAATTTTCTGTTCCTGGGCTGTCGCTTTGACGACCAGCTCACGCGCTGCTTTGCGCGCCAGATCATGAAGCGATCCAGCGATCATCACTGGGCGGTGTTGCCCCATGAGCCCACGCGCATGGAAGCGCGCTTTTTGCAAGAGCAGGGCATCACCCGCATCGACATGCCGCTGGCGCCGTTTGCACGATTTTTGATGGACGCGATGCAGCTAGAACCCGCTACTTGAAGACCGCTAAATTTTTGTTTCTTTTTTAACCACCCACGCGGCCTTGATCCGCGAATCACCATGACCACACTCACAGTCCTTCCATCCGGTAAAACCTACGAAGTCGCCGCCGGCACCAGCTTGCTCAAAGCCCTGCAAGCCGCCGGCGAGCCGATTATCAGCAAATGCGGCGGCGAAGCCAAATGCGAGGACTGCCATGTCCTGGTACCGGTGGGCCGCAAGAGCCTGTCGAAAATCCAGCGCCTGGAGAACGAGAAGCTCGACACCATTGTCGGTATCAGTTCCAACTCACGTCTGGCCTGTCAGGCGGTGCTGGGTGAAGAACCCGTTACCGTGGAATTGCTGGTCCGCGCCTGAGGACAAGGTGGAACCCCTTTATACCGGTGCGTCGGCCAAGGATCAGAGCTGTGTTCAGCGCAGCGGTTTCTTTTGCTCGGGTTTGGAGTAGTTGCTCAAGTGCCCCCCGCGAGCCGCTTTGGCGCGGTTGGCGGCGATGATGGCTTTGCTTTTGCCTGGTGCGACGGGTGCGCTGATCTGTTTGTCCAAAGCCATGCTGTTGCATCGCGGGCAAACAGGTGTGCTGCCAGCGCGTGTCAGGGTCTCGAAGCGGTGGCCGCAGGCTTGGCATTGGTAGTCGTAGAGGGGCATGGTGATCTCCGTTTCAGGTGGAAGTCATAGTTGCAGGGCGCCGAGACCTTCTGCCATTGCCAGCAGGCCGCTGGTCTGGTCGGTGATGGCCTGCACGATGGCGGGCTGTAGTCGGTGCAACCAGCGCTGCGGCAGCTTTGAGGCACCGCAGCGTGCCCCAGCCAGCATGCCGACCAGGGCGCCGGTGGTATCGGCATCGTCGCCCTGGTTGACGGTGGCCACCAGTGCCGCCTCAAAGTCTTCGTGCAGCGTCAGGAAGTGCAGCACGGTCTGTACGGTGTCCACCACATAGGCGGTGGCGCAGCCACGGTAAGGCGTAAAGCGGAATGCCGGGTTCTCGGCGGTCCATTGCTCGGCCCAGCGTTGACATTCTCGGTGGTCACTGCCACCCAGTAGCCGGCGCAACAGTTGACCGATGCCCAGCACGGCCGCGTCGGACAGCAGATGCCGGTGGGTCAGATGCGCCTGCGCCAGCGACAGGCGCTGGAACGCGCTGTCACTGCCCAGCGTGGCCAGCACGGCAGGCAGGTTGCGCATCAGCGCGCCGTTGCCAGCGTCGCCCGGGTTGTACGGGCCGGCCAGCGTGTCTTCGTGCAAGAATCGCAGGATGCCGCGACGACAAGTGTTGCCGCAGTCCACCGGCTTGCCTTGCAGCCATTGAACGAATGCCTGGCCGATACTGCGCAGCAAGGCTTCATCGCCGCCGGTATGGCCGCGTAGCGCGTGCTCGCCGCCCTTCAGCAGCGCGCTGCCGAGCGCCAGGCTCATCGTCGTGTCATCGGTGACCTGGCCGCGTGCCAGCTTTAGCCAGCCGCCGCCGATGATCTCGCGGTGAACGCCGTACTGCGCCGCAATCTCACGCGGGCGCATGAACTCTACCGTCGCGCCCAGCGCGTCCCCGATGGCCAGCCCCAGGTAGGCGCCCAGAGCCTTGTCGAACAGCTCACGCATAGCGGGCCTCCACTTCATAGTCGCCACCGAGCGCCAGCACCTCCTGCTCGCCCTGCAGCACCTGGCCGGGCAGCAGGCCGGGGAACACCAGGACCTTGCAGGCAGGCACCTGCACCTCAAAAATCCAGTCACCAAAGCAGGCCGCATCCTGGTGGGACAGACTGAACGAGACGATGTTGTTCAAGCGTACCGTGCAGCGCCGGTCCTGCAGTCGGCCTGCGATCAGTTGCTCTTCACACCGCGTGCTGCCACGCCACAGCTGCAGGTGCCGCGGCGATGTTGCGCTGCCGGGTGGCGGGAAGCGCTGTAGCGCCCATTGGCAGAATTCGTACAGCAAGTCCAGTTGCTGGTGGATGTTGTTGTTGTGATAGCGGCTGGCGGTTTTTTCTTCCAGATAGGCGATCCAGGTCGGCGACGGAAAGCGCGCCAGCGGAGCCTTGTGGTAGCCTGGAACCAGGCCGAAGCGGCTTTCAACCCAGCCTTTGAGGACGGCGCCGGCCGGGCCATTGGCATCCATACCCCAACCCTGCAGCAACTTGCGCCAGCTACTGCGCCAGCGCCGCTGCTCGGCCACGCCCAGGCCAGGCAACTCATGCGGCTCGGGCTTGCGCAGGCCGAAGGCGATGACCAGGTAATGGACGAACATCTCGCGCGCCTCGTTCAGGTCCCGGCTGCGCTCCAGCAACGCGAACAGTCCGGCGTGGGCTGCGCGCGTGCCGGCAATAGCCAGTGCTGCCGGATTGGCATTGAACGTGGTGCTGGCCAGCAACAGCGCTGGCACACCGACCAGGTTGGTGCTGTACCAGCGATGCGGCTGGTCGCGTTCATCGTCGTTCGCCACGGCCAGCGTGTCAAGGCATCAAACCGGGCGGTTTTCGTTGGGGTTGCGTACCGGACCCATCAATGCCAGACCTTCTGCGTAGGTGATGGTGTCGAAGGTAGTGCAGAACTTAAGCGCGGCGTCGGCTACGGCATCGAGCTTGCCGGCGGTGTCTTTCTTCTTGAGGTCGTTTTTCTCCAGATAAAAAAGATCCAGCAACTCGTTGTAGACCGTGGATTCATCGATGGGCAGCACGTAGAACATGGCGCCCTTGTAAGGCACCTGGTACTTTTTTGACAGGTCGATGTTGTTGCAGAACAGAAAATATTTACCGCCAGCGCTGAGTGTGTCGCCCAGCACCTCGGCCACGTCTTTCAGGTACTCGAAGCTCAACAGGTAGCCAGCAAAGAAGGGCAGGTGCTTTTCACCGACGTTGGCGATGGCCATGGTCTGGCCGCAGAACAGCTCCGGGGGGCGGGCTTCGTCAGCCAGCCTGGGGGCAAAGCGCAGCGCCAATTCGCCGCGAAAGCCGACGCGCCCGGACTTGCTGGTGGGTGCCTTGAGCAAAGGGTTGAGCAGTCGCCCTTCGCTTTCAAGTCGCGCAAACGCGGTGTCGTCGATCTCTTTAAGGGCGAGTGTGGCAGTCATGAAGATTCCTTCGTTGGGTTGAAATAGTCGGGAGGACGCGTGGTGATCCTCCTTCTATCTGCAATGACCGTACCAGGTGTAAAGCACGCAAGCCAAGCTGCAAACACGACACAAACTGGTCTTGTGGGCGATGGCTAAAGGGATTTTTACGACAGGGTATTGAATTTTGTAGGGAAATGAACAAAACAATAAAACCGTCAATTCAACCCCTTGAAAACAAGGTTTTCACTCTTGGAAGCAAGCCCTTGGGGGCACTGAAAAGACAGTCGCATCTGCATGGCACGGAAGCTGCAATAGGGAAGGAGCGCGGACACAGGTCCGGCCGATACGTGACCACAAGAAGACCTATAGGCACGTCAGGCTGACATGGTCGCGGCTACGCAACCTAAGGTCTTTCAACCCTTCCTATATGGAGTACTGCAATGGCTAAACTTCGGCAAATCGCCTTCTACGGCAAAGGTGGCATCGGCAAATCGACCACTTCTCAAAACACGCTGGCGGCTCTGACCGAGCTTGGCCAGAAAATTCTGATCGTCGGCTGCGACCCAAAAGCCGACTCAACACGTCTGATTCTGCATGCCAAGGCACAAGACACCATCCTGTCGCTGGCGGCGGAGGCGGGCTCGGTGGAGGATCTGGAGCTCGAAGACGTGATGAAAATTGGCTTCCACGATATCCGCTGCGTCGAGTCCGGCGGTCCCGAGCCAGGCGTTGGCTGCGCCGGTCGCGGTGTCATCACCTCGATCAACTTTCTGGAAGAAAACGGTGCTTACGAAGGCGTTGACTATGTTTCCTACGACGTGCTGGGCGACGTGGTGTGCGGCGGTTTCGCCATGCCGATCCGCGAAAACAAAGCGCAGGAAATTTACATTGTGATGTCCGGAGAAATGATGGCCATGTACGCGGCCAACAACATCTCCAAGGGCATTCTGAAGTATGCAAACTCCGGCGGCGTGCGTCTGGGCGGCCTGGTATGCAACGAGCGCCAGACCGACAAGGAACTGGAACTGGCCGATGCGCTGGCCAAGATGCTGGGTACCAAATTGATCCACTTCATTCCCCGCGACAACATCGTGCAGCACGCAGAGTTGCGCCGCATGACGGTGATCGAATATGCCCCCGACTCCAAGCAGGCGCAGGAATACCGCGATCTCGCCACCAAGATCCACAACAACGCCGGCAATGGCACCATTCCGACTCCGATCACCATGGATCAGCTGGAAGATATGTTGATGGAGTTCGGGATCATGGAGGCGATTGATGAATCGCAAGTCGGCAAAAAGGCTGAGGAACTGGCGGCCTGAGAGGTACAGCCCAGCCGGATTCAACGCAAATCGAATCCGGCTGGGTTTGCGCCAAATGCAAACCATTAATTACTGGAGTTCCCACATGACTGCCACCGTTGAAGAGCGCAAGGCCACAAACAAGGCCCTGATCGATGAGGTGCTGAGGGCTTATCCTGAAAAGATGGCCAAACGGCGCGCCAAGCACCTGGCCGCGTTCGAAGAAGGCAAGCCTGATTGCGGCGTCAAGTCCAATATCAAGTCATTACCAGGCGTAATGACCATTCGCGGTTGCGCCTACGCCGGCTCCAAAGGCGTGGTGTGGGGCCCGATCAAGGATATGGTCCATGTCAGCCACGGCCCGGTCGGCTGCGGCCAATATTCGTGGGCTGCACGCCGTAATTATTACGTCGGCACCACCGGCATCGACACCTTTGTGACGATGCAGTTCACCTCCGACTTTCAGGAGAAAGACATCGTCTTCGGTGGTGACAAGAAGCTCGAAAAGATCATCGACGAAATCCAGGTGCTGTTTCCGCTGAACAAGGGCATCTCGATTCAGTCTGAATGTCCCATCGGCCTGATTGGCGACGACATCGAAGCGGTGTCTAAAAAGAAGAGCAAGGAATACGAAGGAAAAACCATCGTGCCGGTGCGCTGCGAAGGCTTCCGGGGCGTGAGTCAGTCACTCGGCCACCATCTTGCCAACGACGCCATCCGCGACTGGGTATTCGACAAGGCCGATTCCAATAAGTCCCCCGAATTCGTCTCGACGCCCTACGATGTGGCCATCATCGGCGACTACAACATCGGTGGCGACGCCTGGTCGAGCCGCATTCTGCTCGAAGAAATGGGCCTGCGCGTCATCTCGCAGTGGTCTGGTGACGGCACCATCGCCGAGATCGAAAACACGCCCAAGGCCAAACTCAATGTGCTGCATTGCTACCGTTCGATGAACTACATCAGCCGGCACATGGAAGAGAAGTACGGTATTCCATGGGTTGAATACAATTTCTTCGGCCCGACCATGATCGAGAAGAGCCTGCGCGAGATCGCCAGCCACTTCGACGAAACCGTCAAGGCCAAGACTGAGACGGTGATCGCCAGGTACAAACCGCTGATGCAGGCGGTGGTTGACAAATACAAGCCGCGTCTGCAGGGCAAGACCGTCATGCTGTACGTTGGCGGCTTGCGTCCACGTCATGTGATCGGCGCTTACGAAGACCTCGGCATGATCGTCGTCGGTACCGGCTACGAGTTCGGCCACAACGACGACTACCAACGCACCACCCACTACATCAAGGACAGCACGCTGATCTATGACGACGTGACGGGCTACGAGTTTGAGCACTTCGTCGACAAGATCAAACCTGACCTGGTCGGGTCCGGCATCAAGGAAAAGTACGTGTTCCAGAAGATGGGCGTGCCGTTCCGCCAGATGCACAGCTGGGATTACTCCGGTCCGTACCACGGCTACGACGGCTTTGCCATCTTTGCCCGTGACATGGACATGGCCATTTCCAGTCCGATCTGGGGTCTGACCAAGGCGCCCTGGAAGACCTGAACTGTCACATATCAAACGGAGAAAGATCATGCCCCAATCAGCCGAAAAAGTCATCGACCACGAAATGCTATTCCGTGAGCCGGAGTACCAGGAACTCTTCAGCAAGAAGAAAGAATTCGAGCTCAAGCATTCCGACGAGACCGTCAAGTCGATCGTTGAATGGACCAAGACCGAAGACTACAAGCAAAAAAACTTCGCCCGCGACTCGCTGGCCGTAAATCCGGCCAAGGCGTGCCAGCCATTGGGCGCTGTTTTTGTCGCCAACGGCTTCGCCAAAACACTGAGTTTCGTGCACGGCAGCCAGGGCTGTGTGGCCTACTACCGTTCGCACTTCTCGCGCCATTTCAAGGAACCGACTTCCTGCGTCAGCTCCTCGATGACCGAGGACGCTGCAGTGTTCGGTGGCCTCAATAACATGGTCGACGGCCTGGCCAACGCCTACAGCCTGTACAAGCCCGACATGATTGCCGTGTCCACCACCTGCATGGCTGAAGTGATTGGCGACGACGTTGACGCCTTCATCAAGACCAGCAAGCAAAAGGGCAGCATCCCGGAAGAATTCGACGTGCCGTTCGCGCATACTCCGGCTTTCGTTGGCAGCCACATCACCGGCTACGACAATGCCTTGCTGGGCATCCTGCGCCACTTCTGGGATGGCAAGGCCAAGACCACCGAGCCTTTGGTTCGCGTGCCGGATGACAGCATCAACTTCATCGGTGGCTTTGATGGCTTTGTGGTTGGCAACATGAAGGAAATCCGCCGGATTTTCGATCTGTTCGGCGTCAAGGTGAACGTCCTCTGTGACCCTTCAGGCAACTGGAACACGCCGACTGATGGCGAGTTCCGCATGTACTCTGGCGGCACCACCAAGGAAGAAGTGATCGCAGCTTTGCATGCCAAGGCGACGATCGTGTTCCAGGAATATTGCTGCGAGAAAACATCCAAGTTCATCGCCGAGCACGGCCAGGAAATCGTGGTTCTCAATGCGCCTGTGGGCGTGGCGGGCACCGACAAGTTCCTGATGGAAATTTCACGCCTGACCGGCAAGCCAATTCCTGCGCAACTGGAAAAAGAACGTGGCGAAGTGGTGGATGCCATGGCCGACAGTCAGGCTCACTTGCATGGCAAACGCTTTGCACTGTATGGTGATCCGGACCAGATGCTGGGCTATGCCGCATTCCTGCTGGAGCTCGGTGCCGAGCCAGCTCACGTTGTGTCCACCAATGGCGGCAAAGAGTGGGGAGTCAAGATGCAAGCCCTGTTTGACTCGTCACCCTACGGCAAAGGCTGCAAGGCCTATCCGAAGCGCGATCTGTGGCACTTGCGTTCGCTGCTGTTCACGGAGCCAGTGGACTTTTTGATCGGCAACACCTACGGCAAGTTCCTGGAACGCGATACCAAGATTCCCCTGGTGCGCCTGGTGTTTCCGATCTTTGATCGCCACCACTACCATCGTTACGCGACCTGGGGCTATGACGGCGCGATGCGCGTTCTGGTGATGTTGCTCGACGAGTTCTTTGAAGCACTTGATGGCAACACCATGGAAATCGGCAAGACCGATTACAGCTACGACATCATTCGTTGATCGGGAACATCATGCCTAATGTCACCTTTACCTCACCGCAAATGAAGAAGGACCTGACGGTGTACGCCGTGGCTGGCGACACCAGGACGCTGCTTGCCCTTGCCCAGGCCAACAAAGTTCCGGTCGCCTTCGAATGCCAGAACGGCGAGTGCGGCTCCTGCCAGGTGCAGGTGTCGGTACTCTCTAACAAAACGCCGATCGGTGTTGCCCTGACAGAGAAAGAAAAAACCGTGCTGCGTCTGGCCGGCAAGATCACCGCGCAGCAAATTGCCGATGCCGAGACGAAAGATCTGCCACCGCCGTGGCGCCTGGCCTGCCAGTGTGTCGTGCGCGACGAAGACGTTCTGGTTACATTTTGACAAAAGACGCAGGCGGCGGGTCGGCGGATTGAGGAAACCCATGAAAAACGTTGAAGAATTCCTGGCCCACACCATTCAGCTGGAGAGCGAGTCCGCTTTGCGTTTCGGCCAGCTCGCAGATGCCATGACGACGGCCGGCAACCGCGAGGTGGGGCGGCTCTTTCGACGCCTGGCCAGCTATTCACTGCTGCATCTGGGTGACGCCCGCGAGCGCTCCGGCTTTCGCGATCTGCCGGTGATGGCAGCCAGCGACTACCATTGGCCCGACATCGAGAGCCCCGAGTCCGCGGCCATCTGGGCCGCCGATCCCTTTATCGGGCGTGAACAGGCGTTGCAGGTGGCCCTTGATGCCGAGCAAGCCGGACTGAATTTTTACAACGATATCTTGCAGACCACCGCCGATCCGGAAATCCGGGTTTTGGCCAAGGAGTTCGTCAAGGAAGAAGCCGAGCACGTCGCCGAGCTGCAGCGCTGGATGCAGCTGCACCTGAGTGGTGGCAAGCTTCCGACTGAAGGCTGACCTGCGTCACCTGGCACCTGAATCATGAAAATTGCTGTCGCCACCAATGACAACTGGGCCAAGGTGTCTGGACACGCCGGCCAGACCCGGGACTGGCTGGTGTTTGACTGCCAGCGGGGAGAACCGATACCCGAACCCCAGCGTGTCCTGCTCACCAGGGAACAATTGCCTCACCACTTCAAGGATGATGGTCCCCATCCACTTCATGGTGTCGAGATAATGATCGCCGCCAGCGCGGGCGATGGCTATATCCGCCACATGGAAAAGTGGGGCGCCCAGGTGCTGTTGACCGGAGAGAGCGATCCGCTCATGGCGCTAAAGAAGATCATGGACGGAGAAGCGCTGGCCGATACCCGCTTCGACATCACCACCACCCTGTGCAAGCTGCGCGACCTGTTTTCGCGGCATTGATGCGAATGACGCCGTGCGAGATGTGTTGCGTGCTGGCTGATGCCTGGATGGGTGTTTGCTTGAGCCGTCGCATCGGGCAGCAATGCAGCGTCAGGAGTCGGTCACGAGTGTCAGCTTCCTGGCAAGCCAGTTGAGGAATTTTTGGGGCCGATCAGGCGCCGTTCGTGGCGACCTGCTTCGTGCCCATAGCCGACGGTAATGAAGATCAGAAGCTGACATTCACTGTGGTCACCCGGCGACTGAAAGCGGTCTCTCAAAATAGCGATCAATTTTTTCGGCTGACCGACAGTTCCGCAGCTGAGTACGACAGAAACCCCATCGTACGGTGCGGTCCGGCTGCGCTCGACCTTGTTCGCTATGTGTAAGTGCATGTAAGCGGGGTAACTCTTCCGCGCTATGTCCGCCAGCGCACACAGCAAGCTCTGACTACAGCTCGACACTCACCGACGTGATGCACAACACGAAAGCGATGGCGCAGCACCCTTGCCTTTGAGCCGACAGTGGGCCGGTCGATCACATCGAGAATCCATTTTTTGACTAACTCAGCAGAAAAAACAGAATGAAACAATTTTATAACAATTCCAGCGTCCGACCTTTATTCGTGGCCTCGGTGCTGGCCGCTTTACTGGCCGGATGCGGCGGTGGAGGAGATGGTGGGCCTACAGCTACAGGCGCAAGCGCCTCCAAATTGGCGTCTGTAGGAGGCGTTGGCCCAGCGCCGGTCAACCTTAGATCAGCCGGCACTTTCACGATTCTGAGCAAAACCGGGATCACCGACGTCTACAAATCTGCCATCGTTGGGGATGTTGGAACCAGCCCCATCACCGGTGCTGCTCTGCTCCTCACGTGTGGCGAAGTGACGGGGAAAGTTTACGTCGTCGATGCGGCGGGTCCTCTTCCCTGCGCGATCAATGATGCCACTACCCTGACCGCGGCGGTGCTCGACATGGAAACCGCGTACCTCGACGCTGAGGGACGCGTATCGCCCGATTTCACCGAGTTGGGCGCTGGTGAGGTGGGTGGGCTGACCCTCGCTCCTGGCCTCTACAAATGGGGCACCCCTCTTTTAATATCAACGGATGTCACGCTCAAGGGTGGTCCGAACGATGTCTGGATCTTCCAGGTGGCGGGAACCCTGGATCAGGCCAACGGTACGCGGGTGACGCTGGCTGGCGGCGCACAGGCCAAGAACATCTTCTGGCAGGTTGCTGGCGCTGTGACCCTTGGCACGACCGCTCACTTTGAGGGCGTCGTGCTGGGTAAAACGCTGGTCGCCGTGAATACTGGCGCATCGGCGAACGGCAGACTGTTGGCACAAACTGCGGTCACTCTCCAAATGAACGCTGTCACACAGCCCGCCCCGTAAGGATGCAAGGAGCACCATGGCTGGGACCAAGGAGACGGCAACCAATGGGTGCGTTCCTGTTTCCCCGCGTCTTCGCTCTACGATGAAGGGGTTACGCCATGGCGGCGCTGATTTTGACGCATATACCATCATCGCCGTCACGGTGTTGCTGCATCGCCAGGGCGGCCAGTGATGGATGACAAATGATTGACCTGAATTTCTGTGCCGATACGATTCGAATGCTGCTGCTCGGCCTGGTGCTGGCGGCCAGCACGGGTGAGGTAATGGCTACTCTTGGACAAGCACCCTCAGTGCTCACGGCATCCTCAACTTCGACCCTGGCGGCGGGCGCAAGAATGCTTGCAGCTACGCCAACCGTGCGGTCAAGTCTTTACACGCTTCATGAGGTTCAGCTTTCTCGGGCTGAACGACCGCAATGGAAACTTCGGTTCGGCGAATGGCCGTTACTGAGCAGCAACCCCGAATACCCGCTGTTGGTCGATGGCCGGTGCCCCGGTTGACGAAATCATTGCCACATTGCTGACCTTCGGTCTGTCAATGCCAACGGCTGGTTTGGAGCGATCAGTTCGGAAAGCCGAATGTCGCTTCCCAGTCTGAAACAGTCCTTGACGGTTTCCATCTGACTGCCTGTTCGCACTCAAATATTGAGCGCTTGGCCTGACGGCGGGCGGGTCACCTGAACGCCCAGCATAAACCCTTGTGTCGCAAGCGCTTTGTCGCAATTCCTTCAAACCTGCCAAAGTTCGGCGCCGCCAGCGGCCACAAGGCGCAATAAAGTGGCTAAAGAGCGGTTTTTCGCCCTGGCATCCAAATTGCTGTGAAAGCTCCATCCACCCTTAGGAGTCTTTCATGTCAGCTTCGCTCAAGGCCAGAATCGCCGACGTGTTCGAGGAGCCTGGCTGCGACAAGAACCAGGGCAAGAGTGAGAAGGAACGCAAGAAGGGTTGCACCAAGCAGTTGAACCCTGGCGCCGCCGCGGGTGGTTGCGCGTTTGATGGGGCCAAGATTGCGCTGCAGCCCATTGCCGATGTGGCGCACCTGGTGCACGGCCCCATCGCCTGTGAGGGCAACTCCTGGGACAATCGGCACAGTGCCTCGTCGGGCTCACAGCTTTACCGCACCGGCTTCACCACCGACATCAGCGAGCTGGACGTGATTTATGGCGGTGAGAAGCGTCTGTTCAAGTCCATCCGGGAGATCATTGAAAAGTATGACCCGCCGGCAGTGTTCGTCTACCAGACCTGCGTGACCGCGCTGGTGGGTGACGACATCGAGGCCGTGTGCCAGCGCGCCTCCGAGAAGTTTGGCAAGCCCGTCATTCCGGTCAACGCGCCGGGCTTTGCCGGCCCCAAGAACCTGGGCAACAAGCTGGGCGCCGAGGCGTTGCTCGATTACGTCATCGGCACCCGTGAGCCCGAATTCACCACGCCTTACGACATCAACATCATCGGTGAATACAATCTGGTCGGCGAGCTGTGGCAGGTCAAGCCGCTGCTGGAAGCCCTGGGCATCCGCATACTCTCGTGCATTGCGGGCGACGGCCGCTACAACGAGATCGCCAGCGCGCACCGGGCCAAAGTGAACATGATGGTCTGCTCCAAGTCGATGATCAACATCGCGACCAAAATGGAGCAGCGCTGGGGCATCCCTTACTTCGAGGGCTCGTTCTACGGCATCGGCGACATGAGCGACACGCTACGCCAGATATCCAGGCTGCTGGTGCAGCAAGGCGCACCCGACGACCTGCTGGAGCGCACCGAACGTCTGATTGAAGTTGAGGAAGCGCGCGCCTGGAAACGCATCGCGCAGTACAAGGCGCGCCTGACGGGCAAGCGTGCGCTGCTGATCACGGGTGGCGTCAAGTCCTGGTCGGTGGTGGCTGCGCTGCAAGAGGCGGGTCTGGAGATTGTCGGCACCAGCGTCAAGAAATCCACCCGCGAAGACAAGGAAAAGATCAAGGAGATCATGGGTCTGACGGACGAGAATAGCGCCCACATGATCGACAACATGACGCCGCGCCAGATGTACGACATGTTGCGCGACGCCCGGGCCGACATCATGCTCTCCGGCGGGCGCTCGCAGTTCGTGGCGCTGAAGGCACGCATGCCCTGGCTGGACATCAACCAGGAGCGTTACCACCCCTACGGCGGCTACGAAGGTATGGTTGAGCTGGTGCGTGAAATCGACCGCGCGATCTACAACCCGGTCTGGCAGCAGGTGCGCATTCCGGCGCCCTGGGGCGATGACGGCAAAACGCTGGGTGCTGTGTTACCTGGCGGGAGTCCATAAACATGGCCCGCGTTGTTGAATCGAAAAAAGCTTGTTCGGTCAATCCGCTCAAGATGAGCGCGCCTTTGGGTGCGACCCCTCGCGTTTCTCGGGCTGGACGCCTGCATGCCGGTGATGCATGGCTCGCAGGGCTGCACCTCGTTTGGTCTGGTGCTGCTGGTGCGCCACTTCAAAGAGGCGATTCCACTGCAAACCACGGCGATGAACGAAGTGACTTCCATCCTCGGCGGGTATGACAACGTTGAGGCCGCGCTGATCAACATCCGCAAGCGCGCCGCGCCAAAAATCATCGCCATTTGCTCCACCGGCCTGACCGAAACCAAGGGCGATGATGTGGACGGCTACATCGTCACCGTGCGCAAGCGCAAGCCCGAGCTGGCGGATACCGAGATCGTCTACGTCTCCACACCCGACTACGTGGGCGCGTTTGAGGATGGCTACAAGCATGCGGTGACGGCCATCGTCCGCACGCTGGTCAAGCCGCTGCCGGTAAAGGCGGACCAGGTCACGCTGCTGCCGGGCAGCCATTTGTCACCCGCTGATATTGACGAGCTGCGCGAGATCATCGAGGCCTTTGGACTGAGCGCCATTGTTTTGCCGGATGTCTCGGGTTCGCTCGATGGGCACATTCCACCTGATTGGCGTGGCACCACCTTGGGTGGCACCACGCTGGAACAGATTCGCGCGGCAGGAGCATCGGCGCTGACGATTGGCGTGGGCGAGCAGACGCGTGAGGGCGCGCTGGCCCTGCAGGAGATTGCCGGCACGCCGCTGGAAATATTTGAGCGGCTCACCGGGCTGGAGTGCAATGACCGGCTGCTGCAACGGCTGGCGCAGCTATCGGGCCGCCCGGTGCCCGCCAAATACCGGCGCCAGCGCAGCCAGTTGCACGACGCCATGCTCGACGGCCATTTCTACACCGGTGGTGTCAAGGTGGCCATTGGTGCCGAGCCTGACTTGCTGCTGGCCGTGGGCAGTCTCTTGCACGAGATGGGTGCCGAGCTGCGCTGCTGTATCAGTACCACCAAGTCCCCCGCGCACGCGCTGCTGCCCGCCGAGCAGGTGATGCTGGGTGACCTGGAAGACCTGGAGCGCGGCGCCGCCGACTGCGATCTGCTGATCACGCATTCGCATGGCCGCCAGGCCGCGGAACGTCTGAAAAAACCATTTTTTCGCGTCGGCTTTCCGGCGTTCGACCGCATCGGCAACGCGCACCGCTGCATGGTGGGCTACCGCGGAACCATGAACCTGATTTTCGAGATCGCCAATCTCATGATCGACCAGATTGCGCATCACCATCCGGGCGACTGGCCGCTGACGCCCGAGGCCCGGCGCGCAGCCACAACCATCACCGAACCCACTCTGGCTTCGGCCAGTGCCTGACTAAACCAAGGAGTGTCCCTATGAAGATCGCATTTACCACCCAGGACCAGCAGCGCGTCGATGCGCACTTCGGCTGGGCCAAGAGCATCGTCGTCTACGACGTCGCGCCCGAGGGGCACCGCTTTGTCGAGAGTTTCGACTTCGGCGACAAGCTGGAGGAGGATGGCGATGAAAACAAGATCACCCCCAAATTGGAGGCGATCAAAGACTGCGCCATCCTCTATGTGGCCGCCATCGGCGGCTCTGCCGCAGCGCGCGTGGTGGCCATGAAAATTCATCCCGTCAAGGTGCCGCAGTCCGAGTCGATTACGGTGATCCTGGACAAGCTGCAGGCCGTGCTCAAGGGCACGCCACCGCCCTGGCTGCGCAAGGCGCTGGCCAAGGATGGAGAACGTTCTTATGAGTTTGAAGACGACGAGGTAACACCATGACTGAACTGGCGGCCATTGACACTGTTGCTGAATTCATCAGCGACGAGTCCTGTCTCGCAACCCATTTTGTACAGCAGCTCGTCAAGCAACTGCGTGCGCAGGACATCCATGGTACTTGGGAAGGCAAAAGCGACCTGCAATTGCTGAAGCCCTACATCCACACGCCCGAGGAGCGGCGAGCGTTACCGATGCTGGGCGACCCGGACCCCGAGACGCTGTGGTATCTGGAGATTTTCTACAACGCGATTGCCGTCGCCATCGAGCGTGAAACCGGGCAGATGGTGTCGCCGATGATGAAGATGAGCCATGAAGGTTTCGGTCGCATGGTCTTGATCGCTGGCCGACTGGTGGTGGTCAACAAGCAGCTGCGCGATGTACACCGTTTTGGCTTTCCGTCGCTGGCCAAGCTGGCCGAAGTCGGCAGCAAGTGCCTGGAAGAGGCGATCAGCATGATCCGCAGCTACCCGGCCGTTGCGCAATATGGAGCCTGACCATGAGCCTTGACACCGACGAGGTCAAGGCACGCCTGAAGAAACTCAACGCGCGGGCCACGCAGGCCAAGATGGACCTGCACGACCTGTCCGAGGAGTTGCCCACCCACTGGGAAAAAATTCTGGAAATCGCCCAGCGCTGTCACGAAGCCCATGCCGCGCTGATGGACGCGCGCAAACTAGCCGCCGCAGCTTCATGAGATTTTGCGGGACTGACCGCAGCTACGCGAAGCGAGCCAGCTCTGTCCTCAACTGATTAGGGAATGTCATGAGCACTACTTTTAACGTCACCCTGCCCAGCGGTGCCACCTGGACCCCGGCCTTTGTTGCCACCCTGGATGAGAAAAAATGCATCGGTTGCGGCCGCTGTTTCAAGGTCTGCGGGCGCGGCGTGCTCGAACTCGTTGGCCTGAATGAGGACGGCGAGCGTATTCGCGTGGACCTGGACGATGAAAATGACGAGGAGGAATACGAAAAGAAAATCATGACGATTGCCCACCAGGAGCTGTGCATT
Organism: Polaromonas sp. UBA5171; assembly: GCA_002413395.1. Taxonomy (GTDB): domain Bacteria; phylum Pseudomonadota; class Gammaproteobacteria; order Burkholderiales; family Burkholderiaceae_C; genus Polaromonas. The sequence continues at coordinate 21,186 of DHWX01000009.1, read as the reverse complement.
GGCTGCATGGCCTGTTCCAGGATTTGCCCGAAAAAGTGCTACAGCCATGCGGCTGTGCTGGTGTGAGCCCTCATGGATGCGCACGCTGTGCTTTCACCCGACTGGCATGCACTGGCCGAGCGCATGGCAACCCGGCGTGACGAAATCGAGGATTTACTAGGGCTGCTGCGCGACCATGCCGATCCTGCCGCTGGTTCTGCCGCAGCAGTGGACCAGGTGGCCTGGGCCATCGCCTGTGCCAGCTTGGGGGACAACCATTTGTGGCAAGACCTTGGACTGCCTTCTCGGCTCGAACTCTCCGTGCTGATTGACCACTGGTTTCCGCGCCTCGCCGCCCGGAACACGCACAACATGAAGTGGAAGAAGTTCTTCTACAAGCAGTTGTGCCTGCGCGCAGATCTGCTCATATGCAAGGCGCCGAGTTGCAGCGTCTGCTCCGATCATGGCCTGTGCTTCGGCCCCGAAGTGGCGTCTGCTGTTGCGCCGCACTGAACCAAAACACACCATCACTGGAGCCCCAGGCCGAACTTGAACGGCGTCAGAAATTCCTGCCCTGACTTCATTCTGGCCCGCATATTGCTGAGACAGCCTTATGTAGCCCACTACGTCAGGAATGTCGCAATCATGTCGGACTCACTACTCAACTTTGACGGCTCGCCGCTGATCCTGTCGCTTCAGGTTGCCAGCGTAGCCACCTTGCTGGCGCTGGTGGCCGGTGTGGCCCTGGGCTGGCTGTTCGTGCGCCGGAGCTTTCCGGGCAGCATGGCGCTGGAAGCGGTCTGCATGCTGCCCCTGGTGTTGCCGCCCACGGTGATCGGTTACGGCATCCTGGTGCTCGCCGGGCGGCGCAGCCCAGTTGGCGCGTGGCTGCGCGAGCATTTCGACTACACCATCATCTTCAACTGGCATGGGGCGGTCGTGGCATCGGCCGTGGTGGCGCTGCCCTTGGTACTCAAATCGGCCAGCGCTGCTTTCACCGGAGTTGACCGCACGCTGGAGTCTGCCGCGCGCACGCTACGCCAGTCGCCCTGGAGTGTCTTCGTGCGCGTCACGCTGCCACTGGCCTGGCCCGGTATCCTGGCCGGCACCGTGCTGGCGTTTGCGCGTGCCATGGGTGAGTTCGGGGCTTCGTTGATGGTGGCAGGGTCGATTCCGCACCAGACCCAGACTCTCTCGATGGCGATCTATGACGCCGTGCAGGCCGGCCAGGACGATACCGCGTTGCTGCTCGTGCTGGTCACTTCCGTCATCTCGATCGCGATACTTGTCGCGTCCAGCCGATTTTTATCCCTTCGCTGACCCTTCAGGAGTCACTTTATGCTCATGCGTTTCACCTGTTTCCTCGGCTCTGTTCTGGTCGCGGCACTGCCCCTGCTGGCCAGCGCGCAGCAGCTCACGGTCGCGGCCGCCGCCAGCCTGACCAATGCGTTCAGCGAGCTGGCGCCAAAATTCGAGACGGGCAAGCCGGGCGTCACGCTGCGCTTCAACTTCGCGGCCTCAGGTGTATTGCTCCAGCAAATCGCCCAAGGCGCGCCGGTGGACGTACTCGCCAGTGCCGACCAGGTTACCGTCACGCGCGGCATCGAGCAGAAATTGCTGGATGCCGATACCAAGCGCGACTTCGCACGCAATACCGTGGTGCTGGTGATATCGGCACAGAGCGGGCTGGACGTCCGCACACTGGCTGATTTAGCCTCCCCCAGCGTCAAACGCATCGCGGTTGGCAAGACCGCCGTCGTGCCGGTCGGCCGCTACACCAGGGAGTCGCTCGACGCGGCCAGGCTGTGGTCCACGCTGGAGCCCAAATTTGTGTTCGCCGACAGCGTGCGCCAGGTGCTGGACTATGTGGCGCGCGGCGAGGCCGACGCGGGCTTCGTTTACCGGACTGACGCGGCCATCGGCGGCAACAAGGTCAAGATCGCACTCACCGTTGAGGGCCACACGCCGGTGAGCTATCCGGTGGTTGTGGTCAGTGACAGCCGCAACAAAGCACTGGCCGGGGACTTTATTGCCTTCCTGTCGACGCCACCGGCGCTGGAGGTGCTGGCAAAGCATGGCTTTGGCAAGCCTTGACTGACATGGCCCCCACGCATGTCACTTCGTGTACTGCGCTGCCCCCCCGAAGGGGCCGCAGTCGCTTTGGGACGGCCCGGCGGCGACTGGGCGACCCGATGATCGATATCGACCTGAACACCTCGGTCACGGACGGCACGCGCCACTTCGCCCTGGCAGTGCGCTTTGCCACCGATGCACCGGTGGTGGCGCTCTATGGGCCTTCGGGTGCGGGCAAGTCGCTCACGCTGCAGTCCATCGCCGGGCTGCTGCGTCCCACGGCCGGGCATGTACGCATCGGCGGACGCACGCTGTATGACGCGAACCTGGGCATTGACCTTCCGACAGCCGAGCGCGGCGTGGGCTACCTGTTCCAGAATTACGCGCTGTTTCCGCACCTGAGCGTGCGCGACAACGTCGCATTCGGGATGACAAACTGGTGGCGTCGGCGCCTGTCTCCCGGTGATGCAGCGCGCGTCGATGGTCTGCTGGAGAACTTTGGCCTGTCAGCCCTGGCGCACAGCCGGCCGGCTGCGCTCTCTGGCGGCCAGCAGCAGCGCGTCGCGCTGGCGCGGGCGCTGGTTTGCGAACCGGCCGTGCTATTGCTGGACGAGCCGTTTGCTGCACTCAACCCGATGCTGCGGCAAGAGCTGCGCAGTGAGCTGGCGCAGGTGCGCGCACGCTGGCAAACGCCAATCGTAATGATCACGCACGATATCGACGATGTGCTGGCGCTGGCCGATGTGGCCTTCGTCATCGAACATGGCCAGGTCGCGCGCGAAGTTGACGTGCGACGTGGTGTTGGACGCGAGATCGCGCAGCGGCTGCTGCCCGGGCTCGTGGCGGCCCCGGCCAGCGCCAGCGAACGCTCTGTGCGTGCGCTGCTCGGTGTGCCCGCCCATGGGTGACGCTACGCTGCTCAGCGGCGCCCTGAAGCTGGCCGGATGGCTTGATGTTCACTCATCTTGGCTTGCTCAACAGTCGGCATTGGCAGGCCTTCTCCTGAGAATCTCCATGAAAACCACTGCGCGCAACCAGTTCGCCGACAGCATTACCACCGTGATCAGACTTTGCCAGTCTCACACAAAAATTCTGATGCTCCCGTGGCCAGTGGCCGAAATACCCTGGTGTTTCTCTCTCGGTGGCGCTGATACTGTGCCGGTCATTGGTACGCTGATGTATCTGGTGGAGGACCCGGAAAACAGTTACACCAGCATCCCCACCTCGGTCTATGGGGCTATCACCACGGTGATGACGGTAGGCTGTGGTGCCAGGCTGCCGCCTTGTCAGCAGCAGAACGGCGCACAGCAATCCGTCACAGGCCCAGAGGATTGCTAACGCCAGAAAACCCAGAGGCTCATACGCTGGCGGTCAGTCGGCGCGGTGTGATCTCTACCGAATCGGCGGCGCTGCTCATCCACACCGTGCCGTCCTGCACGGTGACCTGCAACTGCATGGTGCGGCTGGCCAGCTTGGCCAGCGCCTGGCTTTGTGCTGCTTCGATCTGCCACACCACCAGATTGGTCGCGCGTGAGAGCTTGCTTTCAATGCCTTTCCACCACACTGGCGTGCTGCTGGAAAAGCTGATGGCCGTGACCCTTTCGGCACGGCCAGCGGCGCGCATCAGTCGCTTGTCGTCGGGCTGGCCGACGTCAATCCAGTGCAGCACGGCGTTGGTATAGTCCTTGTGCCACAGGGCCGGTTCGTCGACATCCCACAGGTCTTTGGCGAATTCAAGGTGGCCGCGCTTGTCATCGGCAGGTACGTTGAGCGAAAAGGCCAGCAAGCGGATCATCATGCGCTCGTCGGTTTCGGAGGGATGGCGCGCAATGATCACGCTGTGGTCGGCATAGACGCCACGATCCATGTCGGCGATTTGCAGCTGGGCTTTGTAAATGGTGGCTTTGAGTGCCATGGCGGGTGTCCCGGGTCGGTGCGGTAGGAAAACTGCTATTGGAACACTCCTTCAGAACGGCACGCAGGGCAACTCTGGCTATAGTTGTGCAGAACCTGATAAAAACGGAGACTCATGATGCCTCAACCTCTTTTTAGCGCCACCCTTGCCGGCAGCCTGCCGAAACCAGCCTGGTGGTCTGAAACCAACAAGCTCTGGCCGCAGTGCACACTGCCTGGCCCAATGACGATTGTTGATACCGTGGCCGACTGGGGTGTCAAGGCGCTGGCCCAGAGCGCAGCACTGGCATGCCAGCGTGACGGCGCTTGAGAAGGCGCATCCATGACCGAACTGGTTTTTGCTTGCGCTTCTGAAGTGGGCCTGTGCCCCGATCGTCTGCAACGCCTGCTGGCTGTGCTGCAATCCGAGATTGACCGTCAGCGCCTGCCCGGGGCGGTCGTGCTGATCGCCCGCAAGGGCAAAATTGCGCTGTTTGAAAGTCTTGGCCAGCAAGACCCGGCTACTGGCAGTCCGATGACCCGTGACGCGATCTTTCGCATCTACTCCATGACCAAGCCGCTGGTCTCGGTGGCGGCGATGATGCTGGTGGAGCAAGGCAAGCTGCTGCTGAGCGATCCAGTTGCGCGGTTTCTGCCGGAATTCGCCAGGCAAAAAGTGGCGGTGGAACGTCATGGCACGGTTGAGCTTGAAGATGTGATCCAGCCCGCTACGGTGCATGATTTGCTGCGCCATACGGCTGGTCTGACCTATGAATTTTTGGGTGCCTCGGCGGTGCAGCGCCAATACGCCCAGGCACGGATTGGCTCGCAGGAGCGCAGCAATGTCGAGTTTTCGCAAACGTTGGCCGGGTTGCCCCTGATGTTCCAGCCCGGCAGCGTGTGGGAATACAGCCGCGCCACCGACGTGCTTGGGCGGCTGGTTGAGGCGGTGAGTGGCCAGACGCTGGGCCACCACTTGCGAGAGGCTATCCTGATGCCGCTGGGCATGGTGAATACTGCTTTTAGCGTGCCCGAGGCGCACCACCACCGGATTGCCGAACCCTTCGCGCACGACCCTGATGGTGGCATTCCCATGCGGATGCTGGAGCCGCGGCGCAAGGCAGTCATGGAAAGCGGTGGTGGTGGCCTGATGTCAACCGCCATGGATTACGCGCGGTTTTTGCAATTCATGCGCAACAAGGGCGAGTTGCAGAGCGTGCGCCTGCTGGGCCCGCGCACGGTGGACTTCATGACAGCCGATCATCTGGGGGCCATCCCGGCCAGGGGCGATCTGCTGCCATCGGGGCACGGTTTTGGACTCGGATTTGCCGTGCGCACCGCGCAGGGCCTGTCACCCGTGCCGGGATCGGTCGGCCTGTACTACTGGGGCGGTATTGCCGGAACTTCCTTCTTTGTGGACCCGGCTCAAGACCTGTATGCCCTGATGATGATTCAGGCTCCCAATCAGCGCGACTATTTCCGCCCGCTGTTCCGCGACTTGGTGTATGCCGCCTTGCTGGACTGAAACCGCGTCGGAGGCTTTGCTTGAAAATGTCACTCCGTCCTACACTGAACAGCCCGTCTTGCTGCAAAAATCGAAGAAACAAAAAATATTCCAGCATAGCGCCATTGCCCTGGGTGTCTATGGCCGCATCGAGATCGGGCAATGCCCCACCGCCAGGATGATCGTGACAGGGGGGTGGTCGTCATTGAGCCAGTACGATGGCAGGAAGTTTCTTCCAGGTGTTGTCCTGGTGCTGCGCGATCGGCATGAAACTGCGGGTCGACGCGGCCTGCAAATCGGGCGTAGCATGATGTCGGAATTAACAATATGTCAGGGGAATCCATGAAAGCAATCTGGAACGGCGCGGTCATTGCGCAAAGCGATGACACCGTGCTGGTTGAAGGCAACCACTACTTTCCTGAAAGTTCGCTCAATCGCGACCACGTAACCTTCAGCAATCACCACACCATGTGTGCATGGAAAGGCCAGGCCAGCTACTATTCATTGCTGGTCAACGGCGAAATGAACACCGATGCAGCCTGGTATTACCCCGACCCCAAGCCGGAAGCTGAGAACATCAAGGGGCGCGTCGCATTCTGGAAAGGTGTCAGGATCGAGCCCTGACCGACGTTGACCCGGACATGGTTCCTGGCTCAGAATCCATTCACGACTTTCAAGGAAACCCCATCATGTTCAAACATCTTCTGGTTCCGGTTGATGGCTCGTCCGCCTCCGACCAAGTGGTCGAGAAATCGATAGCCATTGCCCAGGCATTTAAGAGCGCGGTGACTGTGATCTATGTCATAGACCCCTATGCATTCACTGGAGTCGGGACGGATTTTTCCTACGGTCAGGCAGAATATCTCGGTGCGGCCACCGCCGAAGCCAATAAAGCGATCACGGCAGCCACGCAGGCTTTTCAGGATCAGGGCATCAACGTGACCGCCTCCATCGTTGAAGGCCATGCTGTTTACCGCGGCATTCTTGACACTGCCGAATCGGTGGGTGCCGACCTGGTGGTGATGGGCTCCCATGGTCGCCACGGCCTGGAAAAACTGGTGCTCGGCAGCGTCACGGCCCAGGTCCTGTCGCACACCCATTTGTCGGTGCTGGTCGTTCGCGAGTAGGGCCAAAGTGTTGTCGCCGACCGGGCACCGCAAGCGACGGCATCCCGGCCCTTCATCAACCAGGAGATTCCATGGATTTGCTGAACCACGATCTGGCGCACGAGTTTCCTCAGTACCTGCAAAAAATGCGAAGTCTCAGGGCTTCGGACGCACACTTTGTCAGTCTTTTTGCCAGATACGACGCCGACAACCGCGCCATTGCCAGCTACGAACAAGGGGTCGGTTTGATCAGTGATGAAGCCCTTGAGACGCTCAAGAAAAAGCGGCTCAAGACCAAGGATGACATTTACCAGATTCTCAAGATGGCGTAACGCGTTGGTGTCCGGAATTGCAGGGAGTTAACAGGCCTTCAGTCCCGGATGTCTGCCACTGGCTGCGTGCCAAAGTCGGGCCGGGCCAGATAGGCCAGCACGCGGCTCGCCGCTTCCTCGGGCGAGCTTAGAAGTCTGTCGCTTTTGAGCTTCATAAAATTGGCCCGGTCGGGGAATGCGGACTCGTCCGCGCCGCGCAACTGGCCCTGCATGTCGGTGTCAATCACGCCTGGTGCCAGCGCGCAGACCTTGGCACCATTGGACTTCAGCGCTTCGTCCAGCGCCAGGCAGCGTGTGAAGTGATCCAGGCCTGCCTTGGCCGCGCAATACGCCGCCTGCGATGCCATGGCCCTGCGCCCCAGCCCCGAAGAAATGTTGAGTACCTTGCGCTGGGCAGGCCAGCCCTCGGTAGCACGCAAAAACGCAGCTGTGAGCTGCATCGGTGCCTCCAGTCCGACGCGCAGCGCCCGGGCAAGGTCATTCGCGTCGGTTTCGCTAAAGGGACCGATGCGCGCCAGCACGCCCGCGTTGTTGATGAGGGTGACGCTGGCCCACGCGTTGCCGTCCGGCCCTTTCCGCGCGTCTTGCAGCCAGCGCTCCAGCCGTGCGCCAAGTGCAGCACTGTCGGCCAGGTCATGGGTCCACTGCAGTAAGGTTCCACCGGACCGCACCGCGTGCTGCGTCAGCGCATCCTGGGCAGTGCGTGAGATGCCGAGCACGGAGTGGCCCTGCGTGAGGAGTTGGCGGGCCATGGCAAAGCCCATGCCGCGCGATGCGCCGGTGAGGAGGGTGAGGTGTTTTTTCATAAGCAACATGGTAGCTGCAGTCGCGTGGACATATCTCGCTAAAAAGCCGGTGCTCTGTCAAAGGACAGCAGGGCACCACTGGCCGGGTGCGTAAACCGCAGCGCACAGGCATGGAGCAGCAGGCGACTCGCCCTGGCTTGCACCGTTTCAGGGGCATACAGCGCATCTCCCAGAATTGGATGGCCGAGCGCCTGCAAGTGCACGCGCAACTGGTGCGAACGGCCGGTGAGCGGCTCCAGCGCCACGCGCGTGCTGTTCGCGGGCTCGTCAAAAGCCAGGGTCTGCCAGCGGGTCTGGCTGGGTTTGCCGAGCACTGCGTCAATAATGTGTAGCGGGCGGCGTGGCCAGTCCACTGCAATTGGCAGATCAACCAGACCCCAGCCGTCCGCGCTTTCGGCAGGCGCCAGGTGGCCCGCCACCACCGCTACGTAGCGCTTGTAAATTTTGCGGTTTTCAAAGACGCTGCACAGCGCGCGCTGTATGGCCGGGCTGCGCGCCATCAGCATCAGGCCTGACGTGGCCATGTCCAGCCGGTGCACGATCAAGGCATCGGGAAAATGATGCTGCACCCGTCGACTCAGGCAGTCCTGCTTGTCTGCGCCGCGTCCAGGCACTGAAAGCAGTCCGGCCGACTTGTTCAGCACCAGCAAGCTTGCGTCGACATGGACGAGATCAATACCGGGCCAAAGAAACTCAGGCATGCGGCGGCGGAAAGTTGTGAATCGGCGGGCTGGCGCGTTTCATTTCGCGTAGCATGAAGAGGTAAAGGCTTTCAACCTTCGCGCGCGCCCAAGGTGTCCGGCGCAAAAATTTCAGGCTCGACGCCACGCTGGGTTCGTGGGTAAAACAGCGGATGCAGATGCGCTGCCCCAACTCCTGCCAGCCATAGTGAGCGGCCAGCGCGCTGACGATGGCCTCCAGCGTGACGCCGTGTAGCGGGTTGCCCGGCTGCACGGTGGATGGGTCAGCGGGCGCGGTCATGAAGCCCTATTTTTTCAGCTTGCCCCGCAGTGGCACCTGGGTTACCACGGTCGGCCTGACGGCATCAGGCGACACGGGCTTGGGTGGCGACGTGTCTTTCTTTGGCTTCTTGACCATTTTGTTGCTTTGCTGACCTTTTGCCATGGTGCTCTCCGGTTGGTTGGTGGTGTAATTATCAGTGCAAGTTGATGCGCGCCGGGTGCTTCTGATGAATCAATTTCGATCGTGTGCACTCAATCTGCCTGCTTCTCGCGGATGCGGTTCACCTCCAGCGGCGTGACTGCGCTGGCCTGGTTGCCCCAGGAGCGGCGGATGTGCGTGAGCACCGCCGCCACGTCAGTGTCGTTCAGCACCAGCACAAAGGGCGGCATGCCAAAGGGTCGCGGGTTGCCTTGTGTCGCAGGCGCATAGCCGCCGTTGAGCACCATTTGCACCAGATTAACTGTCTGCGTCATGGTGATGGCGCGGTTGCCAGCAAGCGCTGGATAGGCATTGGGAGCACCCTGGCCGCCAACGCCTTGCCCATTTTTGCCGTGGCACTGTGCGCAATGCTGCTCGTAAAGTTTGGCGCCTCTGGCTGCGTTGAGAGTTGGAGCCGGGGGAGCGGAAGCAGAAGGCGCGGGTGCGCCGGATTTTTGGTCGGCAGTTGGAAGCTCCATCAAAAACTGCGCCATCGCCCCGAGGTCTTCGTGGCTCAGGTACTGGGTGCTGTGCCTCACCACCTGCGCCATCGGCCCGCTGACCGAAGCGCGCGGCGCGATGCCGTTCTTGAGCAAGGTGACGATCTCCGCGCGGTTCCATTGGCCGACTCCCGCTTCGTTCGGCGACGTCAGTGACGGCGCATACCAGTTTTGCATCGGGATCAGGCCACCGGCCAGATCCATCTCCTGGCTGCTCGCGCCCAGCGCGTTGCGCGCGGTGTGGCAGGCGCCGCAGTGGCCCAGACCCTTGACCAGGTAGGCTCCGCGGTTCCATGGCGCACTGCGGCTGGCATCTGGCTGGTGCACGCCAGGCCTGAAATACAGCGCGCGCCATACTGCCAGTGCCGTCTGCAAGTTGTAGGGAAAGCGTAGCGCGTGGCGTTGGTTGGGTTGCGCGACTGCGGGCAGGCTGTTCAGATAGACAAAAATGGCATCTGAATCCTCCCGCGTGACCTGCGTGTAATTGGGGTAGGGAAAGGCGGGGTAGAGCAACCGGCCATTTTTTGAGCGCCCATTGTGCAGGGCACGCCAGAATTGCGTGGATGACCAGGCGCCAATGCCGGTTTGGTCGTCGGGCGTGAGGTTGGATGCGAAAACGGTGCCAAAAGGCGTGGCGATGGGTCGGCCGCCAGCGTAGCGTTCGCCGCCTTGCGCGGTATGGCAACCCATGCAGTTGCCGGCACGCGCCAGGTAGGCCCCGCGCGCAATCAGTGCTTCACTGGGCGCGGCGGCGGCCAGGATCACATGCGTGTCCACTTCGTCCAGCCTGTTCAGGCTCCAGACCAGTGCCGCCGCGCCCGCGCCCGCCAGCGCACTCATGCCCAGCATAAGCTTGACAACGGTTTTCAATTTTGCGCCTTCAGCGGAGCTTGCAGCGGCGTTGTCATGGGTGGCCTGGCGCACTCGATAAGGTTAGCTCCCGATGCCAGCGCGGGCGGCGCCAGCGCCGGTCGGGTATTGGGCGGCAAGGGCTGCGCAGCAACCCAACTGGCCACCGCGTTGATGTCTTCGAGCGTGAGGCGAGCCACCACATCTTTCATGCAGTCAGGTGTCAGGGTGCGGCGCTGGCCGGTTTTCCAGGCACCCAGTTGCGCATTCAGGTAGTCGCGCGGCAAGCCGAGCAGGCCTGGAATGTGGGGTACCACACCGGTCATCGCCTTGCCGTGGCACTGATTGCAGGCCGGAAGCTGGCGCATCCTGTCTCCCTGCATCACCAGGCGTTCGCCCTGGCGCAGAACCTCCGGCGAAGCCCGGGCGGGCAGCGGGGCAGGGTAGGGCACTTCGAGGCGGGAAAAATATTGCGCGATCTCCAGCAGGTAGGCATCGCCAAGGGGTTCGATCAGTTGTGCCATGAGGTGGTAGTGGCGTCTCCCATCGCGAAAATTGAGCAATTGGTTGTAAAGATAGCCTGCCGGTTTTCCGGCCAGCCGCGGGTAGTAGCCATCCGGTGCCGCGCGGCCCTGCAGGCCATGGCAGACGATGCAGGCTAGGGCACGCTGGGCGATGGTGTTTTCAAACGGCGCAACGGGTGTAGTTGGGCCGGCGCCGACGCCTGACATGCCACAGGCCATCAAGGCGAGCGCCGTGATTCGACATGCCAAGTGGTGAAACGGGATATTTGCCATGGAAAAAATCATGCCTCACAAAATGCAGTCTCACAACAGTTTGCCGGATGAGGGCTCAGGTTCCAGCTTGCTGGGTATTGCTTGATGCGCACATCCGCCAGAGAAGAATTTCCGATGGGTCATGCCTGGATTTAAGACCGCCGGGCAAAACAACCATTTTTCTAATGGTATCGATACGTTGCAACGTGCGTGCGCAGACCTTCAAGAGGACAGCCGCAGCACCACATCAGATGCCGGGTATGCCACGCAAGGCAGGATGCTGCCTGCCTGCTTTTCCTCAGCGCTCAGGCCCGGCCATTCGATGCGATACACCACCTGGCCGCTGACAAGCTGGCACATGCAAGTGCGGCAGGTGCCGTTGCGGCAGGAACTCGCCAGCGACTGGCCTGCCAGCTCCGCAGCCTGCAGTAGCGGCAGGGAAGCGGGTGCCTCGAAGGTGGGGCCGTGCCAGCCAATGCGCGCTAGAAAAACAGCGGTTGCGGCAATGTTGGTCTGATTCGGGGTGAGGGACGTTGAACCGCTGACTGGCATAAGCTGATGAATCCGGCTGTGTGGTGAAATGGGCAGAGCCCCGAATTTACCCCACCCCCGCCTTGCGTCGGCGCGATTTGCGCGACAATTCTGCTCCTCCCGGACATTCCACCCAAAGATTCACAAGCGATTTTTTTCATGTCAAGCTACTCCGTTCGTCCCGCCATAGCCCGCGATGCCAAAGCCATCGCAGAGATTCACATTGCCGCCTGGCAAGCTGCCTACGCGGACCTGATGCCTGAAGATTTTCTGGAGAAGATGACGCTGGAAAGGCGTCTGGCCTATTGGCGCGAAGCCATTGAGTTCAGCGAGCCGCAACTGCTGGTGGCGACCGAGGACGAGCAGGTTGTGGGATTTGTGGGTTTTGACCGCTCACGCGATGCTGGCACCCGCGCTACCGTCGGCGAAATCTGGGCCTTGTACGTGGAACCGGCTCACTGGGGCAAAGGCGCGGGCCTGGCGCTTTGGGACGGTGCGCGCGAAGGCCTGAAGGAAGAAGGCTGCACCCAAGTGACCTTGTGGGTGCTGCTGCGCAATGAACGCGCTCTGGGTTTTTTTGAACATGCCGCAGGCTTCAAGCGTGAAATGCCGTCGCTCAAGACGGTTGCCTTTGGCAGCGCCAGGCTGGAAGAAATACGCCTTAAACGCGCGGTAGATTAAGGCCTGCCTGGTAGCCGACGGTCTGCGCCAGCAGGATCTGATGGTCGGGCTCCAGCCCCATGGCCTGCGCCAACGCATGGCGGTCGATCCAGGCGCGAATGACGGTGGCCAGCCCGGCCGAGGCACAGTACAGGTACACGTTCTGCACCATCGCTCCTGCCGCCACCGATGCATACGATTCGCGCTGTGCCGCTGGCACCAGTTTCATGCGTGCGTGATCGGCCACATAAATCAGCTCCAGTGGCGCGCTGTCCACGAAGTCCTGGTAGCCGGTGACGCGTCGTACGTCGGCTGCGCTGACCAGATGCAGGGTATGGGCGGATGGGTCGTGGCGGTACAGCCCTTCGGGCAGAGCCACATAGACATCGATCTCCTGCGCATTCATCGCGCTCGGGGTCGTGCGTCCGCCCAACAAGGGCCGGTTAATACCGGCGGCGGCCCACATCAGGTTTGACAGGGTTTGTGGTTCCGTGGCGCGGAATCGAATTCACGCTGCGACTGACGCTCGCGCAGGGCCTGCATCAGCGGCAGGCCTCCCCCGGTTTGTGGAGGCGGCAAGGGCAGCGCAGGCGCAGCGTCGCCCTGCGCAGGCTTTGGCGTCAGTTGGCCGATCAGGCCCAAAGCCATTTTTGTCAGCGTGTTCATGGAGACTCCTCGTCGTCGGATCGATGGATTCATGCCAGGTGCGCAGCCTTAGCGAGGCTTGTGCTGGATCAAGTGTCGGAACCTCGAACCATCTGTTTCTCTTGGCCGCCGTCATGGCGCTCAGGATGGCGCATTCACCACGCGCTCATCATCATCATCGGGGATCAGTGGCGCGCCCTCGTCGGGGTTAACGGGCAACTCCAGACCGTCCTCCTCCTCATCTTCTTCTTCGGGCAGTCCCTTGCGCGGCCGACCGTGGTTTGCATCGACTCTTGTCAGGACGGGTCTTACAGTGATCATCATGATGAATCTCCTTGATCGTCTGGTGATGGTGGTTCGTGGGCACGGACTCGGAGGTAACCCGATCAGGCCGCCCATCGGGTTGTTACACAAACCTGAATGGTGAAGCCTTGAGAGAGAATACGCTTTTGTCCCACGGGGCGGCCCTTTTGCGCCATTCAAATTCTGGATCACACTCTTTTTATAGTCAACACCACACCGGAAACTTCAAGGGTTCAGCCCCTGTCGGCAGGCAGCAACTCTGACGAGGCAACTGGATCGCCACGCAGTTGGCGCCGGCTCACATTTGGCCAGCCACGCCGATCTGTTTTTGATCAGTGCTGTTTGAGTGGCATCTCTGGTTATTTTTGAATCCGCACAGTCAGCTTTAGAGGGCCAGTTTTCGGTCGGCAGCGCAAACTTGTCATTTTGCGGTTAACGATAGAACCATTTGGGCTATCATTCCCAATCTGGGCTTTTAACTTATACAATTTTTTCCCAATAAAAGGAGAAATCATGACCATACTTGTCGCTTATGTGCCACGACCCGAAGGGCACGCCGCGCTAGACAAGGGTATCGAAATTGCGAAACGCCGTAATGAAAAGCTGGTGGTGGTAAACGCCAGTCCTGGAGGGAGGCAGGAAGATGCCTCAATGGCCGATGTTCAAGATGTCGAGCGCGTAGAAAGGCAGTTAGCAGACTCCGGTCTCAATGCTGAATTTAAACAGTTTGTTCGAGGCAAGAGTGCTGTCGAGGAAATTGAAGCGTTGATTGAGTCTCAGCAGGCTTCCGTACTCATCATCGGCCTGCGAAAAAGATCCCCAGTGGGCAAACTTTTCCTAGGCAGCGTGGCTCAGGAAATTCTTCTTTCGGTTTCCTGTCCGGTATTGGCAGTTAAGGCGAACTAATTTTAATTAGCGCTAAAACTACACCGGCTGTCCCTAGTCATGAGGTCAGGCTGCGCAGTCTGCGTTGACTTTGACTCGGTTGACTGCCCTCCCCACGATGACCTCGCTGGTATCGTCCCATGGGTTGCCCGGTATGCCCCATCATCGTGGGAAGCCCTTCGCAAGGGACAGGGCATGAGCCAAGCCGAAGTGAACTTTGACAAGCGCCAAGCCGCCGCCATTTTTGACGTTGCCAAAGCCACTATGGAAGCGCTTACGCGGGCCGCCAAAAAAGCCGGTTACCCGTCAATGCTGGATAAAGCCACAAAATGAACGCCGTTATTCTGGAGTCAATCCTGACCTGCCCAGAGTGCGGCCACGCCAGGCTGGAGACCATGCCCACCGATGCCTGCCAGTGGTTTTATGAGTGCGAGCAGTGCCACACGGTGCTCAAGCCCAAGAGTGGCGATTGCTGTGTGTATTGCTCGTATGGCTCTGTGCCGTGCCCGCCGATTCAGCAGAATGGCAAGAATAGCGGGTGCTGCGGCCAATAACCAACCGATCAATACGGATCAGTTAAACACCTGGCTTGCTGAACCTCTGTGACGCCAATTTCATTTGGTCACGGGGATCACATGATTGACGGCTTTCAGTTGTCCAGCGCGTTGGTGCCTTCCGGCTTAAGCATCTCATCCATCGCTTTGGTTTGAAACTCACGTGGACTCGATCCGGTGTGTTTACGAAAAAACCGACTGAAGTAAGTTTCATCGGCAAAACCCAGGATGTAGGCTACCTGCTTGATGGTGTTGCCGGGTAGTGATCTACGCCACTTTTGTCGGCTTGCCTTGCATCGGCGTGCCGGTCGGGTTTGATGCACGCGGCTTGCCCATGGGCCTGCAACTGACAGGCAAGCCGCATGACGATTTCAACTGCTGCAACTGGCCCACGCCTGCGAACAGGTTGCGCAAGACGTGCTGACGCGCAAATTATCCATGATAAGCAATTTGTAAACACCATGGCGGTTCAGCCCTGCCGCCTTTGCAGCCGCGTTCCATCTGGATCGCCTTCAAGCCTTCGAGAATGCCGCGGTCTGGTTCACCCTGAGTTGATGCCATGCGCCCGACTTTACTGCGCTGATTGACTGGCCTGATCAAGCGCCTGGATATCTTCGGCCGACAGCTTTAGCCGGGTGGCGCGGATCAGGCTGTCGACCTGCCTGATGCTGGTGGCGCTGGCGATTGGTGCGGTGACGCCTTCACAGGCGATTAGCCAGGCGAGCGAAACCTCGGCAGGCGTTGCATTACGGGAACCCGCAACGGCATCCAATGCGTTCAGGATTCGCACCCCGCGCGCGTCAAGGTATTTGCCGACCCGGGTGCCACGCGCACTTTGCTGCAGGTCGGCCTCGGAGCGGTATTTGCCCGACAAAAAGCCGGAGGCCAGGCTGTAGTAGGTAATCACGCCCAGCCCCTCCTGCAGGCACAGGTCACGCAGCGCACCTTCAAAACCGGCGCGGTCATACAGGTTGTATTCCGGCTGGTGAACCTCGTAGCGCGGCAACTGCTTTTCGGCGGCAACATTCAGCGCCGCACGCAATTGGGCTGCATCGTAGTTGGACGAGCCGATAGCCCGGACCTTGCCCTGCTGAATCAAGGTTTCGTACGCCCGCAAGGTTTCCTCAATCGGCACCTGTGGGTCAGGATAGTGCGACAGGTAGAGGTCGATGTGATCGGTCTGCAAGCGGCGCAACGAATCCTCGATTGCGGCCAGAATGCGTTTCCCTGCCAGCCCTTTTTTGTCGGGCGAAAATTCAGCGCCCACCTTGGTGATCAGGACCGTTTTTTGGCGTCGCGACGGTGACGTCTTGAACCAGTTTCCGATGATCGTTTCAGACTCGCCACCCTGATTGCCGGGGGACCATTTCGAGTACACATCGGCCGTGTCAATCGCATTCAGACCGGCATCGACGAAGCGGTCAAGCAATGCAAACGAAGTCGCCTGATCGGCCGTCCATCCGAACACATTGCCGCCGAACACCAGAGGCGCGATCTCGATACCCGAGCGGCCCAGGGGACGTTTGTTCATAATGTTTTCCATTTCAAAACGAGCATTGATAAGTTAGCCAATTTTGTGCCAGAAGATAATATTGGGCTTACCCCGGGATTCCCCGGACAGTTTGCGATGTCCGCACGCTGCTAATGATCTTTCGGATGTTCCGATGACTCGGATTCTTCACGAGCGCCCAGCAAAGCTCTGGTGAAGCGCTCAAGCGGCCCACCCACAATCAGGATCAAAAGCATTGCTGACATCGCGCACAACCCAAGCACGTAAAACCCCGACCCGAAAGTGGCTCCGAGAATCGCGCAAGCCCAGATGCTGGCGGCGGTCGTAAGGCCATGGATGCTTTGGGAATGGTCTTGGCGAAGAATGACGTCCAGCGCCCAAGAAACCGATGCCGGTGATCAAACCCTGTAGAACACGGCTATGGGCTTGGACATCAGTTCCAGGAAAGCTGCCGACCAGCAGCATCACCAGTGCGGCACCCAATGCAACCAGGGAATGAGTGCGAATGCCCGCAGATTTATGGTGCATCCAGCGGTTCAGCCCCAGGATAATTCCCGCTAACAAGGCCAAGCCAAGCCTGATCAATATTTCGGGATAGGAGTTTGGATTGTTCGCCAGCATGGTAAAGCCTCAAGAATCAAATGTGGTGGCCGCATATTGTGGCTTTTTATCTGCTCCTCAATTTGGAGATTTTCAACAAAATTGACTGAAAGCAGCAAGTCAAAGATCGCGAGTGATTGGCTGAGCATGATCTGAGATAGACCGCCACTTTTAATGTTCAAAGAAGGTCATTTTTTGATGTCAGGATACCCCAAACCAATGTTGAGTGAGCTCTCTCCAGGCCAGCGATAGCCCTGCTGGGTCAGCGTCGTGGGTGCGGCGGGTGCAACGCATCGAGTTCATAAGCCTGTCAGGTCGGTGCCGCGGGGAAATCTTCATCGTCACTTTCATCGGGCCGTTTAATTCGCGAGTGTCGTACAAGCACTGTGCCCAAAACCGCTGCGGCGGCCGAGCTTGCCATCAAGGGCGACGCCGCGATCATGTGGGCCACCCCGGTGACGGCCTCAACGCTGACCTGCTGGACATGATCAACCAAGGCGATCAAATCGCTGGATCTCACGTTCTGGACGTCTTCGATCTGCACTTGCAAGTGCTGCCAGTTGCTGCGAAATGGGATCTTCGCAAAAATGCCACCGGCGACTGCAACGAGTGAGAGCACACCCAGTGGACGTAGCAGGCGCTCAAGCAGGTGCCTGCGCACGAACGGGGAGGCCGACTGAAATGCATCGACGACCAGTCGGGTGAGCATTCGACTGCGAACGACTGGGGATGCGGCCTCATAGGCTTCGACGACCTGTGCGACGCTCGATATGTTTGACCTTGGGCCGGTCGAATCGATTTCAGGTAACAACTCGAGAATATCGTCAGGATTCATTATTTCACTCCTTCGGTAGATGGTTGGTCAAGTATTTTTCGGACCGGATATGCGACTTGACTCATTCCGTTTCTCAGTGCAGCACGCAAAATTTGATGCTTGCCGAGGCGGCCGTGTTTGGCCCAGATATGTCCGATGGATTTAGAGTAGCGCAGTATTGCAAAGCTCGTGCAAATTTTCAGTGACAGGTTGTATTCTTTTCAGAGGGTTTGGCGCGCGGAATGGGCTCCTCAAGTCACAAACAGACTTTGAGGTGAAAATCCAGTGGGTCTGAATTTGGCCGATTGCTCTGATTCACTGGCTGCGTCTACTCGTCCGTCATGCGTCTTCCCTGACTGATAGTTCTGTCTCTTGCAGTCAACATGATGAAGTTGACCAGAGTAGGCACCGGCAAGAGTGAATAGAGAGGGCGAATTCAAAGCGTTCTAGAAAAGATTCAGCCCCTTGAGCATCACGATCAGAATCAACAGCGGCGAGACATATCGCAGCAGAAAAAACACTGTACGTGCCAATTTTTCATTGTGCAATTGACCGTGATTGGCCAGCGACAGTCTGAACTTGTCGATGCCCAAACCCAGCCGATAAACAGGGCGATAAAAATTCCCCCAGCCGGCAGGATGATGTTCGATGACACAGAATCAAACAAATCAAACAGGGTCAGACCAAAACAGCTTGAAGTCGGCCAGCGTGCAGTTGCTCAACGCGCAACCTGCGCCCAAAAAATCAATAAAAAAATGGTCAGCAGGGTTGCCTTTGGACGCGAAAGACCTAAACGCTCGTGCAAAATGCCCACCGGCACTTCCATCAACGACAGTATGGCGCCGGTTGCGGCGATAGCCGCCAGCATAAAAAAGCGACCATCAGAAACTGGCCCATCGGGATCTGGGAGAACACTGCCGGAATGGTAATGAATACCAGAGCTGGACCCGCTGCTGGCGCAAAGCCGAACGTAAAGACCGCCGGAAAAATGGCAATGCCAGCCAATATCGAGACGCACAGATCCGCAGTCATGACGCGAAAAGTTGTTAGCGGAATGTTCTGATCATCCCGGAAATAGCTGCCATAGATCATCATGGTGCCCATGCCGATCGAAAGTTTGAAAAACGCCAATCCCATTGCCGTCAGAACTACTGAAGCGGTAATTTTGCTGAAGTCAGGTTTAAACAGGAATGTCAAGCCTTCAGCGGCCTTATCAAGCTGCAGGCTGACAGCGCACAGCAGCAACAACAACAGGAACAATATTGGCATCAGTTTCTTGGTCAACGCTTCAAATGCCCTTTGTCACACCCAATAGCAGTATGCCGCCGATAAAAGCCAGCACGTCCCACTGCCACAGCAGCGATTGCAGCGGATCGCTGATCAGCGCGCTAAAAGCTGACTCGGTAACATGCCGATCGCTACTGAGGATTGAACCGCGCATCGCCTTGACCACATAGGCGAAGACCCAGGCCACTACTTCGGAATAAAAAGACAGGATTAAAAAAAGCTGCCAGCATGCCGGCAGCGCCGATCAGCCACGGCTGCCGCTTCGGAACCAGCGCTTGCAGGGTGGAAATGGGATTGGCCTTGGCCTCACGTCCGAGCGAAATCTCGGCAATCATTACAGGCAGCCCGACCAACAGCGTCGCCAGCAAGAAGCCAGCACCGCCGTTGGCGCCAGTCAGATACGGGAATTTCCAGATATTGCCTAGACCGACCGCCGAACCGAGGGTGGTTGCCAGCACTCCGAAACTGGAAGTAAAACCTGCCCGCTTCAGGCCAGGGCTGTGTTGCGCCTTGGAGTTTTTCCCGTTCATTGGTGCGCAGCATTCCGGTGAAAGAGGAAAGTTTAGCAGTTCATCGGTTCTATCCGACTGAGGTGATTGGGCACTGGCGTATGTGGACTGTGAACAGATGCCCGGTATTTTCGCCCAGCACGGTGTCTTCACACTGCCGGTCGTGAAACTGTTTGTCGAGGGGCAGGTGTGCCTGGAGATGGCGCGTAGCTTCAGCCTACAAGAATTGACGTCACAAGTCGATCGCATTTACCGCCTGTGGCAGGACTCGACGCACTGAGCCAGGCCGATGTCCAGTGGATCAGGAAGCTCTGGGCTGCAAGCTGATCCTGAAGGCGGTCATGGACGTGGAAGACGCGACGCCGACTGACAATGCCGCCCTGTCGTCGACGTACAATGCCGCTCGCTACCACAACACACACAAAAAAAACGCACCATGAGCACAGCCGCTTCCGCCATCGCACCGGGTTCCGTTCCCCACTATACGGCCGCAGAAAAGCGCCACCGCATCTTCTCGATCGTCGCGGCCTCTTCGGGCAACCTGGTCGAGTGGTTCGACTTCTATGTCTACGCCTTCAGTGCGCTTTACTTCGCGCCGGCGTTCTTTCCCAAGTCCGACCCGACCGCACAGCTGCTCAACACGGCGGGCGTGTTCGCGGCCGGCTTTCTGATGCGGCCGATCGGCGGTTGGCTGTTCGGCCGCATCGCCGACCGCCAGGGTCGCAAGACCTCGATGGTGATCTCGGTCACGATGATGTGCGGGGGCTCGCTCTTGATCGCCTGTCTACCGACCTACGCCAGCATCGGCGCCTGGGCCCCGTTCCTGTTGCTGGTCGCGCGGCTATTTCAGGGCCTCTCGGTCGGCGGCGAATACGGCACGACGGCCACCTACATGAGCGAGGTCGCACTGCGCGGCCAGCGCGGTTTCTTCTCGTCGTTCCAGTACGTGACGCTGATCGGCGGCCAGTTGTTGGCGGTGCTGGTGGTTGTCGCACTGCAGCAGCTGTTGAGCAACGACGAGCTCAAGGCTTGGGGCTGGCGCATTCCCTTCGTGATCGGCGCCCTAACGGCAGTGGTCGCGCTCTACTTGCGCCGATCACTCACCGAAACGGCCAGCGCCGAGAGCCGCGCCAACAAGGAGGCCGGCACGATCGCCGGCCTGTTCAAGCACCACAAAGCCGCGTTCTTCACGGTGCTGGGCTACACGGCAGGCGGCTCGCTGATTTTCTACACCTTCACCACCTACATGCAGAAGTACCTGGTCAATTCGGCCGGCATGTCAATCAAGACCGCGAGCGGCATCATGACCTTCGCGCTGTTCACCTACATGTGCCTGCAGCCGGTGTTCGGCGCGCTGTCAGACCGCATCGGCCGTCGCAGCAACATGCTGCTGTTTGGCGCTCTTGGCGCGCTCGCGACTGTGCCGATCATGACCACGCTAAATCACGTGACCAACCCCTACATCGCCTTTTTGCTGATCATCCTGGCGCTTGTGATCGTGAGCTTCTACACCTCCATTAGCGGCATCGTGAAAGCCGAAATGTTTCCTCCTGAAGTTCGCGCGCTCGGCGTCGGTCTGGCTTATGCCGTGGCCAATGCGATCTTCGGCGGCTCGGCGGAATACGTTGCGCTCGGCCTCAAGTCGATCGGCCATGAGTCGGCCTTCTTCTGGTATGTGACCGTGATGATGGTGATTGCCTTCCTTGTCGCCTTGCGGCTGCCGCGCCAGGCGAGTTACCTCCACGACGACCACTAGCAGCCTGTCGGACACAGAGATTTAAAAGTCTGACCGGCTTTGAGTTTGCTTAAAGAACAGGCACTTCGGACTGGATTTTGAAGGTTTCCCATCTTTTTCACGGTATTTTCCCCGTCATCCAACTGTTGGACATAGTACCGCCATGCGTTTGAC